>JANNVK010000096.1:0-49049 GCA_031414415.1 Acidobacteriota bacterium
AAAAACGGACAGCAACTCGGACCTTTTGAAGAAGATAAAGTCTTTGAAATGTTAGCGATGGGTGAAGTTTCACCGGATGATTTTGCGATACGGCAAGGCGACCGCGATTGGCAAAAATTGGAAACATTTTTTCAAGGCATCGATGAATCCGAACCCGCGACTATGCCGCCAACATTTAATGAGCCGCAAAATAGTCACGTTACAACGATTGAAACATGGGCGAAACACTATCTTTTCAATGGTTTCGATGTCAATTTACAATTCAATTCCGGTTTCGCCCGAGCCGTAACCTTCTCTGTTATTGCAATTCCATCCTTGTTCCTTTTTCTCATCATTTTCGTTGTCGTTATTCAGCGAATGTTAGAAGGGCTTTTTCTATATCCGATTGTTTTTCTCCTAATCACCACGCTCTTATGCGTAAGTCCGATTTTCTTTATCCGAAATCATCGCTCAAAGGTGATCAAAAAAATGACTCAAGACGGAATCGAAACACTATACGGTAAAAAGTATTTTTGGAAGGATTTAGCTTCAATCAAATATGAAAAAGCGAAGCATCGCAGTTCAGCATACTTGTCATCGAAAAACGTTCAAATTTGGCTGGTCTTTTCCAATGGAAAGGCTCTCATTCCGCACACAATTGCAAATCAGCAAGGAGTTTTCAACTTGCTTGCCAACATTCCCGCAAAAGTTATAGGAAAAGAAATAATTTGAAATGTTTTTACGAAATTGTCTTAACTAGATACAGACAGAATTTACGGAGGAATTTATGAATAATTTTCGATTCAGCTTTGCTAACCTAATCATTTTTGCGGCGGTTTTTACTGCAAATATATTTGCTCAAAACAACTTTCCGGATGTAACACTTTACAAAGATTCTAAGTATTCAGGCGAGTTTTTGTTTGTAAAACCGGGAAATATTCGCTTTACGGGCAAGTTTGATTTTAACGACCTTACTTCGTCGGTTGAAGTGCCAAAAGGATTTGTGGCGGTAATTTATGAAAACGCGGACGATAAAGGCGGTTATGGAAGATCAGTCGATTTGATGGAAAATTGCGAAGATCTCTCGAAGTTTGACTTGAATGACAAGATTTCATACATCTCTGTTTTTTCTGCGGAACGTCCCGGATTTAATTGGGTTCGCGGCAGATACAACGGGAAGGGCGGAACTGCGACATTTATGCCCGGACATTGGGAACGTCAGCGTGCAGACGGCACAATGCCGGATAATTCGCGTCCCGCAGTTTCGCCCGGAACGCCTTCAAATATCCCGACTGTAACCGTAATACAACGAAATGACGCAGCATTTACGCTGACTTCAATCGGCGAACAGACAAGTATTGAATCACAATCTTACAGCCTTGCCGAAACCTTGATGGGCGTGATTGGAAGTGATTATAAAGGCGGCGAAGAAATTGGTTCGGCAGCATTTGAAAGAGCTTCAAACAACTTCGCAATTCCCGATAATATCAACTTTTGGTATCCGCAAAAATCTCCGCGAGACAATCGAAACAGATTTTTCAAGCGAACTTTGAGCGGAATAATTCCCGGCGGCGAATTTCAACCGCAAATTGCCGAGATTGAAGGAACATACGAAGATCACGATTTTAATTTGGATATTGTCCCGTCTCCAAATTATATGAATCTTATTTCAGATGGTCACAAGCCCGATCTTTCCACTCCGCAAGCCATAAAATTGCGTGGAAAAAGTCTTGGTTTAAGCAATCCGACGGGAAGTTTTACAAATCCTTGCACTAAACCTTTTACGGTAGTTGAAGCGGAAATCGACGCGAGATTAAACGCAAAATCTGCACTTAATTTTCTTGCCCGACAGCGAATCGGCAAACAAATTGCCGTTTACGGAGCTTGGATTTACGACATCGGACATTGTTATCAACCGGAAATTCATCCCGCAGAGCAAATTTGGTGGAGTGAAAACGAAGGTAATAACAAAAAATATAATCTCAATATCTTCTGCGATTCCTCGAAAAGATTTTGGTATCGCAGCCAAATGGACGACGGAACAAAGATGAAACCTTGGGGAGCACCGCCGATTACCGGAACATTTGCGATAGCCTTTGAAGTGGAAATCGGACAAGGCGGAAAGTTTGATCTCGGCGGATTCAGCAAACCGGGAAAGAAATTTGAAGTTTCCAACATCGAAGATTTTAACGTTGTCGCAAATCCGAACAGCAATAAAGTTTACAACCTGATTTATCAAAACAACGTTTTAGTTTCGTTCGTTCCGCATAACGATGCTTTCAAAGTCTCGTTTGAAAAAGTCGGTTATAAACCCGGAACGACAAATATTGTTCGCGGATTTTTGGTAATCGAAGCAACGGTTGGAACAGTTACGCAAATTTCAAACAAAATAACGGTTGAATTTCCGGCTTCGGGCGGAATCAAACCGCCACCGATTCAAATTGCTGTTCCGGCAGGTGCAACGGCTGAAAACATCGACGAAAAATACGAAAAACAAGTATTCAAAAAGGCTGAAGGACACTATATGTTTTCAATCTTGCGGAGCGATTTGCCGGCAAAAACGCCGTTGAATCTTGAATTCAGAACACAATAAGCAGGTAATGATAAATTGTGAATGATGAATGATGAATTAAAATCTTTTAATTCAACAGTTTAGACATTTCAAAATATCGGAAAACTTCTGCTGACCTGCTTAGCTATTAAAAAAGGAGAAAAATTATGAAAAAGAACAATTTAGTAACAATCAGTTTAATTTTAACGATATTGGCGATTTTTTCGCTTGGGTGCGGAATGTTGAAATCTAATCTCGTGTCGGAAAAATCTGACCCGAGAGAGACGTATTTGAATGCGGTGAAGAAGTTAAAGGAAGCTAAATTTTTTCACGCAGTCGGCAAATTTGAAAGAAAAGAATCTGGTTCAACCACGGTAAAAACTGAGGATGAAAATTTTTACATAGCACCTGATAAATTCCATAAGATTCATAAAACCAGTTATACCGACTCCGCTTCTGATACTTCCGTTGAATGGTTTGTCATTGGTTCTGATGTATATGCAGCAGAGGAAAAAGACAAAAGAATTATGGAAAATGGAACATTCACGAAAGAACCTAATTCTGAGAGAAGCGAAGGTTGGCAGTTTAACCAACTTAGCCTTGTCTATCGTCTTTTTCAGGATATGGATTATCTAAGCGGAAAACTTGGAAAGGTTACATTTGTGGGCAAACAAACAATAAACGGAATTGAGGCTTTAAAATTTAGTTTCTTCTTTAAAGAAGCCTTTCATACAATTTCTGTCAATCCTGCAAATGGTCTGCTGGTGGCAGTCGAAGAAAATGATGACAATTCAAAAGATTTAATAACATTCGATTTCGACAAAGAACCCAAAATCGAAGTTCCAACTAAGGTCAAGTAAGAAATCTGAAAAGGAGAAAAATTATGCCAATTTACATCAATCGAAATAATGAGCAGCTCGGACCATTTGAAGAAGTAGCGGTAGTTGGAATGCTCCATAGCGGTCAATTATCGCAAAATGACCGGTTGATTCGGCAAGGCGAAACCGAATGGAAATCTATCGCCCAATTTTTTCCGCAACTTGCGGGAACAAACAGTAAGCCGAAAGGAAGCACGTTTGGCGTTTTGTTGATTGTCTTCGGAATGATAATTGGGGGCATTTCGGGATTTATAAGTTTTATTATCTTGTTGTCGATAGATCCAAAAAGCCAAGGCTATCAGCAGTTAGCGACTTACAGAATCGCGTTGGCGGTATTTTTAGTTATTTGTTTTATCGGAGTCATTATGTTTTTCACAGGACTTTTGACTAACTCTGTCGCCAAAAAAAAGAACCGAAATCCAACGATTAAATAGATCGGGAAGATTGGTAAGAAAAATATCTGAAAAGGAGAAAAATTATGAAAAAAAATCTATTAACAATCGCGGCAATTTTGATAATTGCCATCACTTTCGGCAGCATCATTCACGCTCAAGACGTGAACCAAATCAGACTCAGTATTTACCTTGACGACATCAAAAAATATCAGGACGATGTTGAAAATTACATAAGTGGGAAAAGCAAAGAATTATATGGTCAATATGGCGACAAAGACCTTATTCCTAAAGTGATTTCACCGAAAGCGAGAGCTGCATATTTGAAGGACTATGCTGGAGCCGAAATAGATCCGGATGGCTTAATCAATGCCGCACTAGACAAACTTGCCGAGACAATCGATAAACCAATGCGTGAATATATTCCGGTTCCGGCGAGTTTTCAATTTAAGAATCCGGCGGATATAAAAATTCTAAAAGGTGTCTTAGAAAATCTATCGGACCTCACAATTTTTAATGTTGGGGTTTATAACCCGAGCTGGTATATCGTGAAAAATGAATACGGACTACCGCTCAGGCGTATGAAGTTTGGCTATGTTTGGGCGAAAAATAATGCCGATGATCAGCCTTATTGTGTTCAATATCAGATCGAATTGCGTCAAGAATATGCGGGTGGCGGAACTTACGGGGAAACATACGGTTGGAAAGATTGGGAGCATCATTCGAGAACATTTAGAGGTTGTCCGGCAAGCGTCGCAAAAAAAACTGTGCCGAGTTCAAAAGTCTCGCCGAAAACCTCAGTTGCGTCAACCGTTTCGCCTACAAAAATCAGCGAAATGATGACAAAAGCGGTAACAGCGTATAAAGACAAAAATTATGTTGAGACAATCAGAATCACGAGCGAAGTAATCAAGCTAAAACCTGATCACGAACCTGCATATTTCTATCGTGGTGCATCGTATTTGGATTCTAAACAATATGCGTTAGCCGTCGCCGATTACACGAAAGCGATTGCTTTTTCTACGCAAGACGATGTGAAAGCCGAAAATACATACAATCGCTGCCAAGCAAATAATGCACTTAAAAACACAACCGCCGCACTTACTGATTGCAGTAGTGCGATTGTTCTCAATCCGCAATACTTTCTTGCATATTTTGAACGCGGAAATATCTATTACAACTCCGGCAAAACGGCGTTGGCTTTAAAAGATTATTCCAAAGTAATCGAGCTAAAACCCGATTACGCTTTGGCTTACACATATCGAGCAGATTGCTACGATAAACTCGGACAAAAAGATTTAGCAAACCAAGACCGCGAAACTGCGAAGTCTTTGGAAAAATAATAAGGAGAAATAAAATGGCAAGTATATTTACAACAGGTGGAGAAGAATATCTAAACATTGACGCAACCGTCGGGAAAGATGGACGGAATGACTTCAACGACGTTTATCTAGTTCAAGCAATGTTACGGGAAGTATTTCTAGGGGAATATATTAATCTTCAATTGTTACCACCAACCGGCATATTTTTCAAAAACACAGATGATTGGCTTGAAAATTTACGTGATCTAGTAAAACGAAAATTCGGTGCTAAAACGTATTTCAAACATCATATTGATCCAATAGTTGTCGGAATTTACGCATTTGGCTCCGGCAACAAATGGGCGATGGTTCACCTCAATAATTTACTATATACTGCAATCGACCGTGCTGTTGGGCAAAAACAAATCGAACCGGAGAATGCGAATTTTGTCAGTTTTATGTGTCGGAAATATCCGGAACTATCAATTATGCTGGGCATTGTAACCTATGAAAGCCACGCTTCTGAAAGTCCAATAAACTTTCAATGAACCATTGGTTTCGTAAACTTAGAAAATAAACATGCAAATTTACATCAACAGAAACAACGTTTTAAGTTTCAGTCTTTTATGTTTGTGCGTCGCGTTATTCGTTCACGAGGCGTTCTCGCAAAACGTGGCAACTACAGCGACCGTTCCGCAAAAAGCAGAGGAGTTTTTGAAACGAGGTAAGGATTTTCAACACAATAAAAAGTATGATTTGGCGATTGAAGATTTTACGCAAGCATTAAATTTAGAACCCGAAAATGCCGAGGCTTTTTTTCAACGTGGAATTACAATGCGAATAAAATCAGGATATTCCATATCAACCCGTGATGTTGACGCCCGTAATGACTTCGATAACGCAATCTTCTACTCGCCGAATGTTGCTAATTACTACTATCATCGTGGTTTATGGCGTTTTAACGAAAATAAATACGACCGAGCTTTAGAAGATTTTACAAAAGCGATTGCCCTCGCACCGGATCAATATGAAGGCTATAGGATGCGTTTTGAGACATTTCGCAAACTCAAAACTTTTGATAATGCCTTGAAAGATGTCAATAAAGCAATTGAACTTCAACCAAATGGTTTGGATCTTTTCTTTGCTCGCGGCGTGCTTTTTATGGACATGAATGATTGTTTGTTGACAGAAAGGGCAATCACAGAATTTTCGAATATTATTAGCAAAACCAGCGATTTTCCGATTGTTTTTGCAGCCAGAATCAAAGCATACAAAAAACTCGCCGAATGCTCTCGAAAGATTGTAGAAAAATTTGATAAGATAGCCGATAAAGAAAATGAAAAAATGTCAGAGCCTATCAATTCAAGAGCGACAAATTTGGCTGAACCAACCTATCCAAAAGGTATATCTTTGAAGGAAACGGTAATAGTAGATGTTGTTATAAGTGCAGATGGAAGCGTGAAAGAAGCTAAAATGTCGTCCGGGTCTCAAGTATTTAAGAACTCAGTTGAAGATGCGGCTTTGGCGACGAAATTTCCGCCAACAGTAATTGTTGGTAATCCGATTGAAACGTCAGGGCGTTTGGCTTTTAAGATGAGTCCACGCAATGTTGGGAACGGAAATGGAGGTGGCGGTCTTGGAACCAGTATCGGAGACGAAAAGATTGACGCTAATCAAGATTTGAATCCCAAGTTCTATTTTGTTACAGATCAGTTCAGAGTTAGGAAATATCTTCCGGGTGACACAAAGAAACTTGAAGATTTTTCGGCAACAATTTGGAACGCGAATTTACGAACCACAAATTCTGCAATTTTGTTTACAAGCCAGCCGGCTGATAAATACACTCCGGTGCGAATTATCAGCGTGCCTAAAGCGGATTACACAGACGAAGCTCGCAAAAATAAAGTTAGTGGCGAGGTTACACTTGAAGTTGTCCTACTTTCAAATGGCACAATTGGTAGAATTTCAGTTACGACAGGTTTGCCTAATGGACTAACTGAACAAGCAATTGCTGCCGCGAGGAATATAAAATTTTCTCCTGCGATAAAAGGCGGTCAATCAGTAACAGCAATACAAACAGTTAGATTCGTTTTTAATCTGGAAGACTAAAGCGTGAAACCGAAAAAAAAATTATGAAAATGTTTATCAACAAAAACGGTCAGCAACACGGACCATTCGATGAAGCAAAAGTTCTAGAAATGCTTCGCAACGGTCAACTTTCGCCAAACGATTTTGGCATTAAACAAGGACAGCAAAATTGGCAAAAATTAGGCGAAATGTTTCCGCAACCGAAGCAACCCGCAAATATTCCGCCGATAAATAAGCCAAATGTTCAAGTAAATCAACAACTTACATCGAATCAGAAAAAAAGCTCAAAAGGTTTAATGTTCGGTTTGCTTGGTTGCGGCGGTCTGATTTTGTTGAGCATTGTCGGTTTGTTGGGGTTTTATGCAATCGGCAACAAAAGTTCAAATGATGTAACTGCTAATAAAAATTCAAATTCAAACAGTAAAATTTCTCCGCCGATAATTACTGATTTTACAGCGATGAAAGATAAAGCCGATGAATTTGCGAAACTTTCACCGCCGTTAAAACTTGATGCAAAAGCCAAGTTAAAAGGCAAAATTGCGATGGTTGAATCTGATAAAGATAGTGCATCAATGTATGGATTTAATACCGATTTTACCAAAATTGGCGAATTACCAGGTTATGGTTTTAAGCAGGAAATGTTTGCAAAAACTCCGCAAGAAGTTGATAGTTTAATTCAAGTTGCTTGCACCAAAGGAAAAATGATTGGCAAATACGAAGGAAATATTATCGGTTATGGCAATAATTGCAAAGTTTCGCTGATTGATTACCGAAACAATCTAATTTTTGCTCAAAAATCTTTTGCTAACAATAAAGCAGAAAAATCTGTTTCTTCGGTGTATGACGGCGGCGATTATATTATGCCGCAACCTCTTGAGCAGATTTCAGATTACATCGAACAATTTGTGCCTGAAAAAATTGAAATTACGGCTAATGATGCTTCAACTTTGCCACAACTTGAGAGTCCGCAAGACTTTGGCAGTAAAGCTGCAAAAAAACTTGGAATTTTGAATTTTCCGATTAAACTTGATGATAACGCCAAAATCAAAGGAAAAATTACGATTACTCAAGACGAGAGTTTAATTGGTTTTGATTTAGACGGTAAACTTCATCCACCGTTGCCGAATGCAATTATTTTGACAAAGGAAAGTTTAGGAGTTTCAGATGAACAACTTGCGACTAAAACTTCGGAAATTGACACGCTGATTCAGGTTAATTGCAAAGACGGAAGTGTGATTGCAAAGATCAAAGGAATTGCCGTTTCTTCAAACGTCTGCACGGTTAATATAATTGATTACAAAGCACTTGCAATTGTAGCCCAAAAAGTTTTTGAAGGTAAAATGATTGATAATAATCGTTATTCTGATCCTTCGATGTATGAAGACAAGAAATCTACGGTTGATTTTCCGCGTGCCGAAATTGAGGAATATATCAAACAATTTCCGAAAGGTTGATGCTTTAACCAAGCATTTCTTGCACTTGATTTACGTCTTTATCGCCGCGACCCGAAACATTGACGATCATAATTTGGTCAGGCGACATTGACGGTGCAATTTTTATCGCGTGGGCAATGCCGTGCGAAGTTTCCAACGCGGGAATAATTCCGGTAATTTCCGACAACTTTTGAAATGCTTCCAACGCTTCTTCGTCTGACGCGGAAACGTATTCGACGCGTCCGAGATCATGCAGATACGCGTGTTCAGGTCCGATTGAGGCATAATCTAAACCTGCCGAAATTGAATGTGTGAGCGAGATATTTCCGCGTTCGTCTTGGAGCAGATAGCTTTTTGTTCCTTGCAAAACGCCGACTTTTCCGCCGTTCATAAAGCGTGCCGCGTGTTCACCGAGATTCGAGCCTTTTCCGCCGGCTTCAACGCCGATCATCCGCACATTTTCATCATTCAAAAACGGATGAAACAACCCGATCGAATTCGATCCGCCGCCAACGCAGGCGACCAACAAATCGGGCAAACGACCTTCTTTTTCCAAAATTTGTTCGCGAGCTTCGCGTCCAATTATTGATTGAAAATCTCTGACCATCAACGGATATGGATGTGGACCGAGAGCCGAGCCGAGCAGATAATATGTCGAACTAACATTCGTCACCCAATCTCGCAAGGCTTCGTTAATTGCGTCTTTTAGAGTTCGCGAACCCGAATCAACTCCGCGAACTTCAGCACCGAGCAAACGCATTTTGAAAACATTCAACTCTTGCCGACGCATATCTTCCGTTCCCATGTAAACCACACATTCTAAACCAAATAACGCACAAACTGTGGCAGTTGCAACGCCGTGTTGTCCCGCACCAGTTTCGGCAATTATCCGCTTTTTACCCATTCTTTGAGCGAGCAAAACTTGTCCCAACGCATTGTTAATTTTGTGCGAACCTGTGTGTCCCAAATCTTCGCGTTTGAAATAAATTTTTGCTCCGCCGAGTGATTCCGATAATCTTTTTGCATAAAAAAGCGGAGTCGGGCGACCCGAAAAATCTTGCAGCAGATTCAAAAACTCGGCTTGAAAATCGGCATCATCGCGGATTGCGAAATATGCTGAAGTTAATTCTTCAAGCGGCGACATCAGAGTTTCGGGAACAAATCGTCCGCCAAATTCTCCCCAATAACCTTTTTCATTTGGTTGAAAATTCATATTTCTATTGTTTCAGTCTTGAACTTGTTTTGTCTAGTTGAGAGCATTTCGACACTTCTTAACAACGAAATAAAACGAAATAATCGGTAATAAATTTTTAATAGAAAAGAGATTTCATTGGGTAAACAGACGAAACATTAATTATTTTAGTTGTTGTCGTTACAAAATTTCTCTTTTAACTCTTCCTCATGAGAAAAAAATGTCAAAATAATAAATTGCGATTGTGACAGTTTAAAAAGTGTCACAACAGCCCACACAAGTCTGAAAAAAACTTCTATTCTCAAAATATGAAGATACGATTTATTACACAATTATTTATTCTAATCGGCATTTTGATGCAGGCGGTTGTTGGGTTTGCGTTTGAAACTGATCAATACAATCTGCCGCCAAAACCTTTGGCGGATATTGGAATTGAGGTCAATGAATATGTTGAATCAGTCGTTTTGAAATCAATCGAAAAGGTGAATTCTGAGATATTGCAACGTGAAATGTGTCTCGTAAATCGCGGAAAAGATTGCGATTCGGTTGAGAAAAACCGTAAAGAGTTGATTTATTTGCGGTCGGATGATGCGGTCGCACGTGAAGTTTATAAGGTTCTCGGCGGCGGAATTGTGCCTTACACCAATTCAGGGACTTGGCTCGAAAAACACGAATTTCGGACGCAACCATCTCGTTATAAAACAGATTTTGGCGACTCGCTTTTTGTCCGTTTTCCGACAAGCTATTTCGGGCTTGCTTCAACCATAAAAATGTTTAATTCTGAGTTTGGAACAGATAAAATTGCACATATTTTTCAACAAGGTTATGACTATTTCAAAACCTACAAAACCGCTATTAACAAAGGCTCAAACACAATTCAAGCTACCGAAAAAGCTATCAAATCAGGGCAAAAAACCGAACGCGGATTTTACGGAACATTTATTTCGGGAGTTTACTCAAACGGTGATTTGGCAGCAAATTATGCAGGATTAAAATTTTATCAAGGTTTTACCGGAGAACTCAAAATAAATGACAACATTCGTCCGACAATGTTGAAATTAAAAGACGGTATTTGGGTGATAAACGAAGATTTTGGGATGAATTCAATGTTACTCAAACCATTTATTTCCAATCATTTAAATGAGGCACTAAACCCTTCAGGCTTCACCAAACTCTTCGGATTAAATTCTTATGTTCGGAAAGTTCTGACCAGAAATTGTTCAAATTGGCGGTCGCAAAATTCAACGCTTTCGCAAATAGATTTTGAACGTGCAACTGTTTCTCTAAAACGTTGGAACAATGAGGATTACGGCTTTACTGAGAAGAAAAACTTCATCACGATTGCGAATACTTGTTTCGAACCGGTTAAATAAAAAAATTGTCCACAAAGTAGTTCGACTAAACACGAAGAAAAAAATTCTTTGTGTTTCTTTGTGTTTCTTCGTGGATAAAATTTTTTTGTTATAAAATCAATTAATAGGTATGAAAGGAAAACTTGGCATTGCCATAATCGGAATCGGTGGAGCAGTTGGCACGACAATTGTTGCAGGCATTGAACTTATCAAACAAAATAAGATTGGCACAGAAGGTTTGCCGCTCGCGGATTTGCCGAACATATTGACTACTGATTTAGTGAATTACGAAGATATTGTCTTTGGCGGTTGGGATTTGCACGGCGAAAATCTGGCAATTGCGGCGGAAGAACACGAAGTTTTGACTCATAAGCAATTCGTTGCAGTTGAAGAAAATTTGCGGGCGATAAAACCTTGGCAAGCCGTGGGCAACAAAGATTTTTTACAAAATATTGAAGGCGAAAATCAGTTTAATTTGACTAATTCGCATCGCGAAAATGTTAGAAAAATACGTGAAAATTTAGTTGATTTCAAAAAAAATTGTGACGATGCGGTCGTTATCAATCTTGCCTCAACCGAAAAACTCGTCGATGAAGGCAATGAAATTTTCAGTTCCCTCACTGCGTTTGAAAAAGCCTTAGACGAAAATTCAACATTAATTTCGCCGGCAATGCTTTACGCTTACGCCGCAATCGCCGAACAAATTCCTTACGGCAATTTCACGCCGTCAGTTTCGGCTGACATTCCTGCATTGATAAATTTTGCGGAATTAAATAAAGTCCCAATCGCCGGAAAAGACGGAAAAACTGGACAAACGATGATAAAAAGTGTTCTGGCATCGGCGTTCAAAACTCGTGCTTTGCGTGTTGAAGGTTGGTATTCAACAAATATCTTAGGCAATCGCGACGGTCTCGCTTTGAGCGATAAAGATTCGCTCGATTCAAAATTAAAGACGAAAAGCTCGCTGCTCGAAGATATTTTGGGCTACGAAGTGGAAGATCACATCGTGGATATTCGTTATTATCGACCGCGAAAGGATAACAAAGAAGCCTGGGATAATATTGATTTAAAAGGCTTTATGGGGCAATCAATGCAACTCAAGGTAAATTTTTTGTGCAAAGATTCAATCCTCGCTGCACCGCTTGTCATAGAAATTGCACGGCTTCTCGACCTCGCCAAACGCAGAGAAAATTTCGGAATTCAAAAGCAATTATCGCTATTTTTTAAACTTCCGATGGTTAAAAATTCGACCGAAATGCCCGTTCACGAATTACATCGGCAGGAAGAAATGTTGGTTGATTGGCTACAAAAATAGAAACTATGGAACCTTTAGCAAATAAAATTCGTCCAGTTTCGCTCGAAGAATATGTTGGACAAAAGAATCTTGTCGGCGTTGGGAAACCGTTGCGACTGGCGATTGAACAAGGTCACATATTTTCTTTTGTATTGTGGGGACCGCCTGGAGTTGGGAAAACAAGCCTCGCGAGAATTTATGCAAACGCAATTAACGCAGACCTTTACGAGCTTTCGGCGGTAACTGCTGGCAAAAATGATATTCGCAAAATAATCGATGAACCGAGCGAACGCCCGCGACTTTTGTTTCTCGACGAAATTCATCGTTTCAACAAAGCACAGCAAGATTTCCTACTTCCATACGTGGAAAGCGGCGAGCTAGTTTTGATTGGTGCGACGACCGAAAATCCGAGTTTTGAGATTATTCCGCCTCTGCTTTCGAGACTTCGTGTATTTGTGTTGGAAGAGTTATCAGCCGTGGAAATGTCCGAGATTATTGATCGGACTGAGTTTGAACTTGATGAAGAATCTCGTGACTGGCTGATTTCGATGGCAAATGGCGATGCCCGACAAGCGATTACGATGCTCGCAAATACCGCACAATTGTATGAAAAAGTTAATGTCGAGAATCTTAAAAACACTCTACAGACGAAGTTTTTGCGGTTCGATAAAAAAGGTGAAGAGCATTACAACGTAATCTCGGCTTTTATCAAAAGTTTGCGTGCGAGCCAACCAGATGCTGCACTTTATTATCTCGCACGGATGATTTACGGCGGTGAAGACCCTAAATTTATTGCTCGCCGAATGGTTATTTTCGCTTCGGAAGACATTGGACTCGCACAGCCGACGGCGTTGGTTGTGGCGAATGCGGTTTTTCGTGCAGTTGAAACAATTGGTCTGCCCGAATGCCAAATAAATCTCGCACACGGCGTTGCCTATCTCGCGAACTGCAAAAAAGATCGAAGTTCTTATCAGGCTCTTAAAGATGCGTTGGACGATGTGAAACGGCTTGGGAATTTACCGATTCCGCTCGAAATTCGCAATGCTCCGACTAAATTAATGAAAGATTTGGATTACGGAAAAGGTTACGATGCCTACACGAAAGACGATTTGTTGCCGAAGGAATTGAAAGGAAAAAAGTATTTGAAATAGAAGGTAGATTTTCAATTTTACGCTCACTCGTGGTCAATTATTTCGATGTTTGGTAAATTATTTATATGTTAAATTCACAAACTTATTTGCTTCCTGAAGAATTTCAAACCGCTGTTGACGCACAGCTTGCCGCTTGGCAAACCGATAATAAAACATCTCGTCTATGGTCGAAAGACGCGACAGTTTGGACTAATTCTGATGAAGCAAAATGGCTTGGTTGGCACGAAGTTATCGGCGTTGAGCTTGCCGATTTGCAAAAGTATCGAGACTTTGCTGAAGACGTTAAATCGTTTGACGACATAGTTTTACTCGGAATGGGTGGTTCATCGCTCGGACCTGAAGTTTTTGCAATAACATTTGGTGCAAAGAACTTTCACGTTCTCGATTCGACAGTTCCGGCACAAATTAAAACGCTCGAAAGTAAACTCGATTTAGCAAAAACTTTATTTATTGTCGCCAGCAAATCAGGTTCTACGCTCGAGCCAAATTGTTTCAAACAATACTTTTACGAACGTGTCGCGAAAACTGTCGGTCGTGAAAATGCTGGAAAACATTTTGTTGCGATTACTGACCCGAATTCGAAGATGCAGATGGTTGCAGAGCGAGATAACTTTCGCAAAATCTTCTTCGGAAATCCCGAAATTGGCGGCAGATTTTCAGTTTTGAGTGTTTTTGGAATGATTCCGGCAGCCGCAATGCAAATTGATGCCGAAGATTTCCTGAATCGTGCGAATGAAATGGTTCACGCTTCTAAATCGCCAGTCTCAAATGAAAATCCGGCTGTCATTTTGGGAACAATTCTCGGTATTGGACACAAACTTGGTCGCGATAAACTGACAATTTTTACATCTGATGATCTTTCGGATGTTGGTGCTTGGCTGGAGCAGTTGATTGCCGAATCAACCGGAAAAAACGATGTTTCGATAATTCCTGTTGACCGCGAATTAATCCAAGACGAATACGGCGATGACCGCGTTTTTGTTTATCTCAAAACAAAAGATGCACCCGAAAATTATGTCATTGAAGAACTTGAAGCTGATGGTCAACCTGTTGTCAGAATTGAGCTTGCGGATGCAATGAATCTTGGACAAGAGTTTTTTCGCTGGGAATTTGCGACTGCGGTTGCAGGTTCGATTATGGAGATAAATCCATTCAATCAGCCTGATGTTGAAGCCGCAAAAATTGAAGCAAAAGACCTGACAAATGCTTACGAAGAAACCGGAAGTTTGCCGGCAGAAACTCCATTTTTTGAAGAAGGCGGCATTAAATTATTCACAGATGAAAGAAATGTTGCAGAATTAGACGAAATAATCGAGAAAAAATCTTTAGTTAATTATCTCGACGCACATTTTTCCCGAATTGAAGAAAATGACTATTTTGCATTACTCGGTTACATCGAAATGAACACAGAAAACGAAAATTTGTTACAAGAACTTCGTCATTCAATTTTAAGTAATTACAATGTAGCAACTTGTTTAGGTTTTGGACCAAGGTTTTTGCATTCAACCGGACAAGGTTACAAAGGCGGAGCAAATAATGGCGTTTTTTTGCAAATAACTTGCGATGATGCGATAGATTTTGCAGTTCCTGAGCAGAAATTTACTTTTGGAATAGTTAAAGCAGCACAAGCACGTGGCGATTTTCAAGTTTTGCTTGATAGAAAGCGACGTGCATTGCGAATACATATTGGCGAGAATGTGACAAAAGACTTAGATGAACTAATTTCTTTGATCGGAAGCTAGACCAGCTGATGATTTTCTGGCATCAAGACAATTTCTGCCATTACGCCTTCGCCTGTTTGCGTTGCAGCAAAGAAAACAGCATTCGCAGCAGCATCAATCGAAAGCATTTTATCGCGTTGGACCTTCATCGTTACATTGTCCCAAAAATCTGAGTCAACGCCACCTAAGTGCATCAAACTAAAGCGGATACCGTGTCGTTTGTATTCTTGTGCGAGGCATTTTACCATTCCCGTAAGAGCGTATTTCGCCGCACAATAAGCTGATGCTTGCATCATTGGAGCTTTTCCTAAAATTCCCGGAATTGCCACAACCCGACCAAATTTATGCTCAGCCATTGAAGGTAAAACGGCTTGAAAAACGTTAAATGCGGTGCGAACATTGGCGTTTAACAATGTATCAAGATCTTCTGCAGTGAGTTCGGCAAAAGGTTTTAAAATCCCCATTCCAGCGGAAAGTATCAAATAATCAATTGACCCAAACTTTGCAATTGTTTCATCTACTAACGATTTTACGTCAGCTTCAATGCTCGCATCTGCGGCAATCGAAAGGACATTTGTGTTGCCTTTTGAGTTGAGTTTATACTCGAGTTCCATTAATTCGGCATCTGTTCGCGATGTGATTACGACATTTGCTTCAGCATTTGAGAATAATTCAGCTGTTGCACGACCAATTCCGCGTCCAGCACCGACGATAAGTGCTGTTTTTCCTTCTAAATTCATATGTTTTCCCTTGTTTTTTTATTTTATAAAATCTAAAAACTATTTTTTTAGTAATGTTTTAAGTGATTTGTAAACATTTTCAGTCATAATTTTGGAACCTTCAGCATTTGGATGAATTCCATCAGCTTGATTAAGTTTCGGATTTAAAGCCACATCTTCGAGAATAAACGGTAGAAAATCTAACTTATATTTTTCCGCTAAATCAGGAAATGCAAACGTGAAATCCTTTGAATAATCACTGCCCATTGTTGGCGGTGCAACCATTCCGCAAAGCAGAATTTTTACATTTTTTTGTTTCGCTTTCTTTATCATTGTCTCAAGATTATCTTTCATTTTTGCCGGCGAAAGACCTCGTAAAAGATCATTTCCACCAAGCTCAAGTATAAGTATCTGAACGTTTTCTTGTTCTAATGACCAATCTAATCTTTCAATTCCGCCAGCGGTCGTATCGCCTGAAACTCCGGCGTTAATTACTTCATAATCAAATCCGTTAGCCGTCAATTTTTGTTGCAAAAGATACGGATAAGATTCTTTTTCGGTCAAGCCAAAGCCAGCAGTTAAACTATCTCCGAAAGCAATAATTTTAGCTTTGTTGGAAACAACTTGTGTCTTATTTGGTGGCGATTTTGGCTTTTCATTTTTAACTTCTGTTTTGCAAGAAATTACAATCGCTGCTAGAAATATCAAAAATATAACTGAAATAATTCTAAAATGAGACATAAGCTGATAATAGTGATTCGTAAAAATTCAAAAAATGGATGCAAAGTTTTCTCAAACGCTTTTGCTTGTTATGATTATTTTTACAGTTTAGTTTGAGTTTTACAACTCAGCACATTTTTTATGATTCAACTTAAAAACATCACGAAAACCGTCACTTCAGGAAGTGAAAGTTTGACAATTTTAAAAGACGTTTCAATCGAAATTCCAGACGGCGAATTTGTCGCAATAACTGGTGCCAGCGGAAGCGGAAAATCGACCTTACTTGGTTTAATTGCAGGGCTTGACTCGCCAAGTTTTGGTGAAATTTTTATTGATGAAGATGAAATTACAAAATTAAGTGAAGATAAACTGGCTCAAATAAGAAGCGAAAAAATCGGAATTGTTTTTCAATCTTTTCATCTTATTCCGAGTCTCACGGCTTTAGAAAATGTGTTGATTCCATTGGAGATAGCAGGATTCTCAGATGCAAAACTGCGAGCTGAAAAGTTGCTTCAAGACGTTGATTTAACTGCTCGCGGACATCATTTTCCTTCGCAACTTTCAGGCGGCGAACAACAAAGAATCGCAATTGCGAGAGCTTTTGCAAATAACCCGAAAATTTTACTCGCAGATGAGCCGACTGGAAATTTAGACTCAAGAAACGGCGAACATATTTTCGATTTAATGACCGATTTGCACCGCGAAAGCAAAACAACCTTGGTTTTAGTCACTCACGATCAACACTTAGCCGATCGTGCAGAACGGCAAATTAGACTTCGTGATGGTGAAATTATTAGTAATGAAAAAAACTAATCTTTATTTAAAAACTTTGTTATTTGTTTCAGTAGTTTGCTTCACTTTGTCGTGTAAAAATGAAAGTCCAAATCTCAGAAGTTTGGCACCGCAAGAAACTCTTATTTATTTAGAAACAAATGACTTAGGCGAAATTTTTTCGGCTTTTAAAAGTTCACAATCTTGGGAAACATTTGCACAAGAAAAGCCAATTATTCCTGCACTTTCCGGTATTCAAGCCGCAGTTGCAATCACTGGTTTCGAAACATCTGAAAGCGACGTTTCGCTAAATGTAAAACCAAAATTTGTTGTTATATTAGACACAAACAGTTACGAAACCACGACAATTTCAGTTATTGAAAATCAAATTTCAAAGTTTTTGGTTAACGCAAAACTAAAAAAGACAAAAAAAAACAATGTAACTTTTTTGACTTGGACAACTGTCGATAATCGTAAAATAATCGCTGCAATTATTGGAAATCTTGCGTTTATCGGAAATGATGAATCTTCAATTAATGATTTTCTCGCTGTCAAAAACGGTGAAAAACCAAGTCTTTTGACGAATGAAACACTTATTGAACTTGCGTCGCAAAAAAAACTAGCTTTTGGGTTCGTGTCAAAAAAAGGCGTAAATGAAATTGCCAACTTTTTGAGCATCCGCGTTGCAATTCAGACAAGCGAGCAAGATATTGTGCGTTCATTGATTGCAAAAATTCTGCCAAATGTTGTCGATAAATCGATCGAAGAAATAACTTGGACGGCTAACAAATCTGTATCTCAAATTGAAGATAAGTTTTTAATCAAACTTAAGCCTGAAGTTGCTAAAAACTTAGCCGATTCGATGGAAACTTCGAAAGTTAATCTATCAAATACTTTTCAAGCAATGCCTATAAACCCATTTTCGACAACAATTTATAATTTTAAATCGAATGATTTAGCATTTCAAGGCTTGATTCGAACACTTGGTTCGCAAACTGATCAAATAAGTGGAAAATTAATCGAAAATTTCTCTCAAACGATGCTTCAATCTTACGGAATTAGTGATAATAAAAAGTTTTTTGAAGCAATTGAAGGTAATATTTTGACAGCTCAACTTGATTCAGAAGGCGAGGAAAGTTTTGTTGTTGTGAATGTAAAAGACGTAAATAAATTAAAATCTGCCGTAATCAAAGACAAAGAATTTGGTTTAAAAATTATTAAAAATGTGGCTATTTTAGGAGATGCTGAGACGGTTTCAAAAGTTGAACTTGGCGAGAATATTGATAATATTAAAAAGATAACGTATGCAGTTACAACAATTACGGACGAAACTGAGTTTGCAAAATCTGTTATTAGAGATTTTGCTGAAATTGATCCGGCACAAATTGGCAGTAAAGTTTTTGCAACTACAAATTCAAATGTAAATACTTCTGGAATTGAACGATTTCGACAATCCGAATATGGGTTATTTGGGGATTTTTTGAAATTGGCAAAACAAGAATAGACTACATTTCAAATGGATGATCTGAAAGAATTGTCCGCATATTTACTTGTCCAAAAAGCGTTTCGATATAAGCACCAAAACGATGTAAAAGAGCTATTAAATCACTTTCATTTTGGGTTCTAAACAGCTCTTCAATAAATCTTTCAACAGTTTCAGTGTCTTTATACATCAAAAATTTCATACTACCGGCAGCAAAATCATTAAGTTTTGATAGAAGTGAGCTTAACGGAAAGTTTTCTATATTTTTCTCAACATTTTGAACATCTTTGAGAACACTCCACAAATCCGCACGAAGAGATATTGACTGCTCGAGCTTAGTTTTAATGTTTGGAAACAATTCGTGAACACTAATTTGGGGCTCAATCGATTGGGCAAAAAGAAGAAAATTTTGCTGAAAACAATCTCGCAAAAGACCATAAGCCGCATCAATCCGCGAGCGAAGAATTGGTGCCTGACGAATAGAAGAAACTTCGCTCAATTCATTTTGAAAAACCTTGCGAATTTCAATTGAAGTTGCAAAAACCGTGCAATCCAAAATATCTGACATTTGAATTTGTTGGTCGTTAAATCGTATTAATCTATTTTTCAAAAAATCAATCATTTCTTTAGCATAATCAAAGATTATCGTAAAAAGAACGAGCGTTGGCTTAAGCGGTTTATCAACCTCAAGTTGCTTTTCAATAAAGTTGAGGCAGCCTAAAATTCTAGCAAAATAAGGAACAACAATTTGTAAATCAGCAAGAATATGGATAGGAATATTTTGTTTGTCAAAAGAGTTTAAAAAAGTTTTCGGAAGATTATTTTCGTTGTGTTGATTAAGTTTAAATATAATTTTTTCAAAGGTTTCTGATTGTGTAAGTGCATTTGAAAATATGTTACAAAATGCAGTCCATTCATAAAACTCAATTTTTTTGGATCTCAAAAGCATTTCAGTTAAAACCGTAAAATTTTGTAAAAGTGACGAAAGCTGATTCAATTCACTTTTTGTGTATTCTGAATCTATTAACAATTGAAAATCACTTTTATTTCCTAAAAGCATATCTGTTTCAAAAGATAATTTTGAAGTTAACATTCCGCAGGTTAATAATGTTGAGTGAATTATTTTAATATCATTCGACCAATCGCGAACTGAAGCCTTTTCGCGATTTCCATCGAGAAATGCATGATTTTGTGTATTAACGTAGCTCACCAAACCAAGCAACCACGTGCCAAGTTGGATATTTTCGGCTATGGAAATTAGTTTACTTGGTTCAACAATATGCTGCTCAGAATTAGACACAACATCATTTGATGCGTTAAAACTGTTGTTAGAAAGTTCGTTGATGTTCAAAATACTGTCCTGTGTTTTGAGAATTGGAAGGATATTAAATCCGCAAATATATTTTAACTTAGCATAACACTGTTTTGCAATATGAATATTTTACTTGCAACAAGAAATAAAGGGAAAATCATAGAAATTAAAAGTTTGTTGATGGATATTAATGTAAATCTCCAAACTTTAGATGATTTTGACGTAATTGATGTAGAAGAAACCGGTAATTCATTTATTGAGAATGCGTGTTTAAAAGCAAGCCAATACGCCAAACAAGCTGAATGTTGGGCAATAGCAGACGATTCCGGTTTAGAAGTTGAGGCTTTAGGAAATGCCCCTGGAATTTTTTCAGCTCGTTATGCTGGTGTTAATGCGACAGACGCAGAAAATAGAAATAAATTACTTGAAGAGATGAAAAATATTACTAATAGAAACGCAAAATTTGTATGTGTTCTTGCAATATCAAACCATTTGGGAGAGATTAAATTTACGGCTGAAGGAATAAGTTATGGGAAAATTGATTTTAAACCCACGGGTCTTAATGGGTTTGGTTATGATTCAGTTTATATTCCAGATGGATTTAAGCACAGTTTCGGGGTTTTAGATGTCAAGATAAAGGAAGAAATAAGCCATCGAAATGTAGCAATTTGTAAAATTATGAAATATCTTAGTTATATTACTTGACCTTAATCCTTTTCATCTATAAATTAGTTCTTTGAGTATTGTTTGTTTTGATAAATAAACATTTTCGGGGTGTAGCGTAGCCTGGCTAGCGCGCCTGTTTTGGGAACAGGAGGTCGCAGGTTCGAATCCTGCCACCCCGATCATTCTTTTGCATTGATAACAATTAGATTTGCAAAATTCAAACAAATCTTATTTAATTGTTTTAAGACTTTTCTCAGAATATCCTTTGGAGGTAAACTTATATATGGCGCGTATGACGCAAACTGAAATTGTAGCTAGTTTGGCAGACAAAACTGGTTTAAAGAAAACTGATGTTAAATCACTTTTTGACGCATTATCAACTCTCGCAACTAGTGAAGTTGTAACAAATGGAGAATTTACATTGCCAGGTTTTGGAAAACTTGTTAAAGCTACCAGAGCTGCTCGTGACGGACGAAATCCTGCAACTGGTGCAGTAATTAAAATTCCTGCAAAAACAACTGTGAAATTTAGAGTTGGAAAGGGAATGAAAGACGCGATTGGTTAGTAATTAACAATCAAAATGAATTAAATTAAATCGGCATTATAATGCCGATTTTTTTGTTTAAAAATAAATGCTGACAAAATGTAAAAAAATTGTTACGATAGATTATTGATTGGAATTCTCTTGTTAAGATTGCTGATTTTTAGACAGTCAAGAACATTTAAAGCTGGAAAGTTTTTGCTTTTCGTTGTTTAGTTTTAACTTGAGTTTTTTAATACTTTGAGATTTACCTTAATTTGGTTCTAAAGGAGATAAATAGTGTCAGCAGCAGCAAAACCAATTACTTTGCAAGATCGAATCTTGCAAATCGACCATATTCAAGCACGTCGTTTTTCAAAATTGAACGGTGTCACGTTAGAAATAGCATCTGAAGGAATTATCAGACATTTGAGGGCTTGTGCCAGAATGGATGTAAACCCAGATGCCTCAGCGGTTAGAGAAATAATCGATGATGCTTTAAACGGAAGAAGAGTTTTTGCCGAAACATCCAATGATCTTCTTGCGGCTTAGTTTTATTCGAAATAATAATTTGTAAATAGTTTAAATAGACCGTCAAAACAACGGTCTATTTTTTTGGCTCAAGCCTAAAAAGTGAGTATTCGCCATATACTTCGGCTTCATTTCGGTTATACCAAAAATCAATATTAGAAAAATCGACACTGTTTATCCAATCTGTTGGAACTACAACAAAAGAAATCTTTGGATTTTGTGCGTTTTTTTGTGAAAAATTCTTTCGATATTCGCCGTATAATCGGCATTCTTCTTCAATTTCTCTAAAAGTCAGCGGCTTATACCCTGAATTTAAACGGTCAGTATGCCTTCCCCATCCAAACAAAGCGATTATTGAAACAAAGTCGCCTTCATTTTTCATTCTATTTTCGAGCCATTTTTCGTCTAATCCTTGGTAGTAAAGTAATTGATAATATCGCTCTTTGTTTTCTTGCCAAGTAACACCTGCAAAAACATGTTGATGCCTTGCCCACAAAACGGGTTGTGGCGAAATTGTCGGCGAATCGTCTCCTTGAATCATACTAAGTGGCAATATAACTCCATTTTTATCAAGTGTTTCGAGTCGTTTGGCGAGTAACATTCCGCCATCTCTGACAATGTTTGCATCATCAGAGACGCGAACTGTGTAATGACATTCAATAAAACCCCAACTCACTGCAAATACTGTGGTTGCGATAATAATTGGGCGGTAAATTGCTGATTCTTTAACACTTTTCCAAAGGATTGCTAAGACAGAAAAGAGTGCTAAAACTGCGACATAATTTCCGATAAAAACTTCATAATGAATTGGTTGAAGTGTGCGTCCTGTAATTATTTGTTGATTAAAAACTACAATCGGGACAAGTGCGAAACTTAGCACAAAAATCGTCGATTTATCTTTTAGTTTCAATAACTTAAAAACAATTCCAAGTGTCAACATTGCCAAAACTGTGTAACTAATTAATTCCGGAACACGGAATAAATCTAATTCACGAGTGAAGACCAACAATTGAACGTCGTCCATTGTATGCGAACGATTTGAGAGCATAAACGCATAAAACGCTAGTGGAATAAAACAAGCTATCGCTAATAAAACATAGGCTTTTGCGTCATTTAACCAGCCACTTGGACGAATAATTAGCCATAAAATTGCAACACAAATAAGCCACGCCGCAGCTGTTGTCCACAGATAAAAATACGAAAAAACTAGATAAGAAAAACTAAATGAGGCTATTACGCACCAAAAAATTCTTTTTTTCTTTTCGATAGAATTTACAAGTGACCAAACTGAAGCCATCAAAGTAAAAAATAACGGAAACGGAACAGCTGGAATATATCTTCGCAAAAAAGGAAAATACGGATACGCTACGCCATCCCCTAAAATCTCGCCAATCGCTCCTTCTCCAGCCGCTAAAGCCCCGAACGCCAATACGGACAACGCTCCTGCCATCGCAAGCAACGAATCGTCCGTCAATCGCCCGATGAGCCAGAAACAGGCTAAAGCCGCAAAAAAAGCCGCTAAACCGCCAGCAATAATCATCGCAGTAGATGCCGAAACTCCGAAAATTCTTGCTGGAAGTGCGACAGTATAAGGAGTTGCAAATTGAATCGAGAAAAGCGATTCTTCCTGTGGAGTCTCAGCTGAATCATCACGACGAGTGTAAGGATCATTTTTTCGTGGGCGACCATCAATTAGTGCTCGCAAATATGCTGAATACGCGACTTCATCAAGATCGTTGAATGCGTATGAGCCTTGCCAGTTATTTCCTTGCAAATAAAGCAGTTTGAGTTGCGGATAAAGTGCAAAAACGAGCAAAAAGATTCCCGCAACGAGTCCAAATTGCCAGCGAAGTTTTGTCTTTGGTGATTTATCGTCTAACATTTAATATTGTAAAAATGATAAATGATTACGAGGAATTGGTAAATGTTATGAGTTTGAAAGACAAAATTATAAGCGATATTACAGATGCGATGCGTGCAAAAGATGCGAATCGATTAAGCACTTTGCGAATGGTGAAAGCGACTTTGATGAACAAAAAAATCGACAAAGGCGACGAATTGACTGACGATGAAGTGATGAAAACTTTGCAAAGTATTGTAAAACAGCGTCGCGATTCAATCGAACAATATACTAACGCTGGGCGAATGGATCTAGCGGAAAAAGAACAATCTGAACTTGCTTTTATTGATATTTATTTACCACAATCAGCAACTATTGATGAAATTGAAACAGCTGTAACTGAGGCAATTGCTGAAGTTGGAGCAACTTCAATGAAAGAAATGGGTTTGGTAATGAAAGCCACGACCGCAAAATTGAGCGGAAAAACTGTTGACGGAAAAATTGTCAGCGATACCGTGAAAGCGAAACTTTCTTAACTTTTTTGGATTTAATAATTATTTTGTTTTGATAAATTATACCCAACTAGAAAAAATTTATGAAGAACTATTCGTTTATTGCGAGTCGGAAAGTTTTGCTGGTTTCGATCCTTTCGACGGCTTAAATAGTCGAATTTTTCAATCTTTACCTATTAAGAATTTTACCTTAACCAGACTAGCTTTTCTTCAAATTGTGAAGCGTTCGCCAGTAAATATTCGACCGTTATTGAAAATTGAAAAAGGTGTAAATCCAAAAGGAATTGCACTTTTTGCACTTGCAGAACTTTCTCGCTTTCGTGCTACAAACGAAAATATTCACGCCGAAAATTCTAAAAGTTTATTAAAAAGTTTGCTTGAATTAGAAATTAAAATCCAAAATCCAAAATCCAGAATCCAAAATCGAACAGCTTTTGGATACAATTTTGATTGGCAATCTCGTGCGTTTTTTGCTCCTCAAGGAACGCCGACAATTGTCCCGACTGCTTTTGCATCTCAAGCGTTCATAGAAGGTTACGAACTTTTTGGCGATTCTAAATATCTCGAATCGGCGAAAGAAATATGTGAATTTATCACACAAGATTTAAATCGTATCGGCGAAACTGACGAAGAAATAAGTTTCAGCTACACGCCGCTCGATAAAAGTGTAATTTTTAATGCTTCGTTGCTTGCAGGTGAATGCTTGGCTCGAGTTGGTATTATTTCAAATAACGAAAATTATTTGAAATTGGCTGAAAAATCAGCTATATATGTGATTAAACGGCAAAAAGAAAATGGTGCTTGGGCGTATGGTTCACTTCAACGACACGCCTGGATTGACAATTTTCACACAGCTTATATTTTACTTTCGCTCTTTCGTTTACAAAACATTATTCCAAATTTTGAATGTCAAAATGTTATCAAAAAAGGTTTAAATTTTTGGATTGAAAACTTTTTTTTAAGCGATGGAACGCCCAAATATTACAATAACAAAAAGTTTCCAGTTGATATTCATTCGGCTTCAGCGGCGATTGTCGGGCTTTGCGAATTGAGCGATTTTGACGAAAGATGTTTGCCTTTGGCTGAAAAAGTTGCAAATTGGACAATTGAAAACCTGCGTGATAAAAGTGGTTTTTTCTATTATCAAAAAAGAAATTTTTCGACGATAAAAACATCTTTCATTCGTTGGTCAAATGCTTGGACGGCATTTGCACTTTCAAAACTGTTAGAAAAAAAAGCGAGAAACTAAACAATATTTCACTTTTTATGCGAATCTGGATTGACCTAGGAAATTCGCCACACGTGCCATTTTTTCTCGCGATTTCTCGCGATTTAATCTCGCTCGGACACGAAATTTGCTGGACGGCGAGAGATTATGCACAAACAGTTGAACTCGCAAAAAATGCAAATTTGCCGATAGAAGTTTTTGGGACTCACGGCGGAAAAAGTATTTTGCAAAAAAGTCTAAAGTTTGGGAGCAGATTTTTTGAACTTTTAAAATGGGCACGCAAAAAGAAAATTGATTTAATTTTGTCACATAATTCTCACGAACCGTTGGCTGTTGGTCGCCTTTTACAAATAAAGTCGGTAAATTTAATGGATTATGAGCATCATCCTTTAAATCAAATCTCGTTTCGATTAGCGAATCGTGTTATTGTTCCCGAGAGCTTTCCTGATAGTTTTTTAAAAGATTTTGGTGCTTTTAATAAAACCAAAAAGTTTGACGGAATCAAGGAAGATGTTTATTTGTCAAACTTTACAGCTGATGTAAAATTTGAAAATGAATTAAATTTACTTAATATTTCGCCTCAAAATATTTTGGTGATTGTGCGTCCGCATGCACCGGAAGCGTTATATCATCGAGGTTTTGCGAATGAATTATTAGACAAACTTTTAGATCATTTTTCGATTGATAAAAATGTGAAAATAATTTTGCTTCCGCGAAAAAAATATCAAGGTGATGAATTGCGACAAAAACATCCGCAAGAAAACATAATTATTCCTGAAAATGTTTTAGATGGAGCAAATTTACTGGCAGCGGCAGATTTTGTTTTTAGTGGCGGTGGAACAATGAATCGCGAGGCGGCGGCACTTGGCGTTCCAACCGCAACAATTTTTGCCGGAAATTGGGCGGCGATTGATGAATATTTACTTAAGGAAAATCGGTTACAGAAAGTTTCTACAATTGAAGATATAGAAAACATTAATCTCGTGAAAAAAAACGGTTTAAATCTTCGAAGCACCTTTAATAATGCTAAAAGTGTTCGTCAGCAAGTGGTAAATTTTATTTTAGAAGAATTTTGAATAAAGAAATAACAAAAAATAAATCTGACTTCATTCGCCAGCCAAGGCGTGTGCCGGAATGGATTTTGCCGGTTTTTACAGTTATTTTTTTTGTAGTTGATATTTTTTTGACGGCGTTTTGCTTTTTTCTCGCATTTTATTTGCGTGAAGGCGAATCAATTTTGTCAACGACGGCTTGGGCGTGGTCAAAAGCCTTCGTTCCTTACGCTGGAATTTTATTTTTTGCATTACCGATTCGGCTTGCGATGTTATTTTTTCAAAAAATTTATAACTTCCAAGGAGCATTTTCTTACACCGAAGAGGCAATTAAAATATTCAAAGCTGTTTCAGTCGGTTCGCTTTTGATTATTGCTACGACATTTCTCTTTCGTGGCGGTTTTGCTTTTCGTGATTTTTCATATTCACGAACAGTTTTTTTGGCAGATTTTATTATCAGTTTAATTGTTTTTACAACCTTTCATCTTGCTTTGCGTTACGCCCAAACGCTAGTTCGGCGACGCGGAATTAATCTTATTCCAACACTGATTGTCGGGCAAAATTCTGAATCAGAGAACACGATTAATGAGCTTTCGGCTCGTCCTGAATTGGGTTATCAAGTTATCGGCAAAGTAGAAAATTTAGATGATTTGCCAAGTTTGATTAGAGAATTTGGGATTCAAGAAGTAATAATAACCTCGGATAAAATTTCGAGTGACACACTTTTTGAAGCAATGTTACAGATTGATAGAAATCAGCGTGTTGGATTTCGATTTGCCCCAAGTGTCTTTAATTTGATGCCGCAAAAAACGGAAGTTGAACAAATTGGTGTTCTTCCGGTTGTGACACTTTTCCAAGAACCGTTGACCGAAGCACATCGATTTTTAAAACGCATTTCCGACATCATTATCGCCACAATTGCGATGCTTGTTTTCGCACCTTTTTGGTTAATTATTTCTATTTTTATAAAATTTGACTCTCGTGGTTCGGTTTTGTTTAAACAAGAACGAGTTGGAATGGACGGACGAATTTTTCTTTGTTATAAATTTCGGACGATGAACGCGAATGCTGATGAGGCAGTTCACCGCGAGGCATATCTCAAAAATATTGAGGGAAATAATGAAGCAAATGCCGGAAATGTTGAAAAACCTGTCTTTGGAAAAGTGAAAAATGATCCGCGAGTTACTAAAATCGGTAAATTTTTAAGACGCACAAGTCTTGATGAAATGCCGCAATTTTTAAATGTTTTGATTGGCGATATGAGCGTCGTCGGTGTGCGTCCGCCAATTCCTTATGAAGTTGAAAATTATGACGTTTGGCATCGTCGCAGACTAGATATGAAGCCCGGAATTACCGGACTTTGGCAAGTTTCTGGAAGAAATCGACTGACTTTTGACGAAATGGTGAGAATTGATTTATTTTATATCGAGAATTGGTCGCTCTTGCTTGATTTGAAGATTATTTTGCTCACTTTGCCTGCAGTTTTGCATGGAGAATAGTTAGAAAGTAAAAAGTAAAAAGGTAAAAGTAAAAAGTTAAGAAAAGAATTTGAAACTTTTTAAATGTTTTATTTTCTTTTTCACTTTTCACTTTTCATTTTTTAGCCAAAAATATTTCTTACTTTGTCCATAAAACTTTGGCTTTCAAAATCAAGAGTTTCTACTTCGGAAAGTTGTTCTAAGGCAGTTCTTTGTTCTTTCGTCAGAGTTTTTGGCGTGACAACAGTAACAGCGACAAACAAATCACCATTTCCGCGACCGCCAAGAATTGGCATTCCTTGATCTTTAATCTTAAAAACTGTTCCGGTTTGTGTTCCAGCTGGAATTTTAAGTTTTTCAATTTCATCTAGCGTTTTAATATCAATTTCAGAACCGAGAGCGGCTTGAGCAAAAGAAATTGGGGCTGATGTGTAAAGATTTCCGCCTTGTCTTTCAAAACTTTCGTGTTCGGCAACGTGAATTATGACATACAAATCGCCCGTTCCGCCACCGCCAGTTCCGCCTTCGCCTTCGCCCGTGACACGCAATCGTGAACCGGTTTCAACGCCAGCCGGAATCGCAATTTCTAACTGTTTTTCTTTTTGCGTTCTGCCTTGTCCGCGACAGGTTGTGCAAGGAGTTTTGATGGTTTGTCCAGAACCTTGGCAAGTCGTGCAAGTTCGGGCAACGGCAAAAAAGCCCTGTTGAAATCTCACTTGTCCGCTACCTTGACATTGTTTGCAAGTTTCGGCTGAAGTTCCCTTTGCGGCACCTTTTCCGGTGCAATCAATACAAGTTTCGAGGCGTGGAATTTTTAATTTCGCAGCTTTTCCGGTGGCGGCTTCTTCGAGTGTGATTTCGAGATCGTATCTTAAATCAGAACCTCGCTGTCCGGTTGAACGACGAGTTCTTTGCTGACCGCCAAAAACATCGCCAAAGCCAAACATATCGAAAATGTCTTCGATGTTTGAATAACCGCCACCGCCATCAAATCCGGCACTTCCAGCACCGCTAGAATGACCAAATCTGTCATAACTTGCACGTTTGTTAGCGTCGCTCAAAACAGAATATGCTTCAGCAGCTTCTTTAAATTTATCTTCAGCGGCAGTATCATTCGGATTTTTATCAGGATGATATTTAATCGCCAGCTTGCGATATGCCGTTTTTAAATCAGAATCGGCAACTGATTTGTTCACGCCTAAAACTTCGTAATAATCTCTTTTACTCATAAATTACTTCAAAACAAAAAGAACGTTAGCTTTTTTTAAAAAACTAACGCTCTTTTAATTTTGCGATAAAACTACTGTCTTTGGCAAACCTGATAGTTCAAGCGAACTAACTTGGCATTGCCATCAATGCTTCGGTCAAGATTGCCGCCGCCTTTTCGACATCAACCAAAGCGTGTCTAATTGCGTCTAAATCATTGGTTTTTATCGCATCTTCGGCAACTTTCAATGACGCTTTTACTTGGTCTTGCTTTTCATTATTCAAAGATTTACCAAATTGGAGCATTGCTTTTTGAGTGTTTCTGATCAGCGTTTCTAAGCGATTTCGTTGCAAAATTAATTCTTTTGCGTCTCGATCGTATTCGCCTGCTTTTTCAGATTCCATAATGATTTGGTCAATTTCATCAGGTGCTAAGCCGGAAGAAGGCGTAACTTGCATCTGCTGTTCAAGACCTGTCATTTTGTCTTTGGCAGAAACATTTACAATTCCGTTTGCGTCAACTTCAAAAGAAACATCAATTTGCGGAACGCCACGCGGACTCGGCGGAATGCCGACGAGTTCAAATTTTCCAAGACTCCGATTTGCTTTGGCAATTTCTCGTTCACCTTGAAGAATATGGATTTCTACAGTCGATTGATTGTCAACAACCGTCGTAAAAGTCATATTATTTTTGAGTGGAATCGTTGAATTGCGATTAATTAATTTTACAAATAATCCGCCGCGAGTTTCCAAACCTAAGCTCAAAGGTAAAACATCAAGCAAAACAATATCTTTAACTTCGCCGGTTAAAACTCCGCCTTGAATGGCAGCTCCCATCGAAACAACTTCGTCCGGATTAATTTCAGTTGAAGGTTCTTTGCCGAACAATTCCGTCACGGTTTTCGAAATAATCGGCGAGCGAGTTTGTCCACCAACTAAAACAACTTTATCAATATCTGCAGGTTGCAATTTTGCATCCCAAAGAGCTTTTTGACACGGTTCAATTGTTTGTTCGACTAAATCTTCAACTAATTTTTCAAACTGTTCGCGTGTCAAAACCATATTAATGTGTTTTGGACCACTTGAATCTGCTGCAATAAACGGAAGATTTATTGTTGTTTCGCGAACGCTCGAAAGTTCACATTTTGCACGTTCTGAGGCTTCTTTCAAACGTTGCAAAGCAAGTCTGTCTTCGCCTAAATCAACGCCGTGTTCAATTTTGAAATTTTCAACAAGCCAATTAATAATGCGTTGGTCAAAGTCTTCACCGCCAAGAAATGTGTTGCCGGATGTTGATAAAACTTCAAAAACTCCATCGTTGATTTCGAGAATCGTGATGTCGAAAGTTCCACCACCTAAATCGTAAACAACAATTCTTTCTGATTTATTTTTACCAAAACCGTAAGCCAAAGCCGCCGCCGTTGGTTCGTTTATAATTCTCTCAACGTTCAAACCGGCAATTTTTCCGGCATCGCGAGTTGCTTGTCGCTGCATATCGTCGAAATATGCAGGAACTGTAACAATCGCTTCTGTGATTGTGTCGCCAAAAAATTCTTCAGCCGAAGCCTTAATTCTTTGCAACATAATTGCAGCAATCTCGGGCGGACTAAAAACTTTTTCACCGACTTTGATGTGTGCGTCGCCATTTTCTGAAGCGACAATTTCAAAAGGAACCGTTTCCCGCATTTTTGAAACTTCGGGTGAATCAAACTTTCTTCCAATCAGTCGTTTTACGGCAAATAGAGTGTTTGCAGGATTTGTTACGGCTTGTCGTTTAGCAATTTGCCCAACAAGTCGTTCACCTTTTTCAGTAAAACCAACTACTGAAGGCATCGTTCTTCCGCCTTCTTTATTTGGAATAATCTGAACTGCTCCGCCTTCTAAAACCGAAACACAACAGTTAGTCGTTCCTAAATCTATACCAATTACTTTTCCCATAATAGTTTGATCCTTATTGAGTATTTAACTTGTTCCCAACTTTCTAAGGGTTTAGAAAGCTACTTTTACCATTGAAGCTCGTATTATTTTGTTGCCAATTCGATAACCGCGTTGAAGTTCGCCAGTTACTGTGTTTGGAGCAAATTCGACGGACTTTTCAGTTGCAACAGCTTCGTGGAGATGAGGGTCAAATGTCTGTCCAACCGTTGGTATGGTTTCAACTCCCATTTCAGTCAAAACACTAAATAATTGTTGACTGACGAGAGCTATTCCTTCGACAAAATTTGTAAATTCTACTGAGCGATTCTCAGATTTATCAGAATTTGCCGAATTTAATGCACGGTCGATATTATCGACAACCGGCAAAATTTTACTTGCCAAACTGCTTGCCAAGTTTTGAAATGTTTCGCTTTTTTCCCTTTCGGTTCTATTTTTGAAACTTTCAAAATCAACTTGTCTTCTTCTCATTGTCGAAAGAAATTCTTCTTTCTCTTTTTCGAGAAGTGAAATTTTTGATTGAAATCTTTCAATTAAATCATGCGATTGGCGTGATGTTTTTGAATTATTTTCTTGATTTGTGTCGGAGTGTGAAGTGTCAGTTTCTTGCTTTTGGGAGTGTTTTTTGACTTTCGGAATAGAAATTTCAAGCATTTTCTCGCGTTCTTCCAGTTCACGCATGAAATCGTCAAGCGACGGAACGCCATCAATTTCAAACTCTTCTTCAACTGATAAATGTATTGATTCTATTGCTTCGTTCATTTTAAAAATTGTTTAATAAAGACTATCTTTTTTCGGGGGTTTTATTTGACATCATATTTTCGAGAATTTTTGCAAGGTAACTGACAATCGAAATTGTTCGAGCATATTCAAGCCGTGTTGGTCCTAAAACACTCAAAGTTCCGACAATCGAATCGCTGCCAATTCGATATGGAGCCGTAATTAGCGTGCAATCACGCAATGATACATCAGAATTTTCACTTCCAATTATCACTTGAACATTGCTTTTCGTTGAATTATCTAAACCAATACATTCATTCAATATTTGAACGAGTTTTGATTTTTCCTCGATTGTTTTGAGTAATTCTCGCAATCTTTCAAAACTTGAAAAATCAGGTTTTGAAATTATGTTTGAAGCTCCATCAACGAATATTTCGCCAAAACTTCTTTGATCGCTTTCAATACTCTGCGAACAAAGAATCATTGCAGTTTGCAATAGTTTGTCGAACAACGCTTTCTCTTCGTGCATATACTTGAGAATGCTCGTCCGCATTTCGGTCAAACTTTTTCCACTAAATTCGATATTTAAATACCTTGACGTTCTGTCGAGTTCTTCTTGGCTCAAGCTAGTTTCAACTCTAATTATTTTGTTGTGAACAATATTAGGTGCTGAAACCAAAACCACAAGAACTTTTTTATCCGCCAAATTAACAAATTCAATGTGTTGCAAACGGTCGTGTGCCAATGATGGCGAAACCACAATGCCTACATTTTGAGAAAGAGCAGAAAGTATTTGCGAGGTTTTTTCTAGTATTTTGTCAGGAGTTTCAGAAAGATCAAGTTCATTTAAACCAAGTTCGCTGTTAATCAGCTTCAAGTCTTCATTAGATAAACTCAATACACCTAACAAGTTATCAACAAAAAACCGATAGCCTTTGTCCGTCGGAATTCTTCCCGCCGAAGTATGTGGTTGCTCGACCAAACCCAAACTTTCGAGTTCGCTCATTGCGTTGCGAATAGTTGCCGAACTCAAACCATTGTGGAATTTTTCAGCCACCAACTTTGAACCGACAGGTTCGCCTGTAATTAAGTGTTCGTTGATAATTGCCGACAAAATTGCTTGTCCGCGAGTATCGGGAAAGTGTGAATTCATGTAAACCTTCGTTTCATCACAGTCAAACATTCTCGATTTTCAAAAAAAAGCAAAATTGGGACTTTGCTTTCCTCACTTAAAAAAATATCATTTTAGAAACTGTTGTGTCAAGACTTATGTTTAAACAAGATTAACAATTTTAAATGACGACTAATTTAATTCAAATTCGAGACTATTACCGCGAAGCCTTTAAAAATTTTCAATCTGCAAGTGAAATTCCTTGCATTCACGTTGAATTTTACAACTATGTTGGCATAAATCATACAATTCGTGTGCGAAACGGTGAAGTTTTTGTCAGAATTGGCGAAATTTGCAAAAATGCTCCTGATGAAGTGCAAAAATCTTTAGCTTTTATTCTTGCTGCGAAACTTTTGAGAAAACGTGTTCCAAAAAATGCACGTTTAATTTATGAAAACTACGTTAAATCAGCCGAAATCCAAGAATCTGCTCGTAATAATCGGAAAATTAAAGGACGAAAAATCATCAGTTCGGCTGTCGGTAAAGTCTATAATTTAGATTTAATGTTTGATGAACTAAACGAAATATATTTTGATAACGCAATTCCAAAACCAACTTTAACTTGGTCAAACACCAAGACTTTTCGCATTCTCGGGCATCACGACGCAACTCATAACACGATTGTTATTAGCCAAACTTTAGATAGCGAAAGCGTCCCAAACTTTGTTGTTCAAGCAGTTATGCACCACGAAATGTTGCACATCAAACATCCGACAAAGATAATAAACGGAAGACGTTACAGCCACACAGCAACGTTTCGTCGCGATGAAAAGGAGTTTGATTTTTACGAACAATCTGAACGTTGGATTCGCGACCATTTTGGACAAATGACAAAAAAGAAAAGCAAGAATTTTTTCCGCAGACTTTTCGATTTGTAGATTTATAAAAAAACATTCAGCAACTATTCACTTTTACGTTTTTAATTTTTCACTTTTCACTTTTCACTTTTCGTTATTTCATTGTCCGCGTAAAGTCTGCAATGGCTTTCTAAACAAAACATCAAAACTTGCCACAGTTCCAAAAAATATTACCAGTAAAGCCGTGATAAAAACTCCGGCAATCATCAATCTAAGATCAAATTCCCATTGAATTTCTAAAATAAACTTGCTTACCCCAAACGACATAAAAGTTGCAAAAAATGCACCGATAATTCCCGCTAAAAGTCCTAAAATTCCATATTCGGCAAATAAAATTGCGAGTAAGGTTTTTCGCTTGGCTCCGAGAGTTTTTAAGATTGCATTTTCATAAATTCGTTGAGATTTTGTCAGACTGACAGAGCCAATCAAAATTAATATTCCGCTCAAAATCACAAAACTACCAACAAAACTTATCGCTAAAACAAAGTTATTCAATATTTTACCGACAGCCGTTAGAATATCTTGAACATCAAATATCTGAATTGTCGGAAAATTTTCAAGTAAATTTTTTTGTAATATACTGCGTTCTTTTGCTGGAAGTTTTGTCTGAATTGGGACGGCAAAAGTCTGCGGAGCTTTTTCTAAAGTTCCCGGACGAAAAACAAAAAGAAACGCCGTTCGCGTATTTCTGAGGTCAAACTTTCTGATATTTGAAACATTTGCTTCAATTCTTCGCCCCAAAATATCAAACGTAATTGTGCTTCCGACAGAAATCTTCAATGCATCCGCAATGTCTTCCGCAACAGACACTTCCGGCGTTTCAGCAAGAGAATTATCCCACCATTTTCCTTCAATAACAGACTCGTTATCGTCTAAATTTGGGCGATAAGTTATCACAAATTCGCGTCCAATTTGACCTTGTTGTTGGCGAACTTCGCGTTGTTCATAATCGAAAGGCTCGCCATTTACGGCACTTATTCTCGCTCTGATATTTGGAATTGTGTCAATTTTTTCATTTGTCGCTTTTTCAGCAAGCGTTTTTAATTGCTCAATCTGACTTTTTTGAACATCGACAACGAATAAACTCGGAAGTTTTTCGTTGCGGGAAAAATCGAATTCACGAACGAGATTGGTCTGCAAAGATTGAACTGCAAGCACGACAAATGCTCCAAGTCCAACGGCGAGAAGAATTACGCGGGTTTGATTTCCAGGTCGATAAAGCGAATTTATCGCTTGTGAAACTGAAAATGAGCCAAAAGTTTTAATTTTTCGCAAATAAAAAGTCAAGACAACTGCGGCAAAATATAAAATTAGAGAAGTTAAACCCAAACTCACAAGAAACGCGACACCGATTGCCAAACTGCCCGCTTGCCACGCGGCAACTTCTAAAAGTCCGCCGAGACAAAAAACTGCAAAAATTATTTTCGTCCAATCTAAACCTCGAACTTTTTCGTTGTTATCATCTCGTAAAAGCAAATTTGGTTTAATATTACGAATTTGAAGCAACGGCAACATCGAAAACAAAAACGCGACAATAACGCCAAGCAAAGTTCCTTGCCATGCATTTGAAAATTGGACTTGGTAAAGCATATTCGAAGGCAGAGCATCGCCAAAACGACTCTGAACAAGCCACAAAGTTAGTTGAGCAAGCACAACACCAAACAAACTCCCAAATGCTCCAAGCACCATTATTTGCAACAAATAGACGATTGTAACTTTTGTCGCTGAAGCACCTAAACACTTCAAAACAGCAACTGCTTTGCGTTTTTGTTCGACAAAAACTCTTGCGACATTCCAAACCCCAATTCCGCCCAAAACTAAAATTAACAAACCTGTCAGCGCAAGATAATTTTCAGTTTTTGTAAATTGTTCACCAATATTTTGCTGCGTTTCTTTATAACTTTGAATCGTCACAACTGATTTTGATTCTTTTAAAGCATTTCTGAGCTCAGTTACTAAAGCAGTTGGGTCATTTGCAGTTCGAAATAATATTCGTCGCCTAATTCGCGTTAAACCGGTAGTTTCCAAAACTTTTTTGTCGATAAAAATCCTCGAACCGAGTCGAAAACCACTTGCACCACCAGGTTCTTCATCAAAAGTGTCACGAATTTCAAATTCCGCTTCGCCAATACTGATTTTATCGCCGATCTTGAGATTTAGTTGTTCGAGTAAAATGCTCTGAACAATCGCACCATTTTTCTGCAAAGCTGAATAATCAAACTTCTTGCCATTTGATAAATTAAAATTGCCAACTAATGGAAAATTTTCGTCAACTCCTTTTAATTCGACAAACTTAAAATCGTCTTTTGTCCGAGCCGTTGCATTTGTTGTAAAAACCTCTCCACGAGCTTCAATTTCAGTTGATTTGCCGATAACTTGTTCAATTGCAGTAAGTTCCGCGGCTGTCAAAAGCGAAGTTTTACTAAGTTCAAAGTCTGCTGTGAGCAAACTTCTGGCATCGCCCGCAACTGCTTTTGTCAAATTTTGAATCAGCGAACGCAACGCGACAATCGAGCCAACGCCGATGCTGATACAGAGAAAAAAGAACAACAGACGCTTCCAAGACGAGCGAATTTCGCGATAAGTTAAATTAAGAATAAATTTCATATTGGAGCGTGGACACTCTGTCCGCAAGATTGCGAAAGCAATTTGTAGAACTTTAATAAGTGTCAACTCTGATTCTAAATCATCACCTCATACATTTGAAATCTGGAATCATTTTGGAGCGTGGACACTCTGTCCGCAAGATTGCGAAAGCAATCTGATGAACTTTAATAAGTGTCAAATCTGATTCTAAATCATCACCTCATAATTTGAAATCTTAAATCTGGAATCTGAAATCTCATTTATGATAGAATCTAAATATTATGAATAATTTTTTTGCAGAGAATATTTTACAAAATAAGGTTGCGTTTGTGACAGGCGGCGGAACCGGAATCACTGGCGGAGTTGCACGTGCATTGGCGAAATCAGGTGCAAAAATTGCGATTACGAGCCGCAAAATTGAAAACCTCGAAACGATGAAAATGCTGATAGAATCAGAAGGCGGCGAGTGTTTTGCGATTGCGGCAGACGTTCGCGATTATGAAGCGGTTGAAAAAGCAATTGCCGCCACGGTCGAACATTTTGGGAAAATCGATATTGTAATCAACGGTGCGGCGGGAAATTTTTTGTGTAAAGCTGATGAACTCTCAGCGAATGGTTTTGGGACAGTTTTGGACATCGATACCAAAGGAACTTTCAACGTTTGTCGTGCCGCATTTTCTCAGTTAAAAGAAAATAAAGGGCAAATTTTGAACATTTCCGCGACGCTCCATTATCTCGGAACACCGATGCAAATTCACGTTTCGGCGGCAAAAGCCGGCGTTGATGCAATTACGCGAAATCTCGCGGTTGAATGGGGCAGACACGGGATTCGCGTTAACGGAATCGCTCCCGGACCGATTGAAGATACCGAAGGAATGAAACGTTTATTGATGCCAGAATTAAAAGATAAACTCGTGAATAAAATACCTTTACGGCGTTTTGGAAGAATTGTTGATATCGAAAATTCGGCGGTTTTCTTATGCTCAGATGCCGCAAGTTACATCAGCGGCGTAACGCTAGTTGTCGATGGTGGACAATGGCTTTTGGGAACAAGTTTGATGTAATTTATAATAGATTCTGACAACAAAGCAAATCATTCATATTAAACGCTTTCAATTGCTATTTATTTTGAAAGCGATTAATTTTGGCTCTGCTTTTCAGGTAATTTCAAGTGCTTGAAGGCTTCTTGAGCCTTGTCAAGAGTAGATTTAAAAAGAATTTTGCCTTGAAATTCATTTAAAGTTCGGTCAATTTCAACCTTCGAAGTATTACGCGAAGTTTTACGAACAACCACTTTTTTTTCTTTCTTCATAGGATTAACCTCTTCGTTTCACTAAGAAACCATTATATTTTACACCTTTTTCAAATTCTTTAAAAGTTCCTTTTGTTTCTAAAACCTCACCAAAAATTTCATAGCTTTTAGAAATTTCATCTAAATATTTAGTTATGCCGATTCGATACAATCTCGTTCTTGAATCTGTGCTTCCAGTTGCATAAACTAGCGATTCCGAGTGATTTTTCAAGAAAATATTAATACATTCGGCAACTGTTGCCAGAACATTTTCCACATCGCCATTGTTCGAAACTTTCAAATCGCTTGCCTCACCAGTAATTTCATCTAAATCGCCAAATCCTAGGTTGTAAAAATTATCAGAAATTTTTGTAAATTCGACAATTTTTGTAATTTTACCTTTATTTCCAACACTTACAAACTTGAACAATTTAAAACTCTCGTCAACTTTTAGGTCATATTGAGGAACTAACATTTGTTAAAAATATCATATTAAAACAAAAAAAAATCTCAGTTACCTTTCTTTTGACGAAAAAATAGTCGCCTAAGACTGTCTAATTTAAAGTGACAATTTAAAGAAACACATTAAAATTCCAGACTCATTTCGCGTTCAATTATTGGCGGATAAAGAAGCGAACGTGCAATTAAAAGTCTAATTTCAATTCGAAATTCGGTGCGGTCAATTCTATCAGCCAACAAACTTACACGTTCAAAATCTCTTTCCGCGAGTTTTTTTATTAGTGAACCTTTGAGAATTTCGAGCCCGAGAGTTTTGGTCGAATTTCCGCTTTCAACTTTTATTTCACCATCTTCGACCAAAATTTCTCCGCCCATATATTCCGTAAAAACCGCGTAACCATTGATTACCGCGTTTAAATCTAGCATTGCTTTTTCAACAATTTCGATTGATTTTATTGAATCTGCCAGCCCAAATGTATCAGCTAAAATCCACGCCATAGAGAAATCGACGGAAGATTTAAGATGTTGCGGCAACATTATTTCTGCCTCTAACAAAACGCTTATTGCTAATTTTTTCTCGTTGGCACGAACGCATATTTTCGCCAGCCAAATCAGCATCGAAAACTTAAATTGTTTGTCAGTAACGACCGAAATCAATCTTTCTGCATCTTGAATAGCCTGATTTTTCTTGAGTGAATCAGCAGTTTTTGAAAAAATCGGGTTGAGCAAATTTGATAATTCTTGCTGAAAACGAAATCTTGCGTTTAGTTTGTTATTTAACGCCGTATCTGTTGCACTTGGCGTAACAACTACTGGTTTTGATTGCTTTTGCAAATTAACATTTCGCTCTATGATTTTGTTTAAACTTTCAGCACGGCTTGGAGCAAATTTTTTAATTAACTCAATACTTTGCAATGAAGTATTGGCATAATTATCAGTCCGCGACTTGTATCTATCAATAAGTTCGGCTAAATCCTGCATTTGAGATTGAGTAAAAAGTGGCATTGCCTTTGATTGATTTCTTTGCGAACTCGTCAAAATTGCATTACCGCGAGCCAGCAAATTTTGTGCAGTTGAAATATTTGTGTCGTTAAGTGCCGCAAATCCTTTTAAGCTATTTATCAGTTTTTTCGCAAAAGATTCAGTACCTTGATACTTTTTGGTGAAAGCCAAATTGAGTAAATCTGCGGCATCTTTAAAGAAACCACGTTCGTTAAATCTCTTTTCAGCAATTTTGATTGCTTGGTCAATATTTTGTTCGGCAATTTGTAAAATAAGCTGGTTCTCTAATATCGCAACACGATTTTGAAAGTTTTTGCGGATTTGCTCATTTGTTATTGAATTAGTTAATGTTTGAAAAAATTCGTAGCAGAGTTTTGGGTCGTGGGCTAACAAAAATTCGGCAAGGCTTTTTGTTAAAATGTTTATTTTATTGAGTTTAAACCATATTTCGTTTCGCAAACTTAAATGCGAAAATTCATATTCTGATGATTTCTCGAGTTGATTCATTTCAAAATCTAACTGAGAAACTATTTTGCGAATCTCTTCCATCCCATATTTATACATCACACGAGATTCAGTTTCGTTAATTTTCCAGTAAAGGTTTGCCGATTTTAAAATTAGTGAAATCCTATTTTCGCTTGAGTAAAGATTAAATGACATTCGATTTGTTTCAACCAAAAACTGCGTCAGTTTAAACTTAAGTTCAGGCTCTAATAAGTCTTTTTTTACTTCGATAACAACTTTTTTTTCAACTTTTGGTTGTGAAAATAAAATAATATTTCCCGAAAATAAGAGGCTCAAACAAATAGAAAATAATGTTCGTTTTTTCATAAAAATCACATTAAGGTCTTGGAGTTGGTCGCGGTCGCGGAACAGAAACTGGCGGCGGTGCTGGAGCATCATCGTCATCGACAGCCGAATCATAATCTTCGGTTGGTGTGTCAATATTTTTTTGTGCTTCTTTTGCTTTTACCAAACTTCGCAAAATTATCATTCGGGCAAGAAATCTGGCTTCTGGGCGTTGAAATTTTTCGGCTAAACCTTTTGTTCGTTCAAAATCAGAGATTGCGAGTTTTTTGATAAAGTCTTTAGCTTGCGGAATTGAGGTCGAAAAATCGCGGACAATATTGCCAGCTGGACCGATGCCAAGTTGGATTTCCCCTTCAGAAAAAAGTTCGTCATTAGCGTCAACAAATTCCAGAATCTTCAACGCACTCGCCATATAATCGTTGATTTGAAAAATAGTAGATTCCATAATTTCAAACGATTTTGCCGGATCAAAATCAGCGTAACTATATGACAGCATTAGATTTGTGCCAAATTCTAAATAGTTTCTGGCACTTTGATTTTCGCGAAATCCAGAATCTTCAATTACATCTTTTGCCAAATCTTTTTCGCCCGCAACCGAAAGTTGCGAGACAATTCCGGCAAAAATAAGTAATTTCTCTTCGCGACGTTTGGATTTTGCCAACGTTTGTCTTATTTCTTCGCGGATTTTTACTTTATCTTCATCAGTTAGCTTTTGTGTCCCAATTTTTGACATCAAACTTATCTTTTCTTCGACGCTGATTGCAGTTCCAGTTGCTTCATTTTTTAAGGTTTCAGCTTTTACAGCTTTGACTATTCGATTTTGAGCAGAAGTAGAAAGCGAGTTTCCGGATTTTGGATTTTTAATTTTATATTTCAAACGAATTTGGTTCGCATTTGCTGGAGAAAATTGCTCAATTGTTGTCAAAATTGTCCGAATAAATGATGAATCGAACCGTGTTATTTCATCAGCTTTAAGCAATTGCTTCGCAATTAAATCGGCAATTTCTCTTTGTTGGCTTGAACTTAGCAAAGGTGTTTTGTTCGTTTTCATCGTTGCAATATCTTTCGAAATTTGAACAGCTAAATCTAAAAACGATTTTTGTATTTCAATATTGCTATCGTTATCAGATTTTGTTGAACGAAGTTTGTCGAGCATTGCAATTGCAAACTCGTTGGCTTTTTCAGAATCTTTTTTATGAAATTGTCGAAGTAAATCAATATGACTGTAATTTACACCTTTTTCGATTGTTTTTTTGGCAAAAGCGAGAGCCTTTGCCGGATCTTTCTCAGCAACCATCTGGATCAGACGAGTTTCGAAAGATTTGTCAGAATTTTCCATCTGGGTAACATATTTTTGATTTGTGATTAAATAACGTGTTTCAAAAAAGAAATCTAAGGCAGTTTGCGGATCAAATTCGGCAAGCGAAAAAGCTAAACTTTGTCTTGAAGATTGAATTCGTGTGAATTTCGGATTGCCTGATCTTCCAAACAAAAATCCGCCACGCTGTTCATTATCTTCATCAACAGTTTCAGCAGCAACTTCCGAACTAAATTGCGAAAACTGCTGACGAACATCATTCATTGCACCGAGAAAAATGCCGCGAGCTTCTTTTTCGTCATATTCCCACAAAATTGACGCAACTTCTGAGGTAAATAACAGACGATTTCCGCTTGACCGCAAAGTTTCAACTTCGCGTCCGGTTTCGCGGATATATTCAACAAATTTGGCGTTGAACTCTTCATTTTCTTTTGCTGTGTTTGCGGCTAATTTTGAATCTGTTTGTGAAAAAATTGAGGCAATTGATAATAAGATGACAAATAATACTTTTGCAGATGATGTTTTCATATAATTCCTTTAACGCTATTTCTATAAATTTGTGACAAAAACTACCGTAATCATAAATCTGAATGAGAAAATAGTAAATAAATTTAGACGAGAATTTACAATTCGGTTTTTTCCAATTAGCATTAACGCAAGTATTGAAATAAATTGACAAATGCTCGAACAAAATCCAAAAACTTACGAAGACTTCATAAAAGCGACAAAAAACGGCAACGTCGTGCCAATTATCCGAAGCGTTTTAGCCGATTTGCACACGCCGGTTGGGGCATTTTTGCGAGTCGCAGATTCAGCGGAGAAGGCATTTTTGTTTGAATCAATCGAAGGCGGCGAACTTCTCGCCCGATATTCTTTTCTCGCGGCAAATCCGTTTATGACCGTAACCGCAAAAAACGGTAAGGTTTATTGCGAAAAATCTGGCGAATCTGAAGAAATTGCTGACATCAAACTTTTCGATTTTTTGCGGCAACATTTTAATTCAAACAAACTCGCAGTGCGAGAAAATCTTCCGCCATTGTGCGGCGGTGCGGTCGGTTTTTTGGCTTATGAAACTGTTCGCTGGTTTGAGCCGATTCTCGAAAAGGACAAAAATTTTAATCATAACGATGCTGTTTGGATGTTTTTTCGCACAATTTTGGCATTTGACCGTCTGAAGCAAAGAATTGAAATAATATCGATTGTTTTTACTGACGAAGCTGATGGCGACGACACGAAACTTCGCGAACTTTATGAAAATTCAATTGCTGAAACTGAAAGAATCGAGGAACTTTTAAACAATCCTGAGTTTCGACCAAATCTCGTAAACGAAAGTTCTTGTGACACTAATCTTGCTTTTCAGCCGAATCAAACACAAGCCAATTTCGAAAAAAACGTTAAACTCGTGCAGGAGAAAATCCTCAATGGCGATTGCTATCAAGTTGTTCTTTCGCAAAAGTTTACACGAAAGATTTCAGCTCGGGAAATAAATATTTATCGAGCTTTGCGAACAACAAATCCTTCGCCTTATATGTTTTTTATGAAGCTTGGCGAAGAAACTTTAATCGGTGCTTCGCCCGAAATGTTGGTTCGTTGTCGGGGCAAAAATCTTGATTATCGACCGATTGCCGGAACTCGTCCGCGTGGCGTAAATGAAGAAGAAGATTGGATGCTCGGCGAAGATATGCGAACCGATATTAAAGAAGTTTCGGAACACGTAATGCTCGTCGATCTTGGTAGAAACGATCTTGGCAGAGTTGCAGAATTTGGTTCGGTTGAGATTGATGAACTGATGAAAGTTGAGCGATATTCTCACGTTCAGCATCTCGTTACGGGCTTGCGTGCAAAATTAGCTGACAAATATGATCGTTTTGATGCGTTAAGTTCGTGCTTTCCGGCGGGAACAGTTTCTGGTGCACCAAAAGTCAAAGCGATGCAAATTATCGAACAATTGGAGCCAGAATCGCGTGGTGTTTACGCTGGAACTGTCGGCTATATCGACTACGCTGATAATCTTGATACGTGCATTGCGATTCGGACAATAAAAATCCGCGATGGCATTGCCGCAATTCAAGCCGGTGCCGGAATTGTCCACGATTCTGTTCCTGAAAAAGAGTATGAAGAAACTATAAATAAGGCTCGGGCGTTAGTAAAAGCTATCGAATTAGCTGAAAAAGGAATTTAAAATGATGAAAGTTTTCGCAATATTTTTACTTATTTTTGTGAGCCTTGTAGCTTGTAAAAAACCTGAAACCGAAGCTCCGCAATCGCCCGATATGGCGAAAAGTATGCTCAAACTTCGCGGTTATGACATTGATATTGATAGTTTTTTTCGTGCAATAAAGGGCGACGACATTATTTCGCTGAAATCATTTTACGATGCCGGAATTGATGCCAATTCGCAAAATTCGAGCAAACAAACGGCACTTATTTACGCAATCCAAAATGCTGAAACTAAAACAGTTAAAGCCTTAATTGAAAAAGCAGATATGAACAAAGTTGACGGCGTTGGAAATTCGCCAATTCACTTTGCATTGCAAAAAAACAAAGACGAAATCGTCGATTTATTGCTTGAAAAAGGTGCAGATGTCAACGTTGCCGGAATTTCGGGAAGTATAAAAAGTCAGACAATTTTAAATTTAGCAGCGACTCGCGGGAGAGACGATTTGGTTAAAAAATTACTCGAAAAAAACGCTGATCCAAATATTGCTGACAGCGAAAAAACATCACCTTTAATTTCAGCTTGTGTCGGATCTTCGGCAAATGTTGAAAATGTAAAAATGTTGCTCGAAAAGAATGCAAAAGTAGATCAGCAAGAGACAACCGGCGTTACGGCATTGATGTATATTGCCTCAACTGACGGAATGTCGCCAGAAGTGAGAAAAGAAATTATTAAACTTTTGCTCGCCAAAGGTGCAAATAAAAACATCAAAGATAAGTTTAAAAAATCTGCTCTTGATTATGCAAAAGAAAGCAAAAAAACTGACGCAATTGAACTTCTGAAATAACATTAAACTTTAAACCCTAAACTTTGAACCTTAAACTTTGAACTTTTATGCTTTTAGTAATAGATAATTACGACTCTTTTACATACAATCTCGTCCAATATCTCGGCGAACTTGGCTGTGAAATGATCGTTAAACGAAACGATGGAGTCACGCTTAGTGAGATTGATGGCGAGATAAATCCGACTCGCATTCTTATCTCGCCCGGACCGGGAAATCCGACAGAAGCGGGCGTTTCCTTGCCAATTTTAGAAAAATACGCTGATAAACTTCCTATTTTAGGCGTTTGCCTCGGTCATCAAGCTATCGGACAAGTTTTTGGCGGAAAAGTTGTTCGGGCGAAAGAACCAGTCCACGGAAAATCAGTCGAAATTTGTCACGACGGGAAAACAATTTTTCGTGAAATTCCTTATAGATTCAAAGCCGCACGCTATCATTCATTAATTGTCGAACGCGAATCTTTGCCAGCCGAACTTGAGATTTCTGCGACTTCGCCCGAGGGAATTATTATGGGTTTGCGGCACAAAACTTACAAAATTGAAGGCGTTCAGTTTCATCCTGAATCGATTTTAACGACCGATGGCAAAAAACTTTTGCAAAACTTCCTTAAAATCTGACATAATCAAAATAGCTTCTCTCGCTTCATTCCCTTTCCGCAACACATAAAATCTAACGATTATGACAAGAATTTCGAAGAATATTCCGCCAAACGACAGTCCAAAAAACACGTCACTTTTTCCATTTTTGGCGAAACTCTCTAATCGTGAAAATTTAAGTTTTGACGAAGCAAAACAACTCTTTTTTGCGTTTTCTGATGAAAGCATTCACGTTGAAACTCGCGTTGTCCAAATCGCCGGAATACTTTCAATTATTCAAGCAAAAGGTGCAACAGCTGCGGAAATTGCCGGTTTGGCTTCCGCAATGCGTGAAAAAGCGACAAAAATCAAAGCTCATTCAAAAAATTTTATAGACATTGTCGGCACAGGTTCGAGTTCAGTTAAAACATTTAATGTTTCGACTGCAGCTGCTTTTGTCATTGCCGGAGCCGGACTTTCTGTCGCCAAACACGGAAATCGTTCGGTTACGAGTTCGACCGGAAGTGCTGATGTCTTAGAAAAACTCGGAGTAAAAATCACCTCAGAACCCGAAATTGCACAAGCTTGCCTCAATGGTGCGGGAATTTGTTTTTTATTCGCACAAAAATATCACTCATCACTTGGATTCGTCGGAAAAGTCCGCAAACATCTCGGAATTCGCACAGTTTTTAACATCATCGGTCCGCTCGCAAATCCGGCAAACGCACCAAAACAAATCGTTGGCGTTTCGAGCAAATCTCTCGTTGAGCCAATGGCAGAAGCACTTTCGTTGCTTGGAATTGAAAAAGCATGGGTCGTTCACGGACTCGATGGCTTAGACGAACTTACTCTTAATGGCGAAAGTTTTGTTGCTGAAATTGAGAAAAATAAAATACGAACCTTTAACATTTCACCCGAAGAATTTGGTCTCAAACGAGCAAAAATTGAACATTTAACTGCCAATTCACCAACTGAAAGTGCCAAAATAATTACTGAAGTTTTAAACGGTAAGCGTCGCGATGAAGCTAGAAACTTGGTTGTTCTCAACGCCGCAGCCGCATTGTTAGTCGGCGGAAAAGCAAGCGAACCGATGCACGCCGCACGACTCGCCGAACAAAGTATCGATAGCCATTCGGCGAGCACAAAACTTGAAAGATTAGTCACGACAACCAACCGCTAAAGTTTTAAGTTTTAAGTTTTGAGTTTTGAATTGAGATTGTCTAATCTAAGAATGCTTTTAGTTTTTAGTTTTTCACTTAATTCAATGACTTTTTTAGATGAAATTTTCGAGCTCAAAAAACTTCGTGTCGCGGAAGCAAAAAAAACTTCGCCTGCGGAGTTTTCTTATGAAATTTCGCGTTCAAAGCATTTATTGTCTAAACATTTGAGCGATGCTTCAAAAACTCATATTATCGCCGAAATTAAGCGTGCTTCACCTTCAAAAGGAATAATTAATGACAAAATTGATGTTGCAGAAGTCGCAAAAACATACGAACTTGGCGGAGTGACGGCAATTTCAGTCTTAACCGAAGAAGATAAGTTTTGCGGTCATTTAGACGATTTGAAAGTTGCGAGAAGCGTTGTTGATATTCCAATTTTGCGGAAAGATTTTGTCTTTGATGAGTTTCAAATCTACGAAGCAAAAGCCGCCGGAGCTGACGTAGTTTTGCTAATTGTCGCGATGCTCGACAATGCTAAACTATTAGATTTATACAACTTAGCTAATAACGAACTTGGATTAGACGTTTTGGTTGAAGTTCACACACGCGAAGAACTAGAACGTGCAAAAGCATTAAACGCAAAAATAATCGGTGTCAATAATCGAGATCTTCATTCGTTTAGTGTGTCGCTCGATGTTTCGCGTGAGTTGATAAAGTTTGCCCCGAAAGATGCGTTTATGATTGCGGAAAGTGGCATCACAACTGCGGCAGAAATTGCAGAATTAAGTTCACTCGGCTATCGTGGATTTTTAATCGGCGAAACTCTAATGCGAAGCGGAAATATATCGGAAGCGTTAAGAAGTTTAACCACAGATGAGCACAGATGAACCCAGATACGGAAAAAACAAAAAATGATTTTGTCTTGGATTTATCATCTTCATCTGTGTGCATCTGTGGATAATTTCTCTTATTCTTATGACGAAAGTTAAAATATGTGGAATCACAAATCTCGAAGATGCTTTGCTTTCCGTAAAATTCGGTGCAGACGCTCTCGGTTTTAATTTTTACACGAAAAGCCCGAGATATATTTTGCCCGAAAAAGCCCGAGAAATAATCGACCAAATTCCCTATAAAGTTTTAAAAGTCGGCGTTTTTGTCAACGAAACTACCGAAAACGTCGCCGAAATTGCCAAAACCGCAAAACTTAACGCAATCCAACTCCACGGTGAAGAATCGCCCGAATTTTGCCGCGAAATCAAACTCAAAACTAAGCTCAAAATCATCAAAGCCTTTCGAGTTTCACCAGAATTTGTGCCAGAAGATGTTCTGAAATATGAGGTTGATGCAATTTTGCTTGATGCCTTTAACCCAAAAGAACACGGCGGAACAGGTGAGACTTTTGATTGGGAAATTGCGAAAAAAGTGCAAAAGATTTTTCCAAAAATGTATTTGGCGGGAGGATTGAACGAAAAAAATGTGACAAATGCGTTGAACTTTGTAAAGCCCAACGCAATTGATGTTTGCAGCGGAATTGAAGCTACAAAAGGTAAAAAAGATGAAGCAAAACTTGTAAATTTCATTCGGAAAATACAAAATTTAAATGAATATTGAAATATGGTAAAATGATTTCAAGAGGTGATATTTATGATGACGACAACCGAAATATTGAACGAGATTTACAGATTGCCTTTGGTTGAACGGCGAAAAATCAAGCAAACGCTTCTTGAAGAAACTAAAATAACCAAGAAATCGAAACCTCAAATGTCTGAAGATGAATTCTTGCAAGTGCTTTTAGCAGAAGGGTTTATCAGCGAAATACCTGAAGGAATGACTGACGAAGAAGACGATTTTGAGCTAATCGAAATTGAGGGTGAGCCAATTTCTGAAACGATTATTAAGGATCGTGGCGAATGAGTGCTTATTTTTTCGATAGTAGTGCTTTGGCAAAACGTTACTTGAACGAAACAGGATCGAAGTGGGTTATTCGATTGTTTAAACCCTCTGGCAAAAATACAATTTTTGTCGCGAGAATTGCATGTGTTGAAGTAGTTTCTGCAATTGCACGAAGAAGGAAAGGCTTGAGAATTACGACTGATTCCGCTCAAAAAGCAATTTTTAGATTTCAGAGATATTTTCGAAAAAGATTTGTAAAAATAAACCTTTCCCTTCAACTTACCGAAGATGCAATGCGAATTGCCGATAAGCACGAACTTCGTGGTTACGATGCCGTTCAACTTGCATCTGCAATTGAATCAAACAAATTACGCCAAACAAACGGATTATCGCCAATAATTTTCGTTTCCGCTGATAATGTCTTAAATTCTGCCGCTCAACTTGAAGGTTTAATCGTAGATAATCCAAACAACTATCCATAAATTTTAGTTTGCTTCGGCAACTGTCAAAGCCCAGTAGCCATCAGCATTTCCAACACTTATCGTTGACCAATACCAGGAAGATACGTCCGCCCAACTTTCACCATTTTCGGTGTAAATACTTTCGCAAATATTTAAATTTTCTATATCTTTATTTGCGATAAAACACGACCATTTTTGCTTACTTTCATCAATCTTTATCGGCAAAGGTTTGATTGTGTAGCCAATTGCCAAAAAACAATCGGACGATAGATGAAGTTTGCGGGTTGCGATTGTCACGAATCGGACAATTATTTCGCGTCTGCCATCAGTAAAACGCTTAATTTAGCCCTGAAAATCGCTTTTTTAGTTTGACAAACAATAAAATGTCGATTAATTTTCTTCCACACTCAGTTTTAAAGTTTTATGAATTACTTATCTC
>JANNVK010000097.1:0-4320 GCA_031414415.1 Acidobacteriota bacterium
GCGTGGTTTTTCGCTTTTTGAACTGATGATTGTGATGTTTATCATGGTTATTTTAATTTCTATTGCGTTGCCAACTTATCAAAACACAATTCAGCACGCTCGCGAAACTGTTTTAAAAGACAATCTTTTTCAAATGAGAAAGTTGATTGACCAATATACTGCGGACAAAGGTAAAATGCCCGAATCTTTGCAAAAGTTAGTTGATGACAAGTATCTTCGCGATAAACCGATCGACCCAATTACTAACGAAACAAACTGGAACGAAATTTTAGAAGCTGATCCGAGCAACAAAGACGGCGGACAAGGTTTGAAAAATATTAAATCAGCAGCTGAAGGCGAAGATTCGGCTGGCACATCTTATCAAGAATACTAAAATGTTTGGCAAATTAATTAATCCAAGTTATCCAAAAACCGCAATCGGAATCGAACAAGGCAGCGTTACAGCCGTTGGGCTAAGCAAAGTTGGAAGACGAAAATTCGGTATCAAACAAGCCGCGACAATCGCCGTTCGTGAGAGTGTTTTGCGACCAAGTTTTTCGGAAACAAACATCTTAAACTACGATGAAATGCTGGTTTCATTGACCGAAGCTATTTCTAGTGCAGGTTTGGCGAGACAAAAACGCTGGTCTGCATCGCTTCCAAACAACACGGCTCGTTCAACAATTTTAACGCTTGATACAAAACCAAATTCTAAACAAGAGCTTTCTGATGTTTTAAATTGGAAATCAGAGCGAAGTTTTGGGACAAGTGTTTCAGAAATTCGCCTTTCGCTCCAGCCTTTGCCGCCAGACAGCGAAGGAAAACCTCGTTATTTTGCGTCTGCCGTGAAACTTGCAGTTTTAGACGAATATGAAACTCTTTTTGAGTCTTTAGGTTGGAATGTTGGTCTAATTTTGCCGCGACAAGTTAGCGAGTCAAAATGGCTTATTGATACTGGAATTCCGGCTGATTCGTTGCTTATCAGTTCGCAAAATGATGGCTTGAGTGCAATTCTTATCAGAAATAATCAACCAAATGTGGTCAGAACAATTAGTTGCACCAAAGCTGAAATTGATGATGAAATTTTTAGGCTTTTGATGTTTTATCGAGATCGTTTTGAAGCTGATAATCAATCTTCGCTCGAAACAATTTTGCCGATTGGTGAGAATTTGAATGCTGCGAAAATTAAAGAAATTGCTAATGAAGCTCTCGGAAAAACTCTGAAAATATTACTTCCGGAAGACATCGGGCTAACTCTTCCGGTCAGCAATCTGAAATTTGGTGATATTGCCGCTCCGGCTGGTTTGGCGAGTTTTGCATGGAGTTAATTTAATGAACAATATCTTCAAATGTGCTTCTGATGTTAAGTCGATGATGCGTTAATTCTTCGAGCAAATTATTGACATCAGAAAGTTTTAAAAACTTAGAAATGATCAATAAATTGGCACTCGAAAGAGAATTTGACCGTCCAACAGTAAGTCGCAAAGCGTGGTCAATAGTTGCCAAAAATTCATAACCTTCTTTAAATTCAAAAAAACTTTTATTACTCAAACTTCCAAAGTCAAACAATTTTTTGAGCATAAAAAGCGTCGAACGATTGACCGAATCATCAGGAATATTATCTTTTAGTTGCAAAAACCGCATCGCAAAATAAACATCAAGCATTCCGCCTTCGCCAAATTTTATATCAATTTTCGCCGTTTGTTTTTGTTCAAGTTTTTTGCGAATTCGCCGCGTTTCCGTTTTTAGTTCATCGATATTAAGTTTTTTAGCGACAGTATGAATTACTTCGCGAGCATTTTTTTCGACAAAGTTAGCAAGTTCTAAATCTCCGGAAATCGCTCGAAGTTTGACATAAGCCAGCAGTTCCCAAATTGCCGAACGGTTTTGTAAGTAACTCAAAAAAGACGATTTAGATGAAATCAACATTCCATTTTTGCCGTCAGGTCTGAGCCGTAAATCAACTCTGTAAAGATGTCCGTCGCGTGTGATACTCGAAAGAGTTGTGACGAAAATTTCAACAACTTTCGAATAAAATTCTATATGTGTTAAGTTGCTGAGTGGAGTAGGTTTATCGTCATCGTAAACTAAAATTAAGTCTAAATCAGAGCCGTAATCCATACCTTTTCCGCCAAGTTTTCCTAATCCTAGAACTGCAAATGAAAAGTTTTCGAGTTTCGTTTGAAAGCGTCTTTTCATCTCGCGTTTTGTAATTAAAATTGCGGTTTCAATACTTGCTTCGGCTAATTTGGTTTGTAATCTTTTTGCTTCGCTACGAGTGAATTTGCCAAAAATATCAAAAAATACAATCTGCAATAAAAATCGTGACCAAGTTTTTCTTAAAATTGATAATTCTTGTGTAAACGTATTTTCGTTGTTGATTGCTTCTGAAAATTTTTCTAAATAAGAAACTTCGACAAAGTTTTCGAGGCGATTCGGAAGACTTTCAATTAAATTTGGGTTTGCGGCAATCATTTCCGAAAAATAAGGCGAAATGTTGCTCAATATTTCGAGTGTGTCAGTTTTTTCATCGTCAACTTCTAAATCTGATTTTTGAATTGAGTTCAAAATTGCAGTTTGCGAAGTGTTTAAAGCTACATCACTTAAATCAGAAACTTGAGTTTCAAAAGTTAGATTCTTAGTTTTAGATTCTGAAAAAACACGCGAAAAAACATTAGAAACATTATTTGTATGATATGAAAGCTGTTCATTAAAACTACCCAAATCGTTGAACAACATATATTTAGCAACAAGCAACCGTTTTTCTAAATCGTTTGAAACAAGATGAGTTTGCAAGCCATTTTTCATTTGTAAGCGATGTTCGAGTTTTCGCAAAAAGTCGTAGGCTTCAAATAAATGTGTGAGTTCAAGTTCAGAAATTAATTTCCGATCAGCGAGTCTGGAAAGGCTCATTAACGTATGTGGAACGCGAAGCCAAGCGTCTTTTCCGCCATAAGCGAGTTGCAAAGCCTGTGCAATAAACTCGATTTCGCGAATTCCGCCGCGTCCAAGTTTGACGTTAAATCCATTTTCAGCATTCTTTTCGAGGTTTATTTTTTCCTTCGAAAGTCTGACATTTTTTAACGAATCTTCAACTGTTGCAGTAGTTGAAAAAACGATATTTTCTAAACTTGCGTGAAACTTTTTAAAAGTTGCACTTTCGCCAGCCGAACAGCGAGAACGAATTAACACTTGCTTTTCCCAAGCCTGAGCGTCATTTTTATAATAACGAATTGCATCTTTTAATGAAATTGCCAGGGCTCCAACTTGACCGTTTGGACGCAAACGCATATCAATTCGATAGGCTTTGCCGACCAATTTTAAGATAAATTCCGAGAGTTTTACAAAATATTCGTGGTTGGAGACAGTGCCACGAGTTCCACCGCCAGAAGTTTCTCCGTTTGCCGAATAGATAAACAAAAGATCAATGTCTGAGGCGTAATTTAGTTCATTTGAACCAAGTTTACCAAGTGCAACAATGCAAAATTTTGCAATCTTTGAACGACCTTTTTCGTCAGTTTCGAGCGGATTTCCATAACGATTATTTAGTTCCTGAGTCGAAATTTGCAGAGCATTTTCTAAAATTGCGTCAGAAAGATTAGAAAGATCTTCAGTAATTTCTGAGATTGTGCAGAGATTGCGAATATCTTTGAGATAAATCCGTAAAAGTTCGCGGCGGCGAAAATCAGAAAATTGTTCGTCAGTTTCAATTTGTGAATTTGTCAGTGCAAATCTGCCAAGAGATTCGAGGAGTTCGTCTTTTTGAGGAATTTGAGTGTCGCCACGTTTTCTTGCAATCCACGCAATATAATGTTGATTTTGAAGAATTGTTGTCGCGAGAAGAGGACTAAAACTTGAAATAGTTAAAATATCTGATAAAAGACCTCGATTTTTTAATAATTTTGTTGCTTGATTAGTCGGAAATTCACGGAAAAATCGCTTTGAGCTTTCCGGGTTTGGGAGATTTTCGACAAGTTTTTCAATTTCGTTCATTTAAAAATTATTATTTCGTTCTTGACGATATTTTATTATCAAACACATTTTGAGTCGAATAAGATAAAACAAAAAAGGTTGAGAGTTTTTCAACTCTCAACCTTAATCCAATTAATAAAACCAGTTTACGGCAAATAAGCACGAAGAGTTGGTCTGTCAGAAGCCGTTCCAAAGACTGAAGCAGTTGCTCCAGAAAGTGAACGATTTAGATACCAAGTTCCAGCACGGTAAACAGCTTGATCGTATTTACCATCGCCATCGTAATCGCCGGGAACAGGAATGTCTCCGGTTGCACCCCATTGAACGATTGTTGGAGCAATCGAACTATTTCTGATATACCAAGTTCCA
>JANNVK010000098.1:0-12614 GCA_031414415.1 Acidobacteriota bacterium
TTCGCGAATCCATTTATCAGATTTAATTGACATATTTTTTGAAAACAAAAAAGGCGATAAGCAAATTTAACCTATCACCAATTTAAATTCAAAACTTGTAACCAAATTTACGGCTTATTCTATCTTCAAATTTCCATCGCCAACTGTAAAAGCCAAGACCGCACCGCCGTTTCCAGCTTTTCCAACGACTGATTTCTCAGTAAATTTTGTTCGGTCAAGTGGAAAAAGATTTGTCATTAAATTTTCAATTACGCCATTTCGCAAGATTTTTGCCGAAATTTGTGCGTTAGAATTTTGCGGAAATTTTACATTCATTGTGCCGCTTGCAAGTTGAATATCAGCATTTCGCCCTCGCCAACTGCGTGAACCAATATTGACATTGACAGTTCCAGAGCCGAAAACTGCACTTATTGAGCCACCAGTTAAATTTAATATCGCATTTGTTTCTAACGCTTTAAGTTGAATAGCACCTTCAATTCCAGAAACTTTTAAATCGCCACGACCTGCCGTAATGTTAAGATCGCAAATCGCCGGAATTTTTATTGCGTAGTTTATTTTCCAGGGTAAATTGAGAAGTGCTTTTGGAAATTTCTTTGCGACTCTTTTCATATAATCTTTGTCGTGAGTGCCAACGCTGATTATTTTTATGGAATTAACATCGTCTTGCAAAATGTAGCCGTTAGTTTTAGACAAAAGTTCTAAATCTGTTTCATTTTGGGCTTCCACTTCTATTTCTGCTGTAATTTCAATCTCGTTTTTCTTCCAACTTTCAACTGAAATTGAGCCATTTGGTGCACCTAGGATTGTCAAAGTTCCACCAACTCCAAACTTCATCGTTTCGGTTTTAGTTGTAACTTTCTTGAGCATTGGTTTCTGCGAAAAACAGACAAACGAAAACATAATTGTAATGAAACAGAACGATAAAAATTTAATTTTCATATTTTTTACAGAGAATGGTTAATTTTTAGCTGATTTCAATAAATTAGCAAATTGAAAACATCTAATCAAGAACATAATTTTTTAATTTTTTCTCAATTTTTTTATTAATAAGTCAATCCAATAACCAATTAACGCCCATTGGATTTGCCAGATTGCATAAATAACCAATATCCATAATGTTGGTTCATAAGCATCTATATCTCTTCCAATACCTATACCAGTGCAAATTGGTGTTATGAAAAGTGATAAAATGAAGTAAATAATTAGTCCAAAAAACATAAAAACTACATAAGCCCCAATCATTGACGGAATGTTTACCATACAAAGAATTAAAAATAATGTCGGTTCATATTCTAGTTGCCCTATCACATAAATATTTCCTTTTTCTACAAGAGCAATAATCAGTATTACTAAATGAATGAAAGCAAAAAACATAGCTAATTTGCTTTTACATATATTAAGGAGAAAATTCTTTATTAAAGACAATAATTTCATTTCTCTCCTTTGGCAACAATTCTGGCACCAAATCTAAAAAGGTCATAAATCGTGGGTTCATGATGGGTAATTCTCCTTGTTGCCTCGCGACCAAGCCTCGAAATTTGTGGTGTATAGTTAATTTGTTGAGGAGAATTTATGTAATCATCAATCCAATCTTTTCCCCTGTAAACATTATCGCTCTCAAGTTGTCTTAATGCCCCATTTATTTGAAGATCTGCAATATGATTTGCTATAACCCCAGGTGTTAAAAAATCAATTGGTGGAAATCCTGATTGCCCAAGAATTCCAAATAAATGACCTGCTTCATGACACAAAGCTCTCTCCATCAAGATTGAACCTCTCAATTCTGAAAGAAAAATATGCCTGCTTCCGGTGTTAAATTTTGAATATCTAATTAGACTATTCGGATCATTTAGATAAAAAATATTCACCATTCCAGATAACGCACCGGAAACTATTTCTTGGCGAGTTGAATTTACTTTGCCAGTAGAATACTTAACTGTGTAAATAATACCAATTTTTGAAAAAGTTTTAGTCCATTAGTCGAGTTTCGGTTTCATAGCCTGCTTCACATATTCGAGATCAGTCTGTGGCGATATATCTGAAGTAATTAGGCTTGGGTCATAAACTACATTTAAATTGATGGTAATTATCTCAGTCGGTGTGACCTCAACAAAAGAACCTAATACACCACCACTAATTACATAAAGAGTTTGCAGGTTTATTAATTCTGCTTTATTGAAGTCGCCGAGAATATGTGTATGCCATTTTCCAACTTTTGACTTCCATTCAATATCGGTAATTAAAGGATTTTTATCTTTCGGGCTGGGATCATTTGACCACTTTAATCTTAATTTTTCATCTTTACCAACAAAAAGATGCTGTCCGCTAGCAATCATAAAATTAGCAAAATAAGATTGTTGAAGAAGTGGCAATCCTCCTAACCTCGCAGCTTCAATAAAAATACGATTGGCGAAATCTTTTTGTGATTCGCCACTTTTGATTACAAGGCTAACTTTTTCAGGAATTTTGAAAGACATAAAAATTAGAATTCCAAATTCTAGCTATTATAAAGATGTGCCTTCATGCTTATCGGCTCAAAAATGCAATGCTTCCGCGTTGGTTTGAAACATTTATTGTTGCACTTCCATCACCTGCAACCCCGACGACACGCCGACCATCGCTGACGAATTTGAATCCTGTGTTGGCAAAACCACCGAGCGAAATATTGCGAGTTGAAGGTGCGGTTGCAGTCAATTTGAAGCCGATATTTGTCGGAATTCTGATATTAATATTTCCACGAGTTGAGGCAAATCTGTAAATTCCACCTGATTTTAAATCGCCATCGAAGAAAATATTGCCGATAATGTTTTCAGCAGAAACCGTTGCTGCACTAATGTTTGTCAGCTCAATATCGCCTTCGGAGGTAATATGTGCACGCACTAAACCGCCACTAACATTACTGACGTTGAGATTTCCCATACGTGTTTCAATATCGACCGAGGAAGAAAATGGAACGCGAATTAGGAAATTTACATTGCCAACATCATTGCGACCTTGGTTATCTTTTACCAAATTTATCACAATCGTTCCGCTCAAATTTTGTGGAACTATGTTAGCCGCCGGAGCTTCCATTTCGGCGTTAATTTGAATTTTATCTTTATTCCAACCTTCGACAGTTACTGTTCCCGAGCGATTCGTCAATTGAATACGAACGTTTTTTTGAGCCGTGTAAGTGGTAGAAAACTTCTTTTGGGCAAAAGTTTCACTTGCAGCAACACCAAAGAAAAAAACTACGCTCAAAACTAGAATCGTAGTTCTAAATTGTGAAAATTTAAGTATCATTATTATTAACTAAAAAACTAAAGTTCTGAAAATCCTCGTAATAATTCCATTTTCTCCGAAAGTGCCGAATCAAGCATTTCGCCAGAAAGCTCATCTTGCGGATTTTCTTCTAAAACAACGCTGTATTCATAAACAACTTGGTCAATTTCTTTCAAATTTCTTTCAAACGCTTCACGAAAGTGAGCATTCCATTGAGCTTTTCTAATTTCAACGCGTTGATTCCAATATGAAATCATTGATTCTTGCTCTTTTATCCGCTTTTCGCGAGTTTCGCGTTGCGTTTCGATAATTCCAATTCTACCAAGCAAACGTTCGACTAAATTTGGCGACATTGTCGCGTTTGCAGTTAAATCATTTGGTGTTGAAAAATTTCTAACTCCAACAATTGTCAACAAACTACTGATTATTGCAACAAATAAAACCGCAGAAACTGTTTGTGAAAAACTCAAATTTAAACTTCGTCGGTAAAGTTTTTCAAACCACCCAAGATTAGATAATTTCTCAGCTTCAATTTTCGCAAGTTCGGGTTTTACTTCGGTTTCTATTGCATTGTTGATGCGACACCAAAGTGCTTGTGAGTTTGGGTTTAACGTTTCGCTAGATTCTTTTGTGTTATAAGAGCCTAAAATTGAAGAAAAATCAACAAAAACTTCATTGCACTCTTGGCATAATTCTAAATGCGTTTCAATTTCAAACGAACATACAGCATCAATCTCTCGATCGATGAATTCACTTAATAATTCTTGGCATTGTTCGCAATTCATAAATGTTTAGCTTCACCAGCGAAGCATCACGAAATAAGATTGTCTGAGTGACTTTTTGGTTGCCTAGCTAAAATTTTAGCGGCGTTTCTTTAATATTCCACGAAGTTTGAGCCTAGCTTTGTGAAGTTGAGATTTAGAAGTTCCAACTGAAATACCCATTTTTCGCGAAATTTCTTCGTGTTCAAATCCTTCAATGTCGTGTAACACAAAAACAGATTTGTAGCCTTTTGGCAATTGCTCAACAGCACGATCAATATCAATTCTGTCAAGCACTGGATTTTTCAAACGTGCAATGTTGCTTGTATCAGCCAATTCGGGAATGTCGCCGGTCTCAGTCGTTTTTTCGTTTTTGACACTTCGCTTTCTAAAATGCATCAAAACTTGATTGACAGTTAAGCGATGAAGCCACGTTGAAAATGCCGAATCGCCACGGAAACTTCCAATTTTGCGGAAAAGTTGAATATAAACTTCTTGCGTTAAATCTTCAGCTTCACTCGCATTTTGTAACATTCGCATACAAAGGCTAAATGTTTTTCGGTGGTAGCGTTTATAAATTTCTTCAAAAGCAACAATCGATCCTGTGGCAACACGTTGCAGCAGCTCCATATCTGTGTTGTCAGTAGTTGATTCTTCAGTAAATTGAGTTGCAAAAACAGGAAGTTTTAAGTGACTTTCAGCTTGAAACGTCACGTCATCGCTGGCGATAGAAGTTAAATTCATTTCGGCTCCTAAAATAATTTCTTTATTTTTTACAAAATTAGCTATGTTTATGATGTTAATCCTCGTAAATTTGGTTGCCTAACTCTCGAAAAATTTATTTTAGTCCTAAAAGCAATTAGAAACAACTTTTATTTTGAGAACACCCAAACTTTGCAAGTCTTGAAATAAAAATCCGTGACATAAATTATAAATTATGGCAAAATATTAACTCGTGACATTTATATATAATTTACCATTATGCAAACAATAATCAGAACAAAAGTAACTCAAGGCGGTAGAATTGTAATTCCCGCAGAAATGCGAAAACAGCTTGGAATTGAAATCGGCGAAGATGTAAATTTATCGTTTGAAGACGATTCTGTAAAAATATCAACAAAAAAAATTGCCCTCAAACGGATTCAAGACGCAGTCAAATTATTTGTTCCGCAGGATGTTTCAATCGTAGATGAATTGATTGCCGATAGACGTAAGGAAGCCGAAAATGAATAAAAAAGTTTTGGATTCATCGGCAATTTTGGCGGTTGTTTTTCAAGAAAAAGGTTCTGAAATTGTCGAACCTTTGCTTGATAAATCGTTGGTCAGCAGCATCAATGTTGCTGAAGTTTTTACCAAATTTGCGGAAAAAGGTATTTTCAATCAACAAATGATTGCTGATTTTGGGCAACTCGGACTAGAAGTAATTGACTTCGATTTTGAACAAGCCGCCAAAGTTGCCGAACTTCGACCTTTAACCAAACATCTCGGTTTATCTCTGGGCGACAGAAGCTGTTTAGCCTTGGCAATTTTGAACGATACGACAGTTGTTACCGCCGATAAAGCGTGGCAAAATTTGACGTTTTGTAAAGTTGAAGTTATTCGATAGTTTGGATTTCTGTGTTAAAATTAAGAATGAGGTAAATTATGTTAGCAACTGCAAAAAACATTAACGGATTATCGTTTTGGATGAAACCGCCTTATAAATTCAGTTTTGGTAAATTATCCGATGAGCAATTTGAAAATGTTTGCCGAAAACATCCCGATCTGCAATTTGAACTTTCCGCCAAAGGAGAATTGATAATTATGCCGCCAACTTTGCCTGACACAGGTTGGAAAAACAGTCGTTTAACCCGAAGAATAGGAAATTGGACTGAAAATAACACGGGAATCGAGTTTGATTCATCATCGATTTTCACGCTAAAAAACGGTGCAAAACGCTCTCCTGATGTGGCTTGGATAACGCTTGAAAAGTGGAATAGTTTTACAGCGGAACAAAAAAAGAAAGTTTCAAAAATCACGCCCGATTTTGTGATTGAACTTCGTTCTTCAACCGATTCGATCAAAACTCTGCAAGCGAAAATGCGTGAATATATCGAAAACGGCGTGCGTTTAGGTTGGTTGATTGATCCCGATAACAAAAAAGTTCACATTTATCGAGCAAACGGCGAAGTTGAAGTTTTGCAAAATCCTGAAAAACTTGACGGTGAAGATGTTTTGGTCGGCTTTGAACTGAATGTGCAGGAGATTTTCTAAGTTGACGTTAAAGAGTTGAAAATACAAACTAAATGTTTACAACGTGGTGAGTTAAATGCGACTTGCGACCACGCTAAATAATCCGCTAAACAGCTTCGAGTTTTGCACTTAAATTCTTTTTATCGAAACTCTGTGTTATCTGGCACAGAGTTTTTTTGTTTATTTTATGAAAAGAAAAAGTAATCGTTTTTGACAGTGCGACGGGAAGCAATCTGCAATGGCAGAATTCGACGATTATTGAAAAAGTTCACACGGGATTTTTAGATGTCGGTTATGATGTAATTGAAACCAACTCTTCCGGCGGCGGCGAGATTTATCACGGGAATTTGCCTGATGGGGTGAAGGATCATCATTGAAAATAATTATTTTTGAAAATGATGTAATATTTTGATGAATTTTGTCATATATGGTTGAAGGACAAAAATGACTCTTTGCAAATTATCTGTAAAGATATTATTTTAGGTCTGTTAGATTTACCAAAAAAAATTAGGAGAATATTTATGAAAATGAATAGAAGATTATTCTATTTGAGATATATTGTTTTTACTTTTTTGTTTATTTTCGTTTTGAGCATATCTAGTAACGCTCAGACTGAATTTAAACCTGAAGATTGCGGAAAGTCGAAGGAAAATCTTAAAAAGTGTTTTGACCTTTTCGTTGGACATTTGGGAAACATTAAAGCTGGTGCTGAAAATAAAGTTGCCGCAGTTAAACGTAAAGAGAAAAATAACGAATTAACCAATAAGTCTGCTGAACTCGCCGAAGTCAAAAGATTATATGATGACGCAAAAGATACGGTTCAAAAAGCGACTGAAGTTTTTAAGCAAAAACCTTATGATTTCACCAATATTAAAGCCGAAGTTGAACGCTCAGTTACAAAATATCGTGACTTTAATAATGCGGCAAATGTATTGTTAACTGGAACACCTGCTACGAACCTAGGAATTTTTGATTTTATTATTGATTTTGGTTGCCAGTTTCTTAATGTTCCTGATGATCTTTGTGATTTCATAAAAGACCAATTTAGTAAATATAAGATTCAAAAAACACGCTGGAAGAAATGGAACGATATTAAAGTATAAAAAGATAATACGGTAAATCTTTTAGCTGGCTGCAAACTCTGGCTATATGGAGGCGTTTTATGAGATATATTCAATTTCTCGTTATAGGTGTTAGTTTAATTTTATTTAATAATACTACTCAATCTCAGGTTAGCAACGATTCAAGCAATCAAGAAAAAATTTTAGGTGCTTTATATCTTGATGAGGAAGATGCGCTAAGAAGTTCCAATGAAATGGTTGGAAACAAACTTGATTGCAAAAAGATTCAAAAATTGGGTAGCAACCCACTTGATAATTTGATTAGTGGTTTTGTTCAAGATATAAGTTCTGAGTTTAGCCTAAACCCACCAAATGTTGCTAAGGGGCTTGGCTTGAGAAATGCTTATGCCATTTCAAAGTCAAGTTGTTTAAAGGAGGAAGGGAAAAATCTAATTCTCATCGGAACTGAAATACCAGAGCTTTATTTAAATATGCTGAATGTAACAGAAATAAGTTCAATGGAAGTCTTAAAACAAAAATATATGCTAATTGCAATTTTAGCTCACGAGATTGCCCACCTAAAACAAGCCGAAGTTTCGAGAAAATCAGGTGCAGAAAACAAACTAAATGCTAGAGAATTAGAACTTCACGCGGATTTTTTGGCTGGTTGGTATATTCAAAAACATAAAAAAACTAATCAATCAGTCGGATCAAAATGTCCGCCAAGTGAAATAACAAAAAAATGTAGTGATACATATAAAAAATTAACATCTGAAGAAAAGGAGTTTGCTATATTGGCGGCAACAGAAAAATTTTACAAAATCGGTGGAAAAACGCATGGAAGATATGAAGATAGACTTTATTGGTTATCCATGGGATTAAGATTTGCTGGTAACAATAGATCATTTTTAGAAGCCTACACGATGGGCGAAAAATTATTGGTTAATGAACGAGATTTATTCAAGAATCAATAATTCATAAAAGAAATATTTTTTTTTTGTATCAAACTGAAAGTTAAATTGTTTAATTAACCGAAGAATTCTGTGTCGAAACACTCCCTGCCCAAAGTGCAAAAGAACATCATTAAGATTATAGGCAAAGTCGAAACTGTTTTATCTCGCGGAAGTTTCGTGATTGAAAATGGCGAATGTTTGGATGATAAAGACAGCGGTGAATTCGTGAAACGTGGGGAATGTGTGAAGATTAAAATCATTCAGTTATTTTAATCTTTTATAATGAGGACACTAATCAGTATGTCAGAATTTAACAATATTTTGGAACGATTAAAGATTGAAGATATTTCTTCGGTATTAAAAAAGAACTTTGAAGCAGAGAAGATGGAAAAGTTTTTTACCGTGGACGAGAGTTTTATTTTTCAAGGAAACAAGTTAAAACTAAATAATTCAAATAGTATTAAACTAAATTTCAGAACTGCTGGCGGTTTAGGTGATTACAAATTGCTATTGATTTTGGAATTGAGTCAAGAAGAGGGTTTCCCCCACAGCCTTATTACCGATTTCCAAAAAATAATGGACGATGACACCGACAAAATTGTGCTTTGGTCATTGAAAAAACTTCCCGTTGATACCTTGCAATCATTGAAGACGCAGTTTATTAATGTAGTTTATCTTGAACCTAAGGAAATTGAGGAAATCAAAATGATTTCAAACTTTTTTCCGATTTCTTCCCAAGATTACAATTACCCAGTAACGCTAAATAAACTCTGCAATCAATTGGTAAAAAGACTCAAAAAGTTATTCCATATAGTTTTATCTGAAATTGCCGCCCCGATTTATGATAAAGAATATGGCACCGATGCAAATTTGGGAACTAAAGCGATAATGGAGTTTGAAGAGGTAATCTTAAAATCCGTTGTGGGAAAAATAAACTATGCGAAAGATAGGAAAGGAAAACGTATCGCGATTGATGTCGGATGTGGCACTGGAAGACATAGTTTTTTAATAGCTCAAAACTTCGATTTTGACAAGATTTACGGCTTTGATTTTTCTCCCAAAATGATTGAGCAAGCTAACAAATCAAAGAAAAAGAAGAAAGAGGAAGCAAAAACGGATGATATAAAGAAAAAGTTCAATAACGTCATTTTTTCAATAGCTGATTTGGAATATGAAGATATTCATTACGAAAACGACTTTAAAGGTAAAGTTGATTTGGTAATAGCTAGTTTCGGAATGGGGAGTTTTATCGAAGATACTGCAAAAATACTCCGTCGTTATCATCAGTGGCTTAAGCCAGGAGGACAAATAATCCTTTCCTTCTACAATAAAAGTTCAATAATTTTACAAATCACGCCTAATTGGAGAGATACATCACTTGCAGCCCATATAGATATGGAAAATAGCACTTTACAGGTAAAACTGTCTGAGGATATTCTTTTCCAGATTTTTTGCAAACCATTTGACAAAGATATTGAAAGTATTATTGGACGAGTTTTCGATATTGAAAAAGTCTTTACATATCCCACAACAATGGCACTTTTACCAAACAGCCTTTTAAAGAATAAGAAAGCCTTTGAGATATTTAACAAAATTGATTTAAATATCTCAGATGATAAAAGTTATGGCGTTGGACACTATGTGCTAGTAGTTGCAAATAAGCCTAAACATGAGCAAGACGAAAATTCTAGATACGAAAGAATTCTTGATCGTTTACAAAATTCATCCGCTAAATTCGAGATTATTGAGCATGATTTAGTTTTATCTGTTGAAGATGTAAAAAGAGTAGTTGGAATTAATGATGAAAAAAGCATGCTAAAAACAATCGTCTTTAGGATAAAAGATGTGAAAAATAAACCCTTCAAGTATATTGCGGTTGTTCTTCAAGCAGACAAGAAAGTATCAAAGGATAAAATTTTGGAATATGTAAAACAAAAATATCCGTTACTAGAAATTAGTAAAGACCATTCTAAGATTGCTACTGAGAGAGAGATAATACAACTTGGATTTTCAATTGGTGGGATTTCACCTTTAGGTTTTTTTGAAGAAGATAATTTCATGAAAATAATTGATGAAGATTTGCAGAATGTCAGACCTGATTATTTTTATATGGGGGTTGGTGATAATTATAAAACGCTTAAACTAAATAAAGAGGACTTTGAATCATTAACAGTAGATTTTGAAAAAATGAAAATATGAAGTAGGAACAAATGATTAAGTTCGCAAATAAGACCGTCTTTTGACGGTTTTATTATATTCAATTATGAAAATGGATATTCGACTTTTAGAACTCGACCCAAAAACTAAATTCGGAGATTTCCACGAGATTCTTTTTTACGACGAGTAATCCAAATCTATCATGGAAATCTGCCCGAATCTTCGAAAGAGCATCATTGATTTAGTCTAATATTTGTTCAAGTTCGGAGTTTGCAGATTATGAAACGGATACTTTTTACTTTTGCTTTGATCTTATTTGCGGCTGGTAATTCGTTCGCTCAGATAAAGAATTTTATGTTTATCGGAATGGACAGAGAACTGCTGAGGAATTCAGCCTATTGGAAACCCGAACTTTTTGACGGCGTTCAAGTTTCCTATTCTTGGCGACAATTAGAGCATACTAAAGACAAATACGATTTTAGTTTGATTAAAAAGGATTTGAAGTTTCTGAAGAAATCGGAAAAAAAGCTGTTTATTCAAATTCAGGATGTTTCATTCTCAATTCAGCGTAATTTTGCACCAAAATATTTACGGGAAGACCCGATTTATAATGGAGGAGCAAACAAAACATATACATTCAAAGACTACGACGAAACAGATTATTCTGAGGAAGGATGGGCTACGAGGAGATGGGACGCGGAAGTGCAAAAAAGATTACATAAACTTTATGCCGCTTTGGGAAAAGAGTTTGACGGAATTGTTGAAGGGATAAATACCGATGAAACATCCATCGGATTTGGAAGCGTTGGCAAATTGCATCCGTCCGGCTTTACTTGTTTGCGATATAAAGAGGCAACTACGGAAAATTTGGCTGCTCTTAAAAAAGCATTTCCAAAATCACCCGTTATTGCTTATGCCAATTTTATGCCCGGTTGTCGTGTTCCCGGTTTAGCCACTACTTTACTAAAAGACGTGTATGAGTTTGCTTGGGCAAACAATATCGGTGTTGGCGGTCCCGATTTGTTTCCGTATAAAAAGGAACAAAAAAGTTACCCGCTTATTAAAAGCAGTTATAAAAAAGTGCCGAGCAGTTTGGCTGTTCAGGATGGTAACTATAACCACATTAATCCAAATACCAATAAACGAATAACGGCTGAAGAAATATTCCAATTTGCCGAAGACGAGCTTCATTTGACTTACATCTTTTGGGGAACGGAAAATCCTTTTTTTCAATCGGAAACACTACCTTTTTTGAAGGTGTTAAAAAAGAAAAATCCTTAGCAGTCGGAATGGCTGAAAAGGCGAAGGAATTTGTTAATAAATTAACCGAGATTTATCAATGGAATCCGGCTGGTTGGTGAAAGGACATCATTGATCATGCAGAATGCGGAAAATGCAAAAACAATCAACGATTTAAAACCTGAATTTGAAACGCTTTTGAACGGATGTGGCGATAAACACGGGAAAATTTCAAACGCCAAAGACTTATATATTTGATTATTATGAAACAAATATCAATATCTATCAGAAAGCTTTTTTTCACAGCTGTCGTTTTTTTGCTTCTAATTGGCGGGTATTTCGTATGGAAATATATTACTAACCCAATAGGAGAACAAAAGGTTAGCTTTACTGTGGCTAAATCGGAACAATTTACCAGCGGCGGCTTAAATTTCACGGTTTATCGGGCTGAAAACGGGGTGAACGATGATGTCATTTATCATTTACATGGAAGAAACTTGGACGGTTCAATCTGGAATGACGACACTTATTTTACATCTTTAGTTCAATCCTATTGGCAGAAAGCTTCGATTAAGCCGCCAACGGTCGTGGTTGTTTCATACGGACCTGTTTGGTTGTTAACTCCGAAAACTTCTAAAGTTGAAAATGGATCGTTGGATGATTTTATCGCCCGTTTGCCGGAAATTGAATCAAAAGTAGGCAAGCCGAAACGCAGAATACTGCTTGGCGAGTCAATGGGCGGATTAAATGTCTTGATTTTAGGACTGAGCCGCCCTGAAATGTTCTCGAAGATTGCATCGCTCTGCCCCGGAGTTTATTTAGATTCACCATTTTCTGATTTTTCTACTATGAAGGCAGCCGCAAAACGCACGGGAGCAGACCCCAAAATAGCTTTCGGTGTAATACAGATGGCAAAAACGTATGTTTCAAATGATGAAGAATGGAACGCA
>JANNVK010000099.1:0-24955 GCA_031414415.1 Acidobacteriota bacterium
GTGATGAAACTCGCGAAATCAGCTTTATTAGCTTCGCTTACAATGTTGGCATTATTTTTTACAATGTCAGCCCAAACACTAAGACTTGATAGTGACCCAAGAAACACTGCACCAACGGTAGGCACCGGCGGTCCAGTTGGCGGTCCTACCGGGCTTTTTACGGTTTATGATGGACAAACCTTGAGAAAAGGTGAGTACACTTTCAGTGCCGCATACAGTAACTTTGACCGTGATCCGGGCAATGCCGACTTTACTGAAGTGCCGGTCAGTTTTCAAATTGGTATTAATGACCACCTAGAATTATTCTTTAACACAGACGCTTACAGAGGAATTAAGGTCAATTCACCAAGAAATCTATCAGCTTTTTATTTGCCAAACTCGCAATTAAGAAATGGTGCAACTTTTAGTAGTGGTGGTGCAATTGTTTTAGGTAACACAGCACAAACTGCTAATTCTGCAGTATTTCGCTTTGTTGGTGCACAACCATTTGTGCAGTTTCCATATGTAGGTGGGTCAGGTGGAACTCTTTTTCCTTTCGCTACAACACTTGGAACACCAAGAGCTGGCGGTGGTGCTGACTTGTTCCCTGGTATTGGTTCAACGTTTGGTGGAATTTTGCCAGGTGTTGTTTTACAAGTTGCTTGTGGACAGCCAAATAATGTTTGTACTAACAACAACCAATTTTCGGCTGCTACTTCTACAATTGCTCCAACTTATTTGCCTGATGCACCATTTCTTAATAGACAATATGGTCAATCGGCATTCAGCACTTTTTCAGCTGGTGCAAAATGGAGATGGACTGCACCGACAAACCCAATCGGAGTTGGTGTCCTAGCCTATTACAGATGGTATGCAGATACAGCATCTGACGCGAGTGGATTTAACCAGTTGCAACGTGGTGCAAGCCCTGGCGGAAGCCGTGGTGATGTCGGTGCCGTTTTATTCGCTGATGCAAGAGTTCGTCAATGGATGAACCTTTCTGCTAACATCGGATACAATTACAACAGCAGTATTAAAGGTCAGTTTCCGAGTGGAACATTCACTTTACTTGATCGCCCTGATGAAGTTATTGCCGCTGTTGCTGCTGATTTTCCTGTCAATAAATATTTCCAACCAATTTTGGAATTCAGAACAACTCAATATGTTGGCGGAAGAACTCCAAATGCATTTGAAAATAGTCCGGTTGAAGCACTTGCTGGTGCTCGTTGGTATCCAACACGTTGGATGAGTTTTGGTGCTGCTTATCGCTATCATGCTAACCAACAAGATCGTGATAGTTTGAAAGATGACAAACTTAACACAACTACTATCATTGGTGGTCGTCAAGTTTCTGTCGTCAACGGCGGAATTCCTGTTGGATTTCAAACCTCAACTGATCCACACGGATTTGTTGGTCAAATCACAATCGGACGACGAAACAGTCGCGATACAACCGCCCCAAGCACAGTCAAACCAAATTCTGATGTCACAGAATTAAACATTGACAGCAAAGTTGTTTATTTGCCGTGTCCTGCGGGAACTAAATCAAATACACGAGAGTGTTCTGATGATAATTCAGTTGCGGTCAATACTAAAGCAACAAACCCTGACAACGACACACTTCTCTACAACTACACCGTTTCTGGCGGACGTATTGTTGGAAGCGGTTCAAGCGTAAATTGGGATTTGACAGGTGCTAAAGCCGGAACATACACAATCACTTCAGCAGTTGATAATGGTTGTGGATTCTGCGGAAAAACAAAAACAGAAACCATTGAAGTTAAAGAATGTGCCGGTTGCACAGTTCCTTGTAATTGCCCAACACTTTCAGTCTCTGGACCAGGTGCTGAAGTTTCGGCTAATGACATGATGACATTTACTGCTAACACAAGCGGCGGAAGCGTTGATGGTGTTACTTATAATTGGACAGTTTCTTCAGGTTCAATTGCTGAAGGTCAAGGAACTCCTGTAATTAAAGTTTCTGGTGCAGCTGGAACAAATGTTACCGCAACTGTCGAAATCGGCGGAAACGGGCTTTGTCCAGATTGTGTCAAAACAGCTTCTGATTCAGGCAGCTTTGGTAGTGTTCCAACATCACGTAAAGTTGACGAACAAGGTAAAGCACCAGACGATGATGTCAAAGCTCGTTTACAAAACATTAGAGATAGTGAATTGCAAAATGATCCGACAGCAACGTTGTATATCATCAATCGTGGTAGTGCGAAAGAAAAAGCAGTAAGAGTTAAACAACTCAATAAAGCTATCGCATTCTTACAAATTGACTCTAGTCGAGTTAAAATTGTTGATGGTGGAGCAGCTCCAGAATTAGTTTCAGAGTATTATATTGTTCCTGCAGGAGCAGCTGATCCAATGTAATCAAGCTCACATTTTTAATGTGACATAAATTTGAGCGGAATGAATTCTTTCGAGATTTTCATTTCGCTCTTTTCTTTGTCTAAATAAAAGTTTAGTATAAATCTTGATTATGCAAAATCATTTACTCTCTGTTATCTGCATATCACAAAAAACCCAAAACAAAGCAACACGCTGTGCGTTGCGTTCATCAAAGTTAAGCAAGATTGGGGCAAAATAAAATGAAAATATACAAAAACAAACTTTTAACCTTAATATTATTCACGTTTTCAGCAATACAAATATTTGCTAACACAAGTTCAGATATAATTAAGTTTGACGCTTGGAAAGTTGTCGGACCAAATGGCGGCGACATTCGTGCGGTTGCGATTGATCCGAAAGATAAAAATAAACTTTTTGCCACAACTGTCGATAGTCAAGTTTATCGCTCTGTCGATGCCGGAAAGAGTTGGAAGTATCTCGTCACATTTAATCGTCCTCAAATAACGCTCGATAATTTGATGATTGATTCGCAAGATTCAAACAGAATTTACGTTTCAGGTCACAGACACAAGGAACCAGGTGGTTTTTTCCGTAGTGAAGATGGTGGCGAAACTTGGAAAGAATCAAAAGATTTGAGAAATCAAGCGATTCACGCCTTAACACAATCAGATAAAAATCCGAAAATGTTAGTTGCAGGTGGTTTTGGGAAAGTGTTTTTATCATTCGATTCTGGTGAAAACTGGAATGAAACAAAAGATGAAAAACCATTTTCTGCCTTAATTGTTGATTCAGTTGCGGTTGACCCGAGAAATGTTGATATTCTCTTTGCCGGAACTTCGTGGCGTGCATACAAATCAACTGATGGTGGAAAAACTTGGGTTCTCAAAAAAGATGGAATGATTGATGATTCCGATGTTTTTGCAATAGATATTAACAAACAAAATCCTGACCATATTGTCGCGTCAGCTTGTAGTGGCATTTATGAATCTTACAATAACGGCGAAGTCTGGAAAAAAATTCAAGGAATTCCTTCGCAATCGCGTCGCACACGTGCAATACTTCAAAATCCGAGTGGAAATGGCGGAGTTTATGCCGGCACGACAGAAGGTTTTTGGATGTCAGCAGATTCTGGAAAAACCTGGTCGTTGACAACCCAAAGAGAACTCGAAGTAAATTCGATTGCGGTTAATGCTGACGAGCCAAATAAGATTTTTATTGCGACCAATAATTATGGTCTGATGGTTTCAAATGATGGTGGAAAAAACTTTTCAATTAGTAACGGAAATCTAACAAGTCGTTTTATATTAGAAATTACGCCTGACATTCAAAAGCCAAATCGTTTTTATGCAACAAGTAAAAACACTGCAACTGGCGGCGGCTTTTTCTTTATCAGCGATGATAATGGTCAAACTTGGAAACCTTCAACGCAAAATTTATCAATTATCAGAACAGTGCCGTTTTCATTTTTGCAAGACGCAATAAATCCAAACACCTTATATCTCGGCACAAATATTGGAATGTATCGTTCGATTGATCGCGGAATTACTTGGAATCAATTACCTGTTCCAAAAATTATTCCTGCGAAAAAAACGATTGCTAAAAAGAAAGTTGTTGCTAAAAAAGGCGTGAAAGCTCCGTCTGTTCCTGCTGTCGTTGCTCCAACAATCAAACGAGTTGGCGGATTTGCCGAAACTGTAAACAATCTTGCTTATGCGAATGACGGAAAGAATGGTATTTTTGCCGCAACAAACAAAGGTTTATTCCGCACGAATAATATTTCGACAGGTTGGGATAAATTTTTATTTGGAGTTGGAATAGATGAGCGTATTTTTTCTGTCGCTAGTTCAGAAAAAATGCCAAACAGAATCTTCGCCGGAACTACAATTTCTGGTGTTGTTTCTTCAAGCGATAACGGCTTGACTTGGCAAAAAGTCAGCGGCGTTCCAACAATTGCTCCAGTTGTTGCCATCCAAATTGACCCAGAAAATGCCGACGTAGTTTATGTTGGCACAACTCAAGCACTTTTTATTTCGCGTGATGGTGGTGCTAATTGGTCGCGACGAAGCAATTTACCAGCCGGAAGTTTTTCAGCAATTTTAATAAATCCAACTAATACAAATGAGGTTTTTGTTGGAAGTTCGCTTGAAGGCACAGGCGGAATTTATCAATCAGTTGATGCCGGAAAAAATTGGAAAAGAATAGACGACAAAGACCTAAACTTGCCAACGCGAAGAGTTTGGGCATTGTCATTTGATCCCAAAAATAACAACCGTATTTTTGTTGGAACTCATTCATCAGGAATTTATATTATTGAAAGACCTCTTGCATCTGCAAATATTGAAGGCGAAACTCGACCTAGAATTTCTGGCAATTAATAAATCCTCAATTATCCAAGTTATATTGGGCGATGTTTCGGCATCGTCCTTTTTGTTTTGATAGTTTGGCAACGGTTGTCTATAATCAAATTTAAGGAGATTTTTGTGAGTAGTTTTGCCGCCTGTCCGTGTCCCATTACAAAGTTTTTACGAACTGAAAGCCTTTCGTTCGCCAATGTTCCGCATCAATCACGGCTTTTTCTTGAATATCAGCAGAAACCTCTTTCGTTGTTAAAATACTATCCAAATATTGTTGAGTCGCATACTGAAATTTCTTTAAAAATTCCGAATGTTTTGTCAAATTATAAAATAGACAGAAACGCTTTGTGTGATATTTTGGAGGAAGCAAATCAAGGATTTTGTGCGACTCAAAAAACGCTGGAAAATATCAAAACACTACGTGACGATGATTGCGTTGCGGTTGTTTCCGGTCAACAAGCAGGACTTTTCACCGGACCGCTTTACACAATTTACAAAGCACTTTCAGCCGTAAAATTAACTGAATGTTTGCGTGGACGTGGGTTCAAAGCCGTTCCAGTTTTTTGGATTGCGACAGAAGATCACGATTTTCTTGAAGTTTCCAACACTTTTTTTATCAATAAAGAAGGTAATTTAAATGAACTTCGTAACGAACCAAAACGTTGTTACGAAAACCTGCCGGTCGGTTATGTCAAAAATGATGCTTCGATTAAAGGAACAATTGACGAACTTTTTGATGGTTTACCACATACGGAATTTACTGACGAACTGCGTGAAATGATTGAAAAAACGTGGTCGGAAGGTGTTGATTATGGTGATGCATTTGCCAGAATGTTGACGCAAATTCTCGGCAGATTTGGCTTAATAGTCTTGTGTCCGCTTGATGTTCGCCTCAAAAAACTTGCTGCTCCAATTTATGTTACTGCGATAAAAAAATCTGAAGAAATAGTTACTGCATTACGCACACGAAGCGAAAAACTTGTCGATGAAGGCTATCACGCTCAGGTTTTAATCAATGAAGATTATTTTCCGCTTTTTTATCAAGCGAATGATAAAACGCGACATTCCTTGAAAAAAACTTCGCATGGAACTTTCAAAACTAAAGATATTGATAGAGAATTTACACTCAACGAACTCGCCGAATTAGCCGAAGTTTCGCCCGAAAAATTTTCGCCGAGCGTTGTTTTACGTTCTGTTGTCCAAGATTATTTGTTACCGACAATTTGTTATTTCGGCGGTGCGGCAGAAATTGCGTATTTTGCCCAATCAGGCGAAGTTTATCGAATTCTTGAACGTCCGATTACGACAATTTTTCATCGTCAAAGTTTTACTTTTATTGAGCCAAAACAAGCGAAAATATTAGCGAAATATGATCTTAAATTGCAGGATTTGTTGGTTGGTGAAGATATTTTAAAAACGCAGATTGTTGAAAAATTCTTGAACAAAGAAACGACGCAAATTTTCGCGGAAGTTGAGGAAACAATTAATGCAGAACTCAATCGTCTGGAAAAAAGTCTGCGTGAAACTGAGTCAACTTTAGCAGATAATTCAATTAAACGCCGCCAAAAAATAATCTATCACATTGCTGCAATGCGTAAAAAATTTTATCTTGCTCAAATCCGCAAAGATGACACGGTTAAGCGACAGATTGAAACTATGTTTGCCTCGCTTTTGCCCAATAAACACTTGCAAGAACGCACTTTAAACATCTCGACTGTTTTGAATAAACACGGCAATTACGCGATTGATTGGATTTATGAATCGATTGATTTAGACGATAAAGGTCATCGGATTATTTATTTATAATGAGCAAAATCCGCATATTATCGGACAATTTGGCGAATCAAATCGCAGCTGGAGAGGTTGTTGAGCGTCCAGCTTCGGTGATTAAAGAATTGCTCGAAAATTCAATTGACGCGAGAGCGACTCGGATTGAAGTTAACATTGAACTTGGCGGAAGGCGTTTGATGCGAATTTCCGATGACGGCGAAGGAATGAGCCGCGACGATTCTGTCTTAGCTTTCGAACGCCACGCAACCTCTAAAATTAACAAATTAGAAGACTTATCAGCAATAAAAACTCTCGGATTTCGAGGCGAAGCTCTGGCTTCAATCGCTTCTGTTGCCCGAGTTGAACTTGTCACCAAAACGCTCGAAGCCAAGATTGCAACTCGTGTAAATATTGACGGCGGCAAGATTATTGACGTTAAAGATGCCGCTCGAAACACTGGAACGACGATTTCTGTCCGCGATTTGTTTTTTAACACGCCGGCTCGTCGCAAGTTTATGCGAAGCGAAGCGACTGAAAATTTTCATCTCACAAATATCATCACGCATTACGCTCTCGCTCATCACGAAATTGCGTTTACATTGACAAATAATGGACGCGAAAGTCTACGGGTTTCACAAGCTAAAGACTTGAAAGAAAGAGCTTATCAGATTTTTGGTCGCGATTTGATTGAAAGTTTTCTGCCTGTAAATGGCGGTCGCGAGTATATTGCAAATATCAGTGGATTTGTTTCCGCACCTCGCGAAAGGCGTTCGACGCGAGATTCACAATATTTTTTTATCAATGGCAGATTTGTCCGCGATAAGCTGATTTCAAAAGGTTTGCAAGAAGGATTTCGTGCGGTTTTGCCACACGGTGTTTATCCCGTGGCGTTGCTTTTTTTGGAAATTCCGCTCGAAGAAGTTGATGTCAATGTTCATCCGGCGAAGACAGAAGTTCGGTTTCGAAGAGCCGAAGCTGTCAAAGAAGTTATTGCTGAAGCTGTTCGTAACTCTCTGAGAAATAATGGGTTGATAAGTCCGCCGTCCGTAGTCCTAAGTCCTTTGTCATTTGAACAAAAGTCATTTGAACCCGAGCCGCAAAAAGTTGAACAACAAAGAATTGAATTTGCGATTGAAACTCCGAAGTTTGAAAATCAAAGCTCAAAGTCATTCGAGGAGCAGGTTTTTGAAATAAATTTGGATTCACATGTTTTTGAAAATATCGCGGAAAACCGACTAGAGACAATTGTAAATCAAAGCCCAAACGTTGAACCGAAAATTGAAAATCGACAACCGCAAATTGCAAATTATAAAGAACTACCTCCAGTCGATTCGGCTTTGAAAGCGACTAAAGTTATAGAAGTAAAAGACTTATCGCCGACAAAAATTCGTCCAATTGGGCAGCTTCACGATAGCTACATCATTGCAGTCGATGACGAAGGCTTACTTTTAATCGACCAACACGTTGCTCACGAGCGGATTTTGTTTGATAAATTTCGCCAAAAAGAAGGTGAAAGATTGGTTGAAACACAAAGTTTGTTATTGCCCGAAACACTCGATTTATCGCCAGCACAAGCCGTTGCGTTTCAAACTGTTGAGCCCGAATTAGAAAAACTCGGATTCTCTTTAATGAAATTATCTGGGCGAACTATTGCAATTAAAGGAGTTCCGGCAGATTTAGCAGGAAATGATGCGAGAAATCTTTTATCAGAAATTCTCGAAACGATTGATCGCGAAAAACGTGGAAATGCAATTGAAACAATTCGCGACGATATTGCGGCTTCGATGGCGTGTAAGGCTGCGGTGAAAGTGAATATGAAACTCTCACCTGAAAAAATGCAATGGATGATTGATCGCTTGGTTCTCACAGCAAACGCAATTACTTGCCCACACGGTCGCCCAATTGTATTGCGGCTGACAATGAAAGACATCGAACGTTCATTTCATCGAACTTGACATTTCTTTACACTAAATTCAAATAATCAAACCTTTTTTCTTTCCAACACGTAAAATAAAATGTTATATTTTTGTAACATTCCAAAATTAAAAGTTTTGTTTTTTCAATGAGCTAAGGAGAAAAAGTTTTATGCGAAACATATTCAGAATTTCACTTATTTCTATTCTGGTAGCAGGTTTAGCGGTTGTTGGTTTTTCACAATCGCAAGCCATAAACGGACAAATTGAAGGCGTTATTACTGATTCAAATGGTGCGACAGTTCCAAACGCAATGATTGTTGCGACAAATACTGGAACTGGAACATCGCGATCTGTAAAGTCTGACGAAAGCGGAGTTTACCGGATTCCTTTGCTTCCGCTTGGTGCATATCGTGTAACTTTTGAAGCATCTAATTTTAAAAAATTAGTCCGAGACGGAATCACACTTTCAACCGGACAAGTTGCAACTATTGATGTGCAATTGCAAGCTGGTGCGGTTTCTGAAACTGTAACAATCGAAGCTGATTCGCCAATTGCAGATAGTGGGAAAATTGACGTTGGTCGAGTTATGAATGCTCGAGAAGTTGAAAACCTTCCGCTTGTTTCGCGTAATCCTTATAATTATGCGTTGCTCCAAGCTAATGTAACCGGTCGTCCGAATGCCGAATTCGGTGTTCCACGTATCAACGCCAATGGTTACGCCCGCCGCACAAATTATCAACTTGACGGAAACAGCAACACGCAAGCCGATCGCGGCGGAATTCGTCTGATGCCTATTTCTGAAACATTTGTGTCGGAAGTTCAACTTGTGACGAATGGTTTCTCAGCCGAATTTGGTAACACGCCTGGTTTGATAATGAACGCCGTAACGCCGAGCGGAACAAATAATATACACGGTTCGGGAAGCTATCGGTTTCGTAGAACACCTTTTTACGCCAGACCTTTTCAATATAATTCGGTCAATGATTTGCCGAAAAATGGTGCAGACAATCCTGTATTTGCTATTGGTGGTCCTATTGTAAAAGACAAATGGCACTATTACGGCGGATATGAATATGTAAGACGCGATTTGGCAGTTGAGCCAAATCGCCTAGTCACAATAAGTGCAGCGAATCAGGCTTTATTGGTTTCGAATGGGTTATCAACTTCGATATTTCCTGCTGCTATTCCCGTTTCGCAAAAAGCGAACTTCTTTCTCATCAAAACGGATGCACAAATTACTGAGAATAATAGACTAAGCGGTCGCTTCAATTATTTTCACAATAATTCGCCAAATAATATCGCAGGCGGTCAAAACACACTTCAGCGAAGCATCGATTTTATCGATTTATCTTATTCGGCTGGCGTTCAACTAGTTAGCACAATCTCGCCGAACCACTTAAACGAGTTTCGTTTTCAATATGCAAAACGTGAATCTCAAAACTTGGCAAATTCAAATTCGGGGACTGGTCCATCAATTGTAATTACTGGAATTGCGAATTTTGGTTCGCCTGAAAACAAAGACACGATTTTGCCTTTGGAAACAACAACCCAGTTTATCGACAATTTTACTTGGACGACTGGTAGCCATACGGTAAAATTTGGCGGCGGTTTTAATCGAATTCATGATTTACGCAAATCGGGTGTTTTTGCTCGATACACTTTCGCGTCCATCTTAAATTATGTTTCTGCAAAGACAGGAGTTATCCAACTCGGAACGACTTGTCCGAGCGGAGCTACAAAATGTTACTCAAGTTATATAGAAGCGTTTGGGAATCCGCAAATTGTTTATGATTCAACTTTCTATAACTGGTTCGTGCAAGATGATTGGAAGATTACGCCGAAAGTTAAACTAAATTTTGGTCTTCGCTATGACCTTTACAAAGTTCCGAAAGCGAATTCTGCATCTCCTTTTTCTGCATCGCAAAAGTTTAATGTCGATAAAAACAATTTTGCTCCGCGACTTGGGATTGTTTATGGGTTGCGAGACGGAAAATATTCGACGATTCTTCGTGCATCAGCCGGAATTTATTACGATACACCAGCTTTGGATTTATACTTACGTGCTTTACAAACCAATGGAAGTCCAGTGTTTTTCAATTTCAATTTTGCTCCAGCAACGCTTGGTTCGCCATCGTTTCCGACAACTTTAGGCTCACTGCCAACCGGTTCTGTTTTTCCGCCGCAAAGCATCGAAACAGTTTCGCCAGACTTTGAAAACTTGTATGCAACGCATTCGAATATTCAAATTGAACAAGGTTTGACTAGTGACATTTCTGCGACAATTGGGTTTATCCATTCTGGCGGACGGCATTTACCAGTTTACCGCAACATTAATCGAATAAACCCGACGTTGTTTTTAGCTGATGGGAGACCAGTTTTTAGTGACACGGTGAGTGTGGCTACGCGACTTGATCCAAGATTCAACAATATCTTTATGGCAGAATCGGCTGGAAATTCAAGCTATAATGCTGCAACTTTTCAGTTGACGAAGCGGCTTTCTCAAGGCTACCAATTCAGTGTGAATTATACTCTTTCAAAATCGCAAGATGATGCACCAGAACAAAACCTAGTCGCGACTCAAGTTGGGAATTTGGTTTCCTCTGATCCTACTAATCGCAGTCGTGATCGGGGCTTATCGCTTGCTGACCAAAGACACACTTTCGTCATGAGTTCGGTTGTTAAACCGATTTTTAACATCGAGAACAAAATATTGAATTCGATCTTGAACGAAAACCAATTTGGCTTGATCGTTACTGCAAACAGCGGTGAAAGATTTAATATTGTTTCAGTCACGGATAGAAATCTAGATGGAAATATTGGTTCCGACAGACCAGTTGGATTTGCAAGAAACTCGGGCAAAACACCAAATCAATTCAACGCCGATTTGCGTTACTCAAGATATTTCAATTTTTCTGAGCGATTTAAGCTAGAAATTTTTGGTGAAGCTGTTAACATCTTCAACGTCAATAGTGTTTTTCAGTTCAACAATGTGAATGTTCCGACAAATCCGGATGGAACACTCAACGGAACATTGCCTGAGTTTAATTCAGCCGCGAGAGGTCTGACATCGCTTGACAGTCGCCAATTTCAATTAGGTTTCAAATTCAAATTCTAATGAAAGAAACTAAAAAAAATGAATTGCCAGATTCGTGGTGGTATCGCGTCTATTTTGGCGTGATTATCTCATTGATTCTAGTTATTATTGCACTTTGGTCGTTCACAAAATATTTTTCTTAATTGATTTTGGACAAGGGATTTAGGGTTTATCTTCAAATCCAAAACCTAAAATCCAAAATCCAAAATCAAATTATGTCATGGATTGATTGGGCAATTGTCGGCGGATATTTGGCATTTATGATTTTTGACGGAATCAGAATGACCAAACACACAAGCGGTGTTGACGGCTATTTTTTGGCGAATCGGAGTTTGCCTTGGTGGGCTGTCGGGTTATCTGTGATGGCGACGCAACTTTCGGCGATAACGCTCGTCGGGGCAACCGGACAAGGTTATATGGACGGAATGCGGTTTATTCAGTTCTATTACGGTTTGCCGATTGCGATGGTCATTTTGTGCGTGACGGCTGTCCCGTTTTTTTATCGGGCAAATGTTTTTACGGCTTACGAGTATCTGGAACAACGCTTTGATGTGTCGGTGCGAACGCTGACAAGTTTCTTTTTTCTCATCTCTCGAGGTCTTGGCGTTGGCGTGGTCATCGCCGCACCATCAGTCATTTTATCAATCGTTTTGGGCTGGAATGAACTTACCACAATCTTCGTAATGGGGCTTTCTACAACGCTTTACACGATGATCGGCGGCGTTCAAGCCGTCACGTGGACAGACGTAAAACAGATGTTCGTGATATTTTTCGGACTATTTGTTTGCCTGTTTGTAATTATCGGAAAATTTCCCGAAGGCGTTTCGATGGGCGATGGACTTCATCTCGCGGGAGCGGTCGGGAAACTCGAAACAGTCAATTGGAGCTTCGATTTAACCGAAAAATATACGATTTGGTCAGGCGTTATCGCGGCTCTGTTTTTGTTCCTTTCATATTTCGGTTGCGATCAGAGCCAAGTGCAAAGATTTTTGACGGCAAAATCGGTTTCCGAAGGTCGAACATCGCTTTTGATGTCGGCATTTTTCAAAATTCCGATGCAATTTATGATTTTGCTGATTGGCGTTTTGGTCTTTGTTTTCTACCAATTCCAACAACCGCCGATGATTTTTAACGCCAACGAAAACGCCAAATACGCGAATTCAGCAGAATACAAATTGTTGCAAACCGACTACGAAAAGGCTTTTGAAAAACGTAAATTAGTTGCGACCGAATACAGCACAACCAACAGCGATTCCGCAAAACAATCATATATCGAGGCAAACAAAGAGTTTTTGGCGGCACGGAAAAAAGGCGTTGATTTTGTCAAAAAAGATAACGCATCTTTTAATGATGTAAATTATGTTTTCCCGACGTTTGTTGTCGCCAATATGCCGATTGGCGTTATCGGTTTGATAATTGCAGCAATTTTCGCGGCGGCAATGTCTTCAATTTCGGCGGAACTAAACGCACTCGCAACCGCGACAACGCTCGATTTTTACCGTCGCTTGGTTGACGCAAACGCGACCGATAAACAATACGTTTTTGTCGGCAGAATCGCCACTCTGATTTGGGGAATTTTCGCCTGCCTTGTCGCCACACAAGCAACCAATTTAGGTTCGCTAATTGAAGTAGTTAATAAGTTTGGCTCGTTTTTCTACGGCTCGTTATTAGGTGTTTTTGTGTTGGCTTTTGCGGTTAAACGTGCCAACTCAAACGGAGCATTTTTTGGACTTTTATTCGGAATTGCATCAGTTTGGGTTGCCAGTAATTACACGAAAATTGAGTTTTTATGGTTCAACGTTGTCGGTTGTTTGGTGACAGTTTTGGCGGGTTATTTGATAAGCGTTATTGTTCCCGAGCGAAAAGTTCAAGGATAGTCATTTGGGTTTTCGATTATCAAGCCTTCGGATTTAGCTGCATTATTGAGTTCATTATCAGCTGAAACGAAGATTACATTTGGTAAACCGAGCGATAAAAGTTCGTTTTCGACCTGCAAAGCACTTGCTAATTGAACGGCATCATAACCGCGAAGCGAATGAGTTTTTGCTAGTTTAACTGCAGATTTGATGATATTTGAAGTTGTTTGTGAAATTAAAAAATAGTTTTGCAAGTTTCTATTTAACTTCAATTCGCTAAGTTGGAATTCTGCGAGAGTAATGCTTTTGCCTTTCAGACGGCGAGAAAGAGCCGCAATTGTCTCAACTTCGACTATTTCGGCGACATAAATTTGATGTGGCGGATTTGCTCCAATTGTGTTTCTGACCCAAACTGAGCCGGTTTCATTAACAAATGCTTTCATCAAACCACTTGTGTCAAAAAAGTAGAAACTCATTAGCGTCGTTCCCTAATGATAGTTTCAGAAATTGGTTCGCCCTTAACTTTTATTGGCGTGAAATCTCTGAATTCATTATTGACACGCGGCGGTTTGATTTCGCTTATCATCCCTTTTGCTAGCATTCTTTTTTGCAATTGCATATCAAGCGAGTCTTCGGTTTCAATTGTTTCAATGTGCTTCGAAACACTTTCAGCAATTGATTTTTGTTCGCCTAATGGCAATTTGTATATTTCGGTTAGAACTTCTTGCAGACTCATATTGTGAGAATACTAACATAAAATAGTTTAAGTTAGAAAATAAAGTAATCCAGTGAAGGTTTTCTTGAGTAAAATATGAACAATTCAAAATTCAAAATTGTTATCGCATTTCTACTAGTATTTTCCATTTTCCGCTTTCCATTTTCCTCTGATGCTCAAGTTCGCCCAATTTACGATCGCGGTTCAGCAGGATTAGGGCAACAACTAAAACGTCTGCAAACAACGGCTTCGGCAATGCACACAGGAGCTCACCCCGACGATGAAGATTCAGGACTTTTAGCTTATCTTGCACGCAAGGAAATGGCTCGAACCTCGTATTTATCGCTTAATCGCGGCGAAGGCGGACAAAACGTAATCGGCACGGAACTCTTTGAATCACTTGGAGTTATCCGCACCGAAGAACTTTTGCAAGCTCGCAGATTAGATGGTGGCGAGCAGTTTTTCACACGCGTCATGGACTACGGATTTTCAAAAACTCGCAAAGAAGCTGCCACGATTTGGGGCGAAGAAAAAACACTCGCCGATATGGTCAGAGCGATTCGTTTGTTCCGTCCGTTAGTGATAATTTCTCGGTTTTCCGGCACTACAGCCGACGGACACGGGCATCATCAACTCGCCGGTTATTTAACGCCGATTGCCTTCAAAGCTGCCGCTGATGCGAGTAAATTTCCTGAACATTTTGCTGAAGGTTTAGAACCTTGGCAAGCAAAAAAACTCTATGTTGGTCAAGGTTTTGGTGCAAATGCTGCACCTGCGAGTTTGGTTTTGAACACGGGCGAATACGATAATTTGATTGGACGTTCGTATTTTGAAATCGCGATGGAGGGCAGAAGTCAGCACAAATCGCAAGAGATGGGCAGTTTGGAATTACGCGGAAAATTTATTTCGGGCTTGCGTTTGGTCGAAAATTTAGGTGAAAAAGTTGAGAAAGAAACGAGCGTTTTTGATGGAATTGACACAACAATTACAGGAATCCCCAAACTTGTCGGCTTTGAAAACGGCGATTCTTTAATAACCAAAGAACTCCAAATTATTCAAGATTCAGCAGAACAATCGTTTAAAAATTACAATGTCTATCAACCGCAAACCATTATTCCGTATTTAGTTGTGGGTTTAAAAGCGATTCGCCAAGCACGCCAAAATATTGTCGGGCAAAAACTTCCGAGATTTAAAACGGACGATTTGTTGGCACAAAAAGAAAAAGAATTTGCGGTTGCATTACAAATGGCTGCCGGCGTTGTGATTGACGCTTTGAGTGATTCTGAAACAATTGTTTCAGGTGATTCAACTAATATTGGTGTTCGAATTTTTGCTCCTGAAAATGCAAATATTAAAGTAAAAGAAGTAAAAATTAACGCTCCGAAAGATTGGAAAGTTGAGAATTCGACTGAACCGAAACAACCCGAAAGTGGTTTTCGTCCGCGTCGTGATAATCCGACATCAGCTTCTTTTTTTACCGTAACCTCTGCTCAAAATGCCAAATATTCACAGCCTTATTGGTTAGAAAATCAGCGAAATAAAGATTTTACGTTCAATTGGAACGATTCAATGTCGGCAAATTACCCGATTCAAAAACCTTTGCTGATAGCCGAAGCGAAAATAGAAATTGGTGGCGAAGAAATTACGGTTAAAAAAGATGTCGAATTTCGCTATTCTGATGATATTCGCGGAGAAATTCGGCGAGATGTCGCGGTTGTTCCACAAGTTGCTGTAATGGTTGATTCAAATTTAATTATCGCACCGGTTTCTAATAAACCGAGCGTTCACCGTGTCGTAGTTTCGGTTACAAATAATTCGCCAAAGGAAACGAAAGGAACGCTAAAGCTAGATTTACCAACAAATTGGAAGGCTTCGCCAAGTTCGCAAGATTTTACTTTGAAGCAACGCGGTGAAAAAACGGCGGTGGTTTTTGAAGTCACAATCCCTGCAAAAACCGTCACAAATGACTACAAAATAACTGCGAATGCGACGGTCAACGGTCAAATTTTTGCCCAAACCCAACAAGCAATCGCTTATCCACATATTCAGACGCATTACCGATATTTTCCGTCCGAAATTTCTGCCAAAGTCTTGGATTTGAAAATTTTTCCAGTAAAAGTCGGTTACATTATGGGCAGCGGTGACAAAGTTCCAGAAGCAATCAAACGGCTTGGGTTGGACGTTCAAATGTTGGAAGAAATAGACTTAGCGACAGGTGATTTAGCAAAATTCGATACGATTGTGGTTGGAATTCGAGCGTCGCAAGTTCGCCCCGATTATGTTGCAAATAATGGACGTTTACTTGATTTTGCAAAAAACGGCGGAACGCTAATCGTGCAATATCAACAAGCCGAAATTTCACGTTTCAATATGCTGCCGTTTCCGGCTAAAAGTTCTAACACTCGTGTAACTGATGAAAATGCACAGGTTACGATTCTCGACCCGAAAAATCCTGTCTTTAATTCGCCGAATAAAATTGATGATCGAGATTTTGAAAATTGGATTCAAGAACGAAATTTATATTGCTTAACCGAATTTTCTACTGATTACACGCCTCTACTTTCCGCCGCTGACGAAGGCGAAGAGCAAATAAAAGGCGGAATGTTGTATGCCAAACTTGGAAAAGGCGTTTATATTTACAGCTCGTATTCGTGGTTTCGGCAATTACCAGTCGGAAATTCGGGTGCGTATCGGATTTTTGCAAATATGTTGAGTTTGGGCAGTAAGAAGAAGTAGGAGAATTAGACGCGGAAAAACGCGGATTAAGCAGATAAAAGCGGATTCTTATTTGAATTATTTGTCTTAAATCAGTGCAAATCCTCCTAACCAGCGTTTTTCCGCGTCTAATTGAAAATCAACAATTATGGAAAATCTTTTACATTCAGAAATTACAGGGGAAATTCTCAAAGCATTCTACAAAGTTTACAACGAACTTGGCTACGGCTTTTTAGAAAAAGTTTATGAGAATGCAATGGCATTTGAGTTACAAGCAAATGGCTTATTTGTTCAACAACAGTTGCCGATAAGTGTGTTTTACACCGGTAAAATCGCCGGCGAATATTTTGCTGATTTAATAGTTGAAAACAAGGTAATTATCGAAATTAAAACAGCTTCAACGATTGACAAAGCACACGAAGCACAACTTTTGAACTACTTGAAAGCGACTGAAATTGAAGTAGGTTTAGTTTTAAATTTCGGGCAAAAACCTGAAAAAGTTCGTAAGGTTTTCACGAATAAAAAAATAAGTTTAATTGAGAGTTTATTTGATGGGAATTAGACACGGAAAAACGCTGATTAGGCAGATAAACGCGGATAAAAATAAAATGATGTAGCAATGTAATTTCGGTCATTCAAGAATAAATCCGTATTTAAACCTATTACAAAAAATCGGCGAAAATCCGTTAAATCAGCGTTTTTCCGCGTCTAATTAAATTAAAAAAATGGCAGAAGAAAAATTTCCAGCGGCGAATTACAAAAAAAATGTTCTCGAAGATTGCTTTGAAGATGCAAAAAAGTATTTTCTTGAAGCGTATATCGAGGTTGATTATGCTCACGCCATAATGCTTAGCGAGCAAGGAATTATCACTGATAGTGAGCTCAAAATATTGCTTAAAGCATTGCGGTCGCTTGATTTAGATGAAATCCGCAAAGCTGAATATGATGGCACCTTTGAAGATTTGTTTTACTATCTTCAACGCGAAATCACCAGGCATTGTGGCAATGCGGAAACAGCAGGGAAATTACACACGGCACGCAGTCGCAACGATATTGATGTGACGATTTATCGGCTCTATTTGCGTCCAAACTTACTGGAATTGCTTCGTGAAACGATGAATTTACGCGAAGTTTTCCTCAATCTTGCCGCCGAACATCACGAAACTTTGATTCCGGCTTATACCCACACGCAACCCGCACAACCTTCGACTCTTGCACATTTTTTACTCGCGATGGCAGAAAATTTGGGACGCGACATCAAGCGTTTGCAGCGTTCGTATGACAATATGAATTTTTGTCCTCTTGGTGCCTGTGCGATTACTACTACCGGTTTTCCGATTAATCGTCATCGTGTTGCCGAACTTCTCGGTTTTACGGCTCCAACTGTAAATGCTTATGGCTCAATAGCTTCCGTTGATTATTTTACCGAAATGCTCGGTGCAATGTCGGCTTTGGTTGTCAACACCGGAAAATTTGCACAGGAATTTTTGCTGATGGCGATGATGGAATTTAACGTAATTCGGTTGCCAGATGGATTCGTGCAAGGCAGTTCGATAATGCCGCAAAAACGAAATCCTGTTGCGTTGGAACATATTCGTGTTTTGTCGAGCAAGGCTTTAGGACAATCTTTGGGCGTGATGACGGCGATTCATAACACGCCGTTTGGCGACATAAATGATGTGGAAGACGACTTGCAACCGTTGATTTACAACGCCTTGCGAGATGCAACTCGCTCGGTTTCGCTCTTTGCCGCAACGTTAAAATCGGCGAAATTTAACCTCGAAACCTTGCGAAATCGAGCCGAAGCAAATTTTATTACCGTTACAGAATTAGCCGATTCAATCGTCCGTAAAGAAAATTTATCGTTCCAAATTTCACATAAAATTGTCGGAATCTGCGTCAAAAATGCTCTTGCTGAAAGCGGTGAAGTTACTCACAGAATTTTGCAAAACGCAACGAAAGAAATTCTTGGCAGAGAATTGAGTTTTACGGAAAGTGAACTAAAAGAGACACTTACGCCGGAATATTTTGTTTCGATTCGGACAATTTACGGCGGAACTGCTCCGAGTGAAACAAAGCGTGCTTTGTCCGTTGAAGTTGAACATCAAAATTTTGATGAAATTTGGTTCAAAAGTAAGAATAAGGATTTGCGAGATGCGATTCTGAATTTGAAAAGTAAAGTTGATCGAATATTAAAATAGTATTTATGAGTTCTTTGAAAAACCTACAATTCCATACTCAGCTATTGTTTTTGGTGCTGCAAGCACGTTTAAGAAAGTAGCCAGAGGTGAAACCTCTAGTAATAAAGTCGAATAAAACATTCGTGCATCGGAGATGCACTAAGTCCTTTTCTTACAAACTTTCAGTGCTAAAACTTGAAGCTAACAGACCAGACGTTTCACATCTGGCTACTTTCTTTTTGCCGCTCTGCGGCTTTAGACAAAAAGTTCGATAAATTGGAATAGGTTTTTCAAAGAACTCTTTACTTTTAATTTTTTTAAATTTGTGTAATATTAGTGCGTATCAACTTTCATGGACGATAAATTGCCTCCAACAACAAACGATTTTGAATCGTTGCTTTCGTGGTTTTCACAAAACAGAGAACTCGCGGGAGAAATGTATGAAAAAATACGAGTCGGGTTGATTCGATATTTTTACTTTAAAGGTTGTAAAAATGGTGAAGAATTAGCAGATGAGACCATAAATCGCGTCACAAAAAAACTCGTAAGTCTGGATTTATCAACAACAAACAAGCCAGTAACTATTTTCTACGGATTTGCCCAAAATGTAGTTTTGGAAGAGTTGAGAAAAGATAAACTCAAAGTTCCGATTGACCCAAATTTTCGTGAAAAAACTCAAGATAACAATGAACCGAAGTTTAGTTGTTTAGATGAATGTCTGAAAAAACTGCCAATTAACGATGAAACTTTACTTCGGCAATATTACGAAAAAAGTAAAAGTGAAAAGGCAGTTCATCGACAAAAACTCGCTCAAGACTATGATTTAAGCGAAGTTAATTTGCACGTAAAACTACATCGATTGAGAAAAACATTGAGAAATTGCATAGAAAATTGTCTGAGGAAAAAAAACTTGTAAGATTTTGGATGTAAAATCATTACTAATAGAATGCAGAGTAATTACTTCAAAAATTATCTACTCGGTTTGTTGTCGGCTTTTGATGCCGAAGCCCTCGAAGTGCAAATAATTTCAAACGAAGTAAGCGAAGATGATTTGATTTCAGCAGAAAATCGCTTGATTGAAGATTACCTTGCGAATAATTTGAACGAAGATGAAGTAAAAGCATTTCAAAATAATTATCTAGTTACAAATGAAAGACTTGAGCGTGTCGAACTTACAAAATCGCTTATTCAGATTTCGGATCAAACATCAGAAAAGTTGCAAAATATTGTAATTAAACCAAATTTTTTTAATCGCTTAAAAGACTTTTTCTCGTTGCGTCCTTTGACAGTTTCATTCGCAACAATTGCTCTAATTTTATCGCTCGGACTTGTTTGGCAGATAGTTTTTAATACAAATAGAACTCAAGTTGGAGCCGAAATTGCTGCTTTGAACAAACAAGATTTGTCGAATCTTGAAGAATTTAAGACTTTTACAAAATTAAATTTGGCGAAAGGAATTTTGCGTTCTGATGGTAACTCTAACAATCTTTTAGAAAATCAGTTAACTGAGAAAGTTTTGATTAGTTTAATTTTGCCCGTAAAAACATCTTCTGTTGAGCAGTTTAATGTAAAAATTGTTCAAAACGGAAAACAACTTCAGCAATTTACACAACGCTCATATGAAAATCAAGAAGTGCGTTTGTTGTTGCCTAAATCTTTATTAAAAAAAGGCGAATATCAAATTACGCTTGAAAATAAAGGTGAAGAATATAACTATTCTTTTGTTGTTCAATAATTTTTTAACTTGCTTAAACGCCAAAGTAAAATTATCCCGACAATTCCCAAAATTCCAAATACAACATAATAAAAATAATCTTTTGAAAGCGAAATTGATTGTTTAAATTCGCCTTGAACTGTAAACGCTGCCCAAAAAAAAGGTGATTTATATTGGGCAGATTTTGACAATTTGATTTGAGCTTGGCGAAGAGCTTCTGAAGGCGTAAGTCCTTTATCAATCAAGTTTGAGTAAAAATTACTCATCATTAAAGCAGTTGCATTGTCATCAACTTTCCACGCACTTGAAACAACAGATTTTGCACCAGCTTGCAAAAAAGCATTGTTCATAGACATCAATCCTTCGCCTTTTACATCTTTCCCAACACCAGATTCGCAAGCACTTAAGACAACTAAATCAGACGCTAAATTGAGTGAATAAATATCTTGCAAGCGTAAAAAACCTTCAATATTATTTCCATTTTCGTCGAATGTAGAAAGCACAATGCTCGAAACTTCCGGTCTTTTTATGTCAATCAAACCATGTGTTGCAAAATGCAGCATTCGATAATCAGAAATATTTGACTTGATAACTCTTTCGCGATTTGCCCCAAAACCGGACGCGATTTCGGTTCGCGAACTTCCAACTGTTTCTGCAATTGATTCTGCCTCTTTTTGCGATGCCGGAAGTCTCTTAATAAAACCGTTTGAATCAACTATTCTAAAATCGCGTAAATTTAAACCCAAAACTTCGAAAATACTATTTTTTTCTTCGGTGTTTTGAGTAAAACGAGAATCGGAATTACTAAAAACTGGATCAGCAAAAACTAATAAATCTTTTGTTGGCAATTGCTTGGCGGTCTGAAGATTTGGCAAAATATTGAGTAAAGAAGCCGATGGTTCGTAAATAATTTCGTTGCTTACAATCATTAATTCGTCAGAATTTGGAGATGGCAACGCGGAAATTGGGAGTAAAGAGAGTTTCCCGTCTGGGACAATAATAAGGCGTTTATCTGTAAGTTTATCAACAACTTGCTCTAGTAAATCATTACTCAAAAGTTTGGATTCTGAGGCGAAAAAATTATCTAAATCTTCGTTTTTTTGCAGATAAATTTCGGGTGAATCTGTTGGTAAATTTTGTTTAGCTTCAAAAGTTTCGAGTAATTTGTCTATTCGATTTTCGATTACATTTCGCGATGGCAGAACAAAACTAGAAACTTCGTTTTTACTGACTAACCACAAATAACTTTCTTTTTCGCCCAACGCAAATTCGAGCAAAACAGTTTTTTCGTCCAAGATATTTTGTTGAAATTCGGCAACATCAAACGGCGGCGGATTTTTTATCGCCGAATAGATCGGACTTTGTTGTTTGATGTCAGCTTTGATGATTTCAAGTTCATTCTCAAGCGTGCGTCTTTCATCATCAATTTTGTCAATTTCAGCTTGCACCGCATTGCTACTCAAAAGTTCGGTGAGTTTATTTGTCTTTAAACTCAGCAGGTTACGAGTTTCTTTTTCTTTTTCTAAAATTTGCGGATTCGCATCTTTTGTAAAATTCGCCTCAGACAATCGCAACGTTTCAAGCAACGACCGCGACCGCGATTTCTCACTCGCCTGCAACGCCTGAATAGCATAATCTTCACTCGGCGATTGCTTCTGCTTCTGCATCAATAGATGAATAAAAAGTTCATAACGTTCGTAAACACTCGAGAAATATGAGCGTTTGAGGTTGGAGTTGTCGGTTTCAGAATAAAACAATTCAGTTAATTTAATAGATTGACTATTTAGTTTAAGTGCAGTTTCTAGATTGTTTTCAAGCTGCTCAATTTTGGCAATGTTCAATAAAATATCAGCTTGAATAGAAATATCGGCGGTTTTTTCATTAAAAGCCAGAGATTCATAAAGTAATTTTTTAGCAATAAATAAATTATTGTTCAATAATGAAACCTTACCAACTTCATTTTTTACTCTAAATGTTTGGACATTTGCCTTGTTTTTCTGAAATAGTGAAAGTGCAACTTGATAGTTTTCAAGAGCTTTTTGGTATTCTCCTTTTGCTGTATTGCAATTCCCTGATTGTTCATAATTTCTTGCCAAATTAAAATCATCCTTTAGGATTTTTGCAAGGTTTTCCCCTTTAATAAGATATTCATCACAACTCTCGAAATCTCGTGTAATTGCGGCTAATTCTACAATGTCAAAAATTGTTCCTAATTGTCCATAACTGTGATTTTCTTTTATAAAAAGTTCAAGAGCCTTTTTTCGATAACTGAGTGTTAGATTATATTCACCAAATAGTTCGTAAGTTTGAGATATTGCATTCAATAAAGCCGCTTTCTCTACGAAATCTAAATCATCCGGAAAAATAATTTCTGCCTGTTTTAGAGCTTCAAATGCTTTACGATTTTCAGAAAAACTCGTAAAAGTTCTGCCGATTGCCTTAAGTGCAAAAGCATTGCCTCGAACGTCAGATATTCGTAACGATATTAATTGAGACTCTTTGAAACTGAGCATAGCAGAATCAAAAATGTTGTCTTTAAGATATGTGTATCCTAAACTTAGTTTTGAGCGAGCTTCGCCTTGAAAATCATTTGCTTGCTTAAAGAAATAAACTGCTTGTTCAAGCGAAGAGGTTGATTTAGGAAGATTATTTGTAGCATAAAAATATTCTCCGCCACAAAAATTAGCTTCAGCTTTTGCAATTAAATCATTTGATTTCTCAGACAGCTCTAATGCATTTTTATATGTTTTTAAACTTTGGTCAGTGTTACCATCGTAAAGATAGTATAAAGATAATTCGCTTAGGAGTTTTGTTTTTTCAGCCGCAAGATTTGTATTTTCAATCTCACTTAATCCAACAAGAAAAAATGTTTTTGCCGAATCTTTCTCGCCAAGTATTAATTTATATTGACCAATTTTTCTAAGGCAATCTGAGGTTTTAGATTTATTTCCTAACTTTCGCCAAATTTCAACCGCTTTTAAGAGCAAAATTACCGACTGTTGGATTGATTCTTTACGCCAGTTTAAGCCCGAAAGCCTAGCATTCTCTTCAAGTTCAATTGCAGATTCTAAAGAACTTTTGGCTCTAGTAAAATTAGCTAGAGCCAAAAAGCTGATTAGTAGAAAAATTAACTTAAAAAATATTACTTTAATTTTCGTGTTTCTTTGCTCCATTTGACTTACAAGTTCAAATTAAGTTGTTTCGGTGTTGTCATTTTCATCTTCAGAAACTGATGAGCTTTTGATGGTTTTTGAAAGTTTATTTTCTTTCCATAAGGTTAAGACATTTTCCGATGGTTGCCAAAATCTTGGTGCCCAAGGGAAATTATTAGTTTTAGCGAATTCGCTCATATTATTATCAGCCCAACGGTCATCTCTTGAAGTCCATTTATCGACTTTAGACCACTTGTCAACTTTTGCAGTCCATTTGTCAACTTTTGCAGTCCACCTGTCAACTTTTGCAGTCCACCTGTCAACCTTTGACCACTTGTCAACTTTTGCAGTCCATTTTTCGTTATTAAACCATTCGTCGTTTGATGATGCCCACTTACTTTCATCTTCTGACCAATTATCTAACCATTTGTCTGCTGAATCAGTCTCTGCTTTTTCCCATTTTCCATGATCAAATTTCCATTTGTCATCTTTTGATGACCATTTATCGACTTTAGACCATCTATCGTGATTAACAAACCAACTAGTATTTTCTGTCCATTTAGACTCGTCAAGCCAGTTTTCATCGTTCCATTTCTTGTCTAACCAGGTTTCGTCGATAGTTTGGACTTCGGTATCAATATTAGATTTTTCGAATTTAAGAGCGGGAAAATTATATGTCTCAAATCTTGTATTTTCATTTTTCAAGAAGTTGCTCCAAAGATTTGCCGTTCGCCAGCTTCGTTTGTCATAGTCGTCCCAAATTTTATTGAGCGGATTTAATCTAAATCTTGGATCATTTAAACTTTCAATATCTAGCGATTCACCTTCTGGGCTATAAAGGTAATAAGCCTTTTCGGCACTACTTCTTATATTTCGTAAGGTTGAAAATAAATAGTATTCAAGAAACATTGTCCAGAAATTCGGCGTGAACCTGTGTTCGTGAATTGTTTTCAACTCATTCTTAATCTTATCCTTTTTTAGGTCTTGTTTTTCAAGTGAAGTATTCTTAAAGCTATAAAATTGTCTTTCTAACCACCCAGAATCCATAAAGTCTTGAGCCGCAAATTGGTGTTCAAGATATCTTGGAAGTGTCTTCCGATATGAAAGATAAGACCAAGGAAAGTATAAAGACAGTCCGTTTGAATATTGATATTC
>JANNVK010000100.1:0-2449 GCA_031414415.1 Acidobacteriota bacterium
CTAAGCCTTTACGAAACTATAAAAACTTAAGGACGATTATATGATTAAATTAGACATAATCAATCACGTTGCCGATAAAACTGGCTATTCTAAGCAAAAAGCCGAAGAAGTTGTTGAATCGTTGTTTAATGCAATGAAAAACGCTTTAGCTGGCGGCAACCGAATTGAATTACGCGGTTTTGGCGTTTTCACAGTAAAATCCCGCAAACGCGGAATCGGCAGAAATCCTCGAACTGGCAAAGAAGTTCCAATTCCGGCTGGCAAAACTATTCGCTTCAAACCAGGCAAAGAAATCCAAGCTAAAGAAATAAAGTAAATATTCTTTTTCGAATAACAACAAGAGCCGTATGCTGATTTTTAGCATTTGGCTCTCGTTTATTTTCAATTCAATTCTTCCACTCGCAATTATTGCAAATGTCGCAAAAATTACACATCGATTATCCGGTTCGGCGGTCAATTCGTCCAACTACTCGAACTTGGGTAAAACATTCTTTGTGGTTATTGGTAACTTTTTTTACGACGACAATCTCCGGCAGCCTTTATCCATTTGGCAGTATTGAATGGCAAAACAAATTAGAAAGTCTTGAGGTTGCTAGCCTTACAGATGTCGTTCCGCTTTTTGCAACAATTTATTGGCAAATTGTCGCAAACGTCATTCATCAACTTTTTACTGATTCAGCGGTTTTTATTTACGGCATTTCATTCTCGCTTTCGCTGCTTTTTATTCTGGGTTGCCACGAAGCCGGACATTATATTGCGTGTAGAATTTACGGTGTTGACGCAACTTTGCCATATTTTATTCCGACTCCGCCATTAATTGGTCCAGCTGGAACTCTCGGTGCAGTCATCAAAATTCTTTCACCGATGGACTCGCGAAAAGCAATTTTCGATATTGGCGTTGCTGGTCCAATTGCCGGATTTATTGCACTTTTGCCGATAGCTTTGATTGGTATTTTTACTGCAAATCAATATTCGGGAAGTATTACAGAAATTCCCGAAGGAACATTAATTTTTTCTGACCCAATTTTACTCAAAATTTTTGCATTATTTGCTGGAAAAGATTTAGCAATTTTACAACCAAACGCTTTTTATTTTGCCGCTTGGATTGGTTTGCTTATCACGGCAATGAACCTTTTTCCTTCAGGTCAATTGGACGGCGGACACGCGATTTTTGCAGTTTTTGGCGAGAAAGTTCATAAATGGACAGGCGGATTTGCGTTTGTTGTGATGCTAGGTTTATCAACAATTGGTTGGTTTTATTACAACAGTCCGAGCGGAATTTTGTTCACAGTTCTGCTCGCAATTATGTCTTTTATCAAACATCCACAACCTTTTGACCAAACGCCACTTGATGCAAAACGCAAGATTATTGCTGTTATTACACTGATAATTTTTATTTTATCGTTCGTTCCTTTTGCGATTCAGATTAAATAATTGCTTTACGTGCAATTTTTTTGAACCCATTCAAAATTTTTAACGTATTATATTTTTAGTAACGATCAGAAGTTTTACCAAGTTTGTTTTTTACGAAGATGCTTTTCTTCATTATAATTTTTTCTTTTTTCACCACTGCGACGGCTATCTACGTCGTTTTATCGATAAAAAATTTTAACCCTTCAGCTAGTAATAATTTGTTTAATCCGAAGAATTTTCGCGGCTTGTTTCAACCAACCGAGAAGGAACTTCGTGCGTTGGAAAAGGCTGAAAAAGAAGCGGAAAGTGCAAAAACTGAAGAAGCCAAACAGTTAGAATTGCAAGAAAAAATATCGAAAGTTGAGGAATTCGCGTCGGTTTGGAATGATTCACCGACAAAGCGAAATACGATAGAAATTCTTTATCTTGCTTCTGAAAGCGGTGTTGAGAAAGTTTATATTGATGTTGCCAGATTGGTTTTGGAATTTTGGAATAACGATAAGATTGAAAACTTGTCGGCAAGTGATTTAGCACAATTGTTGGAAAGCCATTATTGGCTAATTCCAACTGAAAACAGGACTTCGGGCGTTACTTTTGGTTTAAACCAAGAGATTGCGAGTTTACGCCGGAAGTCTTAAAACAAGACAAGCTCGAAAAACCCACTCAAAAAGCCGAGATTGAAACCTCGCTCAGATTATTGGGCGAGCGTTCTTAATTTGTAATCAGTAATTTACAATAGAAGCTACGAATTAACTGAGTTAAAAAATGTGTTAATCTTTACATCTTTGCTTAACTTATCGAAAAATTAAATTCCTTATTTTGGATTAACAATACAAAATACGATTTATTGTTTATTAGAAACAAAGGACTTATGGCGAAAGGTTCGTCAATACAGTCGTTGGCAGAAATTATACACCCTAAAACAAATGAAAGTAATGAAAAATATCATTTTAACTGCACTGATAACTTTGACAATGAGTAACCTTTTTGGACAGACAGAAAAAGCAACAAGTAAAACCGTTGCAGAGAATTTTGA
>JANNVK010000101.1:0-35505 GCA_031414415.1 Acidobacteriota bacterium
AAGAAATAGAAAGATTTATTTCTGAAAAGAATTTCCAGGAAGAAAATTTGGATAACGCTGTCAAAAATGAGCAAGACTGTTTGAATTATTTATTTTCTAAAAAAATCGTTGAGAACGGGCAATCCTATACCATTGGTGCGTTGATTGAACACGTTCAGGATAATTCCTATGAAATTTCAGACCGTGAGAAAAAAGAAGCGTTACTTATTCAACATGGAATCAAGTTTATAAAAAACGATAACGTTCTGGCCATATCCAATACCAACGCGGAGTTGAAAAACATTTTTAGAAATACGCCTTGGTATTCTGGATGGTCTAGGACATTGGCAAGATTGCCTTGTGTATTTAACAAAAGTTTTCAAGTGAAAATGAATGGTCAAAATCAAAGATGCGTTTGCATCGACCTTCATAAATTTAACAATGTAGAGGAGAAAAATGACGAATAAAGAATTTGCGCAAGCAATTAAAAAAATAACAAAGCCAAAGTATTCATTTAAAAAAGCGGCAGAACTTCTAGGGATAACACCCCAGAAGCTAACCTATTGGACACGTATCAAGTCAGTGCTTGATGCAGACGAAGAATGTCCATTCAATCTTGATAACCTTAAGGACTAGATGCTTTGGACACACCAACAGGAAGCCCTAACCGCGTGTATCAAATCGGGTAACAAAGGCTTTGCGCTGCACATGGAGCCCAGGACAGGCAAAACCGCTGTAGCTCTCAAATGGTTGGAAGCCATCACCCAGGATAAGGATTTGAGGATATTAATCTTGGCCCCACCTGTGGCAACCAGGGTATGGGAAAAGGAAATCAAAACATGGTGGCCGAAGCATCCAAGTTTTGCCATAGCCAGCGGTTCGAGTGAAAAGAAAATCAAAGCGATTGAAATCAATCCCAAAATACTAATTACGAACTATGAGTCCTTGATTAGTCCAAAGATACAGAAAGCATTAGCAGCGTTTGCACCGGACGTGTTGATATGTGACGAATCACATCGATGCAAGAATCCTTCCGCCAAGCGCAGCAAGGAAGTTAAGCGGATTGCGGATAGGTGCGCGTACCGATTGAACCTAACCGGAACGCCTATCACCAAAAGTGAACTCGATTTGTTTCAGCAATTCTCTATCTTGGATGGAAGAATGTTTACAACGTTCGGGCCTAACTTCTATTCATTTCGGGCAAGATACTTTTATGACATTAACAATAACCGACGAGGTACGCATGCCTACTTTCCTGACTGGCGCATCCGACCGGAGAGTCAGGCGGCTATCACTAAGATTTTGGGAGCACGCGCCTATGCCAAGCGCAAAGTGGATTGCTTGGAGCTTCCCCCCTTCGAAACCGTTTATATTCCCGTGGAGATGTCACCCAAACAGGCCAAAGCCTACAAAGAAATGAAGGAAGACTTTATAACCTTTGTGGAAGAGTCCGACGCGCCCAGTGTCGCTCAATTTGCCATGACCAAGGCGTTACGCTTGCAGCAGATAGCCAGTGGCTTTTTGCAGACGGACAATGGGGATGTCGTGGAGTTGGACAATCCGAGGCTGGACGCGCTATCAGACTTGCTGGAAGACCTACCTAGTCCGGTGGTTGTGTGGGCGTGTTTTAAGCATAACTATAAAGCAATCGCCAAGGTATGTGAGCGGTTAGGCAAAAAGTGCGCGTTTCTAACAGGGGAGCAGAACCAAAAGGAAAAGGACGCGGCCATGAATAGATGGGACGCTGGAGAGATCGACGTACTAATAGCTAACCAAGGGGCTGGAGGGATTGGGATCAATCTATCGAGAGCATCTAACGCTATTTATTTTTCCTACAATTTCAATTTCGAGCATGACGAGCAATCAGAGGCGCGGATTTATTCCGTTGAAAGTAATCAGTTTGCCAAAGTGACAAGGTACAATTTGGTGAGCGAGGGTTCTATTGATGAGATGATTTTGAAAAGCTTGAAGCTAAAATCCTTGACGCTAGATGCCATCTTGGGGGCGGTACGATGAACCCAGAAAGCAAATTCAAAATCAAAGTGATGAAAGATTTAAAAACCCTTGGCAAAATATGGATTCTCAAAACGCAAGAAAAAGGACGACGAGGGGTGCCGGATTTGCTGATTTGCCTTAACGGTCAGTTTGTGGCCATTGAGCTAAAAGCTGAAAAAAAAGAACCAGACCCGTTACAGATGTTTGAATTAAATTGCATAGAATCCGCTAGCGGCTTGGCTTTGGTGGCCTATCCAGAAAATTGGAAAGAAATATTTAAAAAGCTTGCAATGCAGTCGCGTAGCGAGTAAGAATAGAGGCGTATGAAAAAAGAGTTTAAACCAATGAAAAATAAAGTGATTCGTTTTAGTAACGAAGAATGGAAACCTGTAACAACCTACGCCAACAAAACATGGAGAGGTAACGCCAGTTCCGCTGTTCGTTACCTTGTAATGGTTGGCTTACAAAAAGAAACGAGGGAAATATGAGCTTACAAGAAATAGAAAGCATGATCGAAGAATTGGCTAACATCCGTGATGAAATGGACGTTTTAAAAATAGAAGAAAAGAAACTGAACGAAGCCAAGGGGAAAATCGAAGACAAAATTATGACAGAACTCAAAGCCGTTGGCAACGATAGCTACAAATCTTCCCTGGGTACAGCGTACATTTCGACGAGTCTATCCTACAAGATGCCTAAGGATATACAGAACCGAGAGGAACTGTTTGCGTATCTCAAAAAACAAAACACGTTCGATACGTTGATATCTATCAATTCTCAAACATTCAACGCATGGTGCAAAGCGGAGACCGAAGCTGCAAAGACAGCAGGTACTTTCCCGTTTGCTATCCCAGGTGTGGAAGATCCGACTTCTTACGAGCAATTACGCTTTCGTAAGAATTAAAAGAAAGAAGGAAACAAAATGGCAAAGACACAAAAAGAAGTAGAAAAAATAACAAAGCAACAAGCAGTTGTGAAACATGAAGTTTCACCATTGGCGATGGCCGCTCAATCGGAATTTGTGGGGGGGATGGATAATCTGGAACTTCCCCGACTTCTGGTGATCAACAACAACAACCAGTCGGAGGAAATCCAAGCGTTAAAGCTGGATGCCGGATCAATCATTGATACCGGAACAATGGAGGTTGTCGCCAAGCCCGGGCAAGTTGTCACCATTATTCCACTGGCTACGGCAGCCTCATGGCTGGTGTATGACATAACCAGTGCCGGAGCTGGTGAGTTTAAGGGTGTAGAGCCTTACACCGGAGTCAAGCTCGCGTATGAGGAGGAAGTCGATGGAGTAAAAATACGTCGTGTACTGGGTACGCGCTTACTCTTTTTGAGAAGCGATGAAAAGGAAGGTATCCCCTATTCTTTCACGTTCAAAAAATCATCCGCGAAGGGTGGTCGAAAGCTCAACACGATCATGTATGTGCGCAACAAAATCGCTGGACGTGCGCCTTGGGCGTGTTCTGTGGATTTGTTTTCGGTGAAACGTACCGTGGATAAAAACACGTTTTGGACGATGGACGTGAAGCAAAGACAAGCTTGTACAGAGGAACAGTTGCAACTTGCGCAAAAGTGGTATCAGCAGATATCTGGTGCGAGTGTAACGATTGTAGAGGACGAAACAATACCGTTCTAATTAAAAAAAATGAGTGGCCCTGAGTGATCGGGGCCACTTGTGGAAAGTACACTATGGAACCCTCATTAGTACCACCATTTGACAGAGATATAGACAGGATTGGTGAATATGTCGATGAACTTACGCTTACGAATTTGGTTAGCGAGATTCAATCTAAAGGTTTGGACGAGAAGGCTAAAGAAATCATTTTGGCGATAGAACTCCCTAACGCGAATGATTTTATGCAGGAGATTATTGCCGAGAGCAATCTTGAATTTTTACTCAAACTTTGTGGCAAAAAAGCTATAAGCGATATTAGAGAGACGCTTATTGATTATTTATATTGGAGGCAGCAATGAAAGTGCAAAGTAAATTTTTTCAGATTGAAACGCGACAAGAACTAGAACCTTTGGCTCCCGACCATGATAATACAGGGACATATCGAACGATGATAAATTTTACTTTTGCTCCTGGTAAAGGTGGATTGTTTTTAACAAGGTCTAAAATGCCAGACAAAGGGAAAAAAGGATTTTTAAGTAAAGTAGAAAAAGAAACAATGAATAAATTTATATTAGATTTAAGAGAAGATTTTGAATTTTTAATTAAACATATAAAAGATAAGAAATGAAAACCTTCGCCCTTAACTACCTCGGCTACAACCTTCAATTCGCAGAGCGTGAAGTCATAGGAACTTCTGACAACATTTATGAGGTCAATGGGTGTGAGTATTACCGCGTAGCTGATCATGAAAAGGGTGAGTTTTTTGATTATCTGTTGAGTAAATTTAATCGTGTAAAAGTGCGTAACCGTATAAAACATGAAATCTTAATTTTAGGAGTGAAGTGATTCTGCCAATAAAATATACTGGAACCTATAATTTTTGGTCTAGGTCTGGGTCTAGGTCTTAAGGATGATATATTCGCAACAAGTGTTTTTTATAATTAGAAAGGAAAATAAAATGGAAATAGAAAATATGTCAATTAAAGAGGTACTTCAATTAGCTAATTCATTCGGTGTTAAACCGGATGATACGGCCTTTGAAAAAGGCAAACAGTATTTAATACGAACGGTCACAATGTACTACACTGGACGCATTAAGAAAATCACTTCCAAGGAATTGGTCTTGGAAGATGCAGCGTGGATATGCGATACGGGTCGTTTTTATGATTGTCTTAAAGAAGGTAAATTCAATGAGGTTGAGCCATACATTGAGGACGTGATTATCCCACGCGACGCCATTGTGGATGCTTCGATTTGGAGCCACAAACTACCAACAGTGCAAAAATGATTCTGCCAATAAAATATACTGGCGCATACGATTTTTGGAGTCGGAGTCGTATTCGTAGTCGAAGTCTGAGTCGGAGCTGGAGTTGGAGTGGTAGTATGAGCTGGAGTAGTAGTGGGCGTCAGATCCTGGGTGTGGATCTGAATCGGAGTTGTAGTGGGAGTTGGGGCTGGAGTCGAAGTGGGACTCGGGGTTGGAGTAGTAGTGGGAGTCGTATTGGGAGTGGGAGTCGTAGTGTTTGAGCAGTGTTTTTTCCCTTATAAATGTATCAAATGCGTAAGTCGAACAAAGGTTAAACCCTAACAGGGAGAGCGTGGATGAAATTTAATAATCAAAAATATACTTATTCAAAACCATTTTCAGCGGTTCAACACCGTTGGGAAATTGTAGGTGGAAAAGCTGCAATTCATTTCAACGTTTCGTTATATGAGAATGACGCAGCTTGTGGTTTAGAGTTTCATTACTTTGAACCGCCCGAGTATATGAAAGATGAAGCTCCAAGTTTTGTTAATTGTACAATTGCCGGTGGTAGATGTTGGCACGATGGTACGTCCCTTTATGCTTCCGAAACTTTGTGGCCGATCATTAAAATTTACTTAAAAGACGGCAATCACGACGAAATTTTCAAAGTATTGCAAAGTGAATACGAATCTAAGTTCAATTATGAGGCATCCAAATGATCCCTAAAATTTTCGTGTGCACTAACTATAGTTCATGTGGGCATGAAAGTGCAGATGCGAAGCCGCAAGAACATTACGATGAAAATGATTATATTTGCTCTGGAACCCTCAAACCATTTATCTCATTGGAATCGCTTACAAAAGTAATAGAGGAGAGAATTGATTGGGTGAATATAAATATCAAAAAAGAATGTGAGCCAAAAACAGAAGTTTTATTTGAACTTCAATCCCTCCTCACCCACCTAGAAGAAATGGAGCAGAAATGACTGAGAATATAAAAATATGTAATGCTTGTTTCATTATTATTCCAGAAGGAACTGTACATTTGCACGTTGTACAAAACCTAGACATGGTTCAGGAGTTCACTCCACTCACCACCCTCGAAAAGGTTGAGAAACAAAGGAATGAGTTGTTGGATGTAGCTAAGTACGTTGTTGAGGCAATCTCACGAGCCACGGAGGTAAGACGATGAGTGAGAAGAAAAAGATCAGGAAGCCTAAAAATATTAAAACAAACTGTTGGGGGGGAATGGAAGTATCGCTGGATTGGGTCAATGCAGGAACTTTCCTAAAAACGATTAAACGCTATACAAGATATTGTTATTTTAATGTGACCACAAAAGGTCATTCTCAAACGAACTATATAAGTTTATGCACTGTATCGGATGGTAAAAAACTTTATAAATGGCTTGGACAAGCGATAAAATTTTTAGAAGAAAAGCCCGTTTCTGCATTAACGAACAATAAAAAAGCCCAAGACAGAAAGGAGTGAGAAGGTAATGAATGTAATAGGTGAAATATATGTATGTTCGGAGGATTCTACGCATGTATCTTTAGGTGATGGAGCTTGTAAGGCTACACCAAGATGTAATGGAGTAATGATGGCTTACGATCTTCGCAGGGTTCAATCCGGCAATTTGCTCAATAAGGATGAAATCATGAAAAAGTTTGATGATCTTATAACAAGCATAAAAGTTTGGGTAACTAAACCATGACCCCCTCAAACAGCTATGGAGTGAGTGAATGAAAGAAAGAAAATTAGTATCTAAAACATATACAATATTTGCATATTGTGAATGTGGCGGTGATTTCTTGCCAACAGGAATGATGCTTACAAGCTATCCCCCACAATATCCGCACGTTTGTAATAAATGCGGCAAACAAGAGACTGCTTATAGGACTTATCCTGCGATGATTACTGAGACGGAGGAAACCAAATGATCTACATCATCGTTTGGTTCTACATTGTTGGCATGATTCCATGGGCAGTTATGGTTGATAAAGTACGATTTACGTATGGGATGCCACAGTTCATTTTAAGCTGTATATTGTGGCCTATTCTTACGCCTTTAGCTACGTTGTCTGCTGTGAGAAAGGTTTTAAAATGACCGAGAAAAGCGAAGATCAAGTGATTTGGGTTGTATCTAATTGGTCAACAGGTGAAAAGTTACTACAAACAAATAATTATCAAGATGTTCATAAATTTATGTGTGAAGAAGGTAAGGATAAATCAATCAAAGGCGATAGATATATTCATGATTCTAAATACCTCTCCATCAAATCCGACCTAGCTGTAGCGGTGGAAGCTTTGGAAGAAATTACAGAAAGTGACGAGGATGGTGAAATATTATATTGTCCACGGGATATGCGACTGATTGCCAAAGAAGCTCTTGGCAAAATAGGGGGTGGAAAGTGAAAAAACTATTACTGTTAACTATCTTATCCTACAGCTCAATCAAAGCTGGCTACATCTACGATCTGACCTTTAAGGTGGACACCATGCACTGCACCAAAGAGAAGGTTCGGATTCCATCGTCGTTCACCTGCCCAAGTATCAACGGCATGGGAACGGTCGTTCCAGACGATGACGGCCTTTGGCTCGTGTGGCAAAAGGAACTTGAGAAAAAGGGTGAGAGTGCTTTGATTGAGGGGTTTTGATGAAACAATGCAAACGTTGTAAAAAGATAAAAGCACTTGATCTTTTTTATAAACAGAAATCCACAAAAGATGGCTACGCGATGTTTTGCGGAGAATGTGCCAGGGTTTCAAATAAAGCCAGATATCATAATGGATCAATAAAACGAAACGTTATCCCTGGGTTTCAGTTTAGATCAGCAGGGTTGAAAAAGGTGACCCCCCTATATCTTTGGCAGATAGTTGGACAGAAACAATATAAATATGGCAGAATAAAGCCTGATAACGTTGACAAATGGAAAATCATTGGCACATATTGGGCTTATGAAAACGATTTCTAACAAAGGAGATACTATGGGACGCGCAGTTGTGAATTTTGCAAAAATGGATACATTAAATACTATAACCGTATCCGTTGAATTATATAATTTAATGATAACAGCAATCAAAGAAGCCAAAGTCGCTCTTGAAGGTAAAGACGAAGAAGCCAAAAAAAAATGGCTTTTAAATAACTTTCCAGAAGATGATAAAACTAATCCTGAATAAACTATTAAGACGCTATAAAATAGCTCTAAATATGGCAAGTCTGGATAGAAATTGTTTCCCGTTTTTCCTCGAATCCCCTGCCAAAGAACGTATCAAATCGCATTGCCCAGAACTAACAGATGCGCAAATGTCCGAAGTTACCTTTACCATTATCGCTAACAAACTGGACGAAATGCAGCGCATGATTGATGTTTTAAGAGATAGCCCTACAGTTAGGATTTTGCCTTGATATTTGAATATCAGGAGGTTATTAAAGAAATGAAGCACTACACCGATAACGAGCAATTACTTTACAATATGGATGAGTACGAATTTAAGAAATTTGTCGAAGATGTTTATTTTTGTAAATACTTCGGACTACCCAAAGACCGGAAATTCCCATCTGAATCCAGAGAAGCTGTTTTAAAAGCGTAGCCCCACTGTTATATAAATTCCACTTTGATAACTTACCCCAATATCAATAGGCCCATATACATTATAAGAACCCCCAACAACATACCGATCACGATGTATTGGAGACATTCCGCCATAGACCAAGAGTTTTTTCCCATTGTACCCTACTTGTTTTTTTGAAACATCTTTGACAGTTTCGCGTGAAAGGTCTTTTGTATCTGTAACCACTGTAACAGTGCCATCAGGCCGAATAGTTTTAACGCTGTGTGCAACGACATCTCGGTTAACGATTTTCTCGATCTCATGCGTTTCTATTTTTGTGGGTAGAAAAAGGTAGGTTAAGGCACTACCAATAAGTAATGCCGAAACCAGTTGAACATATTTATTTTGTAAGACCAGCTTCAATTTTTGCTGCCTTATGACCAAAACCTACTACACCAAGCCCCAGACAAAGAGGCTTCAGGCCAATCATAAAGCCCATGAACGCTTCCGGTAGAGGAAAGTAGTTGTTGATATAGGCAAGAGCCATAATCAACCCATACACTCCTGTTGCGATCATTGTTTTCTTGCCGTTGATAAAATCAAATAGCTTCATACATTCTCCTTGATAAATTGTTCCAGATAGACTTTCGCCTCATCTTCCCCGCATTCTACTACTTTTCTGTATCCCTTGCACTCATCACCAGAAAATTCAATCTTTGTAAGCGTGATACCGCCATCGACAAATTCAATGGTTACACTCTTGTTTAAAACGCCTCTGCCCATATTAACCTCCTATGCTATCCCTGCCAATGGCACAAAATTCTTCTTCTGTGCAGTCAGAGTCAACGAAAGTGTTTTGTAGTGCATAGCGTCCATGGCAGACGTGTTTCCATGACACTGAATATGTAAATGAGGGGCCGTGCCGTGGTAGAGTGTGGTATTGGCCACCTGCATGGCTGGACGTTGATAATCGTACTTATAAATGGCGTTAATGATCTCAGCCATTCTCAAAGTACCTTCCTCGCCAGAGTCTTTAAAGATCGCAAAATCCACTGCTCTGAACATTGAATGAATACCGGAGTCTGTAGTCTTGGGCCGGAATATGGATGTAATGATAATATGTTCCTCACCTAGAATCTGGTGAGCCACAAAATCAAGTGTATTACAAATGGCAACGAGCTGCGGAGGTATTTTTTGATATTGATTGATAATCTCCGGTGATTTGAAATTAATCATTTACGTTCCAACTCTCGAATTCGGATCTCATGATCGTCAAGCCTGTTGTCTCTTTGTTTTGCTGTAAACTCAAATTGTTCTTGTCGATGTTGGAGTTCGATGACGGCAGGATCGTTAGCGATGCGAGAATGAAGTAGGGTATAAGCCTTCTCAGTACCACTCCAAATAACAGTCCCAATGCCGATAAGACTAACAAGTGTATAATCTTGAACACGACTACGGGCCAACGCTTTCTTGTATAAACGCTTGTGGCGGTTACTTCGATAGCTGCCCAGTCCAGAAGTGTTTTCATCTTTCACCATCTTGCCCTTTGTGAATCGCGTTGTATTCAGGATCACGTTGTGAGTTTAAATAATGTGTAGCGTTAGGATTATCCGTCTGAGACAGTTCCTGAGATATTTGTTTGGCTTGCTCTGATAGACGGGGGAACATTGGAGTAGGTTCATCAAAAGCACTTGATTCTGCCACAGGAAATGATTGACCAGCAGCCCTCATTGATTTTCCAACCAACGGTTGAATTTTAGAAAACATTGGAGCAGCTTTACGAAGCCCAAGAGCTGTTTGTTGATTGCCAAATTTTTCAAGATACTTTTTACCACCATAAATTAAAGGTATTTTAATATCACCATGTTTACCCATTCCAAGACCAAGGGCTAACCAATCTGTTATTCCAAGATCCTTATTCCCCATTTCACCAGCAACGCGATTTTTTAACAACTTTTGAGATTCGCTTGCAACACCATAACCTTTTCTTGCTTCATTTAATTCTGGTAAATCTTTTGATTTTTGTAGAACGGAATTATCAATATTTTCTTTGATTACACCTTCAATGTCTCTTGATGCATGATTTTTTGTGGTAGGAGCTATAGACCCCCATGAACTTTGTTTATTTAGGCTGTTTTTCAAAGCTTGAGCTTCTTCAAGTGTCATCGTTAAATTTGGTGCGTTTCTATCAATATGTTGTAATAAAGAATCAAGTTCCGCTGGATCATATTGATTGCTCAATTTATCTCGAATATCATTTAAAATAGATTGCTTTGAAACAAGTCCTTTTGGCCCTTCATACGGATTTATATTCCCAGCATTCAATGCTTCATCATCGGCTTTTTGAAAAACACCCTTCATTTTATCCCACGAAGATTCACGTAAATTTTCAGCACGATCTGCCATTGTTTTACCTGACGAAAATGGAGTAATTATCCCATGATCCATGGCTTCATTCCCAATATTGGCCACATTTTCTGTATCAACTCTTCGTCCTAAAGCTTTTGAAGTTTGAGATTTTTGACCACCAAGAGCTTTAAACGCTCTTTCTCCTGCGGTTTGTTCCATAGCATCAGGAAGCGACCTACTAGCCGTTGCAAGCTTTGTCATTCCAGCAGGGATAAGAATATCAGCTGCTGTTGCGATAGGATGATCGATAACTGCGCTTGCAACAGATTTTTCTGGTGTTTCTTGCGATCCAGTTCGGTTTAATATCCCAGATCCACCACCAACTACACCAGCCTCCAAAGCTGTCATTCCCTCACCAGCACCAGTTAGCCACGGAAGAACTGCGCCACCAACTTGCCCAGTTCCATAGTATCCGGCATGATCTTGCTGCGCTTTTTTAAATTCATTTCGAAAATTATTAAGACCTTCCTTATCTTCTGGAAGGCCACCCATTTTGAGAAACTTTTGATACAGCCAATTTTGAATTTCATCAGCATGATTTAAAGTTAATCCCTGTTCAGCACCGAGAAGCATGGATTTAAGTTTACTTGTTTTTGGAGCGTCCGTATGTTCGGTTTCATCCCAAGTTGGCTCTAACTCTTCGGTTTCATCCCATTTTGGAATATTGGTTTCCATTTATTCCCACTTTACAAAAGCTTTTGTTGATGGATCAAATAAAGCTATCCTGCCATCTTTTGTTTTTTTTCTTACAAGCGACATAGGTGGAATATTTTTATTAGATCCCAAATCTAATTCGCCTTCGTTTTCTTGATATTTTTTTACGATCTTAGGATCATAGCCTTTTGCAATAGAAGATTTCATATTTACCAAATCTTGTCTCATTTTTTGCAGACCAGATTTTAAAGAAGCTTCACTTGTTAATTTCCCTGTCATCGCTTCGTTTAAAAATCTAGCATATTCTTGATCTGTTACTGCCGCCCCAGATCTGCTTTTTAAAATAGTATTTGCTACTCCTGCGACATTTCTTCTAATTTGCTTTCCTTCTTCCGAAACCAAAAAATCAGGCTTTAAACTATCAATCATCCCAACGCCTGCGATATCTGATTTTCCGTCCATCAAAGCGTCAATAATATTTAAACTGTCTTCAATCTGAGGAGCTCCAGATTTTTCAATACGTTTTGAAAGTCCCTCTAGTTTACCAGCATCAAATCTGTCATTAATAGCATCTTGCCTGTCAGTACGATTATTTCTTGCATTTTCAAGATTCGCACTTGCAATATCTCTTCTTGTCTTTTGCTCCTCGATTAATTTTGCTAATGCTAAAGCATCTTTCCCTTCAACATCGTCTAATTTTAAATCAGGATATTGCTCTAAAATAGACTTAGTTAAAGCATTAGAACTTTTCAACCCTCTTGCGTAAGTGTCCTGCTCCTGTCCAAATTTGGTTGATTCTCGGCCTTCTCGGTTAGTAATAGCCCCTTGATTAAACTTTGTATTGGCAATATCCCTGTCTGCCGCCTGTTTTTCTTGCAGAAGTTTATAATTATCTCTAGATTGATCGTCCAATTCTTTTTGGGCTGTTGGGTTTTTCCCCCTTGACATAAGTGCAGCGTCAGAAATGCCGGCCAAAATATCGGAAATTAAAGGAGACTGAGTATATCCAGGCAAATTTGGATCTACTTCCTTACGTTTAAATAATGCGTCGAATAATCCCATTATGTGTACTTTCTAAATTTAGGTGATGTGGATTTTTTGTTCAGCGACTGCCATCCCCCGCCATCATAAGATTGATCCGGAGTTGGTAAAGTATCATCAGTGTAAACTGTAGGATCATTTTCACTTCCAGCGTTTCCATCCCAACTTGAAGCCGCACCAACCGTATTAGCTATCCCTTTTCCTATTTTCCCCCAAGGAGCCTTGCTTAAAAGACGTGCCCCTGATTTTAATATTCCTGCGCCAAAATCAAAATTGCTATTCCCCTGATCTCTTTTGGATGTGCCAAAATCTTTGTAAAGATCGGATTTTTTACCAGTGACTCCATAACGATTTGTAAATTCTTGTTGTCTTGCGTCAGCTCTATTTCGATTGTTAAATTCTTTAATGCGATCTAAAGCAGACATTCTTTGAAAGTCTTGCCCACGAACATCTCCTGAAAGAGAAGCGGAACCTTTTAACGCATCAATAGCTCTTGCCTCATTTTGACCGTAAACCTGAAGATCGTTTCCACTTTGTCTGTCGGCAGAATTTTGAGCGTTTAGCATCTGCTCAATCGGACTGCCACCGGAAATCCCGCGAGAATATTGATTCTGACGTATCGCGCCTAAGTTGCCTTTTAGCCGTTGGTCTTCACCCCTGCGTATGGTATCAAGGTCAGCGGTCGCCCTAGCATCCACCCCGCCATTTTTATACAAATCTTGCATTTGCATAATGGCATCCATCTGTGCTCTTTTAAGCCTTGGATCTTCTTTAGCATAAGAAGATTTTACGTCTCCTCCTGTGAGATCTTTATAGGATGGAGTATTTAATTTGTCCCATAATGCCTGGGCTTTTTTTAATTCTTCTTGATTAGAGGATTCAGCGTCCCCAGCACCAAAAAATTTACCTATTTTCCCTATTCCAAACATAATACCTCACTTATTACTGCTAATATAACACGGTTATTTTAACATTATAGGCGACCCCATTGGTTAGCCCATACAAATTAGAAATCACAATACTTGTTCCATCCTCATACCAGTCCATGCCAGTAGCCACGCCAACTACAGTATTATCCGTTTTCATGATCTGATTTAAAAATACCCCATAAACAGGATCAGTCTTTGTTTTGGCGAATCGCGTTAGAACAAACGGTGCTGTAATTGTAAATTGTAGCGTTTGCGTATTAAGATTCGACACCGATATATTACTGTCAAAAGCGTCCAGTAAGAATTCGATCATATCGTTGAACGGACTAAGTAAAACGTTTACCCAGCTTGGAGAATCTCTTAAGTCAGCTCTTAATAGATGTCTGAAATCTGGCTTACGAAGCATTACTTGTTCCTTTCAGATACAACTTCGCCAGTTAATGTATAACCAAGATATTCCACGTTCGTACAGGCTTCAGATTGAGAAACAGTTATATTGAGCCAATTAGATCTAGTTTGGTTTTTAGGAATGTAAGATCGAATATATTGTAAAGGCAACGCTGAAGATTTTGGAACAATATCGTCTGTATCAGGGTTGGATTGATCTTCGTTATTGATTGTTTGAGTTATAGATTCAAAAGTCACATTTTCTACATAATGCGTTAATTCTTTGTTAGCCTTGTTTTTAGCCAACTCACCGTATGTCTGTGGCACGTAGGTAAAGTTAAATAGCATGGGTTCGTAGGCTGTCGCAGCACCAACAATAAAAGCAAGAGACTGGGAAACCGTTAACGAATTCCCATTGATTGCGGTTATTTTGGACTTAATGCCATTTTGATATAACGACCAACCCACAGATATTCCGGCAGAAGAGACAACCGTAATTACCTTACCAACAACGGTATTTACCGTTACAGACACTTCCCCTTCGCAAAAATCTGTTACATCGTAGTTTTTACGTTCCTTTTTGACAATGGTTGTTCCCATATAAAGTCGATCTTCGGCTTTATTCCAAAATCCATAGGAAGCGTCACGTTGCCACCTTGTCCATGCTTTAGTTAGAATATTATAAACATAGGCTTGGGTTGCTACAGTATCGGTTGTAAGCGTATTAACAAACATGATATACTTTCGATCCGATTCATACCCAATGCCAAAACTTACATCCGCAAAACTGGAATTTCTGGTTTTTGATAATTTAAACAAATCACGTTCGATGGGATAAGAAATCGTCTCAACGCCATTATCGTTGATGATATCCACCCCCTGATCTGAAAATGCGAAAATATTGTTATCCAAAATGGCAGGTAACTGTATCCCACGCAGTTTTGCGTTAGAATTATATAGTCTGATTGAAATAGAATCTATGGTTGAGCCAACACCTTTAAACAAACTCCCATCAGACTTGAATATGTAATAGGAATCTCGTAAAAATAAAATTCGTTCTATATAAAACTCTGCTGTGCCAACCTCAACCCAATTTCCAAAAGGAACTGCTTCAGGTTGTCCTTGAATTGATAAATATAATCTGTTCCCCCCCACTTCATTTTGAGATGTTTGCGGAAGGTTGGTTACAAAAGCTGTACCTTGAGAACTTGAGACCGTAAATGCGCTTTGAGCAAAGGTTCTAGCTTCAATTTCAAAAACACCTTTATCCGTATTCCCAATACCTAAATAATAAGAATTATAGGAAGGGGAATTTGTGTTGATTAAATTAACCAGATTAATTGTTGCACTTTCCAAGTCTGTATTGACATTAAAATAGTTGTTAACCGTGTCATTGGCATCCGAGGCATAATAATATTCCGAACCAACCAAAACGTAATCTCTTAAAGTTAAGGTTGTCCCTGTTGCCGTGGCTGTTGCAGCATTTAAAATTGTAATGGTTGTTAGTGTCTTTCCTGTAACAACCGTAGATGCTGGTATATTTGGATTAGTAATAATCTGACCTATTTGAACTGAAGCTGTACTTGAAACATTTATTATAACATTTTGCCCAGAAACAGTATCTCCAGTAACAGTAAAATACCCAAATCCAGTAGATTGAACTTTGTTTAATTGAAGTAAAATCACCTGTTTTGTTTTTGTGTTGGCATAGAAATTTGTACCTTCAAATGTTCCGATATCTTTAGCAAACGGAGGCTGAAAATAAGAATTTTGAATCCCTTGTTGGCTTGGAGCTGTGTAAATCGTTGCGCCAGTATCAGTTGATGCTACATGATCTTCAAAAGTAACGTACCCATTGACAATATCAGCCGAAGTCAATGTTATCTGATTCACCATGTACATTTCGTCCAAAGGCTCTGTCGTATTCACCACCGGATTAGCCCTGTACACCTGATAAAAATAAGTCGTAAGCGTTATGTCGTCTGGGATTTGAATAACCAGTTGAACGTCTTTGGTTGCCCCAGAAGTATTCAAGATGGGTATTCTAGGACTTGGAGCACCTAAAACAAGGTTGTTGTTTGCGTCAACATACCCCCAAACAATCCGGTAAGCTGCTTTTTGGTTATTGGCAATGACATTTCCGGTTGCAGTTATAAGCGTGTACGAACCGCCCAATCCCTGAGGAACACCCGCTGAAGTTAAAGCCCCCGTAACTGAATCAAGTTTTTTAATGCCACTATCTGAAGTTACATAAAAATTTGAATTGGCTGAAGTTGCGAAAATTGGATACGAACTAGGCAATGCCCCGTAATCTGTAAACCCAGTTCCGTTATCATACGCAAGCGTTTGCGTGGTTCCATTTTTAAGATAATAGGCAAGCGTTTTGCCTTGAAAATACAAGTATTTTTTTACAAGACCGGAAAGAGTTGTATAGGTTGAATATCCCCTTGTCTTTTCGTATACGTTAACTCTATCACACGAAAGATTCGTGCAAGAAACCAAAGCTCCTTTTTCAACGGAACTTAACGGATTAGGATCTGTCTGGAGACCTTTAGCCTCTAATACATTTATCTCCATATCCCATATCCAGTAATGTTTTTAAGATTGGACTGGGATCTGTTGGCAATAACCCCTTTGAAAGCAGATTCAAGCACCTGATACTGCATCATAGCATTTCTCACACCTTCAGAATCTTTCATTGCTTCCAGAATTTTAATAGCTCCACGCTGTTCCAGAAGTGGATAGGCGTTAGTTGGTATCTGAGCCACACAAGCATACCCTTCAGGAACCGCAAGATCATTTGATGTAATAAGTGGAGAAATAGAATCTAGCTGAAGTCTATTCCCAGTAATTCCTGAAATGGAAACAGAATCAAGAATAGAATCAAAACCCTGTTTTCCTCGTAATATATCCAGCTTTGTTCCTATTACCCACCCAGTAGGTACAACATCTACCTGAATTTCAGAAGTGCCTGTGTTGACAAACGAGATCTTAGCACAAGATGAAGAAGCAATAAGTTTGTTAGGTTGCCGAAATGTAAATACGCGTATATTTTTATTGTTAAACGTTTCTACAGGATGAAATACAATCCTGGAGTTTTCAAAATAATATCCAGCACACCCAACTGTTGACGTTATATCTTTAAACGAAAGCTGAGGCACTTGAGCCAACACCACACCGTTAGAATCTATAAGCCAGATGTCTTTGGTAATCATCCCAACAGCACGTTCTAAAAGGTCTGATGTTGAAATCGGAGTTGACGAGCCGAAAGGGGTTAGTCCAAAAGGATCGTTTCCAAAACCGTTTACCGTAGACGTTTCGATTAAATAATCGCGAGATGTAAGGTAGTAGTTCTCACGCGCACTCATAATCAATGGAACAAGGATGGAGTTTAGATCATCACTCATTAAATTTAGATAATCAGAGTCGTCGAATCTAAACTGATTAGCTGGAGCCATGGTGCGAAGTTTCGCGCCAGCAAGTAACGTCTCTGTTGAGTAATCCATTATTTTTTCTTTTTATCTAAAGCAATAGCAATGGTCAGCGCAGGTTTTTTCTTAACCTTTTCGTATTCATTTTTTTCGGTATCATCAATCATGCTTTCTAAAGCCTGACTCATTGGTGTTTTCTTTTTCTTTTTCATATTTCTCCTTTATAGTTCGTAAGTAACAATTCTTATATTAGAACACTCTACCGTTGAGTTTGCAAAAACACGCGAAATTCTAACCGTATAAACATATGTTCCTGATGCTGGCGTATCCATATATTGAATAGATCCTGGTGGAACCCTGACTTCAGCAGTAGAAGACGTTGCGTAAGATAGTCCAAAATTCTGGGAACTTTTTAAAACACCGTCCCTATAAATCCCAATAGTGCCTTGGCAAGCGTTCCCAGATGTTGTCGTTTGATATATTGAAAAATAACCCAGACTGGTACTTGTGCAAAAAATATGAACAGGTCTACCTGAGGTTATTATTGTTGCTGTGACACCAATATCTTGAGGTGTTGTTGTTGTTTCAGTAATTGTTGCCGAAGCATTACTAGTGGCAACGCCCCTAATTCCAACTGAAGTTCCTACTGCCCTTGTTGTTTTATCAATACATTGATTTCCAAATGCTGCGGTTACAGATTGAGTACCTGTGCCTGAAATAGTTACATTCCCTGGTATAGTTATATTATCTGAAGCGTCAATTTTCACCCCAGACATTTTAATTAATTTCCCTGTAGTCCCATTAAATACAGGAACGTTTGTGTCAATAGCTCCAGCAGGTCCGTTCACATCGCCAGTACCCGTGGCATTAATTGTCAGTGTATTAGACGCTGATGTTAAACTGATATTTGTTCCAGCAACAAGAGTTTTAAATGGAAGATCTACGCCAGACTTGGCCAAAGCCAACCCTTGTCCACCCCCTTGATTGGATGTTGTATTAGATTGACCAGAAATATTAATCTGCGCCTGAAGCGCAGGGATAGTTACATCCGAAATTGTAGAAATTGAAGTTTGAAGCGTGTTAGTTGCGCTAGATACAGCCGAAGCCCACGCAATATGAGTCGTCCCCCATGGATCATCAGCCACGTTTGGATAACTATAATCTACTCCCAATACATTCTGCGTTCCCATAATTCCCCTATGTTAGAATGCCGACATTTCTTAAAGCCTTAACGACTTGTCCAATGGTGTAAGAATCAAACGTGGCTGTGTCGTTAGCTATCAATGATGTATTAGCAACAAATGTAGATGCTGCCCCGCCTGTAGCTGGCTTAACCACTGGAGTTGCATTCCAAAATCCCAACTTCTGTGTTGTTCCAGTTCCAATCTTAGTCCCTGTAGTTGTGTTTAATACGATGTCCTTAGCATCTCCCATTGTAATGCCATCAGATGTCTGTGTGCCTTGCCCCGCAGAATTAAGTAGCAAAGCTATTCCTGTGATGGCTGGAATGGTGAAGGTCACGTCTGATCCAGGCGTTCCGCCTTCGATAATGGTATATCCAGCAGACGAGGACTTGCCCAAACTGATACGGCCTGTCGTGGTAGAGGCTTTCCCAAATCTTACTTCACCAGAAACGTTAAGTTTCTTGATCGCGGCTGCATCGGCTGCTGCAAATCCTACGTTAACAACATTATTCGTTCCATCAGTGACTAGAAGATTTGCATCCGTATCGGATTCAAATCGAGCGTTGACGGCTGCCCCTGTGTTATTAAAAATCAGCCCACCGTTTGTATCAATAGTGAAAATATCACCAGAAGAACCACCTACAGCGGTAGAACAGTTAATATAAGCTTGCGTGGAAAGTCTAACGATTTCAATGTGTCCGTTGGGTCGACTATACCCAACACCACCAAGACCTAACGATCCTGGATTGGTTGCGGCCTCACCACGAGTCAAGTTCATCATCGGTTCAAAAGAATTGTCAGCAGCGTTTCTTCCAAGAAATCGGAGTTGATCTCCTTTACATTCTATCTCAAATTTTCCGGCTGGTGTGGTTTCCCCAGTGTCCACGAACTCGATGTCCACGCCTGTTCCGTCCATACGAATCATCGCTGCGCCGCCGTTGGTGTTGGAAATATGTTTGATAATTCTTAAGTGTGGACGACTCCATGAGGCAGAAGTCGATTGAAGGTATAAAAGATTGTCCGAACCTGAGCCAGCTCCAAGACTTGATATAATACTTAACCCCTCCCCTGTGGAGATAGTCGCAGACATTTTACCATTATCGTCCAGTGTCCAATTAGAGTTTTGAAGTAACTTTCCTGTTGTTCCGTCATATCGAACAACCGCGTTGTCTGTTGCTGATGATGGGCCTACAACGTCGCCAGAACCACCTGAGACAACCACATTCCCTGCTGCGTCAGGAGGTGTCCCATTGACACTTAAAACAAAAGTCCCTGTATTATTTGGCAACGTTAATGTTCTATTAGCTGTTAATCCCGCAAGTGAGAAAATGCCGTAGAACCCAGACGAAAAATTAAAAAACTTAATTTTCCCAACCGTCCCTGACCCATGCTGTAATCCAGGTCTGAAGATTATATCCCCACCATTACCATTGCCAGCTTGAGCATTACCTCCGATAAGATAAGCCGCCCCGCCATTTCCTCCAGCCCCAGCCCCAAAACCTCCGGCAAAAGAAACGTATCCCCCAGGAGAAGTTCCTCCACCTCCACCACCAAGCCCAGCAGACATATCTATGTTACCGCCAGATTTAGCAGCCCCAGCCCCTTGACCACATAGAATAGCTACACTACCGCCATAACCTAAAGTTGCAGCAGCTCCGGTGAGCATTGTGACGTGTCCACCGTCTCCAGTTCCGTTAGACTGTTTTGTTTGTATAAAAAGACTGCCAGCAGAAGTGTTTGAAGTTGTTGTTACGGGTGTCTCAATATAAGCAGTTGCATTCTCAACACCGAGAGTTAAAGTTGTGGTTGTATTGTTGTAAGTAAATTTTGAAGAAGCTCCTAAAACTCCAGCATCGTTGTACTGAATTTGAGTATCTGTGCCAGCGGGTGCGCCACTTAAAGTACCAGTAGCATTGATTGTAATATCATCTGTCCCAGCCGATATTGTAATATTGGAACCAGCAACAATAGATTTAAATGGAAGTGTATTAACTGATTTTGTTTTTGCAAGACCAGTGCCTGATCCAACATTAGAAGTCGTAAGAGCGTTTAGAGTATTGGTTGCATTAGATACTGCTGTTGTCCACGCAATTTGGTCAGTGCCATACGGTTCATCACCTGAATTTGGATAAGGATAGTTAACCCCTAGTACGTTTTGTGTTCCCACATGACCTCAAAAATAAGACAAGGGAGGACATTTTAAGTCCTCCCCTGATTTTAATTACTGCTTATGTAATACCACTGAAGTACACACCTTGTGCGGGAGCGTACATAAAGATGGCTTGGTTGGCATAAGTTCTGATTTCAGCACCAGCATTCGATGGAAGTTCTAGGAAGAACTTTTGGTTCTCATAGTCCATCGGATTGTTGAACGTGATATCAGTTGCGCCAACACGCTTAACCATGTCTTGAGGGAACATGAACGCATCTCCCCATTTAACAAGAGAGTGAGAGTAAATCTCAACTTCCGTGTTGAATGAGTTGAAGGTCAATGCTTTAAAGCCATTTTCCCCTTCGGATGATTTGTACCCTGAACCATAACGACGAAGTGCCGCTTGGTCATTGTTCAAATCAGCCCATGATTTAGGCGATACAAACGCAATTGCTTTACCAATGAATCCACCCTTACCAGCAGCCAAAGCCAACCCTTGCTGAAATGCAGCAAAAGTTAGATTGCCACCGACAGCGAAGGTATTTCCACTCCATAGTTCGTAGGCCGTAGCATCCACACCAAACAGTGTTCCTGTGTTGGTAAGAATGGTTTTCATGCCCGCCATACTGTTTAGGTATTGGCTTTTGAACCATATGTTGATCTTTGCCCCACCAGTTAATGCACCCAAGGCCGTTGCCAATGCAGCAGCACCACCAGCAGTGTTTTCAAGCACTGTAATTTGTTTGAGGACTGTATTCACCGCTGTAATGGTGAAATATGTCGTTCCAACAAGCGTACCGTTGGCTTGTCTAAATTCTACGAGGGTATTTTTCTTACCCACGAAAATATATGACCAGTCTGCGGTAGCAATAGTTACTGTCAATGATCCAGCGGCAGCCGTTACGGTTTGCACCGCGCAAGCCCCAATACCTTGTTGACCATACAAGAATTCTTCTTCAAGTCGTCTTGTGGTTTCTTCCAACAGGGCTTTGACCATGTATTTTGTAGCTTCACCAAAGGATTGTTTGCTGTTCATTGCGGCTGCGGCAGCTTGATAACCAATTTTAGCTCGGTTAACCAAGTTGTAACCTTGTACTTGTACAAGTTTATTTTCTGCTGCGACTGCTTCTTCAAGAGCAAATGCATCCAATGTTGGGCCAGCATAGGTAACACCATTCGCACCTGTCAAATTGACAGTTACGTTAAAGTTATTACCAATTGCGTCTTTTTTCTCGAAATCAACCAAGTTGGTCATTAAGGATGACTGCTTGATAAGCCATTGAGCGTTATCAGCGTAGATTTCCTTAAACCAACCATTGGCTGTATTACTTAATGTATACGGTTGTGCCATAGGTTCTCCTTTTAAAAATAAAATTAAACACGTTTAGGCGTTTATCTTCATTTTCGGATGGCTCTCGCGTCCTACATTGTAAAGACTTTTCCTAATATTTTAGGCCATATAAGATAGTAAAAAATTACGTCTTACAATTTGCCTTCAATATATACTGCTAAGTCGGGTTCTTCCAAAAGTTGCTATAGTCTTTGGGAGACTTAAATTCTTTTGATTTTGGTTTTTCTGATTTTTCTTCAGGTTCGACCTTCTGCGCCTTTTTAACTTTGAATTTGGCAAGCAATATCTTTCTTGCCCTCTCAATATCAATAGCCTTTGCATACTGCTCATCATCCATTTTGGAAAAAGAATTGCCAATAACAGATTTATATTCTTCCCTAACCTCATCTGCCAACATTTCGATCTCTTCATAAGAGATAGATTTCTTCCCTTGCTCCCCATATACCTGCATTTTACGCAATAAACTGGTTCTCATTTCATCCGTAATTAAATCAGCAGAGGCACACGCCTTTTCAACCTGAGGAATCAAGGTTTCTTTAATCTTCTGGGCCTCTTCATTGCTTAAAACCTCATATTCTTTATCCGCTTTGTATTGATTTTTAACATCTCTCATCTGAAGTTTGCGCTTTAAAAGGTAGTTTTCACGTGCCGTCTCGTCCATTCCTTCAAAAGCAGCCATTTCACGTCGATATTGCTCCAACGTCATATTGGTTTGGTCTTCCCCAAGGACTTCATACAGCCCCATAATTGGATTCTCTCGCAAGAATTCAACAAATTCCTTCACTTCACTTTCCATTTGTTTAGCGTCCTTCATCATTTTAGAGGCTTCTTCAAATCTTTTTCCACTAACAGAGCCTTTCTGATATCCCTTTTTAAGGTCTTCCAAAGTAATTTCACGTTCAACCCCATCTTCGATAACTTTCTCAAGCCTAGGAGTTTCGGGTTTAGAAGCTTCCGAGGATTCTTTTTTAGCTTCCTTTTTAAGTTCTTTTTCAGCGGCTTCAAGGGCTTCTTCTTCGGATATTTCAACTTCCACCTCTTTTTCTTGCGAATCTTGCGATTCTTGCGAATCAGGTTTGGTTTTAACCTCAACTTTAGGTTCAGGTGTTTTAGCTTCTGGTTTTACAGCTGCATCGTTAATGGATTTATTTAAAGCTTCTAGCAATGACATAGAGACTCTCTTTCTGCCGCCCTTTCGGGTAGGCTGTTGTTATTTAGAACAATTACATTTTTAAAACATCATCAATTTCTTTTGCCTTGTCCTGCAACTGCGCAATCTGCTGCGGTTGTCCATGTAAGAAGCACCCCAACTCTGTCAAGGGCGCGTACATCAATAGAATTTGAAGTGAAGTCTGAGGCTATGTTGCCTGCGGTAATAAAGGTCGTTAGCGGAGTCGATTTCATAATCCCCCAAACGAACCATTAATTAGGATAATTTTGTTCTTAAACCTTGTTTTTTGCAAGGAATTTTATTCTTTTTTATTCCGGATTATCCTTCAACTCATCTTCTTTTTCAACCTCTGTATCCTCAACTGGAGGATTAACAGGTTCTTCCGCTTCTACACTTTGATCTACATTAATAACAATTCTTCCCATATTTTCCTCCTGTTTAATTATCCCATAATCGTAGCCTGTACACGGTACGGCGGTGGAATAAATTTCAAACCCATCGCAGCACATTCATAGAATTTACTTTGTGAGCAAGTCATTGATCCAAAATATGCCCCGGCTGTGCCTACAATTTGAGACTCAAGCCCCATCTGAAATCCGGGGATATTGGAAACAGTTGTCAAGTTGGACCAACCTGATCCTGCGGTTAAGGATCCAAAAGGCAAATTCGTATCAAATATGGAAGCACAAAATAACACTTCGTAGGCTTGTGTGGTTGTAAAAGATCCGCTTGTAAATGATGTTGAGGCTTTGGTAGGCGCGTTCGCTTGTGAAGTATCTTGTGGAGATGCAGACTGTCCGCTCCATTCCTCAATAATTAACCCAGAGTTTGCGCCTGATGTGGGGGTGTTTGTCACGACATAACTTGCGTCACTGGCACCAAGAACGCCAAACCAAAGTTCAATATCTGTCAACGTCGTTGGCGATCCTTTAGAAATAACCCTTGTAAAAGTTGTCCCTAACGTGTCGGTGATATTACAATCATCAACTACATTGGTCTCCGACCAACACGCCACTACAATAATATTGCCAGAAGTTACCGAAATAACATCTGTCGATGAAAATCCAGATGCAAAAGCATCCGACCCAGCAGCACTTTGTATACGTATTGCAGCCATTAGGTTTTGGTCACTTTCAATGAAACTAAACAACGTGTGATGGTTGTGCAGGAATCGACATTAAACCGAAGTGTATCTCCAGCGGCAATACTGGTAGTCCAGCCCGTGAGCGTCGAATCCTGTGCTTTGGTTGTAGCAGAAATGGTGGGCTTTGCGGCGGCAGTTATTGTATCCGCCACTGTTGGAGGATAATTAGCGTATGTGTCTTTCCAAATGTCCACCACAATAGACCCCGATTGATCGGCCAGTAGAGTAGCCCGATTAATTGTACACCCAAAAGGTATTTCAAAATCGCCTTTAACCCCTGTTAGAATCGCTGATCCGCCACCGTCAATAATAAACGATAGAGATATAATTTTGGTATTGGATAAATCTACTGTGCCAGCGTTCACACGCGTAATCATGAAATCCTGAATCACATCATTATTCGTTGTCGCTTCCCCTGTGAGTTTTAATACAGACGAACTGGATAAAGTTTCAGCCGAGGTTGTATCAGAAGTATAGGAAGCAAGGGTTGCATTGTTGGTAGTCATAGCAACGGTTACTCTTTGAGTTGCAGCACCCGTTCGGATAATCGTACCCTCAAGTCTCCATTGAATAGCTGTGGAGATAGGAATACCTGCTGCGCCTGTATCAAAGATCGCGGTGGCTCCGAAATATACTTTTATTCGTTTGGCGTTGACGTTGCTGGCAATAGTTCCAGCAGCCTCAAAAGATAAATAATCTCCATTGGTCTGAAGTGTATTTGCCGGAACGGTATAAGTGATTAAATTATCTTCCCCGACTCCTACGTTACCGACAGCGGTTGTATTGACGTTTAGTGCGCCTACCAATGCATTAGACGACCACTGAGGGGCTGTCGCCCCTGCGTTCATATTTAAAACCTGTCCTGCTGTACCTGGTGGAAGGCGAGTCAATACAGAAGATGATCTGTAATAGATATCCCCATTCGCATCCGATCCTAACGTCATCGTGGGCGTACCCAATACATTTGTAGAAGACGAAAAAGTCTTATTGGTGAAAACGTCCGTTGTAGCTTTGGCTACCAGTGTATCTGTGGCCGCAGGAAGTCTTAAAGTGACTGTACCTAACGCTCCAGTGACAGCACTTAGAGTGATTGTTCCAGATGTAACATTGTTAAAAATAGCTTTACCTTCAACCGAACCCGCTGTGCCAAGGGTGAGAGAAGTAGGAACAATCGCTTTTGTAACCGTGAGTGTATCGGTTGCAAAGGTCATGTCCGCATCGTCTGTTAGTCGACCGTTGGTTGTGGCAAATGGAACACGGGTTGAAGTGAGTCCCCCGACTGCATCAGCGAATAGAATACGCTTACGCTCTGTTCCAGTGGCAATGGTGAAAAATAAATCATCGGTTGTATATTCAACCGCGCCAGCTTCCGCCGCAGTCATAGAAGCACCTGTTGTTAATTTTAACGGTGCAGTACTGGCTGAGGTAGTTCCAGCTTTAAGATGCAGGGCTGCGGAAGGGGAAGCGTTACCTATGCCTAAACGATTATTCACCTCATCATAGGCAGAAATCCCAAATAAAAGTTTCCCCTTGGCGGCATTAGATGTGGAAGAAAGAGTTAAATTCTGACTCGCAGCCGTCCCCCCGATAACCGACTGACCTCCTGCGATTCCTGTAGATAGATTAGCTGTGATTGTATTGACAGTGCGAGTAAGTCCGGTAGAAAAAGTTAATGGAACTTCAACCCCAGAAGTAAGAGCAAAAGTTCCCGAAGCGTCTGGAAAAGTAAAGGTTCGGTCTGCGGCTACTGTAGCGGTATTAAAGATGGCTGAAAAACCAGACGTGGGATCTTCAATGTAAATCTGTCCGTCAATCCCTGAACCTTGTTTTGCTCCTGCGATCCAATAGAAGTTACCTCCATTGGCGTTACTCGATAAGCCGTCCCCTGCTTTGAGAGTGACCGATCCACCTATTCCACCCCCAGAAGCTGCTCCAGCCCCTGCCTGAAGTTGTAAAGATCCGCCAGCCGTTGCCGCTGTGGTTGCAGCAGGTGCAGTAAAAATGGCAAGACCAGATTCTAGTCCCAACTGGACTGTGGCCGCTCCATTATAAGTAAACTGTGACGATCCCCCGAAAGCGCCAGCGTTGTTGTATTGGATGGAGTTGGTTGGAGCTGAGGGTGTGCCACCACCTCCGCCACCAGAATCATCATCACACGCAAGCCCAATATAAATACTCACAGCTCAGCTTGCCTTGTTGGTGCATTGTAAATCGCTCGATAAGTTCCGCCAGATCCAGTCAATGTCGCCCGAAAATAAGAAAGTGGGGAACAGGAAAATTTAATAATCGTTGGCTCAGTATCTGTAAACGTAATCAAAGAAGTATATGTAGAAGAGCCTAAAAGTTTTACAGGTACTACAGTCCAAAGTTTAGTCGAATATGGAACATTCTCATCAACGGAAGCTGCAATCTGAAAAGTCCCAGACGCTGGATGCGCAATCTGTAAACAACAATATAAATCGTTCGCCCCCTTAAAATAACTTACAGCCGTCCCAGAATAAGTCGTTAATGGGAAAATGTCTAAATTACTCTTGATTAACGCCATCGGACATTTCCATCATCGGGTTTTTAGGCATCGAAGGCATGTTAGGTAAATCCCCAGAAGGCATTGAAACTTGATCCGAAGGATTACCCTCCGGCATCTCTCCTGGCTGCGGAGCCATCGGAGCCTGTCCCAAAGAGGCAAGTAAATTGGCATACTGCGGATTACCCAAAATATCCAAATGCTCCTGAATGTGATCCAAAGTAGCCGTGACAATCCCCTCATCTTCCTTGGCCTCTTTTGAGTACAATACCGATTTGTGCCGTCTAATATGCTCCAACTGATCGTCCGTAACCATCGCATAAACCTGATTCCCATTAGACAACTCTTCATTCTCCTGCCGAATATATAAAAGCTCTGTCTCAGAATCCTCAATCAACGGATCTAACCGACCCGTCATCATAACCTCGTTGTAACCCTTAACATCCGTTATAACACCCTTGTTCAACAAGTCCTCCGCCATTTTCATGCGCCCGCCAGCCGTCTGCTGAATAGGATTACCCAACTCTACAGTCACACGATTAATTGTATCAATATCAGTCTTGTCCCACTCCTTCATCGCAACCTTATTAGAAGTTCCAGCAATACTCATCATCCGCTTTGTATGCGCAAAGGTTTTCAAAATGTTAATCAACCCAGTCCCAATATCCTCAGATAAATCAGCATAAGACCGCTGTAAACTAGAGTTATATTCAATCGCAGTAGAAAGTACCAAAGCAAGCGATGATCCAGAAGAAAGATTGGTAGGCGTTTCTCCACGAGCAACCGCGTTAATCGCAGAAATCACCTGCGATAAATCCTTTAATAAATTAATCAACTCAAACGTCTGCTGCGAAGCCTGACCAAGATGCAACGTCTCAGGCTTTCCATTGGCCGCATTATACGTCATAGCCTTAATACCATCCGCCAAATTGGTTAAATCCATGTTCGAATTCTCAGGCATCAAAAGTATCGGAATTCCCGAAACCGTCTCCGTCGTTATCAATGTCGAATATAACTTTCGTAAAGATTCGCAAATCGGTAATAAATCAAACGAAACCGAATACCCAAACGCACTTTCACCCTCCTCCGAAGGCGTCATTCTCTTAACCTGCATGTCCTCAATCGGTAACGGCCCCTCAAATAACAAAATCTCAGGCGATAAAAATCGAACCATCCTGCCCTCAGGAACCGCAGCCGTAGGATTATGATAAAGCGTGTAAACAGGAACAATGTCAGAATTTAACGAGTCCCGCTGATTATAAACAAATAACCGATCCTTATTGTTAAAAGATACATGATCCGATAACGCCTCAATCTCATTTTTTAACTCAGGATACGCGGCGCTTATCTCATACTTATTTATCCAATCACGCGCAATGTACCACTCATGATCCCTTGGCGAACGCCTTGAATAATCACACGCCATGTCAATCGGGGTGTAACACTTGGCCGTCAAATCCCCCTCTTTCAACGTGATAACCGTCGGCTTTCCATTGTCATCCAAAATAGGATTGCCCTCGTCATCCTTAGGCTCATCCATCATCACCGTTCGACCCTTATTCACGTCCCAATCCAAAACAATAAACGAATCAGCATACATAATCGCATACTCAGTCGCTAAATCAATCAACCGATCCAGCTTCTTATCCTTCAGGTAATATTCCAAAATACCCCGCGCAACCCGCGTCTGCGACTCACTCTTATAATCAGTATTCGTAGAAATAGGTATAAACGCTGACCGCGATTTCGTCGCCAAAGACTTCAAATGCTGAATCAAATTGCGAAAATCCGCAGTGTCCAAATTCAAATACTGCCCGTTGATTCCAGAAATATACAACTGCCCACGCGTCGTCCTCGCCCGATAATACATGTCATAAATAGCACGATATAAATACAAACGCCCAGAAGTCTCAAGGTATGTATAATACTCCTCAACCTTTACCATACACGCGCGTGCAATATTGTTTTTATCTTCCTGTGCGAAATACATGCTTACCTATTACTGCTAAAAAGACTCTTCATTTTCTTTTTGAATTCCGAATCCTTAACATTCTTTTTCACCATAATATCCCCACTCAATCCATGCGTTACTGGTATCGGATTGGTCTGCTGATCTATCACCCTCAACGAATAAACAAAGGCAGCCAATGCGTCATAATGACCAAATAAATCTGAATCAGCAAACGCGGTCTTCGCATCGTTCCACATCCCATGTTTCAAACACCCTATCAACTCCGTACAAAATGGATCCACCCGAATACGCCCAGACTTTACCCACATCCGCGCCTCATTCACCATCACATGCAACAAATCCTTCTTTACATGCAAAAACGGCATCTTATACTTATTTGTAAAATCGTTAATCAATAAAAGATTCGTCGTGTCCGCTACCCGCCTATAAATCCTGCCCTCATATAACTTTGTTTCACGTGAAACAACCTCAGCATACAGCGTGTCCGTCGTCATCGACGACCCAGAATCCTGAAACTCCCCCTCATACACCACACACGCATTCTTAAAATCATAATAGTAAAATAAAAATACCGTCTTATCCCCTACCCCATAATCCATCGAAACATACTTATGGTAAAATTCAAAATACTCGTCCCGCCCTACAAACATCGGATTAGTCAACATCGCACTACTCTCAACGTTGATATACTTATCCTCCCACTCCGGTATAATCGCCTTCTCTAAATCCACCGTCACCTTCCCGTACAACTCCCGATCCCTCTTCGCCGTCTGTACATTAATCGATGCCTGCGTTGTGCAATCCTTCAAATACTCGTCCTTAATCCTATCCCTCTCTCGCTCCGATAACATCGGATTGTCATCAATAGTCTTTACCACATACACCCGCTCCGCCTTAGCCTTAGGAAAAAAAAAGTTCGTGAAATCGTGCGTTAAATCACCACTAGGCGTACCCAACATTACACACTTAGGATTTAACTTCTGCGTGTGCATAAACATCGGTAACACCACATCAAAATAAATATACCTCAATTTCTTGATATACCCAGCCTCCTCCAAAATCACCAAAGAAACCGAATTCCCACGCACCCCGTCCGGTTTTAAATCCAACCCACATAAATCTATAATCGACTCATTCTTAAATATAACATGCTTCTTGGACTCAATAATGTCAGGCCTTATCTCTATCGGCATCAATTCAATAATCTTGCGAAAAGTCGGAAAGATATACTTCTCTAAATCCGTATAATAAGCCGAACCATACTTCACCACGTTCCTAGGCTTAGTTAAACAATGCATAATCGCTAATACACACGCCCAATACGTCTTACCAAACTGACGCGAACAGTTAATGACCGCTAAAAATGAATCTTTTTTTTTAAGAATATCCAGTAAGTCTTTTTGCCCACTATGAAATAAATGAAAAGGCGTTCCCCGATACCACAATTCACGATGAATTAGGGCTACATCATTCGACTGGTTCGACTGGTTCAACGATCCCACCCTCAACCTGCTTAGGCTCTTCTTTCTTACTTTCAAGCTCTGCGAGGGCTTTTAACAACGCTTCACTAGGGGTGTCAATTAGCGGCCTCTGGTCAACGTTCACATTCAACTGTACCGAAGGATCATCCACATACTCACCCTTATAAATAGATTTCAAAAGCTTCCACGGATCCTTCTCTTCTACTTTCGGAAGTAACCGCTGAACACACTTAGCCCGCGCCAAGTTAACCATATTCTGATATATCGGCTCCTCTTTGATATATTTGTACGCTGTAACGTAGGTTATATCTGCAAAATCACACGCAACACGAAAAGTCATGCCTTCTTCCAAACCCTGGCATAACACTGTCATGTGTTTTAATCGGTTTTTAGAGGCATTCTCATTGTACTCGTTCATAATTTTTTAAAGGCTATCTGATTTTTAATCAGGGATAATTCGTTGCGCAATTCCTTAATTTCTTGGCTATAACTGTCAGATTTTTTAATGGTCACGTGATCCACGGCAACAAGTGCCAGTAGTACCAAGCAAGCAAAGCCAAAGGCTACGTCGTTTTTAAGCCATAACGCCACGTTTAATAAAATAACGGCGTTATAAAATAATATTTTTATATTCATGCTGGTCAACCTTTAAACATATCAGGTGTACATCAAGCTTTGCCTCATTAGTCATATGCTTAATATACTGCTCCGCGGTTTTAAAATCCTTAAAACAAGTGGAATGAATATCCTGGATAATATCCATATCTTCCTTAGCAATAATGTTTTTAAAATCGGATAGCTTCTTTTTTTTAACCAAAATATATACGTTCATTTTTTTAACGTTTCAGCTTGCTCTTGAAGGAATTGTTCGACTTTTGTAAGTGCCATAACAAGCAAATCAAAATTGGTTAATTCTACCGACTTCAATCTACCGTCCTCTAGCTCCAGGGAAGCGACAGCCCATAGTTCAGCCTCATTCCGTACCAAACAAAATGATTTCAGGATTTTTGGGTTATGAGTTAGTAATGGTTGATTCTCTACATCATCTACTTTCCGGTGTCTGGCCATCACATCACGCTCTGCAGCGTTTTTTCGGTTGTAACATTCTTTTTTATTCTCAATAAAGTTTGTTTCAAATTTTTTTCCTTCGTAAAATTCTTTTGAAAATTGCGCTAAATAATCTTTTTCAGGCTTTGAAAGCTTATGCAGATAATCATAATCAATCTTTTCCTGATTATAATAGTTATAGTGTGTTTTTTTTAACCCAAACAACTTAAATTTATTATTGCGCCTACTGCTAAACCTTGTCAACTTTTATACATTAAACCAAAAGATAATGCATAAAACGATTCGTCAGATCGAATATAACGCATTTATAATGCATAAAATGACTAATTATTCGCTCATCTCGATTATAAGCCATTTATAATGCATAAAACTATATTTTATACATTAAAGATTTCCTTTTTTAACATTCACTATTCCAGCAACAAAAATTTTATAGAAAAGCGGAAAGGAAAACCATAATTAAAAAAAGGTAACAATATCAACAAGGTAACGGGTAACACTTTAAAAACAAGTGTTACCAAAAGTGTTACCTTTGTAAGTTGTTGAAATTACTAGTAATTAGGTTAAAAGGTAACATAGTAACAATAAATATAAATATAAATATATATATAGAAAAATAATATCTCTATAAGTCTGTATATGTTTTGGGAAAAAGTGTTACTTTGTTACCTTTTGCGTTTTTCTAAATCATATTAATAGCTTAAGAGGTAACACTTTATTTTTCAAAGTGTTACCAAGTAACACTTTTCCTGTTACCGGCCCCATTTTTCACAGTATTGCACTTTTTTTTCGTTATTTTCTTTCTTTTTCTTGCATATCTTTTTTGTTTTATGTTATATTCTTTTTATAGAGTAATAAAACTCTAGAAACAAACGAAACACGAAATAAAAGGAGCAAAAAATGACATTAACGGAACTAAAAAAATCAGCAGATAAATATCTATGGATAGGTTCAAGTCACCCATTATCAGAAACAATGAAGCCGGAATTTAAGGGGGCTTTTTTCAGTGGTCGAAAAGTGAAAGTAAAACAGACAAACTCTATTCAATTTGAAAATGGTTCATGGCTTACATGGCCAAAGGCAAGTGAATGTTGTTTTTTTATGTCTGGTGGAGAGCTTTGCTTTTCCATTAATTTTGCTGGAAGTGCAATGACCTATACTTTGCGCGAAATTGAAAGCGAGGCATAACCATGAAAAAATCATATTTTCAGGCAATCTTCATCCTTGGAATGTACCTAGCAGCATACCAATGGAATCATCAAAAACATATTGAAGCATGTGCAAACTTAGCCGCACAATTGGAACAAGCGGGCGAGATGTATGCCCCAGCCAATTCATGCGGATTTTTAACGAAAGGGGAATAATCATGAAATATTATCTTTACACGCTAAAACCCGAAAAAAGTAATAGCTCATGGGGAACGTGGGCAGTCAGAATCAGCGACGTATCTATGAGATTTTTTTGGAGCAAAAAACAAGCGTTACAATTCATTAAAGACGTTGAAAAGGGATTGCAAAATGATGAAATCGCATTTTCAAACGGTACTTTATACAAAGCTAATTCAGTTTTATAAAGAAAGGGAATGAACATGAAAACACAAGAAAAAAGAAACAATAACGATGAAATATTTGAAGCAATTAAAGGTTCTCTTGAAATAGATATTAAATTTTTATTTCATGGCAAAATGCAGTGGGATAATCCAACCAATAGCGATACGCGCGACGTGTACCTTGTGACCTTGAAAGATAAGAACGGGCGCAAGTGTGAGATTCTCTACGGGCAATGTATTGCTGAATCTAGCAATCAAAACAGTAAACCTAAGAAAAAACCAACGTTTGCGGATGTTTTGTACTCTATTGAGCGTAATGACCCTGAAACGTTTGATGATTTTTGTTCTAACTTTGGTTATGACAATGACAGCATAAAAGACCATAAAATATACATGGAAGTACAGAAGCAATATCAATTTATGCGCTCATTGCCTTGCATTGATAAAATCAACGATATTTTACAGGACTATTAAGAAAGGGATTAACCATGAACCTAAAAAACATAGTTTATGAGAATGATATTTACTACGTTTTGAAAGTAACGCATGGCTTTGAAGTTTATAAACAGGGTATCAACCATGCAACACGATGTGCAATTATTGGGTATGAGGGCGAAAAAGGAATAGCTAGAGCAATCAAAGAAATTGAAAGAAGAAAGGCGGCCTAATATGAACGACCAGCAATATATTGAAATCATCAAGCGTCGAATAGCAGAACTGCAGGAAGGATTTAGCCAGGACATGCAAAGCAATGACATGGTTGTCAGCATGATTAAACAGCGTTTACTTTTGGATATTTTGACGGAGTTTTTGGAAGTGGTTAAAGGGCAATGAGTTACTTTAAGAAAAAAGGAATTGAATCATTTTTTTTACCCACAGACATTAAGGAAGTGAAGGGTAGTTTAACGATACCTTTGTTTGATGTCTTTGGCGCCAAAGTTGGGGAACAATACATCGGCGCGGACGGCAAAAAAAAGTTCGCGCCAAGATCTGTCACCAAGGGATCTTTTTACAAAATTCCACCTACACCGAAGCGAGCGTCTGAGTTAGACGTTAAAACGTATATTGTAGAAGGTTTTGCCACTGGTGCTAGCGTTCACTTGGCAACGGGGGATGAAGTAGTAATCGCTTTTTCTGCAAGCAACATTCCGACCATTGCCAAAAACTTTGAGCATGCCATAGTCGCAGGGGACGCGGATGCCCCTGGTCTAAAAGCGTGTAAGGAGTCGGGCTTATCGTACACGGTACCAGAGACGCAAGGATTGGACTGGAATGATTATTATAAAGAGTATGCAGCGGAGCAGACGTTATCCTCGATTGTAAACAATCTGGTTTTAGTGGCGAAGAAAAATGATAATGATGATGGTTTAAATTTCATATTCTTAGGGGAAGAAAAAAATATTCTTCACTTTTTCCATAAAGAGACAAAGTCTATTCATGAAATGTCCCCTGACAACATCACAATGGGTAAACTCATTTATTTGGCACCTTTGGAATTTTGGGACGAAACGTTTGGAAATAACAAAAAAAAAATATGTGAGTTGCGCGAAGCCACGGATTTTTTGGTCCGCGAGAGTTTAAAAGTTAAATATATTAAAAACAAAATTCGCGGAACTGGAGTCTGGAAAGAAGAAAGTGGAGTTGTTGTTAATTCATTCAATAAAATTTGGAGCAATGGGCGGCAGACAGAATATGGACAAATTGGGAAACACATTTACATTTCGGAGAACAATCCATTTTTGAATTGCGATGTACCAGCACATAAAAAAGAAATCATCAAATTATATGAACTGATTCATCGTTTATCGTGGAAAAATTCAATCAGCGCTGATTTTCTTTTTGGTTGGTTGATGTTGGCCCCTATGGCGGGGTTACTCGAATGGCGGCCTCATATCTGGATCACGGGTGGGCGAGGGTCGGGCAAGAGTGAAGTCAAGCGTGAAATCATACTTCCCATGCTTAACATTGATATCAATGGTGGGGAAAATCTTGGAAGTAGTGAAGCAGGGGTTCGCCAAAGTCGGCAGGTATCAGCCTGTCCACTGGTGTATGACGAGGCGGAAGTTACAGACGAACGAACCAAGAACTTGCTTGAATCTTTGGTACGCATGATTTCGCTCGCATCAGATTCGAGTAATTCTAAAATCAGGAAAGGTTCACCCAGCGGAAAAGATTCATCGTTTAATGTAAATTTTAGCGCGTGTTTGTTTTCGGTAGGCATCAATTCTTTGGAACATCCACAGTATCGTTCACGGTTTTCTATTCTGGAATTGGTTGAAACCAAAGACAATGGATACATGGGTGCAAATGGTACCCAGGAGCAACTCAGGGATTTAATTCGTGACGGATATTGTGACAGATTTTTTTCCAGTTCACTGGAAAGGCTTCCAGCGTTTCATAAAAATTTCGCCATTTTTTATAAAATTATAAAAGACAAGATTTCTGCACGATTCGCGCAGCAGGTAGGCGCGTTACTGTCCTCAAGTTATACAATGCAGTTTTTGCCCGATAGTAACGAAAAAGAAATAGAAAGATTTATTTCTGAAAAGAATTTCCAGGAAGAAAATTTGGATAACGCTGTCAAAAATGAGCAAGACTGTTTGAATTATTTATTTTCTAAAAAAATCGTTGAGAACGGGCAATCCTATACCATTGGTGCGT
>JANNVK010000102.1:0-116588 GCA_031414415.1 Acidobacteriota bacterium
GATTTTCATAGAATTCGTGCTTAACTTGCTTGCCTAATTCTATCTCTTGCGGACTCTTTTGATAAATCTTGTGCTGGCGATAACTATAATAACCAGAACGAGTTACCTTCATCAACCGACACAATATCCGCACCGGATAAATTCAGATTACGCGTCAGAATCAAGCTCATCTTCTGATTCTTCATCGACATAAATTTCATAACCTGTTGAGTCGTCGTAGTAATAATCAAGTTCTTCGATGTCGTTTTTCCAAGACGATTTATCGACGTTTTCGACTGGTTTTTTTTCATCAATTTTGGTCATTTGAGAACATTATACGAGATAAATTAAAATTGTGGCGAACCTTTGGCGATAAAATTGAATCTCTAAAAACACTCTCCAATATTTTTTGAAAAAGGGAACTAAATTTAATGAAAAAACTAACTTTAATCGGATTATTATTGATTGCACTGCTCGCAACTGCTTGTCCTGAACGAACAAATCTTGGAAAAATTCAGGCAAATCCGCAAAGATATTATGATAAAGATGTTGTCATTGCGGGAAATGTGACCAATAGTTTTGGACTACCATTACTTGGCGGAATTTATAAACTTGATGACGGAACAGGCTCAGTTTGGGTTGCAACGAGAAGAAGTGTCCCAAATAAAGGAGCACAAATTGGTGTCAAAGGAAGAATTCAAGACGGCATTAGTTTTGGTGGAAAAAATTATGGACTTGGAATGACTGAAGAAGAAAGAAGGTTTAAGTAATTATTAATGATTAATTGTAAATTATTAATGTGAAAATACTTATTGAGTTTGTGAGACTTAATTTTTATAATTTGACGATGCAAATTTTAATTTCATTATTTGATTCACATTTTCTAAATCTTCAAGCGAGATCGGTTGAACTCGTAAAAAATCATCAGGACGCTGCAAATTTGTGGCGTCCTTTTTCGTCAAATAAAAAATCTTTTGGCGAATATATTGTGAGAAGTGTCGCGGAAGTTGAGCAAACATTCAACGGAATCACCACACGCCTCTGGGATGATCCATTCGAATGGACGCTGCCCGAGCAATTGATTAATACCGATGGGATTCTTAGATATTTTGATGAGGTCGAAAAAGCCAGAAAAAACGGTTTTGCATTTTTTAAGAGTGATGATGATTTAACGCGTGAATTTCCCGCACCAATTGAGCTAAAAACGATTTGCACGCTTCTCTTAGAAACAATATCGCGAGCCGAGAACTTTCAAGGAAGAGCAATTTTAGCCGCTGAAATGTTGAAAGATTAATATCTAGATTATTTAGGAATATCTTCGAGTTTTGCCGTTAAGTCTTACTCCTTTATTAGATTGCGACGGCGAGAGCGAAGCTAATTCCGTGGTTTTCGACGTTTAATCGAAATCTGACACGACATTTGAGTTATGATTCAGCCAATTCTTGGCGGTCGCGGAAATTTCTGTTTGGAGTTGCTCCTGTTTCGAAACTAAAAAAATTTGCCAAAGCGTGGACAAAATTTACTATTTTGTCCACGCTTTTTTTGAATTGTGGAACACTAGACAAGCCAAATTCTCTAAAAACGGCTCTCTGCCAGTTTTACCAACCGTTTAAATCATCTACATTCGAGCATTTCTTCAAATAATCGTTTTTTACTGGGCTCGTTAATTTTCCTAAATTGACCGCAAACGCATGAAAAGAAAGCCATTTCGAGCAGTTGTTTCGGATTGAACTTCCACTTACAGAAAAATTTAAGAAAAATTACAGCGAAATTGCAGACTTTTTACAGGACTTGAACCATGTGAAAACAGGATACTCGTGTGCATCGGAGAACACTTTATGAACAAAATATTTTTGGTATTAATTTGTATTGGCTTATTTTTTAGCCAAATAACGAAAGCACAATCGGCACTTGACGGGTTTGATCCAAATGCAAACGGTACGGTCTTTTCAGTCGTAGTGCAAGCAGATGGCAAGATTTTGCTTGGCGGACAATTTACTACTATTGGCGGTGTAACGCGAAACCGTGTTGCTCGGTTAAATACTGATGGTTCGCTTGATACTGCGTTTAATCCAAATGCCGGAAGTCAGGTTGAAGCAATGGCAACACAACCCGACGGTAAGATTCTGATTGGCGGTCAGTTTCTGACGGTTGGCGGACAAGCACGCTCTAATTTTGCACGTCTGAATGCTGATGGCTCGCTTGATACTGCTTTTAATCCAAATGTAAACAGCATTGTGTCAACGATAGTACTCTTAGCTGATGGCAAAATTTTGATTGGTGGTAATTTTAATTCAATCGGTGGAGTAACGCGAAGTTTCTTTGCACGACTAAATGCTAACGGCACACTTGATACCGCAGTAAATTCAAATGTAGCGGGTCAAGTTCATTCGATAGCTCTTCAGACTGACGGCAAGATTCTGATTGGCGGATTGTTCACCGGCGTTGGCGGACAAACTCGCAATCGAATCGCACGTTTGAATGCTGACGGTTCTTTGGACGCAGCTTTTAATCCAAATTCAGATGCCGCAATAGAGTCAATCGCAATTCAGGCTGATGGCAAAATACTAGTCGGGGGAAGTTTCACAACCATAGGCGGTGTAGCACGCAATCGGATCGCTCGTTTGAATTCAGACGGCACGCTTGATACCGCTTTTAATCCAAATTCAAATAATCCGATACTGTCAATCGTAATTCAGACAGATGGCAAGATTTTAGTCGGCGGTGATTTCACAATAGTTGGCGGACAAGTGCGTAACAGACTTGCACGTTTTAATTTAGACGGCACGATTGAGCCATCTTTCAACCCGAATTCCAACGGTAGTGTCAGGACAATCGCTATTCAACAAGATGGGAAAATCTTAGTTGGCGGAAGTAACTCTACTATTGGCGGACAAACTCGGAATCGAATTGCTCGGCTTGAAAGAAATGGAACTATTGACCAGACAATGAATCTGAATTCAAACAATTCGATTGAAGCGATCTCGATGCAAACAGATGGCAAGATTGTGATTGGTGGAAGATTTACAACAATCGGAGGACAATCTCGAAATCATATTGCTCGTTTAAACACGGACGGAACACTTGATGCCAGTTTTGACCCAAACGCGGACAATTCGGTTTCTGCAATTTCTATCCAGCGAGACGGTAAGATCATCGTTAGCGGAAGTTTCCGTTCAATTGGAGGACAGGGTCGTTTTCTAAATGCACGACTAAATTATGATGGCAGCGTTGATTCCTCATTTGAACCTTTCCCAGGCGATGGTGTTACAGGCACAATGGTTAACACGACATTTCTGCAAAATGACGGGAAAATACTTGTTGGTGGCAATTTTGAGGAGCTTGGGCAGCTGTTGTGCAAAGGTATCGCACGACTCAATAGCGACGGCTCGACAGACTTTGCATTTAATCCGAATGGCTCAGGCATTCAAACAGCTATGAATAAAGTCAACTCAATCGTTATACAAAACGACGGAAAAATTATCGTTGGTGGACTTTTTGAAGTTTTCGCAGGAGTATTTCATCCGGTTCTAGCCCGCCTAAACCCGGACGGGACGCTGGATCCGACTTTGCCCTCTGAGTCTGGTGAGGTATTTTCGTTGGCTCTTCAGGCAGATGGGAAGCTATTAGTCGGCAAAAAAGCGACGTTAACGCCAACGGAGCACCTAGTTCGCCGGAACCCTGACGGTTCGCGGGATACGAGTTTTAATACCGATATGAATGGGGACGTTTTTAGCGTGTTCGCTCAAGCGGACGGGAAACTATTGGTGGGTGGCAATTTTAACGCTGTTGGAGGACTATCCCGGACGGGAATTGTTCGATTAAATTCCGACGGCACAGTTGATTCGTCATTCGATGCAAACTCAAATGGTAGTGTCTTCGCTGTTTCGACATCGACAGACGGAAAACCTATTGTGGCTGGTACGTTTTCAATTATCGGCGGACAATCACGCAACATCATTGCTCGCCTGTCAAATGATACGCCTGTTTTGCAGAATCTATTTGTAAACGCAACAAGTATAAACTGGACACGAAATGGTTCGGCTTCACAATTTTCTCGCGTAACTTTTGAAAAATCTACAAATAACGGCACAACTTGGACTTTACTCGGCAATGGCACACCAAGCCTGGCAAGTGGAAACGGCGAAAATGCGATTCAATCGCCGACCGCTTCGGGCTATAGTTTGACCGGTTTATCGCTTCCCGGCGGACAAAATGTGTTAATCAGAGGAACAGGTTATTCAAGTAGCGGGTATGGAAATGGTTCACAAACATCGGAAGAGTTGATTAAGAATGTATTTTTGCTTGCTCCAACCGCCGCAAATGTTTCAATTTCGGGCAGAGTTTTAACTTCAAGCGGCAGAGGTTTGAGCAATGCTTTCATTCAATTGACTGATTCAAATGGCATCACTCGCACTAGTCGTTCAACTTCGTTCGGTTATTACCGATTCAACGAAATTGAGGCAGGTCAATCTGTTGTAATTGCAGTTAGTTCAAAGCGTTATCAGTATCAATCGCAAGTTGTAACTATTGATGAAAACTTGAATGGCGTTGATTTTGTGCCAGTCGGGAAGTGAAGATCAGCGGGCAACGGAAATCTCGAAAATCTGATATTTACCGTTTCGATTGCTTGAGAAAAAAAGCCTACTGCCGTCGGCGGACCATTTAGGGTTTTTATCGTCGGCGAGGTTTCGGGTAATGCGTAAAAGTCCGCTTCCGTCGGAATTCATCGTGTAGATTTCGGAATTGCCTTTCTGAGTTGATTGAAAGGCGATCCGTTTTCCATCGGGGGAAACGGCAGGTGATTCATCGGCAGATTGCGGGCGATTCGTGATTCGTGTAAGCAAACTGACTGAATTTAAAGCTGTTTTGAAGATTTCGAAATTACCGTTTCGTCCATCTTCTTTGTCGTTTGCAAAGTAGATTTCTTTACCGTCAGATGACCACGCAGGCGAAAAATTTGTTCCGCCGTTGTTTGCCGCAATTGGTCGCTGATTTGAACCGTCCGCATTCATTTGGTAGAGATCAAAAAGCCCGCGATTGTCGCCGCGATTCGTTACAAATGCAATCTGCGAGCCATCAGGTGAAAAAACTGGATTCGCATCAATCGCAGGATTATTTGTTAAAGTTCGTTTATTTGAGCCGTCGATGTTTGAAACTACAATTTCCGTGTTGGTATCGACTTTTCCTTGAAATGCAATTGAATTGCCATCTGAAGACAAACTGATTCCGGTGTCGTTTTGTAATTTTTGGATTACCGAAGATGTTTTTGTCTGAAAATAATATTTGCGAATTTCGAATTGGTCTTTTTCGAGTTGGGCGACATACACGCCAAACGTTCCGTCGCGACTTTGCAATAATTGAGAAATGTCAGCCTTTGCGTCTATTGCAACCAATGCCGGTTTTTCGATCTCGGCATTGATTATAAAAATATCTTCGTTTCCATTTCTATCAGATGAATATGCGATTTTTGTTCCATCAGGCGACCAAACGCCTGTTCCGACGAAATTCGAATAGTTTCCCGCGGGCAGGGAAACGGTTTTGCCGCTGCCATCCAGATTCATTATATAAACGTTATTCTTTTCATTTTCGCGGTCCGAATTGAACGAAATTTGAGTCATGTCAGGCGAAAATGTCGCAAAACTTTCCCAAGCCGGATTATTCGTTAATCTTTCTATGCTTGAGCCGTCTCGCTTCATCACATAAATATCGGCATTTCCATCGCGTGTGCTGGTGAATAAGATTTTTTGACCATCAGGCGAAAATGAAGGATCGGCTTCGAAAGTCGTTGAATTGGTTATGTTCGTAAATTCGAGTGTCTCGAGATGTATGATGCCGATATCCATTGCGTCACGTTTTCCGAGCGGTTCGATTTGCACGACAAGTTCGCTAGAAACACGCGACCAATCGTTGTTTCCAAATGGAATCGGAATTCGGCGTTGGTTGCTGCCATCAGCATTTGCGATAAATGAATATTTCGGATCAGACTCATCAGTAATCAGTGATTTTGTTCCATCTGGCGAAACACGCAGTTTTGTAGATTGAGCGTTTGTTCCTTCAGCATTTGTCTCAAATAGAATCGATTTCTTTCCTTTTTCTTGAACTCGGTAAAGAATTTTGTCTTTGTTTAGCCAACTTGGACTAGTTTCATCGGTCGTCTCGAAAGTTAATTGTCGTTCATTATCTAAGCCTTTCGCAAGCGATTGATTTTTCGAATAATTCCAAATTGCGGCGGCAAAAATAACTATAAGCGAAACAGAAATGAGTGCAAAGGCGGCAAATTTCAAAAAGTTTCTAGTTGGCGTTTTTTCGATCAGTTCATTAAGTTTTGGTTCGAAGGAATTATGTTTTTCTTTAATGCCATTCTGATTTTCACCTTCTGAAAAAGTTACGTCGCCAATAAAGCGATAGCCAACTCGTGGAATTGTTTCGATATAGCGAGATTCGCCAGATGAATCGCCGAGCAATTTTCTCAATTCAGAAACAGTTCGGTTCAAATTTCCTTCTTCTACGATTGCATCAGACCAAATTTTGTCGAGAAGTTGTTTTTTTTCGAAAAGCTGACCTGGATGTTTTGCTAAATACAGCAGCAAAAGATAGGTTTTCGGACGCAGAGAAACTCTTTCACCTCTACGCAATAGCAGTTGCTGAGATGCAAAGAGGCGAAACTCGTCGAATTCGTAAACTCCCTGATTATCGTCCATTTTTCTACTTCAAAAACTTTTACATAAAAATTAAGCGAAATTACCAAGTTTTGCAAGGACTTTTAGGCATTAACCAATAAAGAAGAGTCACATTGTATTTCTTAAAAGTCGGTTTTGTGTGTCTGGATTTCGGAAAAGCTTGTTTTAGAAAACAGTTTGAGGGGGCAAATTATGTTGAAAAAATTACTTGGGTTTCTATTAATCGTTTTCGTTTGTGGAACAGTCCAAATTGCCAGCGGATTGTTGTCGTCAGTTTAGTCGATATCCAAACTAGTGTTGCGTCAACTCAGAATTGTCGAAACAAAAACAAATCAAAGTTTGAATATGTATTATGTGTAAAGTGCGTAGCTCATTAGATGCCCATTAATGTTTGTCTTGAGCCGATGTAATCGGCAACGGCGTAAAGCCTGGCGTGGAGTTTGACGGAACGCCAGGTTGTTGAAAACACTGAGTTTCAAGCTGTCGGAGATAGCGTCGGAATTGAAGTTGAGTGTTTCCGTCGCCCGTTGACACGGGCTTTTGGTCGCAAAACATTTACCTAGCTCTCACGAGCTAGGCTTTATGGCTTCGCTATCTACGACAGCTAAAATCAAGAAATTATCAGTTGTTTTTTACACGTTACTGCGTAATCGGAATATAGCGACAATATCGCTTTGACACGACACTAGAAGAACAAATTATTCGGTTACTTCAGAACTCTAGATTTTCCTGCTGGGGCAAACGATGTAGTAAACGCTACCGCAAAAGGCTACACGTTCGATTCGCAGGTGCTATTAATCGGCAATTCGATTTCAGATTCTCAGATTACGGCAAACGCTGCTCTGAAAAATTAGAGGATAAAACACTGAAATCCATATTTTGCCAAAATACGTGGAAAAACTCTATGTCGCGACAGAATTCAGAATACGGTTGTGTGGCATTTTCCTCCAATTCCAGTAATCATTTTTCTTTTGAGAACTTTTGTCTCAATTGTTATTTTCTTGATTGAACTTTGCAAAATAAAAAAACGTAGCTAAAATTAGGCTGGTTTCAAATTTCTGGAGTGAATAAATAATATGCATTGCCCAAGCTGCGGACAACAACAAGTATCAAGTGATTTGCGATTTTGCTCGCGTTGCGGAATGCCGCTGACTGCAGTTGCAGAAGTTTTGGCGAATGGTGGAATGTTGCCAATGGTAAATCCTCAACAGCTACTAACTATAACATCTGCGAAAAAACGAGGCTTAAAGCAAGGCGGATTAATGATGTTGTTAGGTGTCTTTATTGTGCCCGTTCTCGGTGTCTTAATTGGAATGTTATTAAATGGACCAACTGAACTTGTCGGTCTCGCAGCTCTTTTCTTTTTTCTGGGTGGTTTTTTGCGGTTGATTTATGCTGCAATATTTGAAGATGGAACTCCCACTTTTCTTTTGCCAAAGGAAAGAATAGTTCCAGAATCCCAAATGAATCTTCGCGGAATTCCAATGGTTAATGCTTTGCCGCCGACACAATCAATCCCAATTGAAACCTATCAAGCACCCAATCAAAATCCGTTGTATGCCGCCGGAAATTGGCGAAGCACAACGGATTTGTTGAACAAAGATAGTTCAGAAAAGGCAACTCAAATGCTTGATGAAAAACAATAACGCCTAATATCCAATTGCTTCACCATCGCTTCTCGAATCAATCGCACCGAGCCTAACGCCTTTTTCGTCAATCATAATTCCAGTCGCAGACGCGATATTTGATGGTCTCGCAACAAATTTATGTCCCATATTTTCTAGTATTTTACGGGTGTCAGGCGATAATCCGAAAGGTTCAAAAACAATTTCGTCAGGAAACCATTGATGATGAATCCGCGGTGCGTCAATCGCCGCTTGAATGTTCATATCGTGGTCAATTACGTTAATTACACATTGCAAAGAAGTTGTCAGAATCCGCGGTCCACCGCGAGCTCCGAGTGCAAACCAAGTTGAACCATCTTTACGCAAAACAATTGTCGGAGTCATCGAAGAAAGCGGACGCTTTTTTGGTGCAACGGCGTTTGCTTCGCCTTGAATTAATCCATACAAATTTGGCGTTCCCGGGCGTGCGGCGAGATCGTCCATTTCATCGTTCATCAACATTCCAGTTCCTTTAATTGTCACCGCTGAGCCGTATAAATCGTTTATTGTGTATGTGTTAGAAACAACGTTGCCGTCTTTGTCAACAATTGTAAAGTGCGTTGTTTCAGTTGGTTCTTTAGTCGGTTCGCCGTGTCTGATGTCAGAACTTTTTGAGGCTTTTGCAAGGTCAATTGTGCTTCGCAAAACGTCTGCATATTTTTTATCAATCAACTCATTTGCGGGAACTTTGACAAAATCGGGGTCGCCCAAAAAGTGCGAACGATCAGCAAATGCACGCCGCATTGCTTCAGTCAAAACGTGATATTTTTCTGCCGAATTGTAACCCATTTTGCGAATATCGTAGCCTTCGAGAATGTTTAAAACTTCGAGCATTGCAATTCCGCCAGAACTTGGCGGCGGCATCGAAATTACTGGAAATCCGCGATAAGTTCCTTGAATCGGCGTGCGTTCTTTTGGTGTGTAACCACGTAAATCTTCAAGCGTAATCAAGCCGTTATGAAGTTTCATATCTTCGGCGATTAACTTTGCGGTCGCACCTTCGTAGAAATCTTTTGCCCCAAATTTTTGAATTCGTCCCAATGTTTTGGCTAAATCAGGCTGTTTGAAAACTTCGCCTTCTTCGTAAAATTTGCCATCTTTGAGGAAAACTCGTTTTGTTTCATCATATTTTTCGAGATTTTCGCGATAAGCCTTTAATAAATTAGCGAGTCGAAAACTTAATGAATAACCATTTTGAGCCAGTAAACGTGCCGGTTCAATAAGTTGCGACCACGTAACTTTCTTTGAGCCATATTTTTTGAAAGCCATTTCAAATCCGGCTAGAGTTCCGGGAACGCCAGAAGCCCGATAACCAATTGTCGAAGAACCTTCACCTTTAATAAGTTCGCCTTTTTCGTCAATATAAATATCACGAGTTGCGGCATTTGGAGCCATTTCGCGGTAATCAATCGCGGTTGATTTACCATCTTTGAACCGCATCAACATAAATCCGCCACCGCCAATATTTCCAGCTTCTGGGTAAACGACAGCAAGTGCAAGCCCAACTGCAATTGCGGCATCAATTGCGTTTCCGCCTTTTTTCATTATTTCAACACCGATTTTTGACGCTAATTCGTGTTGCGATGCGACGATTGCATTTTTTGCACGAACCGGTTCACGCCACGCTGCACGAACAGATATTTGCTGTGAAACAAAAATTACGGTGAATAAAAGCAACGAAATGCGACAGATTTTTTTATTTTTCATATATTTAGGGAATAGATTTGGTCTTTTCAAACATCATACAAAATAGAAGTAAAAAAGTATATTGAGTTTAATTCCGAAGTTCTGTTTTTGGATAATTCCAGTTATTGCATATATTTACAATTATTAAGATATGCAAAACCACTTGGAAGCCAACAAATAGCTTGTCGAAACCGAGAAAATCGGTTATTATTGCAAAAAAGTTCACGGTCAAATTTGTGTTTTTACACTCATATTGTTCAGAAAAGGTTGTAAAGTTATGAAAAGATTATTATTTAGCCTGACATTTTTGATTATTTTATCAATGTGCGTTGTTTCAGTTTTTGCTCAAAAGAAAACAATTTCCGCTAAGATTCCCGCGGAAGTTGTCGAATTTGGAAAAACTTCGATCCTTTCTGATGGAAACGGAGCCTTTATCGAATGGAATACCGATGACGAATTTAATAATCTCGGATTTAATGTTTATCGCATTTCTGTTGAAAATAAAGAACGAGTTTTGATAAATTCTTCAATTGTTTTAGGAACTGCTTTAACAACTGGCGATAAACAATCTGGCGGAACTTATTCATTATTTGATGCTGATGGCAATTTAGAATCGACATACATTATTGAAGCAATCAGTGTTGGCGGCGAAAACAAACTCTCGGCACCAATTTATGTAACTTATGTCAACGATTTAGGCGAAAAAGCACAACAAACTTCACAATTGGCGAGCGATTTAAGTTCGCGTCCAGAAAGCAGAGTTGAAAGCAATACGCCGATAATTCCTAAAGATTTAGTAACTAGAAATGCCATAAATTCGCCTTCAACTGCTCAAACAACACAATTTTGGGTTGCATCGCAAAACGCCGCAAAAATTGGTATCAAGCAAAACGGAGTTTATCGAGTTTCGCGGAGCCAACTTCAAACTGCTGGTTTTGATGTTAATGCTTCGACATCACTGTGGCAGCTGTATGCTGACGGAGTTGAGCAATCAATAATTGTCGAACCAAACGGAAACTTTATCGAATTTTACGGACAAGGTTTAGACACGCTTTCGACCGACACGAGAACATATTATTTAGTTGTCGGCACTCAAAACGGAAGACGAATTCCAAGTTTTTATCGCAGAAATATTCGCGAAAGAATTGTCAGCAGAAATTTCGAAAGTAAATTTGAACGTTCAGATAATCAAACTTACCTAAGTTCATTATTGAATGGCGATGCAGACAATTTTTTTGGGGCAGTTTTTAACAATTCGCCAATCAATTTAACCTTAAACGTTCCGGCTGTCGATACTGTTAATAGCGGTTCAGCGAGATTAGATTTAAGAGTTCAAGGCTTAACAAATACTCCACATTCGGTCAGTGTTTTATTGAACGGACAACAAATTGGAACTCTTACCGGAAACAATACCGGCTCTATGAATTTGGTTTATAATTTGAGTTCGCAAACCCTTTTGACTGGAAATAATGTTGTTCAATTAGTTTCGGCTAACTCAAATGACTATTGTTTATTTGATAAAGTTTCGATTACTTATCCAAAAAGATATGTTTCAAGCGGTAACAGACTAAGTTTTTCAACACCGAATTATAAAACTGCAAAAATTGAAGGATTTTCAACCCCAAATATTAGACTTTTTGATCTGACTGAAACTGATAATCCGAGCATTATTGGTAACGTTGGAATTACTCAAAACGGTGCAACATACGATTTAACTGTTTCTTCAAACAAAACTCGGATGATGTATGCAATTACGGATGAGTCACTTTTAACTCCATTTTCTGTTGTTGCAAATATTCCATCAAATTTATCATCGGTTTCAAAACAAGCAAATTTTGTGATAATTTCGCATAAAAGCCTGATTACTCAAGCAAATGATTGGGCAACATACCGAAGAAATCAAGGAATGCTGGTTGAAGTTATTGACGTTGAAGATGTTTTTGACGAATTTGGTTTTGGCGAACCTGACCCTGATGCAATTAAAAATTTCTTTGGTTATGCGAAAAATAGTTGGCTTGTTAAACCTAATTACACACTTTTAATTGGCGATACAACATACGATCAACGTAACTATCAAGGCTCATCTGCACCTTACAATTTGGTTCCTTCAAAACTGGTTGACACAAGTTATTCTGAAACTGTCAGCGATGAATATTTAGTCGATTTTAACGACGATGGTCTAGCAGAACTTGCAATCGGAAGAATTCCGATGATAACAGCTGCTGGTGTCACATCAATGCTAAATAAAACAATCGCGTTTGAATTAACACGTTCAACTGCGATGCAAAGAGGTGCATTATTTGTTTCAGATTTACCAAATGGCTATGATTTTGAAGGAGTTAACAGTCGCTTGAGACAAGTTTTACCTGCGACAATGCCGGCAACAATGGTCAGTCGCTCGCAAGTTGACGGAAGAGCTCAGATAATTTCATCAGCGGATTCTGGAAAGTTTCTGATTAATTATTCAGGACACGGTTCAGTCTCATTTTGGGCAGCATCAGCTTTTTACCACAGAGATGATGCATTTGCGATGAACAATGGAAACAACTTAACAATTTTTACTTTATTGACGTGTTTAAATGGATTTTTTCACAATAATGCAACTGATTCATTTGCTGAAGGTGCTTTGAAAGCTCCAAATGGCGGTGCGGTTGCAACTTGGGCTTCGACTGGTTTAACAACTCCAGACGTTCAAGAAGTTATGGCAACGCGATATTATCAAAAGATTGCTGACGGTAGCATTGAAAGAATCGGAGATTTGATAAAAGATGCTAAAACAACACTTATTTATGGACGCGATGTCAGACTTTCGTGGGCACTTCTTGGTGATCCAACTTTAAGAGTCAGATAAAATTTAAAACATCAATCTAATTGAGGCTCGACATTTATTTGTTGAGCCTTTTTATTGAATTCTTAACAAATAACTACAAACTAAAATGTGTTCGCCGAGATTAACGCGAACTCTTTCACCAGTTGGAATTTCACGATTTGAAACAATTGTCGGATTTTTCCCTTCTGAAACTAATATAAAATTACGATTTCCATCGCACAAAATTGATGCATGGCGACGACTAATTTCGACATCGTTAAGCAACGGTATATCAACTTTTTGTGATCTCGAACCACGCCCAATACTAATTTCGTTTTGAAAAACCGGAATCACGCTTTGCCTAACACCATTTTGCCAAACTTCTAATTTAAATAATTCAGTTTTTCTCGATTGAACTCTGGTTGCATCCTCGTTATCGTCGTTAGATACGACCGGTTGTCGCACAACTGGATTTGCATATTGAGCTTGTTGACTTGGAAGTTGAGGTGTTCCTCTCGCAATTACTCCTGTTTTTTGATTATTTGAGGCTTCGTCCCAACCGTGTTGAACTCTGGTTTCGCCTTTTTCGAGCGTTCCATCGACACGCAATTCGACCGCAAAAGATTGAGTTTCGAGTTTTTTCTTGCCCGAAATTTCTTTTGCTCGTTCAGATAAAACGTGATACAAACCTTGCTCAAGTCCTTTTCTTTTAACGCCTTGCCATTCTTTGTCGTCGGCTTCGCTCAAAAAAACTATGTATTCGGTTGGAATTAAAGTTGTGCCTTGCGGAAGCGGAACCATTTCGCGTTGCATAACTTCTTCAACGGCTCGTGCGAGTTTTACAATAAACTCTTCAGCAATACTTCTCGGTTTGCTTTTCGCATCTTTGGCAGCTTTATCCAAAACCATTTCCGCACTATCGCCGTCAATAAAGCGTCGAACTTTGTCTAAAATACTCATAATTTTGTTTGAAATATTTAATCAATATCAATGTAGCGTTTATTAACCCAACCACGTTCAGCCGAATTTGCATCTTCTTTTGGACGACCGTGTTCAATAATCCCAACTTCAACCCAATTTTCCTTTGAATTATATATTTTAACACGAGAACCTTTCGTTAATAAACCAACTTTTTCTTGCTCAGTTCCAGCAGTCGGTCGAATATTTACATCTTGTATCGCGATTCCAGTTTGTGTCGAAAATGGGTTTCTGATTTCAGGTAAAATTCCGCGACTACGCAAATATGTGTGCGTGCCGAACAATGCACCTGAAAAAATTGCAATAAAAATTACGGTGAAAATAAGTTTACGTAAAAAACTACGTTGTTTTTTTGGTTGCAATAAATCTGCCGCATTGTTGTTAACAACTAACGGCAAAACTGGTGGCGACTTAAAATACGGACTGTCTTGAAGTTTGACAACAATTTGCGGATTGTTGGAAATATTATTTGGCAATTTAAAATCCCGCGAGGTGTTAAACTTTGCAACCGTTGGAATATTTGGCGAAAATCCGGTTGAAAATGCTGCACTTGGTTGCGAACTGATACGAGTTGCAACTTGAGTTTCGACCTCAGGTTCATTTATTTGAATTTTAACTAAAAGCAATTCGTGCCAAAATTCGTTGATTGATTGTTGGCGGTTTTGAGGTTCAAATTGCGTAGCTTTATTTAGAACACGAAGCATAGAATTAGCCCACATATCGCCGTTCATAGACGTTGGAAGTTCTGTTATTGCAGTGTTTGCAAATTTTCTAGGCGATTCTCCGGTCAACAAAACATAAGCTGTTTTGGCTAATGAATAAATATCAGAAGCCGGAGTTAATTTGTTTGTTTTGATGATTCCTTGAGTGTCAATAAAAGACGGACTGTGTTCCGGCGGTGCGTAAATATTTGTGCCAACTCTAGTTATTGGTTCATCAGAAATATTTATTCTGGCAACACCAAAATCACAAAGTTTAACTACTTGTTTGTCTTTTGAAAGCAATAAATTTTGCGGTTTTATATCGCGATGAATAATTCCGTTTTTATGAGCATTTGCAACGGCTGCACAAATTTGTTCGAGATACGAAAATGCCTGATTATATTGAAGACGCTGATTTTTAATTGTTTTTGAAAGGTCGCCACCAGCTAGAAATTCTAAAATTAGATAATGAAAAACTGTTCCGTGTAAATCTTTTGCGGTGCCATGACCAAGCCGACTGACAATGTTCGGATGACGAACCCGATCAAGTGCAATTGCTTCGTTTTGAAAATTTTCGACTAAAGTTCGTTCCAAATCGTTGTCTAAATCGCCTTGCAAAAAAACGTTAAGTGCTTTTATTACAACAAAATTATGCGGTGAATTGGTCGAAGCCAGAATGTCGCGGGCGAGAAAAATTTCCGCATAGCTTCCGCAGCCAAGATATTCTTGAACATCGTATCTGCCATCAAGTCTGCTCGTTAATAATGAAAGTTTCTTCATTTATTTTTGCCAATTCTCGATAAATGCTACACGAAAATTCGTAAAACCGCTACGATTCAATTACGAGAAAAATAAATTATCTGTTTCAACTATTCTTCGTAACTACTGTGCTTAATAATTTGAAACTAATTGCTTGCGTGTTAAGGACTTTCGCTGTTTACTAATGTCAATTTACGTTTTACAATTCTAGTTTAGAATGTCTATCGAAAAGCACAATAAAAAGTCAGAATCGCCAGATTGGTTCGTTAGCGGATTTCTTGGCAGAATCGGAAAAATTGCCGATTCGTTAACAGGCAGAAATCCAAATAAAACGAGCAGTTTAGCGACAAGTGAATTAGCTGAGCGGCTAAAAAACTTACTTGATTCTGAGGTCGAAGATTTAGGAGCAAAAGGGAAGTTTGTTCCGCATCTAATAAAACTCAAAATGGCTTGGAATCAATTTTCGACTGATTCGCCAGAGATTTTAAAGGCTGTCGAAAATGAACTTTTGGTCGCGGCGATTGATCATATTAACGATCGCAGATACCACATTCATGCTCCGCTAAATGTCAGCGTAAAAGCCGATTACTTCACCGAAGGCGTGCAACTTATAGCGAGTTTTGAAAACTTTTCAATTGAAGAAAAAGAAGTTGAAATGAATGTTTCGCTGACAAATTCAAATGCTAAACAGTTTATTCCCGTAACATCGCAAGTTGAAATAATTGACTCTGAAATTATTATTGCTGAATTCAAAATAGGTGAAGTTTCAAAGCAAATTTCTTTAATTTTTGAAAAAGGAAAAAGATTAAGCGTTGGTCGTGGAAAAGAAAGCGATTTAACAATTGCTGACGCGACGGTTTCAAAATCGCACGCCTCGTTGGTTTTGAATGCCGAAAATAATCTGATTGTTGCTGATATTGGTTCGACGAATGGAACTTTCCTAAGTGGCGAACGTATCGCTTACGGACGAGCGTTCAAGGTTGCAAATGACGGAAAAGTTATGTTTGGAACGGTTGAAGTATATTTTAGAAGAGTTGCTAAGCCGACTGAGTTTGTTGGAGAAACAGTAGAATTTCCGGCTGATCAACCCGGAATTACGATTAAATTTTAGGTATTTATGCTTTTATTTTTTCAATTTGATTGGGATAAATTACGACCTGAAAAGATTGTCGAACAACTTTTTGGGCTTCAAATTCTCGAAAGAACTCCAGCTTTTTTAAGTCTTTTTTATCTCGTCGGAATTTTACTTATTGTTGCAATACTTTTTTTATCGTTTTTTAGAAATCGTCGTTTGAAATCAATTTACGAAGAAAATTTATCTACTGAAGTTAAACGAAAACTAAGCTCAACAATTACCAACAGAAGTCTTCTTTTGTGGCAAATATTTTTTGTTTGCCTGACCTTTTTCGTGTATGGTTTTCACGTCTATTGGACGGCTTTTGCGGATGACAGCAACGAAGAGTTTCAAGCCTTAAATTACAAAGATCTCAGAAACCGGCGAGCGTCGGCTGCAACATTACGCGGTTGGATGCTTGACCGAACTGGCAAACTTGGGAGTTCATTAGCATTTTACAAACACGAACCAGATGGCGATATTGTCCGCTCCTATCCACTCGAAAAAGAGATGGCTCATTTGCTTGGAACCGAAAGAGGAACGCCAGGTCTTGAAAGAGTTTTGTTCAAAACAGAAACTGATACAATGCCGGAAAGCTATGAAGTTTTGACAACCATAAAACGCAAAGAAGATTTACCGCGTGATGTTAAAATCACTATCGACAGAGATTTACAGATTTATGCTGCTAAACAACTTGAAGGAAAAAAAGGTGCGGTTGTTATTTTAAATCCGCAAACAGGTGAATTGCTTGCTGCTTATTCTAATCCATCATTTGCTCTGAGTGAAAGTAAAACTTTACCTGATTGGCTTAAACTTGAAGGAAACAAACGAGATAAGCCACTTTTAAATCGAGTTTTTCAAGAATATTATGTTCCCGGTTCAACGTTTAAGGCTTTTACAATGATTACGGCTTTTCGAAACGGAAAACAGAATATTCAACTCACAAGTTCGCCTGAAGGTTATGTCGCATTTCGAGGTTCTCGACCAATTTTCGATGCTGTTCCGCCTTGTGAGCCGCCTTATGGTTGTGCAACTTTAAATATCGCACAAGCATTTGAAGCCTCGAGTAATCAATTTTTCTCTCAGTTAGCGGTAGATTTGGGTCGCGAAAGAATCAGAGAAACCGCAAATATGCTCGGGATTTCGGCAGTTGAAACACCAGAAGATGCATTAAACGCTAAGTTTTTTCCTGATATTTGGAATGCAAGTTCGATGCGAATTCAGAACGCACTTGCACCAAAACAATCGACTATCGTTACCGGAAAAAATATTTCAAACTACGACATCGGTTTGGAAGGAATGGGACAAGGTTATGCCGGTCAAATGACACCTTTTCAAATGGCTTTAATTGCAAGCGTCGCTGGAAATATGGAAGGGAAATTGATGAAAACAAAGATTGAATTTGACCAGCCACCACAAATGTTTTCACAAGTTTTGTCGCCGCAACAGGCTCTCGATATTCGCAATATTATGGCGTTAGTCACAGAAGGTTCAGGTGGAACAGCAAAAAATGTTAGAAGTATGCTCAATGGAACTGGTGTCAGAGTTGGTGGGAAAACCGGAACTGCGGAAAAGCAAGCTCCGTTGTATGATGAAAAAACTGGCAAACTAAAAACTACAAAAAAGAAACGTAAAGACGACAAAGGCAATTGGATTGAATACGATGCTCCGCAGATGTTTGAGCGGACTGACAGCTGGTTTATTGCGGTTGCACCACTGGAAAAGCCACAATTAGCTATTGCAGTTGTCGTTGAATCAGGCGGATTTGGTGCGAGAACTGCGGCTCCAATTGTCGCAAATATGATTTTGAAAGCTCGTGAACTTGGACTTTTAGGCGAGCAATATAAACCCAAATCTCCAGTTGTAAATTCGAAAAAAACGCCAGCTAAAACGAAAAACAGATAATGAAAAACCGTGCATCATCACACATAATTATTTTGATATTAATCGTGTTTCTCACGTTTATTGCACATTATTCTATTCATTACGGTGCCTTGATTCGCGGTTATGAAACTTCTTGGTTAACGGCTTATAGAAATCTTGGGCTTCTTGCTTTGCTTGCAATTTTACCGATTTTCATTACTAAATTTACAAAATTTAAAGGAAACTGGACGCTTTATACAGCGGCAGTTTTAATGTTTTCAATCGGTTTAATTGGTCAATATCGGCTTTTTACAGACCCAGAGTATATTTCGAGAGTTGATAAAGCCGAAGCTCGTCAAGCAAAAATTGAAACTTTACAGCTTCATTATATTCAAGAAAATTACACAGCCGAAAAAAAACAGATGATGGGTTTGCCACCGAGTGATCCATCGACAGTCGATCTTTCAAAAGAAAAACCTCGTCCGGCACAAGAAAGCGTTTCCTCGTTAATTCTTAATCCGCGAACCGTAAACCCTCTGATTGCAATATTTGGACTTCTGATAGCATATATTTTGTGTAAACGTGATGATGTCCTTAGTTTGTTGCAAAAAAATGGATTCTTGTTAGTTTTGCTGACACTTGTGCCTTTAATTTTTGCTGCGGTAATGTCACGAGCTGGTAAATTTGGAAATATGACACCTTGGGAACCTGCGAAAGTTCCGTTTTTAATAGGTTTTGCAGCGATACTTTCAGTTTTGTATCGAAATTTAGCTAAAACCTATTGGGGATTACCGCGTTTTCAAGATGTTATTCCGCTCGTTGTGATGGCAATTTTGCCTTTTGTTCCGTTTTTCTTGCTCAAAGATTTTGGGCAAATGCTTGTGTTTAGTTCAGCATACGCAACACTTTACCTTGTTGCTATTAAGAAGTTACCTCAACGTGCTGTGCTGATTGGAAGTGTATTATTTTTTGTTAGTATTTTGGTTGTTGGAGCATTGCCGATTGAAACACAGTCTAAGTTGCCTTTGCTTCCGACAATTGCCAAACCTGTCAAAGCTATTTTGCCTGATAGAATTCAGCAACGCTTTCATTTGTGGCTTGATGGATTTAATCCGCCAAGTCCAGAAACTGACTGGTGGAAAAAAGATTACGAAAATTATTATAAAAAATTAGTTGAAAAAAATCCTGATTTGCCTAATTTACTTGAAGAAGAACCTGAGCTTCAAAAATCAATAAACACCGATGCGTGGTTTGATGTTTTGGCGTTTCAGCCAGCACAAGCAACTTTCGGGCTTGCCTCAGGCGGAACAACCGGACGAGGTTTAGGGCTTGGTTATCCAGAGTTGATTCCAGTAGCTGATTCTGATTATATTTACGCTGCTCTATCAGAAGAACTTGGACTTTTTGGCGGATTATTGATAATCTTTGCCCTATTAGTTCTTGTAAGTGCAGGTGTTCGCACGGCGGCTGAGTCCCGCGATATGTTTGGAAAACTTTGTTCTGCCGGACTTACAGCATTTATTGGCTTTCAAGCCTTAGTAAATATTGGCGGCATAACGCGAGCTTTGCCGATGACTGGAATCACCTTACCGTTCATCAGTCACGGCGGTTTTAGTTTAATTACGAGCTTTGCAATGCTTGGTATGCTTTTGGCTTTTTCTCATCGCAACTCAATCGATGCTGAAAAAATGATTGAAATTGGAGATAATATTTAATGAAAAACTCATTTGTGCTCAACTCCGCCTCAGTAACAGATCGAGGTTTGAGCAATAAACGTCCCGAAAACGAAGATTCATTTATCGACATTCCAGAAACTGGGATTTTTGCAGTTGCTGATGGTGTTGGTGGCGGTCAAAGCGGCGAAGTTGCTTCGCAGATGGCGATGGAAGTTTTGCAAGACGCTTTTGCAAATTACAAAGAAGGTTCGTCTGATGTTGAATCTTTAATGAGCCTGGCTATTCAACACGCTAACGCTTCTATTTATCAAATGTCGCACGAGTTACCAAAACTCGCGACAATGGCAACGACAATCGTGGCTCTTCACCTCGAAGGAAATATTGCCACAATCGGACATGTCGGCGATTCGAGGTTATACCGACTTGATTCGCGTGGAAATTTATTTCGTGAAACAAACGATCATTCTGTGGTTGAAGAAGAAGTTCGTGCGGGAAGAATGACAGCCGCTCAAGCCGAAAATCATCCGAGCAAAAATATTATCAGCAGAGCGTTAGGCTCAGAACCAACCGTCGAAATTGACCTGAAAACAATAATGGTTGATGCAAACACAACATTTTTATTGTGTTCTGATGGCATTACGCGGCATCTTTCTGACCACGAATTGCGTGAACTTCTTTTGACTTGCAATTCGCCGCTTGACGCTTGTCGGGAGATGAAAAATCTTTGTTATTCGAGAGGTGCGGAAGATAATTTAACCGCCGTGACAGTAAAAATTGAAGGAAATAGTTCTGGTAACAACGAAGAATCGACTGTCGCCAGACCGCGAATTCCTTTTGTTGGGCAAGAGCAATTTGAGGATGAAGAAGTTACTTCAAAACCCTGGCGACAGACAGTAAACAATGAAGGTTCGCATCTTTCTATCCCGGCTCAAGCACGACAAGAAAGTGCGATGTTTAGAATGGAAGATGGTTCAGGAAGTGCTTCTGATGATGATGTCAGACAGTTTGAAACACTCCAAACTGAAAGAAACCAAATAATAAAAAGTTCGCGAAAAGGAATTTTAGGAAGAATAATTTCGTGGTTATTTTTACTCGCAATTGGTAGTTTATTAGGTGCAGCCGGAATGTATTATTATCTCGGAATGAAGCCTGTCGAAGTGATGCAACCACAAGTTTTACAACCAATTACGAATGCTAACTTAAACTTAAACGTGAATACAAATCTAAATTCAAACACAAAATCGAATATCAAATCAAATTGAGTTTTTAATGGAAATTGGTAGTACAAAACAAGCGAAAGAAACCAAAAATATAGTTTCGGTGAGAAATTTGGTTAAATATTTTCCAGTTGATAACAGCGACGATTTTGTGCGTGCTGTTGACGATGTTTCTTTTGAAATAAAATCTGGTGAAACACTCGGGTTAGTTGGGGAAAGCGGCTGCGGAAAATCGACCGTTGGGCGTTGTATTTTAAGGCTTTATGAGGCAACAAACGGTGAAGTTTTATTTGAGAATCGTAACATTTACAAACTTGGAAAAAGCGATATGCAAGCCATTAGACGAGAAATGCAAATCATTTTTCAAGATCCTTATGCATCGCTCAATCCACGACTTTCGATTCTTTCAATTATCAGTGAACCTTTAAAAATTCACGGAATTGGCACTAAAACTGAACAAAAAGATCGTGTTGCCGAACTTCTCAAAAAAGTTGGTCTTGATCCAGATTATATGTATCGTTATCCGCACGAATTTTCTGGTGGACAACGACAAAGACTTGGTATTGCACGAGCTTTGGCGTTAAACCCAAAGTTGATTATTGCCGATGAACCTGTTTCTGCATTGGACGTTTCTGTCCAAGCTCAAGTAGTTAATTTATTGCAAGATTTGCAGTCAGAATTTGGGCTGACGTATCTTTTTATTTCACACGGCTTGGCAGTTGTTGAGCATATTTCGACAAGAGTTGCTGTCATGTATCTCGGGAAAATTGTTGAAATTGCTACTTCTACTGAGCTTTACGAAAACCCGCAACATCCATATACAAAGGCTTTGCTTTCTGCAATTCCAATTCCAAATCCTAAAATTAAACGCGAACGAATAATTTTGAAAGGCGATGTTCCAACCCCAATAAATCCGCCTTCAGGTTGTCGGTTTCGCACACGTTGTCCGATTGCGACCGAAGAATGTTCAAAAATTGAACCGCAAATGAAGGAAATTTCAAACGGACATTTTGCTGCTTGTATAAAAATCTAAATATGTTATCTGCTGAAATAATCGCAATTGGCTCTGAACTTCTAACTCCAACAAAATCAGACACTAACAGTCTTTGGTTAACCCAAAAACTTAACGAAATTGGCATTGAGGTTAAACTTAAAACTATCGTTGGCGATGATAGCCTGCGTCTTGAAGAAACGATTAAAGATGCCTTGAAACGCTCAAATATTGTGATTACAACTGGCGGACTTGGTCCGACCGAAGACGATATTACGCGAAAAGTTTCAGCAAAAGCTGTTGGCAGAGAATTAGTTTTTAATGAAAGCATCGCACATCTAATCGAAGAAAAATTTGCTCGAATGAAACGCGATATGCCGGAAATAAACAAACGGCAGGCTTATATTATTGAAGGTGCAGATGTTTTACCAAATCCGAATGGAACAGCAGTTGGAATGTTTTTGGAAGTTGGCGATTCTCAATTTGCAATGTTTCCAGGACCGCCGAGAGAAATGAATCCGATGTTTGAAAACTTTGTTTTGCCAAAAATTCGCGAAAAAGCCGGCGAAATTTTTGTCAAACGAAAAGTTTTGATGGTTTCCGGTATGGGCGAATCGGCGGTCGATGAATTGATTGCACCAATTTACACAACTTACGAAAATCCCCAAACAACAATTTTATTTAACCGTTCACACTTAGAAATACATCTGACAGCAACCGCAAAAACTGAGCTCGAAGCTGAGAATATCAATGAAGAAGTCGCAAAAAAAATATCTGAAAAACTTGGTCTTGCGGTTTTTTCTGAAACGGGCGAATCGATGGAAGAAGTCATCGGAAAACTCTTAACTGAAAGTGGTCAAAACATTTCCGTGGCTGAAAGTTGCACCGGTGGATTGGTCAGCGAAAGGCTCACAGATATTTCAGGTTCTTCGAGCTATTTTATTGAAAGCACAGTAACTTACGCTAACGAAGCAAAGATCAGAAGTCTTAATGTTTCACCTCAGCTGATTGAACAATTTGGGGCAGTTTCGTCGCAAGTAGCTGAGGCAATGGCTGAAGGAATGAGAGAACGTGCGAAGACAGATTTTGCAATTTCTATCACAGGAATTGCTGGACCAAATGGCGGAACTTTGGAAAAACCAGTCGGTCTAGTCTTTATAGGTTTTGCAGATAAAAACACGACAAAATCTTTCCAGATAAACTTGCCTGGCGATAGATATTTGATTCGTTGGCGAGCGTCGCAAGCAGCTTTAGATTTTTTGCGAAGACAGGTTTTGAAAAGTAAAAAGTAAAAAGGCAAAAGTAAAAAGTAAAAGAGAAAAGCAAATAAAAAAATAAAAAAAAAGGCAAAAGTAAAAGGTTACTTTTGCCCAATGGTTTCATTTTGCTTTTTAGAGTTATTTCTTTGCTTTCCACTCGGCTAGAGTTTTTTCGAAATTGGTTGTATCAACAACTGGAGTTGCCGATTTACCAACGCCAACCGCCATTTCACCAGTCATAATCGCATCGCTCATTTTACCCATTTCATTTAACAATCTTGCTTTAATAGTCAAATTACCATAAGTCGCTTTTGCCGCGATTGATTTTTCAATCCAAGTTAATGCTTCAGCGTAATTGTCTTTCAATTTAGACCCAATAACATAATTGGTTCCTTGATTTAAAGGACGAACATCATCAGCTTTTCGGGTTTCAATTGTTGTGCGGATATACGATAAAACTCTGCCCGAAATATCGCCAACATTAACGTAAAATCCAACTTTTACCTTATCAAAAGCAATTGCAATCGCAGCGTTATTAGTTGCAACATCACCAAATGCAATAGACATTGTATCGTGCATTTGAACTTTCATTGGAGCAACTTTAATGCGAAGTGCGTCTTTACTTTCATCATATGTGAAACTTCCCCAAGCGTCGTTTACTTTGCTGAAAATAACAATCCATTCTTTTTTATTTGGAATTGTGTGCAATCCATATTTACCTTTTAGTAAAGCCTGACCGTTTATTGTGACATCATTTGTGACTTCAAAAGTTGTGTTGTCGTTCGCCCCAGTTCGCCAAACTTGACCGTTTGGAATGAGACAAGGATAAGTTACGCCGCCTTTGGGAACAACATCAGTAGTGTTGCAACCAAAAAGTTTGTCGCTTCTGCCTTTAACATTTGGGCGGAAATAAACGATATTAATTTTTGTATCGCCAACAGTTTGCGAAACTTCTTGCCGATTTGACTCACGCGGTAAACTGAGTTGTGCAAAAACACTAAAACTCAACACTAAAATAACGAACGCAATAAAAGTAATTTTTTTCATTTTTCTAATTTTTCCTTTGCTTTATTAATAAAAATTTTTAACATTTCAGCAATTTTTTTGCTCATTTCACGACTAATCATTCCTTCGCCGGCTAAACCTGCAAGAAGATGCAAGTCCGTTGCATTGTTTCTCCGCACCTCAACATTTTGCGAAAATTGAACAATTGTCGTGCTTGAATCAATTTCCTCAAAACCAGCAAAATATCGTAAAAAATTTTCTTTTTCAGAAACGAAAGGCGACCATTCGATGTGATTATCGGATTGATCTGTTAATTCAACTTTAAAATATTGAATAAATGAACCAACAAATGGAACTTCGGCTCTTATTTTCCAATTCGTAATACCTTTTCCATCCGTGTGTATGCTTTCAACGCTTGGCATTAATTCGACAAAGTTTTGAATGTTGGAAAAGAACTTTCTGACATTTTCAATATTGGTTTTGACTTCAATTTTATCACTAAATCCAGCTTTTATTACAAACATAAGTTCTGAAGTTCATTCGAGTCGTGAGACATTGTCTTTTAAACACGGAATAATTTGCGATTGTGCTGATGTGATTCTACAATGTTTACGCACCAAATAACAAAAAGGTTTGTAATAATTTATGTCGAAAATATGTCCAAAGTGCGACTCGCCCAAAGTAAAATATTGGCGAGAATTATCAGCAGACGAAAAGTTGATTTTCAAAATTCTGCCAAGTAAATTTTCAACAGAGCAACGAAAAACACATCGTTTTTGTCTTCGATGCAATTTTGAGTGGCAAGCATCCGAGACAAAGGTTTGATTAAATATGATATTATTTTATTGAAATTATGGAAATTACAGTTGCAATTACAGGTGCGTCTGGAACAATTTACGGGCAGCGAACTCTTCAACTTTTGGCGGAAAGTGGCGTTGTAAAAACGATTAATTTGATATTGTCCGCGACAGTTCCGACAGTTGCACAAATTGAACTTGGCGTGAATTTAAAAGAACTTAATCAACATAAAATCAATGAATGGTTAGGTTTACCAAAAGATTCTACAATTATTCGATACTGGCGAAACGAAAATCTCGCCGCCAAACCAGCTTCCGGTTCAAATAAACAAATTGGAATGATTATTGTGCCTTGTTCGATGGGAACTCTCGGTGCAATCGCGAGCGGTGCGGGAACAAATCTTATTCATCGTTCGGCAGATGTTGCACTTAAAGAAGGCAGAAAACTCGTTATTGTTCCGCGGGAAACTCCTTTTAACACAATTCATCTCGAAAATATGGTTCGACTCGCCAACTGCGGTGCGAGAATCTTGCCAGCAAGTCCAAGTTTTTATCACAAACCAAAAACCATTGACGACTTGGTTAATCACCTCGTGTATCGAATTTTAGATCAGTTTGATATTCCGCACACGAATAAAACTCAATGGACTGGTGACGAAATTGAGCAAAAATAAAAATTTTATGATTGACGAAAAAGTTTTGTTTCCAATTAAGGTTGAGTTTGATGACGGAGAGATTGAGTTTTTTCAAACTGTTTGTGAATTAGAATGTGATTTAGAAGTTTTTGATTCTGATATTTATACAGATTGTAAAGTTTCTGATGCGAAAGGAAATAGTATTCGGTTAAAAGTAAGTGAATATTTAGTTCTTGAAACACTGGAATTTCTTAATCAGGAGTAGATATAAAACCTTTTTATTTTTGTAGTTATGGATGTTAAAAATATTGAAACTGATCTAACTGTATTAATTTCAGAGTATTTGATTAATTTGCTTGAGCCACAGCTTCCGTCTTTTGAGATTGAAAAAGGTGAAAATGGAACAAGTTTTATTTTAGATGCATTCCTCACTCAGCCAACTGAATTAGCTAATACCTTTTTTAAATTAGCCGTAACATATTTTGATGGTGAATCAATTATTTACATGTCAGTTGGTGAAAGCTGCACCTTAGAAATTCCAATTGAAGGCGGAAGATACACGCAACAAACAAATGAAAATGAACTATTGCTCATTCTTAAATCACTGATTTTATTAGGATTTGAGGAAACCGTTACATCTAAAAATAATTTGATTTCAAAATCTGTTGTTAATATCTCGCTCATTAATGGAGAGACCGCTTTAAAAATATATACTTCTGCTTTAGGTTTAGATGAAATATTTAAAAATCTATACGATTATTGTTTTGGAAAAAAAGTTATTGTCCATAAAAAATACTTGCCTTCTTTTCATCTAAAAATTTAGGTTAAAAACTAATTTGCAAATTAACAGTTGATTGAAAGACTATTCTGACAATCAGCCATTTTTTTTGTATAATTTAGCTAATGAAGATTGTTTTAGCGAACCAAAATAATGGAAAGGAACTTTCATTTGCAGAAAGTGTGATTAAAATTGGTCGCAATGCGGATGAATGTCAGATTGTTTTTGAACAATCGTTATTTCCATCAGTTTCGCGACAACATGCTGAAATTCGCGTTCAAAATAATCAATGGGTTTTAATTGATTGTAATTCAACTTACGGAACATATCTTAACGGACAAAAGGTTTTAAAACCTGAGCCAATTCAGGTTGCGAGTAAGATTCAGTTTGGAACAGACGGTCCGTGTGTGATTGTTTTGTGGTATGAAATTTCAGCAGAATCACCAAAAAAACAACCAGTTTCTGCACCAGTTCAACCAATTAAAGTTAAACCGCAAATTGCTTCGCCGCAACCTGTTGAAGTTGCCCAAATCAAACCCAAACTTCAATCTAAACTTAATGTTCAGCTAGACTTCGTTGCTGTTGGAAGGCAGCCATTTATCTTGACGAAACAAACTATTTCACTTGGCAGAAGTCCTGAATGCGATATTATTTTTGAAGATCAAGCGATTATGGTTTCGCGAAAACATGCGGAAATTTTATGGAATAATAACGAAGTAATTTTAACTGATAATCAGAGTTTTAATGGAACATTTGTCAACGGACAACGCATTTCAACGCCAACAACTTTGTTTCACACAGACGAAATTCAGATTGGAATGAAAGGTCCGGTTCTTCGTCTTAATTCACCAAAACTTGTTGCTTCAAATGGGCAAAAACAGTCTGCAAATAAAAGTTTATCTGTTGATTTTAAAGATGTTAATGCTCCGAAAACTATGGTTTTCAAAGCTGATACAATTATTCCAAACAAAGTAAATCTCGAGCCGCAATTGATATTATCAATCGGATTTGGAAAAAATAATCAGCTTAAAATTGGACGTGATAATTCTAATGATATAAAACTCGATGGTTTGCAAATATCCAATCGCCACGCAAATTTAAATAAAACAAATAACGGCGTTACGGTTGAAGATTTGGGTTCGACAAACGGAATTTTTGTTAATGGAAATCGCGTTTCTCGCTCGCAAATTTCTGCAAACGATTCTGTGCAGATTGGTTCTTTTGTTTTAAAAGTTGATAAAAACGATAATATTGGCGTTTTTGACACTCGCTCAAAAGTTAGAATTGATGCGGTAAATATTACAAAAGTAGTAAAAAATCGCGGCGGAAGTGGAAAACTCAAAATTCTCGATTCAGTTTCATTATCAATTCAGCCAAACGAATTTATCGGACTACTCGGACCTTCAGGAGCAGGGAAATCGACATTTATGGACGCACTGAATGGAATGCGTCCGGCGACTAGCGGCAATGTTTTGGTCAATAATCTTGATCTTTATCGGCATCTTGATTCGCTCAAACAATCAATCGGATATGTGCCGCAAGACGACATTATTCATCGCGAATTAACTGTTTATCGAACGCTTTTTTATGTCGCAAAACTTCGTCTTTCAAACGATGTTTCGGCGAAAGAAATTAACGATATTATCTCGGAAGTGCTTGATGTTACAGGACTTAGTGAGCGGAAAAATGTTCCGATAAATCAGCTTTCGGGCGGACAACGGAAACGTGTTTCAATCGCTGTCGAGCTAATTACAAAACCTTCTGTTATTTTTCTTGATGAGCCAACTTCTGGGCTTGATCCGGCGACGGAAGAAAAAATAATGAAGCTCTTTCGTCAGATTGCAGAATCTGGGCGAACCGTAATTCTCACGACACACGCGATGGAAAACGTTAAACTTTTTGACAAAATTGTTGTCTTAATGCGTGGGAAATTAGTTTTCTATGGCAAACCAGATGAAGCCTTAAAACATTTGAATGCAACAAGTTTCAAAGAACTTTACGACAAACTTGAAGAACCAATAGAACAAGAAGTTCGCAAACAAGGCGAAACAAACAGACTAAATATTACAGAGAAAGTTGCGGAAAATTGGAAGCAAAAATTTACCAAAACACCGGAATATCAACGAAATGTTTTTGAGCCTTTGAAAGAAATTGGCAATAAACAATCGCAAGGTTTGAAAAAGAAAAATCGACTCGGAATATTTGGCTCAATTCGCCAAACAATAACTTTGTCGCGACGTTATCTTGAAGTTTTGTTGCGAGATAAGTTCAATCTTTTCATACTTTTAATTCAAGCACCGATTATTGCTATTCTCACAGCTTTTGTGATGGACAGCAAACAGCCGCGAGATTTTGTCTATTTTGTTTTAGCGTTGGTTGCAATCTGGTTTGGAACTTCGGTTTCGGCACGCGAAATAATCCGCGAACGTCCAATTTATAATCGCGAAAGAATGATAAATCTCGGGCTTATTCCGTATCTCGTTTCAAAACTTTTTGTGCTTGGTGTGATTGTCAGCTTTCAATGTTTGATGGTTTTTATTCCGCTTAAGTTGTTGGATATAGTTGGTTTAATGTCGATGCCTGGCGAACTCGGCGGCATTCCGCAACTTTGGGCGATGATTATAACCGCAGCCGTCGGCGTTGCTTTAGGATTGTTAATTTCGGCAATTGTGAAAACTTCTGAAATGGCAACTTCGCTCGTTCCTCTCATTTTAATTCCACAAATTTTATTTTCGGGATTAGTTGGCGTGCCAATTGGCATATCTAAAGTGGCAGGTTTAACGATGCCGGCAACGTGGTCTTTCGATACAATTAAACGATTTTCGACGCTCGACACTTTGCAGACAGAAGGTGCTGACGAAAACGGAAAGACAAAAGGTTTAGGGCTTTATAAATTTATCGAAAAGCAAAACGATGCTGTTATTGATGATGCAAAACAGGAAATCGACAAATATCGCGATGAGTCGGCTGATAAGATTCGAGAGAGTTTTTTGAAAGGCGAATCGCCAAATTTGAATGAGCCGCCAAAACCGAATAATGCAGTAAAAATACCGGAAGATTTGAGCGGATACGTCAATTTTCTTCATCCTTGGATGCACGAAATTTTGAATCAAATTGTTTTGATGCTAATGTTTCTAGCGTTGGTTTTGTCTATTTTATTTGTTCTGAGATTTAAAGATGTAAAATAAAAAGGTAGAAAAATATGAAAAAACTTGGATTTATAATTTTTTTAAGTTGTGTGTTTATAAGTGCTTGCACAAAAACTGAAGAAAAAACTGTTGAAATTAAAGCCGTAAATTCATCAAATGTTGCTAAAGTTGAAACTAATACTGCAAAATCTGACACAAGTAATTTTCCCGCGATGCCTGCTGATATTTTGCAAGCAGAAATGAAAACACTCGACGGCAAAAGTTTCAAACTTGGTGATTTAAAAGAAAAAGTTTTATTGGTTAATTTGTGGGCAACTTGGTGTGCCCCGTGCGTTAAAGAAATGCCAGAAATTCAGAAATTAAACGATGAATTTAAAGGCAAAGGATTTGAGGCAGTTGGCGTTACCTTTATTGATGAAGATAATCCTGATAAGCAGGTACGCGATTTTTTGAAAGAAAAGAAATTTACATATACACAGGTTTTATCGAACGAAAAAACCTGGAACGCAATGTTAGAACTTAGCAAAGCACCGGGAATTCCAGTTAATTTTATCGTCAGTAAAGATGGAAAGATAATAGAAACCTTAGTCGGTGGAAAGTCTTATGAAGCATTTAAAACTGCCATAGAAAAAGGTTTCAGTAAATAGTTTGGAGTTAGAAATGAAGAAATATAGTTTAGTTTTTATTATTTGTTTGGGTTTATTTGCTGGTTGCTCTTATGTATCAAGCCAAAAAAAAGGTCCAAGTGATGGCAATTCTAGCGGAAGCAAAGCGTTGAGCGAATATCCGCTTTTATCGACCGCAATACTTCAAACGCCGATAAAATTAGTCGATGAAAAATCGACAAAACTTGAAGACTATAAAGGCAAAGTCGTGTTAATAAATCTTTGGGCAACTTGGTGTGGTCCGTGCCGAATGGAAATGCCGCATCTTGTAGAAATGCAAGAAAAGCACGCGGGAAGTGGTTTTCAAGTTCTTGGACTTGATGTTGACCCTGAATCTGAAGTTCAAATGAAAGCCTTTGCCCAGAAAATGAATCTAAATTACGAACTCGGCTGGCTTGATACAGATTTGCGAATGGGACTTTCGAAAATGTATCCGCTTGGTTCAATTCCGACCAGTTTTTTGATTAGTCGCGATGGCAGATTTCGCGGAGTTTTTGCTGGTGCGGGAGCAAAAACGATTAACAGTATGAAAGAACAGGTTGAATTAGCCTTAACTGAATAATTATTTATGTCTGAAGCAAAAACTCAAAAAATTAAACCAGATATTCGTGCAATTACGCGGCTCGTTCCGCCATCAGGAAACCTTGTGCAAGGTCAATCAGAACTTCCGATTGATCCGCAACTTGCTAAAGCAGCGGCTGAAATTATTGCCGCAAGTCAAAATCATTACGGCGGTTCGGAAGGCGACATAAATCTACGCAAAGCCGTTGCCGCCAAGATTAAAAAGTATAACAACGTTGAAGTTGATGTTGACGTAACGCCGTATCAGTTGATGATTACAAACGGCGGAACAGGTGCGTTAATCGGCATTGCACAATCGTATTTACGCGGAAAATCTGCTCTGGTTTTTGAACCTTATTATCCGTATCATCGCAAAATCTTGGAAGAATTCGGGAGTTGTACCGAAGTCTTTGAACTCGATAAAAACTTAACTTTCGAGAAAGACGCACTTCTCAGACATTGTAAATCGTTAAAAGATCGAGCAGAATTTCCGCTCAAAATAATTATCGTCTGCACACCATCTAATCCGTGCGGGAAGGTTATGACGCAAATTGAACTTGAGGCGATTGCGGACATCGCCAAAGAACTCGATTTGCTCGTAGTTTCCGACGAAGTTTACGAACATTACGTTTACGGCGAAAATCCGCATACACCGATTGCGACGCTGCCTGATATGTGGGAACGCACGATTACGGTCAATTCTTTTTCAAAATCTTGGAACATTTCCGGCTGGCGTTTGGGCTACGCATACGGACCAGGAAATTTGATTCAGCCGATAAATAACGTCGCTAATATCGTCAATGTTTGTCCGGCAACACCTTTGCAATCAGCACTTTCCAGGGTTTTGATGGCAGACGACACATACTACGACAAACTCCGCGATAAATTCGATGTCAAACGCCGATTTGTCTCCGATGAACTAACTTCACTCGGTTTCAACATCTATAATTCGGGTTCGGCATTCTATCTGTGGGCAAGAATCCCCGAAGAATTTGACGATGCGTTAAAGTTTAACGAAATGCTGATGGAAAAAGCCGGAGTCGGAGCAACGCCCGGAAGTGCCTTCGCCGATTCGGACAATTGGGACGCGTTCATGCGTATCTGCATTGCCCGTGAGGATAATATTTTAGAAGGTGCTATGGAAAAAATGAAGTCGGTTTTAGGTTAATTTAGTATCTTTTTAATTCTCTAAATAATTTCTGTTTCAGTTTCAGGCAAAAACCAATTAAATCAATCATTTAACGAATGTCCTCTAAAAAAAGAGGTGCGAAGTTCATCCTTCACACCTCTTTTTTAAATTCTTGTCGTTTACTTCGCCTTTTCGACTAAAGGATTAGCTATCGTTAGGCTAAAAGAAAGGTATTTTTCGCTTATGGTAATTCTGTTAAATTTCAGTCGTCTAACAAAACTGTAACACGAAAAATAATTTGGTTTTATTGTCTTTGCGATGAAAAAAACCTTTCTTAAAAGTGCCCTAGATATTGCTAAGAATTTTCAAAAGAAATGTTGGAATTCATAAAAGCCTTATTTTTCATGGATTTTCGATACCAAATGTCTTCTCGGATAAATTTATTCAATATGTCGTCTATTAAAAATCGCAAATTTAACCCAACCTATCTGCTATTGGCAATTTCATTTATGTTTGTTGCCGTTTTCGTTTTTCTGCCGTTTAGCGAAGTTGTTACTGCTAAGTTTGGAGGATCAATCTCACCATTATACAATGGCAAAAATGTCGAATTACATAGCTCGGAGAAAACTTTTGGCAAGACGAATTCCGAAGAATTTGCTGATACCTTATTTTCTCAACCCCACGGAAACGGTTTGAGGAGTTTATCTCCAGCTACTAACGCTGCAACAAATGTTGTTAAATGGCAAATAAATTTACCTAGAGGAATTGGACACGGTGGAATAACGTTTAGCAATAATGGAGAGTTTCTTTATTTCAAATCAAATGGAAGTAGTCAAGGTCAAGTTTTTAAGATAAGAACATCAAACGGGCAAATAATTTGGCAAACAAATACGCAGAATATTAGTTTTAGTTCAACTTCGGCATCGGGCATTACAATTGACGAAAATTTAGGAAGACTTTATACAACAGGCGGAAATGGAACATTGCCATTTAACTCAAGCGTAGTTGCGTGTTTCAGTATAACTGACGGATCAATTATTTGGGTCAAGAGAGTTGCAGAATTAAATGCGTCTATTGGAAATATTGGAGATAGTATTGTTTTGCTTAATCAAGACAAAACGAAACTTTATTTCAGAACATATACATCGCCCGCCAATATTGTAGCAGTTGATGCAGCGAACGGAAATTTTGTTTGGCTAAAAAATATAGGCACATCTGCTTTTATAAACCCGACTTTTGGTCCGGTTTGGACTGATTCCACGTCAAATAAAGATAGAATTGCTTATGTTAATAATTCCGTTTCTAACTCTGTCGGGGTTATTCAAGACGACGGAAGTTCGGCATCATTGGCTTGGAGCAGAAACATCGCGTTAGGATTAAATTATCATTGGTGGGGAAATGGAGTTATTAGTGAGAATAATCAAAAACTCTATATAACCTCTTTTTCCGATAGTGATAATCCTGTTTTTTCCACTCTAAATACAAGCGATGGTTCTACTGATTGGCAAATTTTCAGAAACACAACTAATGGAATGAATCAGTATCAAAATCCATCAATTGGAGCTGATGGAACTATTTATAGCCCGGGAAGAAAAAATACGGCAGGTGGACTGACAGCAATAAACCCAAATGGAACAATTAAGTGGCAAATAACACCAACAGGAAGCCAAGAATTAACAATGTGGTCTGCAGTAACTTCAAATAGTGTTGTATATACTGGCGACGGGGTAACTAGAAAATTATATGCAATAAAAGATAACGGAACGGCTGCTTCTGTGCTTTGGGAGTTTCAACTTCCATTTGGCGATATTGGGAATACTTCTCCAAGTGTAGGACAAGATGGAACTTTATATATTGCTACAAATAACACAACAGGAAACACAACTTTGTTTGCTTTTGAAGCTGACATTCCACGTCCCGATCTTCAAATACCAAATGCAACCGTTCCAACCTCAACCAATACCGATTTACCAATTACAATTACTTGGAATGACTTGAACAATGGAAATGGTGTGGCAAACGCTCCTTGGGCTGATAAAGTTTTTCTTTCAACTGATAACCAAGTTGGAAACGACATTGAGCTTGCTGCTTTTCCTTTTGAAACATCTTTGAATCCAAGTCAATCTGCAAATCGGATTCAATCAATTACAATTCCGCGAAATGTTGTCGTAAATGACGGACAGCATTATTTGATAATTAAAACTGATGCAAATAACCAAGTAAACGAAGGTACAAACGAAGGAAACAATACGATTATTCGCCCGATTACAGTAACACGTCCGCCATTTCCCGATTTAATTGTTGCACCAAATTCTATTCAAGCACCGAACACCGCATTTTTTGACCAAACAATTCAAGTTCAATGGACGGTTAGAAATATCGGAAACGGTTCAACAAACGCTTCACAATGGCAAGATTTTGTTTATCTTTCACTTGATCTCATACCAAATGGGTTGGATGACCCATTAAGACTTTCATTAGAAAATATCACCTACCTTGCTGCGGGAGAGAGTTATGTTGCAACCGCCGATGTAAAAATTCCAAGAGGTTTAGTCGGAAATTACAATATTATTGTTTGGACTGATGAGTCACAAAGAGTTGTAGAATCAAATGAATTAAATAATTGGAATGTAGCCCGTCCGATTCAGATAAATGCACCGCTGTTGCCTGATTTACAAACAACACTTGTCCAAGCACCTGAATCTACTTTTGCGGGTGGCACAATTCCGCTTACCTATCGAGTGGAAAACCAAGGAACGGGCGGAACTTTGCCGCTTGAATCAAATTGGGCAGATTATGTTTATCTTTCAACCGATACGACTCTGAACACAACCGGAGCAAATGCTGACAGACAAATCGCCATCATTCCGCATTCGGGAATTGTTCCGATTGGTCAAGGCTACAATGCAACCCAAACTATCAATATTCCGAGTGATATTGCCGGAAATCACTACGTTTTTGTGGTTGCCGATGGCGGAAGTTCGGTTTATGAATTTACAAACGAAAATAATAATGCGAATTATGACCGAGTTCAGCCCGGTTCGCCGATGTCAATTGGTGCAACTCCGCCTGATTTAATTGTTCCGGCAATAAATGCTCCAACCGCAGGACAATCTGCCCGACAAATCAACGTTTCGTGGACGGTGCAAAATCAAGGTGCTTTTGATGCTCCGAACAGTTGGTTTGATACCGTTTATTTGTCTGATGACAACACGCCGAGTCCTGAAACTGATACAGCTTTAGGCACAGTTTTGCGAAACGGAGCTCTTGCTGCAGGGCTTTCTTATAACGCTTCGGCAAATGTAAATCTGCCTTCTTGCATCAGCGGAAACAAATTCGTATATGTTTATTCTGACAGCCGCAAACAGATTTTTGAATATGATTCGAATTACAACGCGGAAGCCAATAATTTCAGTACCTTAAAACCAATTCAAATTACGAATATTCCATCGGATTTGCGTGTAACTTTAATCACCAACAATTCAAGTATCAACGCGGGACAACCGACACCGATTTCTTGGACGGTTGCGAATCAAGGCACCGGCGAAACTCTTGAAACTTCTTGGGTTGACCGTGTTTATTTGAGCCAAACGGCTATTCTCAACACACAAACCGCAACTGTGATTGGTGCTTACTCGCACGAAGGTGTTTTGAATAGTGGTGCCAACTATTCAAGAACTGAAAATATTGTAATTCCAAACACAGCACAAGGGACTTATTACGTTATTGTTACAACCGATGCAAGCGAAAATGTCGAAGAGTGTTCCAACAACGGCGATAACACCGCAACCAGTCAAATTTCGATGACGGTTGCCAATACGTTGCCCGATTTGCAGGTTTCAAATGCAGCCTTGGTGCAAAATTTTATTGCCGGACAAAATGTCGGAATTCAATGGACTGTAACAAATTCCGGGCAGGTTGCGGCAAATAATGTTAATTGGAGCGATGCTGTTTATTTTTCAACCGATAACGTTTTAGACGGAAATGATCGGCTTTTGAACTCGAAAATAGTTTCGGGTCCATTGGCTGTTGGCGGTTCTTATAATCAGCAAACCCAAGTTACATTGCCGATTATCGCACCGGGAAATTATTTCTTAATTGTCAGAACGGACGAAAACAATTCGGTTTTTGAAGGTTTGGCAGAAAATAACAACACAAACTCGGTCGCAATTCCGTTTGATGTTCCACCGGCAGATTTGCAAGTTACGGCTATTAATATTCCGACAAACGGTTATTCGGGCGTAACAATGCCTGTCAGTTGGACGGTGCAAAATACCGGAACAAACGAAACCATCGGTTCAGCGTGGACAGATGCGATTGTCATTTCGCTTGACCAAATACTTGACCCGACTGACAGAGTTATCGGTTACAAAACACACAACGGTTCTTTGACGGCGGGAGCAAGTTACAACCAAACTGAAAATGTTTATATTCCGACTGGTTATAGCGGAAACTATTCTATTTTTGTCAAAACAGACCGTAACAATCAGATTGCCGAAGCAAATGAAAATAACAATTTCAATTACGCCGGCATCTTGCTTGAACTGCCGCCGCCTTCGGATTTAATTGTTTCAAGTGTTACTGCACCTGCCAACGCTTCGCCGGGCGAAAATGTAACTTTCCAATGGACGATTCAAAACATCGGCAGCAATCCCGCACTAGGTTTATGGACAGATGCTGTTTATCTTTCTACCGATTCAACTTGGGATATTAACGACACGCTGATTGGCAGAGAAACACAAATCGGACAGCTTGGCGTTGGTCAAACGCATAATTCTACGCTGACAATTCCACTTCCGGCAATCAATCTTGGGCAGTATTATGTGCTTGTCCGCACGGATGTCCGCAATGGCGTGCGTGAAACAAACGAAGCAAATAATCTTGGTGCTTCAACCACGCAGACAAATGTTGACGTAACCAATCTTCCACTTGGCACAACCATCAACACGACGCTCAACGCCAACCAAGAGCGTTATTTCAAAACCAACACGCCTGCTGGCGAAACAGTCAAATTCTCGGTTGACGGACAAGACGGCACATCAAACGAACTGTTTACGCTTTTCGGTTCAATGGCAAGCCGCAGTAATTACGACTTCCAATTCAGCCGACCGAATGAACCCGACCAAGAAACAATCGTCCCAAGTTCGCAAGCTGGAAATTATTACAATTTGGCACGAGCCGATTATGTTCCGCCGCTTACTCCGAGCAATGTTACGGTTAAGGCTGAGGTCTTGCCTTTTGGTTTAGCTGATGCAACACCTTCTATTACTGGAAATAGCGGATTTACAACATTCACTTTTGGTGGAGCGAAATTCAACCAAAATGCTGTTGTTAAATTAGTTTCAAACTCGGGAATTATGCTTACTCCAATTTTTCACAACGTAAAAAACCATGAAATAAGAGCAATGTTTGATATGAGACAAGTAGAACTAGGAAATTATTCTGTCGAGTTAAATGATCCAATAAATGGATTATCAAGACTTAATAATGCAGTTACTGTTGTTAATGCAAGTCAACCAAGGGTAACTATCAATGTTATTGGACCACGGTCAGTTAGAAGAGGTAGAACTGCCTCGTTTGCAATTGTATTACAAAATCAGGGATTAAATGATGCAATTCTCTCCGGAATGTTAGTTGAGCTTCCTATTGGAAGTAGAGTTAGTTTTGACCGTGGGATATACGATAAAATGCGTCAAAACAACCCAGAGTTAGAATTCCCAAGTGAAATTAATTCTTGGGAAGGGGTTCAAACAACTTACGATGATGAAATTAGAGGACACACATATTTACCATTACTCGTGCCATTGTTAAGAACACAAGGTTCTAAGACTTTTAATATAACCGTAACTCCGCCATCAAATCTTACAAAATTACCTGTTAAAGCAATGTTAATGCCGTCCGCCCAAACAATTTTGAATAATGGTCAATCACCTAATTTTTCTATCCAGACCGCTTGCCCAGTTGACTCAAAAGATTGTTCAAAAAAAGCATTGAACAAATTAATCGAAAAGGTGCGTGAATTTGTAATAGATGAATTATTGGATAAACTTCCAGTTGATTGTGGAAGAGCATGGCTAAACTGGATAAGCAATATTAATTTGGAACTCATTCAAACCGCACTGAAAGATGGTGATTCGGAAGGAATCATGCCATATATTTATCCTTTCCTAACACCGCCAGCTAATTTGTTCGCCGAATGTGGTAAAGACATTATAAAGAAGAATTTTGTTGGTATGTTAATAAAACAGCTTCTTAAGGTCAGAGAAACATTTGATGACATACTTGACATTTCAGAAGCGGCAGAAATCCTAATTAAATGTCTAGATGTTTTGGGGACGAGTAGTTCTGCGGGAGGTGGATGTGATAGTGGCACAGGAGGAGGCGGAAATGGCGGCGGCGGTTGGGGCGGCGGTAGCGGTAGTGCCAATCCAGACATACTTCCGCCTGATGATCCTAATGAAAAAATTGCCCCAAACGGCTACGGAGAACAATACTATTTGAACAAGTCAATACTTGTTCCATATACGATTAATTTTGAAAATAAATCATCCGCTTTGGCGACAGCATCAAGAGTGCGGGTTACAGACCAACTTGACCCGAATCTGGATTGGCGAACATTTCGTTTGAAAGAGATTGGTTTTGGCAAATATCGCTTTGCTATTCCTGAAAATCGGGCGTTTTATCAAGGTCGAATCCAGCTTGGTGCGGAACTCGGCAATGTTTTTGCTGATGTTACGGCGGGAATTGATATTGCGACGGGTCGCGTTACTTGGACTCTGCAAGCAATTGACCCGACGACAGGCGAACCGCCGAATAATGCAAATTACGGTCTGCTTACGCCAAATAATGCGGCAAATGATGGTCAAGGCTATGTAACTTATACGGTTAAGCCGAAAATAACGGCAACCACAGGCACGGTTATTCGCAATAATGCAACAATTATTTTTGATACCGAAGAACCGATTACGACCAACACGGTCAGCAATACGCTCGATGCCGATTTGCCGACAAGTGCTGTCAATGCTTTACCGCCAACTTCGCCGAATAATTTTACGTTCAGTTGGACAGGTTCAGATGCAAACGGCGGTTCGGGTTTGCAAAGTTATGATATTTGGGTTTCGGCAAATAACGGAGCATATCAACCATTCTTGAGCGGCACAACCGAAACTTCGGCAACATTTGAAGGACAACCGAATACAACCTATAAATTCTATTCGATTGCCCGTGATAATGCCGGAAATGTTGAATCTGCACCAACTACGCACGATGCAATTACCGTTACATCAGACGGAACAAATAATCCTGTTCCGACACTTTCGAGCATCAATCCGAATTCGGCAACCGCAGGCGGAAATGCGTTCACATTAAATGTCAACGGCACAAACTTTATCAATAGTTCGGTCGTCTATTGGAACGGACAACCGCGTCCGACAACCTTAATTTCGCCAACTAAATTAAACGTTGTAATTGTCGCGGCTGACATTGCCAATGTCGGCACAGCAAACATTACGGTTGTCAATCCAACACCCGGCGGAGGAACTTCAAGTGCCTTGCCGTTCACCATTACACAACCGACAAACCAAGCAGATTTACGTCTGACGATGGTTGATACACAAGACCCTGTGCTTCGCGGTCAGAATATTGTTTATCAAATTACGGTTACAAACCTTGGAAGCCAAACCGCAAATAACGTAGTTGTGCAAAATGAAATTTTGAGCCTGGGAGCGATTTCAACCATCACATCAAGCATTGGAACATGCACAATCACACGCGGAGATTTAGCAAACTGTAATCTTGGAAATATGTTAAATCAAGCAACTGCAACAATTACCGTAACAATCCCGACAAATGAATCTGTCGGAAATCGAATCAGAAATTATGCATCAGTAAATTCGGCAACGCCTGATCCAAACACAGATAACAATTCGAAATTAGAGGAAACTTCGGTTGGGGCAAGTGTTTCGAGTTACGGATCAACTGGTTATAGATATTTGCAATTAACCAGCGGTGCAACTCCGCCAACAAACTTTGGCGATATTACTTTTAATGATTCAACCTGGAACATCGGGCAAGCCGCTTTTGGAAACGGTTCAATGGATTGTTCGCCAATTGCACAAATAAATACGAATTGGCTTGAAAATACAAGATTGTTGATTAGAAAGAAAATAATATTGCCTTCAACTGCGACTAATGTCAGAATTGCCGCCGGAATAGACGATGACGTTGAAAAAGTATTCTTTAACGGCGTTCAAATTGGCGGACCTGATTTAATTGGTGGTTGTCCTGTTTTGGATAGTGTTTTCTATGATGTTCCGCAAAATTTGATTCAAAATGGGGAAAACGTTGTCGCTTTCCAAGTATTTGATCGCGGCGGAGTGAGCTTCTTTGATATGCGAGTTCTGAGCGAACAATCTATTCCAACGTTTGCTGAAACTGTAATTAGTGGCAGAGTCACAGCAAGCGATGGACGCATATTCAAGAACGCGACACTTACCCTAACAAGTACTGACGGAACCGTAACAAAGATTCATCAAACAAATCCATTTGGTTATTACCGTTTTATGAATGTTCCTACTGGAAAAATATATTTGTTAAGTATTGAAAGTAAGCACCATACATTTACGCCAAATTCGATTGTATTGAATGTGTTTGATAAGTTAGAAAACGTAAATTTTGTGGCTAATCCTTAACTAAATATTTGCTTTATTCCTTAAATTATTGTCAATCACAATGAACACGATGTTTGGTTTTACTTTAAATTTAAATTTAAGCAGTTTGGAAATGCCTCGCAATGGAAGAAATTGAAGAAAAATCTCTGTCAGAATTATATCGGCATCATCTTGCGACTGGAGATGATGCCGATTCTGAGGTTTTGTTGGGTGAAATTCTTACTGGTTCGCAACCGATTATTGATCGTTTTTTTAAGAGCAAGTCAAAAGGCGATAACTATTCGGAAAGTGACGCAGAAGATTTATCTAATGAAACTCTCTTAAAATTGACGATGTTTTTGCGGAGCCAGCGTGATTCGGTTTTATCTGTCGAGATTGACAATTTTGAGGCATATGTTTTCGTGGCTTGCCGGTCGGTTTATGCTGATTTTTGGCGGAAAAAGTTTGCAGATTATTTTAATTTGCAAAACCGGATTCGATATCTGTTTAAGAAGCAACCGCGAGTTTTTTTGTTTTGGGTTGATGACTTTAAGCGTTCGGTTTGTTCACTCGTCAAACAAAAAGAGAAGCGTTCGACACTTTCAAATGATGCGATCCGAGAGATTGTTCAAGATAAATTTCCTACTCACCAGATTGAATCAGAATTTCGGCTGGTCGATGAATCGCTGAAGCAAGCAAAAGGTTGGTTATATTTCAACGATTTGATTGCAATCGTATCGAAACTTCGCGGAATCAAGACTGCACCGAGATACGAAAATACCGAAGACGAAACGCTCGATTCCTTTTCTAAAAATACCGACAATCTAGAAGAAATTCACAGTAATCGAGCAAAACTCGTGTTTTTGTGGGACGAGATTCGCGAACTTGAACGTCTGCAAAAGTTGTGTTTACTCTATAATTTGCGAGACAAACAAGGGCGTGAGGTCAACACTATTTGGTTTGAAAGCAAAATTGCAACGCTCAAAGAACTTGCTGAGCAATTTGAAGTTAACGAAAATAAAATGGCAGAATTGCTGATTGCCTTGCCATTTTCTGACGTAAAGATTGCGACAGTTTTGTGCATTCACGAAATAGGCAATGAAGCCGAAAGAATTCAAAAGGTCAGCAACCTTCGAAAAGTTGCCCGCGATAATTTGAAAAGGAGACTTGAAGGTAAGAAAAAGCGAAAAAGATAATTTACGGTGGTAAGATTAGATAGTTTGAAACGTCAAAGAATATGAAGCAAAAAAGACTTGTGTTCTTGGCGATTTAGAAGTTTTAATGTCAGAGCATATTTCAAAACAGATTTTAGAAAAATACGGAAATCGCGAGGTTGATTCGGCGGATAGGTTGAAGACTGTCTTGCATTTATCGAAGTGTGAAATTTGTTTCAAAGAGTATCAAATGATTTTTCCAAATCAAACAAATCCGGATCAAGATGTGAGCCTCGTACTAAACGAAGCTGACATTTTTCACCTTGATTTTCAAGAGCATTTGCAGCCGTTTGTTGATAATGAAATCAGCGAGGTTGATCGCGTAATTGTCGAATCTCATATCAAAAATTGTGATTCATGTGCAGGTTCGCTTAGAGATTTGCAGGAATTTGGAAATACATTGAGGTTGCAAAAAATTGTTGACGAGCAAGCAAAACACGAAAGTATTTGGAAGCGATTTTCCGCAATTTTCAGTGAATATAAAAAACCGCTTGCTCTGGCTTTCGGGTTATTGATTGCTCTCGGTCTTGGTCTGTTTTTGATTTTTCGCACAGCCCAGCCTTTAGAAAATGATGTGACAAAAACTCTTCCTTCAAATATTTCGACACCGAACTCTGTAAATTCTGAACCGATAAACAGCAGCCCAACTCCGAATATTTCATCAAATATTGAACCCAAAGCAACGAATGTAAATCAAAATTTGCCAAAAAATGAGACGAAAGATGAGCCACAAAATTCAAACAAAGATACAAACAATGCGGTAGAAATTAAACCGCAAGAAATTGAACTAGCCGAGTTAAGATTGCCGAAATATTTAGAAGATTTGAAGACAAAACCTGAAATTTTACGCGGAACAAATGATCGTATTGCTGAAAAATTATTGATAATATCGCCGAATGGAAAAGTTATTCGTGAAAGTTCGCCGATGTTAGATTTTGGCAAAATACAAGGAGTCGAATCGTATGAAATAAGTATTTACAACGATTCTAATCAACTTAAAAAAGAAACAATTTTCTCAAACCCGTGGCGAGTTCCAATGAATTTGCCAAAGGGAAAACTCTACGAATGGCAAGTTTCAGCAAAATCTGGCGAGAAAAACTATCTCGGACAAGGTAAGTTTTATCTTGTCAGCCAAGCGGACGAAAATAAAATCCGCTCAGCGAAAGATTCTCTGCAACGCGGAAAAGCCTTTGCCGAAGCAGGTTTGATTGATGTTGCAAAACGCGAATTTCAAAACTATTTGAAGCAAAATCCAAATTCGCAATCGGTGAAAAAGTTAATACAACAATTAACAATTAACAATTAACAATTATTTACGCCGCTTTCAATTTTTCAGCCAAAGCAGCAATGAACGCAGGATTTTCGAGCATTGAAACTGTGACAACTTCGTCTTTTGATTGTGTGGCATTTGCAACATATTGTCGCAAAACTTGATTAATTTGCGTTTGATACGGCGAAGAATCGGGCAGTTTTGCACGTTCTTTGAAAAAATCGAGAATATCGCCGTCAATATACGCGGTCATTTTTATTTTCTGTTCATTTCGCGGCGTAATGTGTCTCGAACGGCGAACTGTGTAATTTCCTGGCTTAAGAATTTCGTCATCGTCCCAACCTTTGGCAAGGTCTGCCTGATATTCTTCTTCGGTAACTGTATAAATACGTTCTTTATTGTTTGCATTCATTGTAATATCTCGTTTGTTTTGCATTAGCTTTTCTTGCAGAAATTATTCTGATTAGTTCGCCGTTTTCGTCTTCGCGGATTGTAAATGAAACAAACAGCAGTCTGAACGGTGAAATTCCAACAATTTGATAGCGAACTTCGAAGTCTGAATTTAGTTCGTCAAGAACATCAACAGCATTCGGATCAGAAAACGCCTTTGACGCTTCATCAAAATTTACCTGATGTTTGCGGATATTCACTTTTTCTTTGTTTTCATCCCAGTCAAATTTCACAGTTTTATTTATACAGAAATATATGTATTTGTCAAGATATTTGCAAAAACTATTGACTTTGAATCGTTTAGGTTTAGAATTAAGTTGTTCAATAAAAACTAAATAACGAGGTGCTTCTAAAATGAAAACTCTTGCGTTTGTTCGCCTGTGTGTTTTTTTGCTTCTGATTATTCTGCAAATTTTTGCTCAGAGTGAAGATGAAAATAGCATTAGAAAGGTTGTTGCTGATTACCAAGATGCAATCGTCAAAGGAGAGTTCGATTCTCTTAAAACCTTTTCGCGTTTTAACAACAATTCTGATGCAATCGAAATAGCTAAGATCAAAAGCGACTTTCAGCGATTTCCGCTAAAATCACTTGTAATTCGCTCGATTGATTTTCAAAACCAAAATGCAGTTGTGCGTTGTTTTTATGAGCGAATAAATCCTGCCAATAAACAAAGTGCTAGTGGTCCAAGTCTAAATCATGAATTTTTGATTTTGAGTAAAACTGCGGATGGGTGGAAAATTACGAATCGTTATACTGCGGAATTAGATATCACCAACCGATTATTGGAAGCAAAAACATTCGAAGATCGAAAAAGAATAATTCAAAACGAAAAAGAAGTAAGAACACAGCCTGTTATCTTCGGTGTAGTAGGTCAGCTAGGTGGAATTGGGAATTATGAACTTTCTGAAGAATTTTTAACGTTAGCTGAATGGTTTGGTGAAGAATTTTTCAAGACAAATCCACAGGCTAAAGCTAATAACACTTTTAATGTAATGAACAATCGGGCTATAAATCAAAGGCGGCAAGGGAATTACGCCGAAGCGATAAGAATCTATGATGAAGCTTCAGGCGTTGCAGAAAGATTTAAACTAAAAGGTGTTGGACTCACTTACATCAACAAAGGTATTTTGTATTTCAAACTCGGAAATATTGACCTTGCGGAATTTTACGCAAAGGCAGCTCAAGAAATGTTCAAAGATTCCGATCCTGCTCGTCAAGGTGCAGTTTTTTCGTCGCTATATGGTCTTTTTACTGACATTTATATCAGTAAAGGTGACTATAAAAGTGCACTTGAGATGATTGATCAAAAAAAAGAAGCATTTTCAAATGCACGCGGTTTAGTCAATTTTAGAAACGGCAATCTTGAAGAAAGTTTGAAAGACTTTCAAAATGTAATAGATAATGTTGAAAGGGCGGTTGTTCGAAACGAGATACGTTCAGTTTCGGAGGCTTGTGAGGCTTATATTCAGACTGCGGAAATAAACCTTGTAAAAAATGAATTTGAAAAAGCATTAGTTGCGGCGGAGAAAGCTCAGAATCTTGCTGAAAAATTAAAAAGTCAGGAAGATATTTTCCGTGCATTTGCTGTTAAAGGAAAGATTTTACTAAGAGTTAATCGGCTTGAAGAAGCAGAAAAGAATCTTCAGACTGCGATTGAAAATATTGAAAGTTTTCGTAAAAAATCAACGGCTTTTAGCGATTCGCAGATTGGATTGCTTGAAGAAAACATTTCGCCGTATTTAGAATTAGCAAAACTCTATTTCTCACGAGGTGAATTTGCAAAAGTCTTCGATATATCAGAAAGGACTAAATCGAGAGTTTTAAATGATGTTTTAAGTGGAAGTAAAATTGACCGAGCAAGTTTAATGAGCGAAGCTGAACAAAAACATGGCTTAGAGGCACGACAACGGATAAACGATCTGAATCTTGCAATTTTGAAAGAAAATTATCAACCTACCAAAAATCAATCATATAAAATCAAATTACAGGATGATTTGAATTCTGCTAGAAGATATTACGAATTGTTTCAAGATGCAGTTTTGGCAAAGTATCCAAAACTAAATTTTAATATTGGCTCGAGCGAAGCAATTACGGTTGAAAAAATTGATCGAAAGATTATTAGTCAAAAGGATGCTGTGATTGAATATTTAACAGTTGGTGACCGCATTTTTGTCTTTGTTTTTACAAAAAAAAGTAACCAAGATCTGAATTTACAAGCCTACGAAATAGCCGAAGCAGAAAAAGTTTTTGAGCAAATTGGTAAATTTAATGAAAGAATCCGAAACAAAGATCTGGATTTTCAAACAGAGGCTAAGACTCTTTTTTCAAAGTTGATACAGCCATTTCAAAAAGATATTATTGGAAAATCAAATCTTGTAATTGTTCCAGATAATAAACTTTGGAATTTATCGTTTGCATCATTGATAGACAGTGAAAATAGATTTCTTGTTGAAAAGTATTCGATTTCGTATGCTCCTTCTATAACCGCATTGCAACAATTATCAAATCGCAAGAGTGACGTACCAGTTGATATTAATGGAGTTTTTGCAATCGGAAATCCGCAAGTTTCTGAGTTGATTACAAAAAATGTGCAGGGTCAATATCGTTCAAATTTCGAAAATTTACCAGATGCTGAAATTGAGGCTCAACAAATTAAAAAACTTTACGGTAAAAGTTCAAAAGTTCTAATCAGAAGTGAAGCAACTGAATCAATATTCAAGAATGAAGTAGGGAAATATCGCATTTTACATCTTGCAACACATGGGATAGCAAACTCATTGAATCCGGCTTACTCGCATTTGCTTCTGACATCAGGAAAAGGAGATGACGGATTATTAGAGGCGTGGGAAATTATGAATTTGAAACTTAACGCCGATTTAGTGGTTTTATCTGCCTGCGAAACGAATTCGGGCAAAATTTCGAGCGGCGAAGGAATTGTCGGATTATCGTGGGCGTTTTTTATTGCTGGAACTCCGCGAATTGTTGCGACTCAATGGAAAGTTGAATCCGCAAGCACGGCATTGATAATGCAAAATTTCCATCGAAATTTTTCGAAATCGCGTGATGTCGCAAAATCATTGCAAACTGCGATGCTTGGGCAGATTAGAAATCCGAAGACGAAACATCCATTTTATTGGGCAGGATTCGTCTCAATCGGAAAAAACTAAATTTTTGATTTCACATTTAACCTCTAAAAAGCTAGTGTTATCTTTAAAAATACTAATTTGGTTTTGAAAGTTTTGGAGTTTTACCTTATTTAAACAATCAATATGAAAAAAGCATCAGTTTTATTTATGATCTTGGGTTTTTTGGTAAGCATTCCCGCCGTTCGTGCGGATGAAGGAATGTGGACGTTTGATAATCCGCCGCTTAAGCAATGGAAAGAGCGTTATAATTTTGAGCCGACGAATGCTTGGTTAGAAAAGGTTCGGCTTGCTTCAATTCGTTTAAATGACGGCGGTTCGGGGAGTTTCGTTTCGCCTGATGGTTTGCTGATTACAAATCATCATGTTGCAAGCGGACAATTGCAAAAACTTTCCACAAAAGAGCGAGATTTGATAAAAAGTGGCTTTTACGCAAAAACTCAGGCTGAGGAATTAAAAGCTGCTGATCTCGAAGTAAATATGCTTGTCTCGTTTGAAGATGTAACGAATCGCGTCCAGTCTGCCGCGAAACCTGGTGCTTCAAACAAAGAAGTTAGCGATTCGCGACGAGCGGTAATTTCCGCAATCGAAAAAGAATCTGTAGAAAAAACGGGACTCAAAAGTGATGTCATTTCGTTTTATAATGGCGGTGAATATTGGCTTTATCGCAATAAAAAATATACGGATGTTCGCGTAGTTTTCGCTCCTGAAGAGCAAATTGCATTCTTTGGCGGCGATTACGACAACTTTGTTTTTCCGCGATTTAATCTAGACATAACTTTTCTTCGCGTTTACGAAAATGGTCAACCTGCAAAGACTCCAAATTTTTTCAAATGGTCAGAAACTGGACCAACTGACGGAGAATTCGTTATCGCTTCGGGCTATCCGGGCTCAACCGCAAGACTTTTAACTGTCGCACAACTCGCTTATCAAAGAGATGTCGGAAATCCTTTGCAAAAACAAGTTTGGACTTCAAGACGAACGGCACTTGAGAATTACGCAAAATTAGGTGCGGAACAAACGCGGCAGTCAAATGGGACAATTCGCTCGTTGAATAATTCGCTGAAACGCTTGACCGGACAACAAGATGGTTTATCAAATCCGCGAATGTTCGCCAAAAAAGAAGTAGAGGAAAAAGATTTGAAAGTCGGATTGGCAAAAAAACCGGAACTCGAAAAACAATATACTCCGGCTTGGGCAGAAATTTCGAAGGCTTATTCAGGACTTCCTGCGATGGCAAAACGAATCGCATTTTCAAATTTATCGCCATCGCGACTTGGCTCAATCGCCACGCAACTTGTTCGCTATAATGAAGAAATAAAGAAGCCAAACAATCAGCGTTATCCAGAATTTAGCGATTCGCGACTTGAATCTTTCAAGTTTGGATTGCTTTCACCAGCTCCAATTTATTTTGAAATGGAAGAAATGGCATTAACCGCTTGGCTCGAAGAAGGGTTGAAAACTTTGGGCGGAAATGATCCGTTTATTCGTGCAGCAATTGGCGATGCAGAACCTGCAGAAGTTGTAAAACGTGCGGTAAACGAAACGAAATTGAAAGATATTGCAACACGGAAATTGTTGCTCGAAGGTGGCTTGGAAGCAATTGCAAACTCGACTGATCCAATGATTATGCTCGCTCGCCGAATTGAACCAATAGTTCGTGAGCTTCGAGCTTGGAATGAGGAAAATATTTTGAGTGTCGATGCGAGGTCTGGTGAAAAAATTGCTAAAGCACGTTTCGCTGTTTATGGCAGATCAATTCCGCCAGATGCTAACTCTAATTTGCGTCTAACTTTCGGTAAAGCAAAGGGTTACGAGGAAGACACAACGCTCGTTCCTTTCAAAACTACATATTTTGGGCTTTATGATCGTGCGGAAAGTTTTGGTGAAAAATCACCATTTGATCTACCGATTCGCTACAAAGAAGGTCGCGATAAATTGAATCTATCAACGCCTTTTAATTTTGCATATTCCTGCGACACAATCGGCGGAATGTCCGGCTCACCGGTGATAAATCGCAACGCAGAATTTGTCGGAATTAACTTCGATAGCAACATTCAAAAACTTTCAAATCGCTATTGGTATATTGAAGAAGATGAAGGCAGCCGGGCAGTTGCTGTCCATAGCAGCGGAATTCTCGAAGCACTGCGAAAGCTCTATGATGCTGGCGATTTGGCAAAAGAATTGACGGGTAAATAACAGTTATTTGTCAAAATAAATTAATTGAGCGAGAGTTTTTAGAAGAGAAAATTTTCGCTTTTTTTAATCATTAAGATTCTGTTAAAATTACAGTATGTTTTGTATTGATTTTTGTTAGTCCAGTTAATGTAATAATCTAAAATTGCAAAAACAATCACTGAATCTGTTAAAGTTACGTTTATGAATTTCGTTGATTTATATTCATTAATGCTTCATCGGCTTGTGGCTGAAAAGATGCTTGTTGATGAAAATGGTGTTTTGCAGATTGCTCGTAAAAACCTCAACCGTTGGTTGTGTAGCGAGAGTTTTGCGGGAAATGAAAGGTTTGCTTTGTTAGAATGGCAGGCGATTCTTGACAACTCTGCTTCGGAAGAAATCCGCAAAATTATTACTCAAGATACTGATGAAGGTCAAAGATTGCGTTCATCGTCGCCATTTGTTGGTGTTTTGACAGAAATAGAGCGAGAAAAAATCTGGAGTGAATGTGCGGAAATTAGACCTGTTTGAGTTAATTAAAAAAATAAACGAAATTTCGTCCGATGAAAAACCGATTATTGTCGGTTCGCAAGCGATTCACGCAATTACAACCAATTTACCTGAAATTGCAAAAAAGTCTATCGAATGTGATTTCTTATTGGTCGGCGGAAAAGTTGAAATACGAACTGAAGTTAATAAAAATCTTGGCGTATTCAGCGATTTTCAACTTGAACACGGTTTTTATGCCGATGCACTTGGACTTGCAACCGTGATTTTGCCAACCGACTGGCGTGAAAGATTACAGCCTCTTTTAAACGAAAACGGCGAAATTATTGCGTATTGTGCTGAAATATACGATATTGCTGTCAGCAAATTAATTGCCGGACGCGACAAAGATTTTCAATTTTTACGAGATACTTTTTTGCTCGAAATTGTTTCAGTAAAGCAATTTATTTTGAGAATTCGCCTAGTTGAATTAATGCCTCAAAACGCAGTTTTAATTAATCGAATTGAAAAATTAGAAAAATACTTGTCAGAACAAAAAACTGAGCTTGAAATAATTTTGCCGATTCGTGAATATTTAAGAGAATTACGTTTAAAGTCCTAAATTACAATTCTAAAATTGATAAATCTACCTCAATAGCAAATAATGGTTATTCAACTTTTTATCAATGAAAATAGCAAAATTACACTATCATTTAATTGGAATATGCGGAACGGCGATGGCATCGCTCGCGGGAATGTTGCAGGCTCGCGGACACAAAGTTACAGGCTCGGATCAGAACGTTTATCCGCCGATGTCAACTCAGCTTGAATCGCTTGGAATCGAAATTTTAAACGGCTACAAAGCTGAAAATGTGGACATTGGTGCGGATTGCACGGTTGTTGGTAATGCAATATCACGTGGAAATCTTGAGCTTGAAGAAGTTTTGAACCGTAAACTTTTGTATCGTTCGCAGGCGGAAATTGTCAAAGAAGAATTTATTCGAGGAAAACGTTCGCTGGTTGTTGCAGGAACACACGGTAAAACCACCACGACGAGTATTGCGAGTTGGGTAATGGAAGTTGGCGGATTAAATCCATCGTTTTTGGTTGGCGGAATTGTGCAGAATTTTGGTGCGAGTTTTCGAGTGACTGAAAGCGATTGTTTTGTGATTGAAGGCGACGAATATGACACGGCATATTTCGACAAAAAGCCGAAGTTTATGCACTATTTGCCGGAAATCGCGATTGTCAACAACGTCGAATTTGATCACGCTGATATTTATCGCGATTTGTATGATGTGAAGTTTGCGTTCTCACGTTTGATGAATTTAGTGCCGTCAAACGGACGTTTGATTGTCGGAATCGACTCGCCTGTGGCAAAAGAATTGCTCGAAGAAATGCAAGGTAAATTGCACACGCAGGTTGAAACTTTTGGGACATCTGACGAAGCAAAATGGCAAGCACATTACATTGACTTTTCCGGCGATGTCACACGCTTTACAGTTTTTCGCGAAGGCAAACAATGGGGCGAATTTGAAACGCATTTAATTGGCGAATTCAATGTTCGCAACTGTTTAGCAGTAATTATCGCGGCTGATGCGTGGGGAATTTCCAAAGAAAAAATCAATGAGGCTTTCCGCACATTTAAATCTGTCAAGCGTCGCGTTGAAATTCGCGGTGTCGAAAAAGGCGTAACCATAATCGACGATTTTGCACATCATCCGACAGCGGTTGAGGAAACTTTGAAAGCGTTGCGGATGAAATATGAAGGGAAGCGGCTGATTGCAGTTTTTGAGCCGAGAAGTTGGTCGTCGCGACTCGCTATTTTTCAAGAACCTTATGCGAAAGCATTTAATTATGCTGATTACGTTGTCATTGCGGGAGTTTATAACACTTCGAAAGCAAGCGAACTCGGAAAAGTTCTTGATGTAGAACAACTTGTGAAAGAAATCGCGTTACAAGGAAAACCTGCGATGATGTTTCCAGACGCTGATTCGATTGTTGAGCATTTAAAGCCGGAATTAAGGTCCGGCGATGTAGTTGCGATTATGTCAAACGGCGGATTTGGGGGAATTCATGAGAAGATTTTGGAAGTGCTGAAGAATTGATTCATTTGTTGATTTAAACATTGATTCATTGATTAGCGTTAATAAGCAATTAGTTCAATATTACTTTATTTGTATCTTCAACCATTTTCTAAAATCTCTTAAAATAGCAGTTTGACCTTCGTTTTTTGTCCGTAAGACGAATTCGGTTAAGATTTTTGAAGGTAAAATAGGAAATGAAATGCTGTGAGAAATTTCTTCATATTTTTCGTCAAAAAGTTGATAAAATACAACATGTTTTCCATCATAACGCCAAATTTCTTTGACACCAAATGAAGCATAAATCGAAAATTTGTCCCAAGAATCATTTGTTGTGTCAATCTCAATTACGACATCAGGCGGCGGTGCAACGGAAGTATCAAAGTTGTCCAAACCGATTATAAATTTTGCACTTTCAACATAAAAACATACATCAGGTTCAGCACCTTTTCTTTTAAACTCTGATTTGTAAGTGGTTGAACCTAAATCTTCAAGGTCTAAATTCAATTCTTCAGACAAAATATGTCCCGAGCGTGTAAAAAACGTTTTTGGCTTTTCGTGGTTAGGTTGTGGACTCATAATTGATAATTTTCCTGTATCAAACCAAACTCGATGTGCTGGAAATTCTTCCATTTTGCTTACCAAATTTTCATATTCTTCCCAAGAAACACCGTAAATTTTCGTCACGGAACCATTCGGAAGCATTTTTACTGTTGAAATTAAATCTATTTCGGTAGCAATCATTTCTTTACTTTACTTTTGTTTTAGAATGATTTCAAGGAAAAAGCTAGATGCATTTAGCTGATTTCACAAACCATATCTTGATAATCAGGCAAATCTGAAACGGTTTCGTGAACGAATGACTTCAGAATCTCGCCTTTGTGAATCAGAAAAACTCCAGGCATTTGCCAAACATCGCCGACTGGTGTGCCGATTCCGTATTTAAAAGCAGAAAGTCCGCGGATAAAACTTTTTGCCCCGAGAACTTGGGTCAAACTTCCTGTTTCTAAACCAAATGTTTGATAAAGTTTCTTTTCAGGATCGCTGAAACGAGAAAATTCTTCGGCGTTATAATTCGCAAAAAATTCCTTTGCTTTTGTTTCATTTCCCATGTGAACGAATGCAATTACGGTTCCATTTGCAGTAAGTGTTTCTTTTTGTTTGACGATTGAAGCGACCGCTTCACGACAGAATGTTCAGCCAAAATGGCGGATGAAAATTAGTAAAACGGGCGAAAGTTCGTTTAAACTAAACAAACTTTCACCCTTTTGTGATTTGAATTCTTGCAAATTATCTGTCGCAATTTTCATTTTATGTAACCAATGCTAAAAGATGTCCCATTTGCAATTTTTTGGTTTGCAAATATTCTTTCGTATATTTTGAAGGTTTGAATTCTAGTGAAACTCTTTCAACAATTTCTAAACCACCCGCACGCATTGCCTCAAGTTTGTCAGGATTATTTGATAAAGCCTTAACTTTTCGAAGTCCAAGATCGCGGATAATTTCGACGCATTGATCGTATTTGCGAAGATCTGATTCAAACCCAAGCAAATTGTTTGCTTCGATTGTGTCAGCACCTTCATCTTGCAAGGCATACGCACGAATTTTGTTAATAATTCCAATTCCGCGTCCTTCTTGCTGCTGGTAAACGATAACGCCGCGTCCCTCTTTTTGGATTAGTTCCATTGAACGTTGAAGTTGCGGACCGCAATCACATTTTATTGAATGAAAAACGTCTCCGGTGAGACATTGCGAATGTATTCTGACTAAAGTTGGCTTGTTTTCGTTGAACTCACCTTTGAGCAAACAAACAAATTCTTCGTCTGTTGTTAACGATTTGTATCCGGCGATTCTAAATTCGCCTAATTCGGTTGGAAGTTTGGCTTCAGCGATTTTTTCTATGCTCTTGATGTAATTAAAACTTGGGATAATCTCTTTCTTTGCAATACTTTCGACAATCATAGTCTTTACCCTTTTCCAATTTGCACGGTGTAAACTCATTCAGAATTAAATGAGCGGTTTGAGCGGATTGGATTGTTATTAGAATAAACGAAATCAACCCATTTGTAAACTAAAATCAAACAAAGTGCAGAAAAGTTAAAATAATAACTAAAAAAATCCGATGAACTTAAAATAAAAATTCACCGGAAATTTAAATAATTTAATTTTACAAATTAATATATTGTAAATGAGAATTGCATAGTTTTAGAACTAGCCTTTGGCACTCCATCTTCCATCGCAGGAGTAAATCTAATGTTTTTTGCAGCTGCGATTGCTTGTTCGGTGAGCCCGTTTGATAATCCTCTAACGACAGAAACACTGCCAATAGAACCATTTGCTGAAAATGTAACTTTTAACACAACAACACCTTGGATTGCAGCTTGACGAGCAGCGTCAGTATAAGGCGGTTTAGGCTGAAAGGTGATTTTCACACCAGATGTAACTGCTGGTGCTTTGGGTTTAACTGGGGTTGGTGGACGAGTTGGCGGTTCTCCACCATCGCCGCCAGCGTCTCCACGACCATTGCCGATTCCGTTTCCAATTCCATTTCCGGCACCAGAACCATTTCCGCCACCACGACCAGTTCCGTTTCCGGTTCCTTGTCCTTGACCGTTTCCGCCGCCCATTCCGCCGCCATTTCCAAATCCATCAGAAATGCTGGAAGTTTGTCCGTTTTTTGCACCGTAACGCTGATTTGGGTCGATGGTTTCGTTGCGAGTTTTTCCTTGTGTTGAGACTCTAATTTCTAAACTTGGATCAGTAACACGAACCATTGTAGCAGATGGTGTAAACTCGGGTTTCTCGGTTTGCCTTGCCATTTCCCCTTTTGAAACATCGTCTTTTGCATCTTGTTTTCCGCCACCGCCACCGCCGCCGCCTTTTTCTTTCTCTTTTTCGAGAATTTCTTCTTTCTCAATATCTGTCACAATATCAGTGACCGGAGCAACAACAAATCCTTGCTCTTCTAATCCTGCAATGTCTAAATTTTTCGCAAACAAATCGTAAAGCCAATAACCACCGGCAAATGACATTACTAAAACAAAAGCCGCCATCAATAAAAATTCACGAGTTCCATCACCTTTTGTATCAACAATTGTCGGATTATATTCGCCGACTACGTTTGGTTTAACATAACCGTAAGTTTCTTTCTCTAAAAATTCATCTTGAAAAACTTGTGGAGTTTGAAGTTTAGTTGTGAAAGAAGCAACCGCCGGAATTGAGATTGGTAATGAAATCGGTAACGAAATTGGAGCTGTAATTTGTTCAATTGGTTCTTCAACAGAGAATAGTTCTTCTTCAAAAATAGTCTCGTGATTGTCGTCAAAAGCCAGATTATCCAAATTTGTTGCAACCGTTTCGGCAACTATTGGAACTTCAATAATTGGAGCTTCAAAAGTTTTTAGCGTTTCAGTTGCTAAAGATTTTTCTTCTGCTTCAAGTTTAAAGCTAACTTCAGAAACGGTTGGTGTTGGTTCTAAAACAGCGTCGGCGATTACTGGATTCATCTCGAAAGCAGTTAAACCCAAACCGCAATTTGGACAAAATCCGAACTTTTCCGCAAATCCTTCTTCACACGCTGTGCAATATTTTACAATTTTTGCCATTTTTGCCTCTCAATGTTTCTTGAAAAAAACATTTAAATTAAATTATAACCAGTTTTTTGTTAATGTTAAACTGATTTTACCGAATTTATATTCAGCAGATACACATTTATAGATGCTACAAACGTTTGACCAGATGCCTCAGTCAAATTAAACTTTCACTCAACACTTAGTTTTAGAATTCTATTTGATTGCCTCGATAGACAACTAAGAGTTTGAATTTTACAACTAAAAGACACGATGAATACTAAGAAATATCTAAAAAACACATTTTTATTATCAGCAATTTTGGCTATTTTTAGCAGTTTTGCATTGACGCAATCGACCGAACCGCGTCAAGAAAAACTCTTAAATGGAATGAAATTGCTTGTTTGGCAAAACACAAAAGATCCGAAAGTTACTTTTAAACTTCGCATTCATAGCGGCTCAGCATTTGATCCAAAAGACAAAATGGGTGTGATGACATTGCTCACAAATATTTTGTTCCCGGACAATTTAACACGCGAATTTTTTGAGCAAGATTTAGAGGGAAATCTCTCAATTACCAATAATTACGACTATATACAGATAGACGCAAGCGGAAAATCTGATAAATTTTTAGATGTAATTGAAACTTTGGCAACGGCTGTCGCGAATCTGACTATTTTGGAAGAAAATTTTGTCAACGTTCGTAAAAAGTTGCTCGAAAAAGTTTTAGAAGAACAAAAGAATCCGACAATTGTTGCAAATAATGCGGTTGCCAAAAAATTATTTGGAGATTATCCATACGGTCGTCCGCAAAACGGAACTCCTGAAAGTTTAGCTAAAATAGACAGAATTGACTTGACAGTTGCTCGAGATAAATTTTTAACTGCTGATAATGCAACACTTACGATTACGGGAAATGTTGGTTTTCCGTTAGCATTAAAGGCAAGCAAACAACTTTTTGGCGGCTGGAAAAAGTCGGACAAACTTGTTCCGGCAACATTTAAACAACCTGATGAAGTTGATATAAAAACCCAAAAAATTGAATCAAATGTTGTTGAAAAAAATGAAGTGCGATATGCCTTTCGTGGAATTGCGAGAAATGATGAAGACTATTTTGCTATGAAATTTTTGGTTGATATTTTAAGTAATCGCGAAATTGGTTTAAACAATTGGTTCATTCAATATCAACGAAATTTGTTGCCAAGTATTGTTATCACAGGTGTTTCAAATGCTTCTGACGAATTTATTAGTGCAAGCGAATCTTCAAATAAAGCTGTTAAATCATTATTTCAAAACAAACTTTTTGGAGACATCACGAGCGAAGAATTTAATAAATCGAAATTAAAAATCTTGAGCGAAATAGATCAAAAACCGATGCAAGAAAAGTGGCTTGATATTACAACTTTCAAATTAAATTCGGTTAAAGGTGAGATGCAAAAATTAAATTCTGTTACAATTACAGATGTTCAGCGTGTCGCTGACAAATTATCAAAACAAAATGTCGCAACAGTTTTATTGACAAAAGTAAACGAAACAAAATAGTTGTTTTTATGTGACTCTCGCGTGAGCAAGATGCACACGCGACTGCCAGCTTGAAGCTAGCGATACCAAATAAATGCAAAACGAAAGAACTTCTGGAGAACTTCAACACGCAAAAGCTGTGCGTGAAATGTTCTCTGGAATTGCCAAACGATACGATTTTCTTAATCATTTTCTCTCGTTAAATATAGATAAACGCTGGAGAAAATTAGTTTCGCAAAAACTCAAAAATGTTTTGGCTGACGAAAAAGCTGTGGTTTTAGATGTTGCTTGCGGAACCGGTGATTTGTCTGTCGAATTGCAAACTTCCGGCAAAGCAAAGGTTATCGGCACAGATTTTTGTCGCCCGATGCTCGCTTTTGCAGCAGAAAAAAATCCGAAAAATAATCTCAATATTCCATATCTCGAAGGCGACGGAATGAATCTCGCGTTTGCTGATGAAACATTTGATGCGGTGACGGTCGCGTTTGGTTTACGAAATTTTTCAAATTGGCAAGATGGTTTGAATGAAATGAGTCGCGTTTTAAAAAAAGGTGGAACGTTAATTATTCTTGAGTTTTCAACGCCGATTATTCCCGGTTTCAAGCAAGCATTTAACTTTTATTTTAGCAATATTTTGCCGCGAATTGGTGGTGCGGTCAGCGGTTCGCGTGGTGCTTATGAATATTTGCCAAATTCTGTTTCGAAGTTTCCAGATCAAAAGAATTTGGCGAAAATGATGGAAGAAGTTGGGGTCGAAAGCGTCGAATATAAAAATTTAACTGGCGGAATCGCCGCAATTCACAGCGGAATTCGTAAATGAAACATAAAATTTTCAACATAGCTCGCCAAGTTGGACTGCTTTTGCTAGTGGTTTGGACAGTCGTGTCGCTTGTTACATTGCTAATTGAACTCGTTCCTGGTTCACCCGCGAGTGCAATTTTAGGCGAAAATGCCACGGCAGAACAAATTGATAATTTTAACGAAAAACACGGACTCAATAAACCTGCATTTTTTGTCTCGTATTCGGGCGAAAAAGGTCTCGAATGGAACGGTGCGGATAATCGCTATCTTGATTATTGGAAAGGTGTTTTGACCGGCGATTTAGGAAAATCCTTCCGCACAGATCGTCCGGTTTTAGATATGATTTCTGAGCGTTATTTGAACACAATAAAGCTCGCAATTGCCGCAATGTTAGTTGCAATTTGTATCGCTTTGCCGCTTGGCGTTGTTGCGGGAACAAATAAAGGTTCATTGACAGATAACACGGCTTCTTTTGTCGCACTTTTAGGAATTTCATTGCCCGGATTTGTGATTGGACCTTTTCTAGTCTATTTTTTCGCGGTTAAACTTGGCTGGTTTGACCCAACCGGCAGCCAATATTTTGACCACATTGTTTTGCCGGCGGTCACACTTGGTGCGGCACTTTCTGCAATTTTGACGCGAATGATTCGCAGTTCGGTAATCGAAGAACTTGGTGAAGATTATGTCAGAACTGCTCGTGCGAAAGGTTTGAGCGAAAAAATTGTAATTTATAAACACGTTTTGAAAAATGGTCTGATTCCAGTCGTCACAATACTCGGTTTGCAACTCGGTGTTTTGCTCGCTGGAGCGATTATTACCGAGAAGATTTTTGGCTGGCAAGGATTAGGACTTTTGCTTTTAGAAGATGGAATCGGGAAACGTGATTATCGTTTAGTTCAAGGTTGCGTTTTGGTAATCAGTGTTACTTATATTCTCGCAAATGCTTTCACTGATTGGATTTACGGTCATTTAGACCCGAGAATTAGGATCAACTAATAACTAAAAGTGAAAAACTAAAAGTGAAAAGTGACGAGTCAATATTAAAAATAAAGAGTTACAATTTTGCGATCAGAGGATTCTATTGAGTTTATAAAAATGCTTGTAGCGACAGTAAAAACAACGAAAAAATAAGATATAAAAGAAGATTTTAGTTTCAACTTTTCACTTTTCACTATTAGTTTTTCACTTTAGAAATGAACAGATTAACTTACATCGGACTTTCAATCGCTGCGATTTTAGTATTCGCAGCTGTATTTGCTCCGTTTATTGCAACTCACGACGTAACGGCAATCGACTTGCTGAACAAATTCGCTTCGCCATCTCCAACACATTGGTTTGGGACAGATTCTCTCGGACGCGATGTTTTTTCGCGACTCGTTTTTGGTGCAAGAATTTCGCTCGAAGTTGGGATTATTGTGACTTCAGTTTCGCTTGTTATCGGAATGTTTGTTGGTGCAATTGCCGGATATTTTGGCGGTTGGGTTGATAAAATTTTGTCCGGCTACATTTTCAACGTATTTCTCGCATTTCCGGGTTTGCTTCTCGCAATTGCGATGGTCGCGTTTCTTGGCGTTGGTCTCGAAAAATTAATTCTCGCTTTGTGTATCATTGGCTGGGTTGGTTACGCACGTGTGATGCGTGGGCAAGTTTTGAAAGTCCGCGAATATGATTTTGTTCAAGCTGCAAAGGCTTTAGGTGCAAGCGATTGGCGAATATTGTTCGTTCATATTTTGCCGAACTCAGTTCAGCCATTGATTGTTCAAGCGTCGCTCGGAATGGCTGGAGCAGTTTTATCTGAAGCTTCGCTTTCTTTTCTTGGACTTGGGATTCCGCCGCCAGCACCGAGTTGGGGAACGATGATTGAAGACGCACGCGGACTCGATACTTTGATGAATGCTCCGCACGTTTTATTCTTCCCAGGAATTGCGATTGCATTGACAGTTTTGGCGTTTAATTTTATCGGCGATGGCTTGCGTGAATATTTGGATCCGAAGCAAAGAGCAAGATAAATGCTGTCAACTATTCAAAAAATTCGCCAAAAGATATTGCGTGAAGAATATATTTTTTCTCTTCACTCGATTGATGAATTAGAAAATGATGGATTTACGATTGCTGATGCTCTTTCAGCAATTTTGAATGGTGAAATTGTCGATAAATTGTTTTATAATGACCTTCGTGGCACTCGTTATGTTGTTGTCGGAAACGCCAAAGATCTGAGAGTGTTAGAAATTGTTTGTCGTTTTCATTCTTCTAATGTTTTGGTGATTACAGCTTATGAAATTTTTAGCTAAACAAATTAATTGTGATTTTTGCGAAAGTGGCGTGACCGAATCTCAGGTTATTTCCAAAACTTTCAATCGTTTTGGACAGCTGTTTAAAATTGAAAATATTAAAGCTGAAGTTTGTAGAAACTGTGGTGAAATATATCTTGAAAGCCAATCGATCAAAGAGATTGATAAAAAAATAGAGCAAAAATTATTGTTAATTGCTGCTTAAAGATTTTCGAATTGTTATCAAATGATTTCCGTCCAGAATCTCTCAAAAACTTATCCGAGTAATTTTCGCAAACTTAAACAATTTTTGCGGTTGCCGACAAAAGAACCTGTCGAAGCGTTGAGAAACGTTTCGTTTGAGGTTGCTGATGGCGAAATCTTTGGTTTAATCGGTAAAAATGGTGCCGGAAAAACAACGCTCACGAAAATAATCGCAACATTAGTTCAGCCGACATCAGGAAAAGTTTCGGTAAATGGGTTTGATTCGGTAAAAAATGAAGTGAAAGTCCGTTCGCTGATTGGGCTTGCAACTGCCGAAGAACGCTCGTTTTATTGGCGTTTAAATTGCGAACAAAATTTAATGTTTTTCGCGAGACTTTGCGGGTTGAGCGACAAAGATTCGCGACACCGAATTGATGAGCTTTTTGAAGAATTAGGTTTAACCGAGCTTCGAAAGCGTCGATTTTCAGACCTTTCGACCGGAAACAAACAACGGCTTGCGATTGCCCGTAGTTTGATTACAAAACCGCCGTGTTTATTGCTCGACGAACCAACTCGTTCACTTGATCCGATTGCCGCCGCAAATCTTCGCGAACTAATTTCTAATCTCAAAAACGTTTCTATCTTATTGACATCGCATAACTTAACGGAAATTGAAGAACTCTGCAATCGAGTCGCGATTATTGTTGATGGCGAGATTCGAGCGATTGGAAAACCTCAAGAATTACGCCAGCAACACAAACAAAATCAGCATGTCATAATCAGCTTTGAACTTAATAAAAAGGTTGAGCGTTTAACTTTTACGAGAGAAGCTGAAGACACTCTTCTGGGTGAAAAAGTCAGCGAATTATTGCTCAAAGGTGCGAAAATTATAAATATTGAAACACAAAATTCGACCTTGCTGGATGTTCTCGAAAGCTACGAAACAAAGGGTTGCTGAAATTCGTTTAAGAAACTGTTATCATTTATTTAAAGGTATTTGGTTGAAATAATATGGCAAGAAAAAAAGCAGAAGATGGCTCAACAGAAGCAATAACAACAAGCAATTTTATCCGCTGTCGGTTTTGCGGACAAAAAAACGCGGTCAAAGCCGATTACGAAAAAGACAAAACTGTTTGCGGCAAATGCAAACTTCCATTATCAAACGCACCCCATAAAAAGTTTGCTGATTTGAGCAAACACGATTATGTGCATCCAGCTGATAGCAAAGCACTTGCGGCTTTAAAGGCAATTCCGGGCGTAGATTCAGGGCTGAAAAAATTACTCGAATTAACTGGTGAATCAGCAAGTCGCGTAGTGTTTATGGCAAGTGCTGTGAAAGTTACGCCTCAACAATGTCCTGATTTACACGCAAAATTACAGATTGTTTGCACAACACTTGGTGTCGATATGCCGGATATGTTTGTTCAGCAAAATCCTGTGGTTAATGCTTTTACAACCGGCGTTGAAAAGCCTCTGATTGTGCTTTGGTCGGGTTTGCTTGAGAAGTTGAATGATGAAGAAATTCTTGCGGTTATTGCACACGAAGTTGGGCATATTCACGCACAACACGTTTTATATTTAACTGCGGCGAGATTATTTGAAGCCTTAGCAAATGCTTCAATCGGACGATTAATTCCGGGTTCAGAAATCATTAAAGGCTTGATTGCGATTGGGATTAACAGTTCGTTGATGGCTTGGGCGAGACGTGCAGAATTATCTTGTGATCGAGCGGCTTTGTTGGTTGTTCAAGATCCGCACATTGTCGGTCGAACAATGATGAAACTGTGTGGCGGCACTTTTGCATCAAAAGTCGATTACGATCTATTTTTAGAACAAGCTCGTGAATTTGAGAAGAATTGCGATGATAATAATCTCGACAAATTTTGGGCAAATGTAATTTCTTCAGGAATGACGCATCCGTTTCCAGTTTGGAGAATTTCCGAAATTTTAAAATGGGTTGACAGCGGAGATTATGACAGACTAATGAAAACAAAATAATATTGACTTTACTTAATTAGCTGAAGAAAGTGAGAATAGTCTCATTTTCTTCATTTTTGTTTTGTTATTTGTTTACTTCGAGGATTTTTAGCTTTATTATTACTCTTTACAAAAAGCATCCAAAATTTTTAAAAAACCTATTGTTTAGATAAGTTAAATGGCAAAACGAAACGACCGATCCTTGCTCAATTATTTGAGTTCATCAAAAAATTATCTTATTCCGGTAGTTTCCCTAATCGCGATAATTTTCTTTTCACTAGCAATTGTTTTAACTTTTGCAACCTTAGATTCAGGACAGCGTTTGTTGCTGATTATTTGCATAATTATTTTCCCAATTGTCTCGCTTTCTTTTTGTCTGTGGCTTATTTTGCGAAATTCGCGTGAGCTTTCAGTAAGTAAAAATGACGGGCAGATTATTTGGCAAAAAATGTTGCCCGAAGCTCAAAGACGAAAGTTAAATATTGAAATTACAGCACTTGCAACCGCATTAAAAATCCCAAAACAACAGCGTAGTGATTTGTGTTCGGCTTATATTGTGGCGGAAGATTTGGCTTTACGACAAATAGAACAAGAAGTTGAACGACCAATTGTGCGACACGTAAATATTGAAGGTGCAGAGTTTGACGGAGTTTTTGTCAAACGAGATGTTGTTACTTTTATCGACACAATGTTTATGGTTTCGCCTGAAGTTTCGCCAGAAATAATTAAGAATTTGCTCAAAAAAGTTGAATTTGCCGGAAGAAAAATTGCAGATATTCGAAAAGGTTCAAAACCGCGTTTGTTGCTTGCGATTGTCACGCAACTCGATGCCGATGCAGAAGCAAAACTTCGTTCAACTTTAATCAGCAAATTTACTTCAACACCGGTTGATGTTGATATTCGCCTGCTTGATTTTGAAAGTTTACAGCGAGTTTTTGCGGCAGATTAGTTTTAAAAATTATGTTGAAAGATAAAGTTGGAATAATTTTAGGTGTCGCGAATCATCGTTCGATTGCGTGGGCGTGTGCGAATGCTTGTGCGGAAAATGGTGCGAGATTAGCGTTTACATATCAAGGCGAACGCATCAAGGAAAACGTTGAAAAACTCGCCGCAAAACTCGAAAATTCGCTGGTTGTTGGTTGCGATGTAACAAATCAAGATGAAGTTGAGCAATGTTTTGCGACTGTCAAAAAAGAATTTGGTCGCCTTGATTTCGTCATACATTCGATTGCTTTTGCACCTCGCGAAGCTCTCGAAGGTGAATTTCTAGACACAACACGCGAAGCATTTCTCACCGCATTAGACATCAGTGCTTATTCACTTGCTCAAATTTCGCGAGCGGCAGTTCCATTGATGAACGAAGGTGGAAGCATCGTCACGATGAGTTATTATGGAGCCGAAAAAGTTGTCCAAAGTTATAATGTGATGGGCGTGGCGAAAGCAGCTTTGGAAAGTTCGACACGTTATTTAGCCGAAGATCTCGGCAAACGAAACATCCGAGTCAACGCAATTAGTGCCGGACCAATCAATACGCTTTCGGCACGTGGCGTAAAAAATATGGGTTCGATGCTTAGTAAAATCGCCGAAAAAGCTCCGCTCAGGCGTAACGTTGAAGCCAGAGAAGTAGGAAACACAGCACTGTTTTTAGTCTCAGATTTAGCTTCGGCAATTACCGGCGAAGTAATTCACGTTGATTGCGGATACAATATAATGGGAATCTAGTAAAAATTTCAGATTTCAAATTTCAAATTCAAGCGAAAATCTGAAATCTGGAATCTGAAATCTGAAATCTGAAATCTGGAATTTTAAATAACTAACAATGTCAGAAATAAAAATAATTAGAGAACAATTACAACCAACGCACGACGAAATCTTGCTTCGTTCGCCAGACCAGAAAGATGATATTCAATCGTCTGATTCGTGGCGAGTATTTCGGATAATGGGCGAAATCGTCAATGGATTTGATTCGCTCGGTTCAATTTCGAATGGAATTTCGGTCTTCGGTTCGGCACGCACACGCGAAGACGATCCAAATTATATTGCGGCGGTTGAAACCGGAAAATTATTGGTCGAAGCAGGTTTTGCCGTAATTACTGGCGGTGGACCTGGAATAATGGAAGCTGGAAACAAAGGTGCAATTGAAGCAAAAGGAACATCGGTTGGCATCAATATCGAACTTCCTTTCGAGCAATCGCCGAATCCTTATCAAAATAAATCGCTGACATTCAAATATTTCTTCGTTCGCAAGACAATGTTCATCAAATACAGCAATGGCTACATAATTTTCCCAGGCGGTTTCGGGACGTTAGATGAATTATTTGAAGCATTAACGCTCATTCAAACACACAAAATCCGCAATTTTCCGGTTGTTCTTTTTAATTCGGCATATTGGCGAGGTTTGGTTCAATGGATTACTTCGACAATGCTTAACGGCAAAAATATCAACGCCGAAGATTTGTCGCTGATTCATATGACCGATTCGCCGCAAGATGCTGTTGATTTCATCAAGAAATGTTGGGACAATGATAACGGAGGATGAATGTTATGAACTCAATTTTGACAGAAATTGTCGAAAAAACCACGAACCTGACACTCGCAGAACGAAATACGTTGATTTTGCACCTACAAAATCATTCGAGCGAAGCGGAATCGAATGGGAAAAGTAGTTTTCGTTTGCATCCAAATACGGTTTGTGTCAAAGAAAATCACGCCAAATACCCAGGAAACTATGTTGCTCTGAAAGATGGCGAATTTATCGCATCTGGAAAAACAATCAAGGAAGCAAATGAAAAGGCGAGAAGTTTGGGAGTTGATAATCCGTTTTTGCATCGTATTTTCGATGAAGGCGAACTTCCCTTTGGCGGTTAGTAAACATCTTCCTTTAAGATTCGAGAACTTTTTCTAAAAAAATAAATACGAATGAGTAGTTTTTACGAAGTAATGATTGAACGACATTTTTCTTCCGCACACCAACTTCGCGGATACAAAGGAAAGTGTGAGAATTTGCATGGGCATAATTATAAGATCGAAGTTTTTGTCCGTGGCGAGGAAGTAAATAATATTGGGCTTCTTGTTGATTTTGGTGATGTCAAAACTGCGACTGATGAAGTCGTAAAATATCTCGACCATCGAAACATCAACGAACTTCCGCCGTTTGATATAGAATTAAATACTTCCGCAGAAAATATTGCCCGATTTATTCTCGAATATATTGGATCTCGGATAAATGAAAAAGGAATTGAAGTATATAAAGTTCGTTGTTTTGAAACACCGACGAGTGTTGCCACATATCAGGTCTAAATATTTTTTGGAGTCTGTTTTTTTATGAAAAAGTTGTTGTTTACGCTAGTGTTTTTTACGTTTTCGACTATGATCTTCGGTCAAACTGTTGTTTCTGGAATAGTCAAAGACCAGAATGATGCTGTTGTTACTGGTGCAAAAGTTACAATTCGCAACATCGCTTCGGCACAACGAAACGTTGTTTTGACAAATGTTAATGGAGAATTTAGTTTTCCGACAGTTCTTACTGGAAGTTATGAAATTGTGGTTGTCGCAGTTGGTTTTTCGAAACAAAACCGAGATCTAACGGTGAATAATACTCAAGAAATCAAGATAGAAATCTCGCTTAATCTTGGTGAAGGTAATTTTACCGTAACTGCAGAAACTGGCGGCGATTTGGAAAAAGATAATGTTCCGCAAGCCGTAAACGTTATTTCGCGTGATCAAATAACTCAAAGAACAACGGCTGTTTTAGCTCAAGCAGTTGACGAAGAAGTTGGCGTTGCGTTTCAGCGAACAAGCCCAACTCTGGGTGGGATTTTTATTCGCGGACTCGCTGGGAAGAATGTCAATGTTTTTGTTGATGGAGTTCGCTATACAAACTCGGCTCAGCGAGGTGGAATCAATACTTTTTTTAATTTGAATGAACCTTCAAACTTACAGACAATTGAAGTAATTCGTGGTCCAAGTGCGGCACAATACGGATCAGATTCGCTCGGTGGAACCGTCTCGCTCTTGACCCGAAATGCGAGTTCTGATGGAAAAATTCACGGAGAATTTTCAGCTTCGGGATCCTCAGCTGACCGAAGCATCGGCAGCCAAGCATTTTTGAGTTTTGGTAATGACAAATTTGGTGGCTATGGAAACATTGCCGAACGGCGTGTTAATAATCTCCGAACGGCTCAAGGAATTGAATCACACGCAGCCGTAACTCGTTTTCTCGGTTTATCTTCGAAAGTTTTAGGCAATCGCTTGCCAGATACAAGTTTCACACAATATGGCGGTGCAATTCGCTTGAATTATGCTCTGAGCCGTGAAAATCAAGTGGTTTTTTACTATCAGAGAAATCAACAAGATGGCGGAAAACGTTGGGATCAGCTTCAAGGAGGCGATGGAAATTTGATTGCTGACTTGCGAAATTTACAAGGTGATTTCGGCTACGTTCGCTACAACAAACAGCGTTTAGGCGTTTTCGACAATTTGAATCTTGCACTTTCATACAATGCCCAACGTGAAGAGCGAGTTAATCAAGGTGGGCAAGGAAACCCATTTGCGACAATCACACATCAATACGAACGAACCAGATCGACTGGTGGTAATTTCTTTTTTGACAAACAAATAAAACAAGCTAATTTTTTGTTTGGAGGCGATTTTTATAGTGAAAAAATTACTTCGCCAGCTTTTACGGTTGATCCGGTTTTGAATCGTTCAACGCTTTCACGACCGCGAATTCCAGATCAAGCACGTTTTCGTCATGGCGGTTTGTTCGTTCAAAACTCGCTCGAATTATTTGATGAGAAGCTCCGCGTTAGTGGGGCTTTACGTTATGGAATTGCAAGTTACCGAGCTCGGCAATCTGACTCGCCGATTGTTGCGGGGCAGCCACTTTGGCGTAATGATAGTTGGCGAGATGGAGATTGGTCTGGACGAATTGGAGCCGTTGGTCGAGTTACTAATAATTTGAAGATTGCATTCAATTATTCTCGCGGATTTCGCTATCCGAGCATGACAGATTTAGGAACGTTGGGTTTAACAGGCGATGGCTTTGAAGTAGATTTTACATCAGCCGTTGGGCTCAATGGTTTAGTTGGAACAACAGCTGGAATCGACGCTGTTTCCAGTGGTTTAGGAGTTTCAAAACAGCGTTCTGAACTGAGCAATAACATCGATTTTAGTCTTCGTTTTAGTCATAAACGTGTTGAAACTGATTTCACGATTTTTAGACTTGATATTAATGATTCGATCGTCAAGCAAGCATTGATTTTGCCCGCCGGAGCAGTTGGTCGGCAAATAGCTGACCAAACAATCACGAACCAACTTGCAAATGGAGTTGTATTTGTTGCGGCTTCGACGGCTCCGGTTTTGGTGCGAGCGAACTATTCTGATGCAAAACTTTATGGTTTTGAATACGAATTAGATACAAATATTACTAATTATTTGAAGTTTCGCGGAAATTATACTTACGTAAAATCTCAAGACAAACTAACTGGTTTGCCGCCAAATATTGAAGGCGGAACACCGCCACCAACTGGCTTTGTCAGTTTCAAATTCATTCAACCAAAATATTGGATTGAAGCATATTCAACAATTGCGGCGAGATCAGACCGACTTTCCTCGCTTGATATTTCAGATAGAAGAACCGGAGCAACTCGTTCGCGAACTCAAATTCAAAACTATTTCCGCCGCGGTGCGTGTGTTCTTGGACTGACAAACAATCCCGGAACTTGCGGAACTTCAGGCACGACAACTCTGCTTTCTACCGGAGAAAATTTAACTCAAGTTCAAAATCGCGTTCTTGGTGTCGGAGTAAATTCGGCTCCGCTTTTCACCTATTTGCCAGGTTATGGCTTAGTTAATTTGCGTGGAAGTTTTACAGTTTCGAAGAAAGCGAGCATATTTGTCGCGTTTGAAAATATTTTTGATAAACAATACCGTAATCCTAGTTGGGGAATTGACGGAATTGGCAGAAGCCTGAATTTGCAACTCAGATTTAAGTTTTAGTAATTTCGATGTATTTGAGCTTAATTTTTAATACTTACTCTATTTTTTTAAATGATTACGTCACTTTTTTCTTCACATTTTTGCGAAATGCTTTTATTATTTTGACAAAATTAAGAACAAAACGTCATTAATTCTCAAAAAAAACTATATACATTTTAAATCAAGTTTGTTAGTTTAGATGTAGTGGTATTTTCAATCGCAAATCTTGCTAAATTCAATTATTAATCAATTCCAAAAAAAAACAGACCGCTAAAAGTTTAATCCAAACATAATTTTCCCCTGAAGTTATCAACTTTATTCATAGTTAAGTGAACAATTCTACCCATTTCAAAAAAAGGAAAAAAATGTTAAAGCTACCAATTTCTTTGCTAGTTGCGGTTCTTTTTCTCACTTGCTCAATTTTTGCACAATCATCCACAACCGATACTGTGTCGGAATCACAAAAATATCTTGAAATAAACCTTTGGTCAGGTGTTCAAAATCATCGAAATGGTGGACAACAAATCTATGGCGGTAGATTTTCTTACGGGCTTACCAAAAAAGTAGAAATTGGTTTAAACGCATCATTTAGTAATCCAAATGATGCAGAGTTTCCACCCGAGATTCAGCCAAATGCGAAATGGAAAGTTTATGAAAACGAGAAACGACGAGTTGCGGTCGCTGGTGGAATAATTGGTTTTATTCCAATTGCCAAGAGAGCGGGAACTGACTCCTTTGCAATGGTTTACGGTAATGTTAGCAAACAGTTTACGCAGTTAAAATCTGCAAGATTTACCATTGGAGTTTACGGGTTGGTCGGTAGAAACAAAGATTTTGGAACAAAAAAAGGTTTAAATTTTAACTACGAACAACCGCTCACAAAGAAAGTAAGTTTTTCTACTCAATGGGTTACAGGCAAAAATCGCTTTGGTTACGTGACACCTGGTTTTAGCATCGCAATGCCAAAAAATAGTAGCTTATTTGTCGGATATAGCGTTGGTAATTACGATTACGACAACCACGGTCCATATATTTCTTACAGTTTCAGTCGCTAGTTTATAAAATCACAAATTATGAAAGTCCAAACAATCACGGACACCGGATTTGATGCTTTGTCCTCAGAAAATTCGCTAACGCCGCAGAAAATTAATATCAGCTTCATATTGGTTGCGACTTTTAGCATCTTGGCGGTGCTTTTTATTGTCGCTCAACTATTTGATTTAATTGAAAAAAATCAAATTTCGCCAATTAGCGATGGATTGCTGGCTTTGGTAAGTTTGGTTTCAGTAATTGTTGTTTGGAAAAATCTTCGTAATCCATTATTGGATAGTAAAACTAAAAGAGCTTGGAAAATTATTTTAGTTTCATTTGTTTTTTACGCAATTGGACATAACATTTGGTTTTATTACAGTTCGATTCTTGGAATTGAACCTTTTCCTTCCTTAGCTGATGCGGGTTTTTGGTTGTTTTATCCTTTTATGTTTTGGGGTTTATTATCTTTTCCGACCAACAGAAAAGTAGGATCAGACTTACTTAAATTTGGTATAGACGTTGCGATTGTCATGCTCGGCGGCGGTTTAGCGGTTTGTTATTTTATTATCCAACCAACTATCCAAGGAATTGCAGAAGGCGAATGGTTGACAAAAGGGCTTAACCTTTTCTACACCGTTGGAGATATGGTTTTGATGTTGGGAATCTCAACGATAATAATGCGTCGTCCGCTTGAAATAGTTAAGAAGCCGATTTATGTTTTGATTGCCGGTTTGATACTTATTTGGGCTTCGGACATTGGTTTTGCCTACTTTACCTTGCAAAACACTTACTTTAGCGGACATTGGATTGATAACCTTTTCATTTTTGGAATGTTGGTTATGGCATTTGCCGCAGTTTATCAAGACTATATTGTTTCTAAAAACGAACTAGGTAACGAAAGTGTCAAAGAAGAATTTTCAGTCCCAAAATTTAACTGGTTACCATATTTAGGAATCGCAGTCGGTTTCGCGATTATGTTGTTGGAAACAAAGCCTTATTGGTTCGATTGGCTCGGAGTTGTAGTTTTTGTGACTTTGGTCATGACGAGTTTAGTTATTTTTAGACAAATTATTGCGGTTAAAGAAAATATTAGATTAGTTGGTGAATACGCTGCAAATCAAGAGGAATTACGGTTTCGAACATTGGTCGAAAATTCTTCGGATTTGATAACTATTTGGGCTCGAGACGGAAGTTTAATTTTCAGAAGCCCATCAGTCAAAAAACTTCTCGGATATGAAGTTGCGGAAATTGCCTTACTTTCTAAAGTTGAATTGATTCATCCCGATGATCTCGATGAGATAAACTCTCTGTTTTCACAAGTTTGCAATGGAGAAATTGAATCTTATGTGAAAGAAGTTCGGATGTTACACAAAGACGGAGAATACCGAGTTCTTGAAAGTATCACATCGATACTTCCTAAATCAGCAAACGGTATGGGCGATATTTTGACCAACACTCGTGATATTACACAACGAAAAAGGGACGAGAAAACTCTGCAACTCTATACAACAAAGATAGAACAGAGCAATCGGGAATTGCAAGATTTTGCCTACGTTGCTTCACACGATCTCCAAGAACCGCTCAGAAAAGTTCAGGCTTTTGGCGATAGATTAGACAAAAAATTTGCCGGAGAACTGGGCATCGAAGGTCAAGATTATCTCAAAAGAATGAGAGATGCAGCTGGTCGGATGCAAACTCTGATTAACGATTTGCTCTCGTTTTCTCGCATCTCGACTAAAAGCAAACCGTTTGTCCAAACTGATTTAGCAAAAATTTGCCGAGAAGTTGTTGTCGATTTAGAAATTAGAATTGAAGAAAAGCAAGCTCAAGTTGATGTCTTTGAGATGTTGACAATTGATGCTGATCCGCTCCAGATGCGACAGCTTTTTCAAAATTTGATTGGAAATGCACTTAAATTTCAACGGAAAGATATTCCCCCAACCGTGAAAATTTACACTGAAGTTGAAGAACTGACGAACAGAAAAAATAACAATGAAACTGAGAAAAACACTTGTAAAATAATTGTCGAAGATAACGGAATAGGCTTTGATGAGAAATATCTTGATCGTATTTTTACAGTTTTTCAGAGATTACACGGTCGCGGCGACTACGAAGGTTCTGGTGTTGGATTAGCAGTATGCCGGAAAATTGTTGAGCGGCATCGTGGTCAAATCACCGCTCAAAGCGTTCCTGATGAGGGAACAAAGTTCATAATTACCCTGCCAATATTAAATAAAGTAGGAGTTAATTTAGATGAATAATCAACAACCGTTTACAATTTTAATGGCGGACGACGATCCTGATGATCGCTTGCTTGTCAAAGAAGCCTTCGAAGAGAGCCGTTTGCTAAACCCACTTCACACAGTAGAAGATGGCGAAGAATTGCTCGATTATCTCAATCAAACTGGGAAATTTAGTGAAATTACATCGCTTCCAAGCCTAATACTTCTTGACCTGAATATGCCGCGGAAAAGTGGAATCGAGGCATTAAAAGAAATTAAAGCTGACCCAAACTTGAGAAAAATCCCAATCATAGTTTTGACAACTTCAAAAGCTGAAGAAGACATAATCAATAGTTACGATCTTGGAGTAAATTCCTTTATCGTAAAACCGGTTACATTTGATTCACTTGTAAATATAGTAAAGCAGCTCGGCAGTTATTGGTTCGAATTGGTTCGACTTCCAGCTAATGAAAGATAACACGATGAATACTTCTGACAAATTAATAAAAATTCTATTGGTTGACGATGATGAAGACGATTATATACTCACGCGGTATCTTTTCGAAGAATTTAAGTCTAGCCAATATGAATTAGAGTGGACGCAAAGCTATGAAAATGGCTTAGAATCTGCTCGCAATAATTTGCACGATGTTTATTTGGTTGACTTTAGATTAGGTGAAAAAGATGGACTCCAATTCATATTTCAAGCTGTCGGATATGGTTGCACCGCACCGATAATTTTATTAACCGGACAAGGCGATAAAGAAATCGATTTACAAGCTATGCAAGCTGGTGCGGCTGATTATCTGGTCAAAGGAGCGTTTGACGCACCATCGCTCGAACGATCAATTCGATACAGCATTCGTCACGCACTGACAATTAACAAATTGCAAACCTCTGAATTAAAGTTTCGTTCGGTGATTCAATCTGCTAGCGATGCGATTTTTCTCGTTGATTCGTTGGGAAAAGTTATTATGTGGAACGCGGCAGCTGAGAGGATTTTTGGCTACACAGAAAAAGAAATTATCGGGCAATCTTCCACAATTTTGATGGGAGCAAAATATTCGAAAAAAGCTATCGAACAAGGCGTTAGCGACACGATGAATTTTGTGTTGAAACCATTGATGGGAAAAGTTGTTGAAGCCTTTGGCAGACGCAAAGATGGAAGCGAGTTTCCTTTAGAATTATCAGGCTCAGTTTGGCAAACTTCCGATGGAGCATTTTACACAGGAATCATAAGAGATATTACAAAACGTCGTGAGGCAGAATATCAGCTTGTTTATGAAGCAACTCACGATTCGCTGACAGGTTTACCAAACCGTTCGCAGTTTACCGACATTTTAGAGCAAGCAATTAAAAACAATTCTGGTGTAAATCAATTTGCTGTGCTTTTTCTTGATCTCGACCGCTTTAAAGTTATAAATGACGGATTAGGTCATATTATTGGTGATAAACTTTTAGTCACAATAGCCGAAAGATTGAAAAGATGCCTTCGTGCAAACGATTTTGTTGCAAGATTTGGCGGAGATGAATTCACAATTTTAGCAAATAATTTAGTTCATCCGGGTGAGGCAATATTATTAGCGGAACGTTTACAAAAAGAACTTGCAAATCCGTTTAATTTAGATGGTCAAGAAATATTTACATCCGTAAGTATAGGAATAACATATTCAAATTCGTGCAAAAGGCTACCGGAAGATTTTCTTCGCGACGCTGATTCGGCAATGTATCGTGCAAAGGCTGGAGGAAAGGCTCGCTATCAAGTTTTTGATAGCAAAATGCACGCAAATAGCTTGAGTTTATTGAAAAAAGAGAATGATTTGAGAAGGGCAATTGAGAGAGAAGAATTTAGAGTTTTTTATCAGCCAATATTTAATTTACAAACTCGCAAAATTGTTGAATTTGAAGCACTAATTCGTTGGAAACATCCAGAATTAGGATTAGTTTTACCAGCTGATTTTATTCCAATCGCAGAGGAAACCGATTTGATTATCCCAATTGGAAAATGGGTTTTGGAAGAATCCTGCCGCCAAATGAGTGCTTGGCGTAAGCAATTTCCTCAACATCCAAATCTCTCCGTGAGCGTTAATCTTTCCGCAAGACAGTTGATACAGTCAGATTTAGCGAGCCAGGTAGAACAAGTATTGATTGAAAACCATCTTCCTGCCAAATGTTTGAAACTTGAAGTTACGGAATCAAGCGTTATGGAAAATGCTGAAATTGCCCTAAAAATTCTGAAAAAACTCAAAAAACTTGGTGTTCGTATTAGTTCTGATGATTTTGGCACCGGATATTCTAGTTTGAGTTATTTAAACAAATTTCCGTTCGATAATCTTAAAATAGATCGTTCATTTGTTGGGAAACTAGATGCCGAATCAAAAAGTTGGGAAATTGTTAGAACTATTCTTCGGCTTGCAGAAAATTTAAAACTAGACGTTATTGCTGAGGGTATTGAAACAGAATTTCAAGCAGAAAAACTAATGGAATTTGGTTGCATTTATGGGCAAGGGTTTTATTTTTCGAAACCAGTCGCAAATCAAATTGCTACTGATTTGCTTGTTTTGAACGAAAACGAACTTCCTTATCTTGGAAATTTTAATCCAACAATTGTTGTTGAATCCTCTTTTTACTAAAAAGTTTTAGGCAGTTTGTCAGTTATTTGCGTGGAAAGAATTTAAAATTCCTCTTAACTACAAACTGCCTTTTTTTAATTACATCAACGCTGTTTAGCGTTTTTAACGTGTTTATCAAACCACTCAACCATCTCAAAAAGCGTGTGTCCGATAGATTCTTTGGCAGAATAACCATGCGATTCGAGCGGTAGCATCACAAGTCTGGCAGTTCCACCGTTCCCGCGAATCGCCGCAAAAAGTCGTTCGGATTGAATGGGAAATGTGCCTTGATTATTGTCCGCTTCGCCGTGTGTCATCAAAATCGGTTCATTAATTTTGTTGGCATACATAAATGGCGAAACCTTGAAATACATATCAGGTGCTTCCCAAAATGTGCGACGTTCTGATTGAAAACCAAAAGGCGTTAACGTTCTGTTATATGCACCTGAGCGTGCGATTCCCGCACGGAAAATATCCGAATGAGCAAGCAAATTTGCGGTCATAAATGCACCGTAGCTGTGTCCACCAACGCCAACACGGTCGCGATCTGTTACGCCCATTTCGACAGCTTTATCAATTGCAGCTTGTGCAGAATCGACAACTTGTTTGATAAATGTTTCGTTGACAGTTTCGGGATTTCCGACAATCGGCATCGTTGTATCATCCAAAATTGCATAGCCTTGAAGCAAGAAAAACAGATGCGACATTCCGCCAATTGTAGTAAAACGATTAGTCGAACCAGAAACTTGTCCGGCAGTTGAAGCATCAGTAAATTCTTGCGGATAAGCCCAAACTACTGTCGGTAAACGAGTTCCTTCTTTGTAGTTTGGCGGAAGATAAAGCGTGAATGAAAGATCAACTCCATCAGCACGTTTATATTTTACGAGTTTTTTGGTGATTCCGCGAAGTTGCGGCGTTGGATCAGAAAAGTTTGTTAGTTTAGCGGGCATTCTGTCCATACAATCCGCGGTTTCCATTTTGTAACAACTAAAACTGTAAGAATAAAGATTAGGAGGCTCAGTTTGCGATTCTTTTCTGACTATTACTGAGTCTCCTATTAAATCGAGCATAGTAACAAAACTTGCGTATTCGAAATTGAACGACCGGAAAATCTCGCGTGTCTTTAAAGTTTTGACGTTCATCTTACGCAAAAATGGTCGATCACCTTCTGGACTTGCACCGTTTCCGGTTGTAAAAACATCGTCGCCATCTTGTTGAATTACGCTCACACCATTTGAAAGTCGCTTAGTTACAAAACTTCCAATATCACCGTATCGATCATTAATACTGAGGTCTGAAATCATCTTTGGAGTTGTTGGGTTGCGATAATCTAAGTGCCAAATTTTTCTCCGATTCGTGTCACGATCATATTCAGTTACAAACAACAAACCGTCTTTTTCTCCAAATTGACGACCTGCAAAACGTTGTTCGGTTTTGAAAATCTCAATCGGATTTGACGCAAAAGGTGCGGGTAACATAACTATTTTGTCTCTCGGTGTAACCTTGTTTTTTGGATTTCCGCCATCTAATGCCTCAACCCAAGTGAGAGTTGAAGGTTCAACCGGAATCCACGAAATGTTTCTCACACCAATCGAAACGCCGCCAACAGGCAAATTATCTTGAAGCGGAATGCTCGAAACTTTTTTCGTCACATTTCCGATCAAATCCCAAACTTCAATTTCTTTTGGAAAACGCGATGCAGGATAAAGGTAAGAAAAAGGCTTTTGAATTCGCGAAGTTAGAATAGAATTTCCGTCAGGCGAAACGTCGGCATTATCAAAAATTGCAGGTTGACCAACGTTTTTTACTTTCCCTTTGAGGTCAACAATCGCAAGTTGTGATGTCGCGTAATATTCGAAAAGACTTTCGTCATTTGGCGATTTTAAAAGATCTTGAAAAGTTTGAACTGCACCAGATTTACCAGATGTTTCTTGAATATTTGGCTCGTTTGGTGTGAGATTTTGATATTGCGGAGCAACACCGCGATTCATCGGAACAAGATTCACGAGCAACTCTTTTTGATTCGGCATCCACGAAAAACCACCAAACGCAGTGTTTACTTGAATATTTTTGAGTTTCGAAAGTTTTGCAGTTGCAACTTCTAAAATCCAAAGTTCAATTCCAGACGGAGTTTGATTTCCAACCGCGATGTATTTTCCATCGGCTGACCAAGTAGGCGAAATGACATTCGCATTCGTTGGAAGTGCGATTGGCGTTTCTTTGCCATCAGCAATATTTTTGAGCGTTATTTTCGTCACATAAAACGGTCGATGTTGCCCATTTGTATTAGGGTTTATTCGCAAACCCGCGAGTCGCAACATTGGTTGTGCAAGCTCAGAAATCGGTGGATAACGAAGCGGCTCAAGCAATGCAATCACGTTCTTTTTAGGACTGATTACAGTTTGTGGTGTTGATGGGGCGTTTAAAACATCCAAAATATTTTGCGGCGGTTGTTTGTAACCTTGTGCGAAAGTTGATGTTATAAGTAACACAATTGTAGAAAGTAGCGTTATTTTATTCATATGTTTGTGATTAGTTGATTAGTTCGTTTTCTTTTAAAGTTGTCTTCTTCTTCGATTGATTATAATACTTGAAATCAGAAAAATCTTGAGTTAAGCTCAATGTCATTAGCTGATTTGTTATGAATTTTTTCGCGAATTCCTTGCGACTTTGCTCCAGAAACTTTAACCGCTTTTCAAGTTTTCGTTGCGTTTTAATGACACATTTGAGTCTTTTCGAAAAAGACTTCGGCAATTTTTTAGGTTTCAAATTTTTTGACATAATTTTATTTATTTCATTTTAATCTGTTACTTACTTTTTGCAAATTCTCTCAAAATAATCCGTGCAACATTTGGAATAATATCTCGTTCTTTTGCTTGATTCTCGGTGAAAACACATAAAATAAACTTCAAACCGCTTGCAGTTTCAATGTATGCAACATCGTGTCGAGTTTTTGATGTCCAACCAGCTTTTGACCAAAGTTTCGCACCTTTCAAATCTAAATCTTTCAACGCAATTCCGGTAAAACCATTTGCTTGGTCATCTCCATCAAAAACTTTACTTTCTTTATTTTCCCAATTTCGTTTCATCAAATCGAGCATTTGTTTTGTTCGTTCAGATGTAACTGCTTTATTTAAAACAATTTCTGCCAATAACCTGGCAGTTGCGTTTGTCGTTAATTTGTTGCGATTCACTCCATCTTTGCCGCGAAATTGTTGTTCAATTCCGTAAGCATCTTCGCAAAAAGTTTTTTGACAAACGTTTATATTTTTATATTCGAGCGACTCAAAATATCGATTGACTACGTTTCGTTTGTAAGCCCATTTTTTGAATTCGGCTTCAGGTAATTCGCCGCCGCTGCCTACGCCAGAAAGAATATCGAGAATAATTTGCGTCGCGTCATTTGAAGAATCCACAATCATATCTTTCAACGTGCGGCGAAGTTCGGGCGAATCCTTGATTTTTCCGTCTTCCAGCCATTGATGAATCGCCACCATATAAAACATTTTGACAACGCTTGCCGGATAAATTTTAAAATCACCACGATAATTTGCTGAAACTAAATTAGAAGAATCTCGCATATCAATCAATGTTGCTGCTAAATCATCAAACTTCATTCCTTTGGCAGAATATTTATTCAAAGTTTCGCTAACTGCATATTTTAGAATAGTTTGCAGTTCAGTCGAATTTTCAATTGCAACTGTTTGATATGGCTTTTTAGTTGGTTTAGATTGCTTTTTCTGTGCGTTTACAAAAGAGATAACAAAGGTTAGGCAGCATAAGATAATAAAAAACTTTTTCATGATTTTCTCAACTTTTCTTTACGAATTGGTTTGAAAAGAGTATAAACGAAACCGAATGGAAAATGAAAAATTAGTTCGCGGAATTAGTCGTTGGGATTTAACCGCAATCGCAATCAACACAATTATTGGAGCCGGAATTTTTGGTTTGCCGGCTAAAGTTACGGCACTTATCGGCAGTTACAGCCTTTTAGCATTTGTAGTTTGTGCGTTAATAATCGGTTTAATTGTACTCTGTTTTGCTGAAGTCTCGAGTCGGTTCACGACAACCGGCGGAATGTATCTCTATGCGAAAGAAGCATTTGGCTCGGCTGTTGGCTTTGAGGTTGGCTGGCTTTATTGGATTGTTCGCGTCACAACTTTTGCGGCGAATTGTAATTTATTGCTTGCATATTTGAGTTTTTTTTATCCAACTGTCAAGCAAGGCACAACCAGAATTCTTTTGACGACTTTGATTGTAGCAACGTTGACCACTGTTAATTTCCTTGGTGTCAGGCAATCAACAATTTTGACTAATATTTTTACTGTCGGAAAAATTGTTCCGTTGTTCATTTTTGTCGCAGTCGGAATGTTTTTTATTCAACCCGCAAATTTTTCGTTTGCAATTATTCCAGAATATACTGCGTTCTCAAGTGCAGTTTTGCTACTAATTTACGCATTTGTCGGCTTTGAAGCTGCCGTTATTCCAGGCGGTGAAATTAAAGACCCTAAGAAAAATATTCCTTTTGCATTGCTTGTCGCGTTAGGTTTTGCGGCAGTTTTGTTTATTTTGATTCAAATTGTTAGCATCGGAAATTTGCCAGAATTAGCCAAATCTGAAAAACCTCTCGCTGATGCGGCTGTTAATTTTCTCGGAAGTTTTGGAGCAACTTTCATTACAATTGGAGCTTTAATATCTATTTTTGGAAACCTCAACGGCGGATTTTTAACCGCGACGCGAATGCCATTTGCGATGGCTGAACAAAATGAATTGCCGAAAATTTTGGGTGCAACTCACCCGAAGTTTAAAACCCCATACATATCTATTTTGCTGACCGGACTTTGTGTTTTAATTTTTACAATACAAAGCGATTTTGTCACAGCTTTAACTATTAGCACTATTACCAGGCTTTTAGTTTACGCCACTACTTGTGCGGCATTGCCAGTTCTTCGAAATCGCGAAAATATTGCGAAAGCTGAGTTTATCGCTCCGTTTGGTGTTGTTGCGACAATCTTATCTTTATTGCTCACGGCTTGGTTACTGACAAATGTTGACTTCAAAAAAGAAGGTCTCGCGATTGTTTTTGCCGTTATTGGAGGCTTGTTTTTATTTACAACTTATCGAGCTTTTTGTAAAAAATGAGTTTTATAGATTTGATTCATTGATCTCATCAAATCGTTTTAACTTTCGATAAAGTGTAGATAAATCGATGCCTAAAATGTTTGCGGCTTCCGTTTTATCATCATTAACAGAGTTTAAAATTTCCAAAATATAACGCCTTTCCATTTCTTCAAGTGGCGGACGCAAACCTTCTAAATCTCTTATTTCAAACTGTAAATCACTCTCTGCTTTGAGTTTAGGCGATAAACTGTCAAAATCAATTTCGTTTTCTGAAAGTATAAAAGCACGTTCAATCGCATTTTCAAGTTCGCGAATATTGCCTTGCCAGCGATAATTTATTAAGACAGACATTGCTTCTTTGGTGATTGGTTTTGGCTCAGATTGTTGGTTTTGTGCAGTTTTTGCAACGAAATGTTTTGCCAAAAGCGGAATATCTTCACGCCGTTCTCGCAGTGGTGGAAGGAAAATTTCAATTACGTTGAGCCGATAAAATAAATCTTCACGAAAATTATTTTGTTTGATTTCTTCTTCTAAATCGCGATTTGTTGCAGCAATTATTCTTGCATCAAATTTGACCGCAATGCTCGAACCAAGCGGTGTTACCTCGTGTTCTTGCAAAGCACGTAGCAGTTTTACTTGAAGCGGTTGCGGAATTTCTGCTATTTCGTCGAGAAATAATGTTCCGCCATCAGCTGTTCTAAAAAGTCCTTTTTTATCAGTTTTTGCGTCAGTAAAAGCACCTTTTGTATGTCCAAAAAGTTCACTTTCAAGCAAACTTTCGGGCAAAGCACCGCAATTTATCGCGACAAAATCTTTTTCCGAACGTTTAGAATGATGGTGAATTGCTCTCGCCACAAGTTCTTTTCCTGTGCCACTTTCGCCCGAAATTAAAACGTTTGCATTGGTGTTTGCAACCTTTTCAATTAAGCGAAAAATACTTTGCAAGGCTTGCGATGTTCCGATAATTTCTGAAAAACCATAGCGTTTTTCAAGTTCACGTCGCAACGCCCGATTTTCGCGAAAAAGCTCGCGTTGGCGAATCGCATTTTTTAAAGTTTTGATTAAATCTTCGTTGACAAAGGGTTTTGTGACATAGTCATACGCACCTTTGCGAAGTGCTGAAATCGCAGAATCGACCGATGAGTAAGCAGTCATAATCACTACAAGTGCTTCAGAATCAATAGTTTTCAGTTTGTCGAGCAACTCAAGTCCGTCCATTCCTGACATTTTTATATCAGTCAAAGTAACGTCAATTTCCTGTTTTGTAAAAATTTCGAGTGCAGTTTCAGATGAATTTGCAGTGAAAACCTGAAAGCCTTCATTTTCGAGCAATTCACGCAAAATTGCACGCATTATTTCTTCATCTTCAACAACTAAAATGCTTGTGATATTCATATCTTCGAACGAGCTTAAAACGAAAATCAGTCTAACACAAGAATTTTTTATTTTCGCAGATTCGTGTTAGCATCTAACAAAAGTTATGCGTTTTTTTTGTACCATAATCATCATTTATAGTCTAGTTTTTTGTGCTTTTGGGCAACAAACAAATCCTGTTGAGAGACAAGTCTCAAATCCATTAACTGACACTCCAAATGTTAACCCGCTTTCTGAAAATCCGCCGCCACAAACTCCTAAAAAGAAGCAAAATAAAGATGCTGAATACGTTGTTGAAGGCGGCGATGGTGATTTAGTTGTTTATTCAATTAATCAATCAGGAAGCGGTGAAAAAGGGAAGGAAGTTGTAATTCATTCGGGAAGAGTTGATGCAAGATATGGAATTTATCGGATGCAGGCTGATAAAATTACTGTAATACGAGAGACAAATATGATGGTTGCTGAAGGCAATGTTGTGTTTGATCAGGGTGATGACCAACGAATAACCGGCACAAAATCGGAATGGAATTACAAAACAAAAATCGGCTATTTTGTTGATTCGACAGGCTTTACTAATCAAACAGACGACGGAACGGTTATATATTTTACGGCTGACAGAGTTGAAAGAATTTCTCTTGACGAAATAAAAATTATCAATGGGCAATTTACTGCTTGTGAAGATTCGGTGCCGAAATGGAGTTTTACCGCAAAGGAAGTTTATGCCAAAACGAATGTTGCTTTGAAGATGAAAAATGCCAAGTTTCGCATCAAAAACATTCCGGTTCTCGCCTTGCCTTTTGTTTCAATTCCATTGCGTAAAGATGACCGAAAATCAGGTTTTTTGACTCCAACTGTTGGTTATTCTTCAAATAAAGGTGCAAGACTTTCGGCGGCGTATTATCAAACTTTAGGTCGTTCGGCGGACATTACGCTTCGTGGTGATGTTTATACTTCAAGAGGAATTGGCTACGGATTTGACGCGAGAACTCGTGCAAATTCGCGTTCATATTTCAACTTTGGTTCATATGTTGTCAAAGATCGAATTTTGGGTTCAAAATTTAAAGGAACTGACAGAAAATCTGACCAAGGTGGTTCGATTGTTTATGCAGAAGGCGTGCAGTATTTTCCGAACGGATTTACCGCAGCAGTTGATGTGCGTTTAACTTCAAGTCTGGCATTTAGGCAAGTTTTTTCAGATGGAATTCAGCAAGTTATTTCGCCGATTGAAGTTTCTAAAGCGTTTGTTAACAAGAGTTGGGATGATTTTTCGTTAAATGTTCAGGCGAAATCTGAAGTTATTTCGATTCCGAATGTGCGTGTTAAAACCAGAAATTTGCCGAGCGTTCATTTTGAAAAAAGACCGAGTCCGCTGAAGTTTTTAGACGATGTTTATTTTTCGTTTAAGACAAGTATTGAAGGTGTGAGCCGTCGCGAAGCGGTTGATGATATTAATCTTTATCGTCAAATTGTCGGCAGCGATCCAATTGTTACGCCGGTTATTGGGCAAAGATTTGATTTATTTCCGCAAGTTTCCGTGCCTGTAAACACAAAGTATGCAACATTTACAGCAACTGGCGGATTTCGTGCGACATATTATTCAAACTCGCTCGATAGTTTTAGAAGAGTTTTAGGACGCAATATTATTCGAAGTTACGGCGAATTTGAATTTGACGTTAGACCAGTTGCCTTAGCTAAAAATTTCTATCGAAAAAATAACTCGTTTCGCTTTCGTCATACGATTGAACCTTATTTAACTTATCGACTTGTAAAAGGCGTAAACGACTTTAATAAGTTGATCCGTTTCGATTATTTAGACACAATTTCTGACACAAATGAAGTCGAGTTTGGCGTGACAAATCGAATTTTTACAAGACGTTACACCGAGGCTGTAACTGCCGAAGCACAAAAAGAACAGCAAGAAAATCCGAACGGAAAAAACCAACTTTCTATTCAACCATACGAAATATTTACGCTAACTGTCAGACAAAAGCATTTTTTCGACCCATATTTTGGTGGTGCATTAACGCCTGGCAGAAGAAATCAGCTTTCATCTATAGCTGCTTTGACACCGTTTACATTTGGCGGAATTCCGCGAAAATGGTCGCCAATCAATGTTGATTTTACGTATCGACCAGAGAGAACAATATTTTTCAACACACGCTCAGATTTTGGAATTAATGGTGACGGTTTACGAAATATTTCTGCCACAGTTGGTTACGACACAAAACTGTTGAAAATTTTCCAGACTTTTTATTACACTCGGGCAGTAGATTTGGCACCTTCATTGCAGCAATTTGGCAATAGTTTTGGCAAAGAAGCTGGAACGCAGAGAGGTTCGCAATGGAATCCTTCATTATTTTTAGGCGATAGAAACAAGGGGATTTTTGGCGGTGTTTCTTTGTTCTTTGACTTTCAAAACCGACGTGCAACTCGCAGTTCGCCGCTCATTTCTTCACTCGGAACAATCGGTTACGCCTATGATTGCTGCTCTTTAGTTGTGCAACACTACACATTTAACGTTGGTGTCCGTCGTGAAAACCGCTTTGTTTTTAGCTTCAGATTAAACGGAATTGGAGCATTCGGAACGGAACAATTCGGTCAAGGTTTGAGATAATACTTTTTTTCACAGAGAACACAAAGAACACGGAACTTAGAATCTGTTTAAAACTCATTGTGTTTCTGCGATACCAATAATGCAGTAATTTCGAGACGCGATTTTCAGCCATTCAGCTCAGAAATACAAGGTGAAAAGAATGGAACTGACACAATTCGCAAGAAGTTTTCAGCCTACAAACGAGATGGTGAAACTAATTTAGATTACGCTCAAAAATTATTTAACAATAAATTTTTTCAATATAATCTTTTACCATTCTATCGCTCGAAAACTGAAAAGTTAGAGTTTGAATCGAATTTCGCATTCTGGCAATCCAATCAGTTGGCAAACTATTTGAATCTTTTTTGTAAAAACACGGAACAATTTGGTTCTCTAAAACATTATACAGAGAGTCTGCATCTTGTTGGTCAATAACGGTTTCATCCATTTCATTGTCTCGCAAAACGCCTATCGAAAAACCATTAATTTCGTTGTAACCTTCAATCCACCAACCATCGAGAATAGAAAAATTGAGTCCGCCGTTCATCGCTACTTTTTGCCCACTTGTGCCACTTGCTTCAAGCGGACGACGCGGAACATTCATCCAAACATCTACGCCTTGAACCAAATATCTCGCAACTTCTTGGTCATAATCTTCGATAAATGTTACACGATCAGACGCAGTTTCGTGCAACAAAGTTTGGAGCAGCATTTTCGCTTTTATGTCTTGCGGATGTGCTTTGCCGGCGAAGACAAATTGGACAGGTTTTTCCGAATTATTTATGATTGCCGCCATTCTTTTGGCATCGTGCAAAAGCAAATTCCAACGTTTGTAACCTGCAACTCGACGGGCGAATCCAATCGTCAAAACGTCTTTATCAAATAAATTAGCAGCATTTTTTCGCTCACGGATAAAGGCAATAAGTTGTTGTTTTAAAAGAAGATGTGCGTCCCAGATTTCAGCATCAGGAATTTTTTCGACAGATTTAAACCACGCATTTTTACGTGTTAAAACTTTTGTCCAATCTTTGCCGATGTGTTTATCAAAGAGATTTTTAAACGCCGGAGCAATCCAGGTTGGTGCATGAACACCGTTTGTGATGTGTTTAATTGGAACTTCTTCGAGTGAAAAATTAGGAAACATTTTTTGCCACATTTCACGCGAAACTTCACCATGCTTTTCGCTCACGCCGTTCGCACTCCGACACATTCGAAGTGCCAGCGGTGACATACCAAACCACTCCAATTTGTCGTCAGCATCTATTTTCCCAAAGGCGACAAATTCGTCGTGAGTTAAACCGAGCGATTTAATATAGTTACTATCGAAACATTGGTCGATTAAATCCGGTGGAAAAACATCATTTCCGGCTGGAACAGGAGTGTGCGTCGTGAAAACACAAAGTTTTCTGACTTTTTCGACAGCTTCGGCAAAAACAATTTGTTCTTTTTCGATTATTTCTCGTGCAAGCTCAAGTGTAAGAAACGAAGAATGACCTTCGTTGAGATGATAAACTGATGGCTGAATGTTCAATTGGCGAAGCAGACGAACGCCACCAATGCCAAGAATTTTTTCTTGCACAATTCGCGTTTCTGTGTCGCCGCCATATAAGTGTCCGGTGATAAGTCTATCTAAATCAGTGTTTTGCGGAATATTTGTGTCAAGTAAATAAAGCGAAATACGCCCGATTTTTGCGAGCCACGTTTGTGCAAAAACATCACGACCTCTCATTTTTACGTGAATCACGATTCGTTCGCCGTTTTCATCAAAAACTGGCGAAACTGCAATTTCGTTATCAAAAGAATCAAGATATTTTTCGGTCTGAAAACCGTTAATATCGAGCTTTTGGCGAAAATATCCAAAACGATACATTAAACCAATCGCAACAAGCGGAACATTCATATCACTTGCAGATTTTAAGTGATCGCCGGCAAGAATCCCAAGACCGCCGGAATAAATCGGCAGAGAATTATTAACACCGTATTCGGCACAAAAATATGCAACCGGACGTTTTGCCGAAATATTCCCAAAATTTTTGGGTTTAGCTTCCAAATAGCGAGACTGATATTCAGCAAACTTGTTTACACGCTCGACAAAACTAGCGTCATTTGCCTTTTGCCAAAGCCGTAATTCGCTAATTTCCGCTAGCAAACGTCGCGGATTTTGTTCGCAAGTTTCCCAAAGAGTTGCGTCTAAATCGCGAAAAATTGAAACTCCTGCGGTGTTCCACGACCACAAAAAATTGCTGGAAATTGTGTCTAAAAATTGTAAAGAATCGGGAAGTTCGCGGTTCAGCGAAAAATCGTTGCGGAAATTGTCTTTGAGTTTCAATCCAGATGCTTGCATGTCTATTAAATTCACCTAATTTTCCTTGTCAATAATTGCTTCGACACAAAACAATCATCGAGCAATGTTAATGTTTTTAGACATTGGCAAGATAAATACTTTGTTGTGTTGTCGAGCAAAGTTATTTTAACTGTTCAATACGAATTTCATCAAACATAGCTTGACGTTTTAGAGATTCTTCAAGCATTTTTGCTTTACGTTCGTCGATTTTTCGAGAGACTGAGGAAATTTGAAAGACTTCATCGTCAATCATCTCAATCTCAAGGTCGCCAAGTGAAATGCCTTGAGCAACTTCAATATCGTCCCAATTATGAAGGCGAAACTTGCCATTTTCTTCGACAAATTCTTCGATAAAGGGTTCACGTAAAGCATCTTCTGCTTCATCAACGTCAAAGTAATTTCCTTCGACAATTATGCAATATTCTTTTTTGGTTTCCATCATTCGAGGTAAAAGATTAATACAAATCTTTAGTAAGTAAAATTTACCACAAAACATTGCAACTTTAGAAGATTTTTTTTAAGAAAACGTTTATTATTTAGATTATTATTCATATTTTGGCAATAATTTAAAAGGAAAACTACAAATGATTATCCCTGTGAAATGGACTGATGAAGGTGTAAATATGCTCGACCAACGTCTTTTACCGACTGAAGAAACGTGGTTAATGTTGAGAACTTACAAAGAAGTTGCTGATTCGATAACCGATATGGTTGTTCGTGGTGCACCGGCGATTGGCGTTTCGGCGGCATACGGAATTGCACTTGGAGTAAAACAATTTGTTGGCACAAATTTGATTGATTTCGAAGACGAATTTGAATTTATTTGCGAAACTTTGTGGAAAACTCGACCAACAGCTGTCAATCTTTTTTGGGCAATTGACCGTATGAAGCGAGTTTTTGCAAAAGCAAAATTGGAAGGGAAATCAATCAGCGAAATTAAACAAATTTTGATTGATGATGCCAAGGCAATTCACGAAGAAGATATTGAATCACAACGACTAATCGCCCAATTCGGCGGTGAATTACTGACCGATAATTCGACTGTTTTAACACATTGCAACGCTGGAGCATTGGCAACTGGCGGAGTTTGGGGAACGGCACTCGGCGTAATTCGCGGTGCGGTTAATCAAGGAAAAAACATTCACGTTATCGCCGATGAAACTCGTCCTTACCTGCAAGGTGCAAGATTAACTGCGTGGGAATTGCACGAAGATAATATTCCAGTTACGCTGATTACCGATAATATGTCAGGTTATATGATGAATAAAGGTGCGGTGCAAGCGGTTGTTGTGGGTTCGGATAGAATTGCGGCAAACGGTGATGTTGCTAACAAAATCGGGACGTATATGGTTGCGGTTTTGGCAAAAAGACACAATATTCCGTTTTATGTTGCCGCACCGCTTTCAACCGTCGATATGAATTGCCCGACAGGCGAACAAATTCCGATTGAGGAACGCGACCGACGCGAGATTACGCATTATAAAAATTTACAGATTGCACCGGACGGAATCGGTGTCAGTAATCCCGCGTTCGACGTAACGCCGAATGATTTGGTGACGGCGATTATCACGGAAAAAGGTGTTGCGAGATTTCCATACACCGAAAGTTTGAAAAAACAATTTGAGATTTAAAATAAAAGGCTTGTCATCACGACAAGCCTTTTATTTTGTTATATTTGCGAAAATCTGCTATTTTTCCACCAATCAATAGTTTTCGACAATCCATCTTCTAAACCGATGAGTTTTTCATAACCGAAAGACTCTTTTGCTTTAGAATTATCAGCTAAACTATGGATAATATCACCGTTTCGCGGTGCTTCATAAATCGCCTCGATGTCTTGGCGTTCAAGTAATCCTTTTAAAACATTCAACAAATTATTAAGCGAAATTGCTTCGCCGTTTGCGGTGTTAATTACTTCGCCGATACCTTTTGTGGTTTGCGATGCTTTGATATTTGCATTCACAACGTTGGCGACATAAGTGAAATCACGAGTCTGCTCGCCATCACCAAAAATTAATGGACGTTCGCCTTTTGATAAAGAATCTACAAACCGAGAAATTACGCCTGAATATTGCGAGGTTGGGTCTTGGCGTGGACCGAAAACATTGAAATATCGCAAGCAAATTGTTTCAAGTCCGTAAGCCCGATGGAAAACTTGGGCGTAATATTCGCCAACTAACTTTGCAACAGCATAAGGAGAAAGCGGCTCAGGACGCATTGTTTCAACTTTTGGTGATAATTCTTGGTCACCATATGCAGAGCTCGAAGCTGCGTAAACTACTCGCCGAACACCTGCTTCTTTTGCATTAGCTAAGACATTAAACGTGCCATTGACGCAAGCATTGTGAGTTTCTAAAGGATTGATGACCGAACGCGGAACACTCGGTAATGCGGCTTGATGAAAAACAACTTCAACATCTTTTAGTGCTTTTTTTAACTCAACAGAATCATTAATATCTGCGTTGTAAAAATCAAAATCACCTTTTATGTCATCTAAATTTTCCTGATAACCTGTTAAAAAATTGTCTATGATGCGGACTTTTGCACCTTGTCTGATAAGTTCATCGGCAAGATTTGAGCCTATGAAACCCGCTCCGCCTGTAACTAAAACATTCATATTTGTATTGAAAAATTAGAAATTTAAAAACCGAAGGAAATAAAAAAATGGAAAGAATAAACTTACCTAATCGATTTTACAACATTCTATCTGCCAACGCCAACATATTCAAAACCAAGTTCACGCATTGTTGTCGGTTCATATATATTTCGTAAATCAGCAATTTTTGGAGATTTCAAAAGACTCTTAACTTTTTCCATATCTAAGGCTCTAAATTGATTCCATTCGGTGATGATTACTAAAACATCTGCGTCTTTGATTGCATCATATTCATCGGTTGCATACTCAATATCAGGCAGAGAGTGTTTCGCTTCTTCCATCGCAACAGGATCAAATGCACGAATTTTTGCACCTTGTTTTTGCATTTCTTTGATAATGTCTGTCGCGGGTGATTCACGCATATCGTCAGTTTCAGGTTTAAAAGATAGACCTAAAACGCCGATTTTTTTTCCCTGAAAATCACCGACAAGTTTCTGAATTTTTGGTATCATCGCAAGTCGCTGATAATCATTTGCTTTGATAACTGCATCAACGACAGTAGTTTCAACTCCAAATTTATCACCAACTTTGGTAAATGCTTTTGTATCTTTTGGGAAACAAGATCCGCCATAACCAGGACCAGGATGAAGGAATTTTCGTCCGATTCGATTATCCATTCCCATTCCGCGGGCTACATCGTGAACATCGCAGCCAATTGCATCACAAAGATTTGCAATTTCGTTGATGAATGTAATTTTAGTGGCTAAAAAAGCATTCGCGGCATATTTTATTAGTTCAGCCGCTTCGAGCGAAGTAATAACAACTGGGGTTTCAATCAAATAAAGTGGACGATAAAGATCTTTCAAGATTGCAATTGCGTCAAGTTCATTACTACCAACCACAACTCTATCAGGTCGCATAAAATCATCAATTGCTGCTCCTTCACGGAGAAACTCAGGGTTTGATGCAACACCGAAATTTGTCTCTACTTTTAAATTTTCTTTGACAAACTCACGCAACCATTTGCCTGTCCCAACCGGAACTGTCGATTTTGTGACTAAAACTTTATAACCGTTCATTGCTTCAGCAATATCTTTTGCGGCTTGTTGATAGTAGCTCATATCGGGTGAGCCATCTTCTTTTGGTGGAGTCCCAACAGCGAGGAAGACAACCAATGCTTGTTCAACCGCTGATTTTATGTCGGTCGTGAAATGTAACCGTCCAGCTTTATGGTTTTTCTCAACAATTGCATCTAAACCAGGTTCATAGATTGGCATTATGCCTTTTGTTAAACCTTCAATTTTTTTGTTATCAACATCTACACAAGTTACTTCAACGCCAAATTCGGCAAAGCAAGCTCCTGTAACTAAACCTACATAACCTGTTCCGATTACTGCTATATGCATATATAAACCTTACAACTTGTTAAAATATTCACAAACTAAAATAAAAAAACGAGTTAAGTTTATTTCAACCTAACTCGTTTTTTTTGTTATCAAATTAAACTATCGGACTGGACTAACGGTTATAATTCCACCGCCGATGGTTGTGTTTTCACCACTTTTTCCAGTTCCAACTACAACAGCAGTTCCAATTGCACCAGCAGCTCCAACTAATAATGCTACTAAAGCTCCAACACCGAGACCAGCTATTGGTAATGGTGCGGCAACACCACCTGGTCGTAAACAAGGTTTACATCCAGCTTGTGAAGGAATTCCAACTGAAGCATCTGTTCCAGCAGCAACCTGCTTGTCAATACTTCCATTTCTCATAGTAACTAAACCAGAAATGGTAGTAGCAAGTGTGTCAGCACAAGCGACTTCGACGGTAAATACGTTTGATTGTGCTGCATCAGCAATAACAACTGCGTCTTTAGTTGTAATAGTAGTTGCAATACCGCTCAAATTTGATACTTGTAATTTTCCAGATGAAAGGATTCCAGTAATGCTACTGTCTCCAAATTTTAGAATTAAAGAAGTATCTGCAAGTAATTCAATTTTTCCAAGTTTTCCTAAGCTGACAATCGCAGAAGAATTGTTTCCAGTAGTGATTGTGCTTCCTGAAAAGACAGTGGAGTTTGAAATCGCATTTTGACCATCAACTGTAACAGAGCCACTTACCGTGATTTCACCGTTAACACTTTTTGGTGCCGCAAAAGAAATTGTTGAATATACAGACCAAACTGTAACAGCCAAAGCAATTGTAAGGCTTTTCATAAGTAATTGTTTCATAATAAAAATCTCCTGAATGATTTGAGGTTATCGTATAGGACTGACAACTGTTGTGCCGCCACCTAAACTAACTCGGTTGTTGTCACTCAATGCAGCAATAACTATTCCTGCAGCGGCTCCACCAAATACTAATGTCCAAATCCACCAAGCAGAACCGGATGCATCATCGCACTCCAACTTGCCATCACCGTCTTTGTCGATACATTTACCAGTTGAGTCTCTCTCATCGTCTGGATTGATAGTTGATGATTCACCGCGATTTAATTTGGTTGTTTTTCCGTTGGCTACAACGTTAATGCTTGTTTCAGAAAAAGATGTGACTTTACCTTTAAATAAGGTAAAAGTTTCATTCGAATCAGCAGTTATGCTGGTGTTTGGTGCAATTTCAAGTTTGCCGCCAGTGTTCAAACTAACGGAAGCACTTGAGTCGTTGGTTGTGGCAATAGAGCTAGCGGTGAATAATGTTCTACCGTTTTGAGCTACTTCACCGTTAACAGTGACGTTTTTACCTGAAACAGTTATTTCGCCGATAGTTTTGCTTGGTGCAGCGAATGCAACCATTGTGTAAGTTGCTATAATTGATACACTTAGAATAGATGTAAGTGCCTTTTTAATCCATACTCTGCTGTTCATAATTTCTCCTCTTCTAACGCAATTGAATAATTTTTAAATTTCAAGCCTCATCTTTTTTACATTATAAATGATGCTTTGTCAATAAAAGTTCCCAGATTTTGAATTAATCTTACATTTGGAAAACTAAATAACTGGGGGTAAGAAAATCCTTAAATAGAACAATTAATTGTTACTTTTTGTTAATGAAATTACATTAAATAATTAGCAAATTTGCTAAAAGTTTTCCTGTAATAATCAATGTGGTAAAAGAGTATATTATAAACCCAATATTTTCAAACAAAACATAGCTTTTTTAAAAAAATAATTTTGTTTGAAATTTAATTTGCTAAATCACAATTGAAACTTAAGATGCTGATAATAAAAAGTTAGTATTTTTCACTAAAATTTAATATGTAACAAATTGTATTATCAAAAAATTTAGTCGCGTTTTATCTCAAAACCTAATACCTTTTTGTATTGATACTTCAGATTATGTCATTTTTTAAAATTGAGTTATTATTCAAAAACAAATTTCAAACAGAATCCAGAGGAGTTTTTATGTTTAGTCGTTTCATTTTTATTCTTGCAATCGCTTTATTTTCTACACTTACAACTTATTCACAAACCAAGCTACTACGATTTCCTGATGTTTCGGGAGATAAAGTTGTGTTTACATACGGCGGAGATTTGTGGACGAGTTCAACCAGTGGCGGGACTGCAACACGTTTAACTACGCATCCTGGAATGGAAGTTTTTGCGAAATTTTCGCCGGATGGAAAATGGATTGCATTTACCGGACAATATGATGGTGATGAGCAAGTTTATGTTGTGTCAGCTAACGGCGGCGAACCAAAACAACTAACCTTTTATCCGGCGAAAGGTCCATTCACACCGCGTTGGGGCTGGGATAATCTGGTTTACGGCTGGTCACGTGACGGCAAATCAGTTTTCTTCAAAGGTCATCGCGATTCTTGGACATTATCCGAAGTAAAACTTTATAAAGTTTCAGCCGAAGGCGGTTCTGCGGAAGCGTTACCGATGCCTGAAGCGGGAAGTGGTGATTATTCGCCTGATGGGATGAAAATGGTTTATTCGCCTCGCAGTCGTGACTTTCGTCCTGAGAAACGTTATTCGGGCGGACAAGCTAACACACTTTACATCTATGATTTAGCGACAAATGATGCGAAGAAAATTTCTGATAATCCGCGAGCCGCACGCGATGCAATGTGGATTGGCGACACTATTTATTACAACTCCGACAAAGACGGCAAATTTAATCTTTACTCCTACGACACGAAAAGTGGAAAGACAACGCAGACAACAACTTACAAAGACTGGGAAGTCCGTTGGAGCAGTTCAGACAATCAATCGAAAATTATTTATGAACGAAATGGCGAACTCGAAATTTTTGATGTGAGTTCTAAAAAAGCAAACAAACTTTCAATAAATGTTCCTGATGATGGCGTTAATCGCCGAAATCGCGTGGTAAATGTTACTGGTTTGGTGGAAAATTATTCACTTAGTCCGAAAGGAGAACGTGCGGTATTTGCTGCTCGCGGAGATATTTTTACAGTTCCAATCGAAAAAGGTTCAACGCGGAATTTGACGAAATCTTCGAACGCACACGACAAACAGCCGAGTTGGTCGCCAGACGGAAAACAAATCGCTTATATTTCTGACAAAAGCGGCGAAGAAGAAATTTGGTTAGTTGCACAAGACGGAAATTCTGCCGCATTACAATTAACAACAGGTGGACAGGCGATGCGATATGCACCGAGTTGGTCGCCGGATGGAAAGACAATCGCATTTTCAGACAAAGACGGCAAGATTTATCTTGTAAACATTGCAGATAAATCAATTAAACAAATTGTTGACGCTCCTCGCGGGCAGGTTTTTGATTACGAATGGTCACCGAAAGGTAATTTCATCGCGTTTAGTATGGGCGGAACAAACGGATTTTCGTCCGTTTATTTATATGAAGTTGCGACAAATAAACTTAACAAAGTTACGAACGAACTTTACGATTCGAGCAATCCGACATTTGATCCAAACGGAAATTATCTTTATTTTCTCAGCGATAGGGAATTTGCACCTCAAATTTCGGGCGTTGAATTCAACTATGCAAGCAATAAATCGACGCAAATTTATGCGTTGGCATTACGGAAAGATGTAAAAAATCCTTTTCCTGCCGAATCTGATGAAGTTACCATAATTGAAGAAAAGAAAGCAGATACGCCGATTATAAAACCTGAAACTAAGCCGGAAACGATTGATTTTGATGGCATAATTGGGCGTTCCGTAAAAGTTCCATTAGCTGCAGATAATTACGGCGGACTTTCAGCCAAGACTGGACATTTGATCTATACGGTCAATCCGCCGTTTTACTATGGACGCGGTGGTGGTTCAGCTTCGCTCAGAATTTTTTCAATCAAAGACCGAAAGGAAACAACTTTGTCCGATCCAGCATTTGGTTACACACTTTCGCCCGATGGTTCAAAAATTTTGACAAATATCGGTGGTGGTTATGCTTTGTTTGATGCAAGTCCGCTTGGAGTTTTATCGAGAAAACTTGTTTCAACCAACGGTTTGGTTGCAGAAATAAACCCGCAAGAAGAATGGAATCAGATATTTAACGAAGTCTGGCGACGTTATCGCGATTGGTTTTACGTCCAAAATATGCACGGCTACGATTGGGTAAAACTTCGCGAACAATACAAAACTTGGTTGCCTTATGTCGCACATCGAAGTGATTTAAACTACGTTATTTCTGAAATGTGTTCTGAACTTGCGGTGCAACACGCATACATCGAAGGTGGCGATTTTAATTTGCCGACACGTGTTCGCGTTGCTCTTGCAGGTGCGAGATTTGAAGCTGATAAAGCAAATAATCGTTACAAAATAAGCAAAATTTTCGGTGGTCAAAATGAAGAGGACATCTATCGTTCACCTCTGACTGAAGTTGGAAACGATGTTAAGGTTGGCGATTTTATCATTGCAATTAACGGTGAAAATGTGACGACTGACAAAGATATTTATGCTTATTTACGCGGCAAAGCGGATAGTGCTGTGCAACTCACCGTAAATTCTACGCCGACTGCAAATGGTTCACGCACAATAACTTATCGTCCGATTGCTGATGAAGGAAACTTGGTTTATCTCAATTGGATTACGGCAAATCGTGAAAAAGTTTCACAACTTTCTAACGGCAGACTCGGATATTTACACATTCCAGATATGGGAAACAATGGAATTCGTGAATTTATCAAATATTTTTATGGACAACTTGATAAGGAAGGTTTGGTTGTTGATGTTCGTGCAAATGGTGGCGGAAATGTGTCGCGAATGTTGATTGAGCGTCTGCGTCGAAAAGTTCTCGGCGTAAATTTTAGTCGCACGGACGATCAAGGAAATACTTATCCAGATGGCGTTTTCATTGGTCCGATGGTTTCAATTTTGAACGAAAATTCGTCATCAGACGGCGACATTTTTCCTTATATGTTTCGTGAAGCTGGACTTGGAACACTTATCGGCAAACGAAGTTGGGGCGGAGTTGTCGGCATTCAAAGTCGCGGTCCGTTACTCGATGGTGGACAAGTTTCGGTTCCCGGTTCGGCGTTGGCAAACACCAAAGGCGAATATGTAATTGAAGGTTACGGCGTTGACCCAGATATTGAAGTTGAAAACGATCCGAAGTCTGTAATCGCTGGTAAAGATCCGCAACTCGAACGTGCAGTTGATGAATTGATGAAAAAATTGACGAAACCTGTAAAATTGCCGAATAGACCAAAAGAACCGGTAAAACTTAATGATTAATTACAAATTGTTAATTGTTAATGATGAAAAAGTTCGTTCTTCTCGTGAAATTAACAACTAACAATTATCAAACTATGCCACATTTATTAGAAGTAAAAAATTTAAGAACCGAATTTCCGACTCGTGCCGGTTTGGTCAAAGCTGTTAATGATGTGAGTTTTCACGTTGATGAAGGCGAGATGTTGGCGATTGTTGGCGAAAGTGGTTGCGGGAAGTCAATTACGGCACTTTCGATTATGCGTCTAATATCATCGCCTGGGAAAATTGCGGCTGGTGAAATCAATTTCAAAGGCGAAAGTCTTTTGAATGCAACAGATGAACGAATGCGTGAAATTCGCGGCAACGATATTGGAATGATTTTTCAAGATCCGATGACCTCGCTCAACCCAGTTTTTACTGTCGGCGAACAAATTGCCGAAGCGTTGCGTTTGCACCGAAAATTAAATAAACACGATGCTTGGGAAGCCGCGATTGAAGCGATGAAAGAGGTTTCGATTCCTGATCCCGCAAGACGTGTGAATGATTATCCGCACCAACTTTCTGGCGGAATGCGACAACGTGTAATGATTGCGATGGCACTCGCCTGCGATCCCGAATTGCTGATTGCTGATGAACCGACAACTGCACTTGATGTTACGATTCAAGCTCAAATTCTCGAACTTTTAAATGAACTTCGCACAAATCGGAAACTCGCAGTTTTATTGATTACGCACGATTTGGGCGTTGTTGCCGAAGTCGCGGACAGAGTTTGCGTGATGTATACTGGAAAAATCGTCGAAGAATCGTCTGTTGAACAAATTTTCGAAAGCCCTAAACATCCATACACGCAAGGTTTACTGAAAAGCGTTCCAAAAATGCGAGCCGTTGGTGAAACAAAAGAAACGCGGCTTTCAACAATAGAAGGCACAGTTCCGAGTCCGACCAATTTACCGAAAGGTTGCCATTTTGCACCGCGTTGTTCGTTTAAAAAAACGGAATGTGAAGAGCATGAGATTGCTCTGAAGGAATTGAGCGAAGATTTAAAAGTTCGTTGTGTTTTGTATTAGAAATGTCTAACGCAAAGACGCGATGTTTTTTATGTTCTTTAAGCTAAATTCTTAACTTTGCAACTTTGCAACTTAGCGACTTAGCGACTTTGCGTTAAATCAAATCTTTCTATTCGCTTCAAACAACAAAATCCCACAAGCCACAGCAACATTCAAGCTTTCCACTGGTTCACACATCGGAATTTTCAAACTTTCGACGCACATTTCGCGTTCGGCATCAGTCAAACCATGTGCTTCAGAGCCGATAATTATTGCGTGTGACTCGCTCCAGTCAATTTCAGTGTGGGTTTTTTCCGCACGAATATCTGCACAAACCGTTTTCAAATCATTTTCTTGACAAAATTGTATTGCGTCCCAAAAGTTTGCTTTGTCCCAAATCGGCAGACGCAAACTTGCTCCCATCGCACCGCGTAAGGCTTTGGTCGAGAAAACATCTGCCGTGCCTTTTGTTAAAATTACGCCTGAAATTCCCGCAGCTTCGGCAGTTCGTAAAATTGCACCAACATTGATCGGATTATTAAGTTTGTGGAGAATCAAATAATGTCCATCAGCAAAAACCAGACTTTCGGTGCGAGGTTTTTTCGCGATTACGATAATTCCTTGCGGTGATTTGGTGTCGGAAATTGTGGCAAAAATCTGAGCGGGAACTTCAATTGCGTTTGAAAAATTATCAAGAAAATCTTCGCTCCGTTCGGTTTTATTAAATTCATCTGAGAAAAAAACATCGATAATTTCAATCTCGGCTTTCAAAACTTCCTCACAAAGCCGCAAACCTTCGACGAATATCTGGTCACGAACCTTTCCTTCACGAACGCTACGTGTATGTTTCAAACGCGGATTGTCTTTTGCTGTAATTAACATCTCTATATCGTAGTTGTTAATTCAATATTCTCAAAATACTCAAAATAGATGTATAATTTATCTGTGGACACAACAAATCTACCGCCAAATTCAAAGTATCGAAATTACGAAGTTCGTGGCTTAGCCTTGCGTGATTTTGCAAACCTGCGGCGTGATGATGAGCGTTTAAATCCTTTTGAATTAGCACGTTACGCAAATTTACAAGTTGTTCCGTTTGAGCATTTTGAAGCATTATTGCCGGAAGAAAGTTTGAAACATTTACTTGGTGATGGAAAGGAAACTTGGTCGGGCGGAGCCTGTTCACAGACTTTGCCGAGTGGCAAAAAGTTGATTGTTTTAAACCCAACTCATCACATTAATCGCCAACACGCGACGCTGATGGAAGAAATTTCTCACGTTTTCCTTGGACATAGCCCGAGCCGTTTGGCAGTCGGAAACAAAACTCGCGATTATCACGCTGAGATTGAAGAAGAGGCTTATGGAGTTGGTGCGGCGGCGTTAGTTCCGTTTTCAGCATTGCGTAGAATGATTAAACAAGGTAAAACTTCAAGAGAGATTGCAAGACATTTTGTTGTGAGCCAGCTTTTGGTCGAATTTCGGATGAAGATTACGAAACTTTGGGATGATTATAAAGCCAACGTTGGCAAGAACTTGCATATTTAAAAATGATTACTGAAATTCCAAAAACCGCGGAACATGATCCAAATTTATCAATTGTCGATAAATTGCGGATGTTGCTCGACATTACAAAAAAAATCAGCGAATCGCTCAATTTAGACGAAGTAATTACGCAAGTGATGGACACGCTCGAATGGCTTTTACCATACGATGCCGCTGGAATTTATCTGATTAAGCAAGACGAAACCGGCTACGATTTTCAAACAAAAATGATTCGCGGTTACCGAATTACTTTTGAGCAAGTTGAACCGCATCTTAAACTCGGTGAAGGATTTATCGGATATGTAGCACAAACTGGCGAGTCAATCGTCTGTCCAAATGTTCACGAAGATTCGCGATATTTTTCGGCTCGCAAGCGGACAAATTCTGAAATGGTCGCACCGATTATTGCAAATAACGAAGTGATTGGCGTTTTTGATCTTGAAAGCGACAAGTTTAATGCTTATAACGATGATGATTTGGCAGTTTTACAAATGCTGACTGCACAAGTTGCGATTATTATTGAAAAAGTTCAACTTCACGAGCAAGTTATTGAGAAAAAACGACTTGAGGTTCAAATTGAAATTGCCAGACAGGTTCAACTCGCACTTTTACCTGCAAAAGATCCAATCCTCAAAGGCTTTGATATTTCGGCATATAATTTTTCGACCGAAGAAGTTTCCGGCGATTATTACGATTGGGTGAAGATTTTTGATGACCAAATTGGAATCGTCATTGCAGACGCTTCGGGCAAAGGAATTCCGGCTTCTTTATTGATGGCGTTTTTGCGTGCGAGCCTACGGGCATTGGCTCAAATTGGATATGCACCGCACATTGCATTTTCAAAAGTAAACAATTTACTTTGGGATTCAGTCGAATCAAATCAGTTTATCACCGCGATTTACGGATTTTTGGACGCGACAAATAAAACATTTGTTTTCTCAAATGCCGGTCATAATCCGCCGATTGTAATTAAAGAAAACGGTGAATCAAAATTTGTCGAATACGGCGATTTGCCACTCGGAATGTTCAAAGACAAACGCTATCACCAACATTTTCTTCGAATGGATCGAAACGATATTTTGGTTTTATACACAGATGGTTTGACCGAAGCCGCGAATGAATCTGGCGAAGAATATGGAAAAGAGAGACTTGCGGCAAAGGTTTTTGAAGGAATAAATCTTCCAGCGAGACAATTAGTTGATTTTTTGCATCAAGATATTGTGAAGTTTTGCGGAAACGAAATTCTCGAAGACGACGCGACGGTTGTAATCGTCAAAAGATTGGATCAGTAACATCTTGAATGTATTAGGTTTAAGAACTTCTTAATACATAAAAAGACTTATCAAATTCAAAAGTGTCATTAATAAAAATTTTCAAGAGTTTTTTGGATTAATTTCCCTGGCAAACTAAAAACTAACAAAATTGGTTCAATATTTTTTTAGTTGTTTTACAGAAGCGAACAAGCGTCAATAAAGCAAATTACATCTGAACATTGACTTGTTTTCGAGCGATTGTTGTGAACATTCCACGATTAAATCAATTCATTTTCGCAAATCTAATAACGCGTAATCTTTGTAGAATCAAACGAGCCACCGAGATTTTCCCAGAATCCCAAGTTTCTGCTAACCATTTTTATTAATGAACAAGCCAAAAATCGGACATCTTTATTTTTTTATTAACAGAAAAAATGCAGGCTAATTTTTCGGTTTTCGGCTAGCAGTTTTGTGAATTTAGCAATATTATAGCGTTATGACACAAGGAAAATTACGTTTTAAGATTCAAATTAGCAAGGTGCAAGCCTTGTTTGATCAAGCCAAAACTAAGGAAAATCCGGCATTATGGCTTTTTTTGCATGATTTGCGAACGCCGATGTTTATGTTGGAAGCGTTATCAAAGGTTTACAGCGATTTGATTGATAAAAAACTGTTTACGAGTTTGAAAGAGAAGTTTAAGCAAGTTGAAGACGCACTTGGTGCTTTAGATTATTACGCGGCTTTTCAAAAAGAATTTTCGCCAAAAAGTGAAATTCCAGAAACAGTTAAGTCTTTTATTGCCAATAAAACAATTGAAAAAACACACCTTTTAAATTTGCTATTGAAAGATGGCGAATGGCTAAATGGTTTGCAACTTAAGAAAATTAATAAACAATTAGAGAGCGTCAAATGGCTTGCTGAGGCAAAAGAAATTGCGGCTTTGAAGTGTTTTTATCTGAAGCAAATCAAGAAAATTCACGAATTTGTTGAGGAAACAACGTTTGTTTTTGATAATGTTGAGGAAGACGTTCACGAATTGCGGAGAAAAATTCGTTGGCTCAGTATTTATCCGCAAGCCTTGCAAGGCGTTGTCAAATTAGAAGAAACCAAGCCTGTTGCGAAACATTTTAAAAAATATTTGACTAACGAAATTGTCACATCGAAGTTTAATCAGCTGACAGTTGCCGAAAATGTGAAAGATTTTTTAACATTCGAAAAAAATCATTTTCTCGCGTTAAGTTGGATGATTTCCGAACTTGGCACAATAAAAGATTCAGGTTTGCGTATTGAAGCCTTGAAAAATGCTTTGCAACAAACTGAATTGCACAACGACTCAGCAGCAACAAAAAAATCGCTTGAATTATTAGGAAAAACTCAACCTGATATTGAAATTCTTCTGAAACATGCAAGCGAAATATCACAAAAATTCTTTGAAGAAAATATTTTAAACGACTTGATAATGTAATTTTCGCGATTTTTTAACGCGGAACTTCAACAGTTTTTAAAATATCAGTGATAACCGCGTCCGTTGTTGCTCCATCAAGTTCGGCTTCGGCACGCAACGCAAGTCTATGTCTCAAAACCGGTCGTGCAATGTCGCGAACATCGTCAGGAGTTGCAAATTCTCGTCCGCGAATTGCCGCAAGTGCTTTTGAACAAAGAAGTAACGCGACTGATGCACGCGGGCTTGCTCCATACAATATTGATTTATGAGTTCGAGATTTATTAACAATTTCGACAATGTAATGTTGCACACCGACTTCGGTTTTCATTGCTTTAACTTCTTCGCGGCAAATTTTTATTGACAATTCTTCGGGCAGGCGATGTATTTCAACTGCTTCAAGTAAACGCGAATTGAAACCCGAATCCCAACGAGCGACAATCTCGCGTTCAGCCTCAATTGGCGGATAATCAATCAGAATTTTTAACAAAAATCGGTCGAGTTGAGCTTCAGGAAGCGGATAAGTTCCTTCATATTCAATCGGATTTTCTGTCGCTAATACAGTAAAAAGTGGCGAAAGTTGATAACGTTTTCCGTCAATCGTAGTTTGACGTTCTTCCATTGCTTCGAGCAATGCCGATTGGGTTTTTGGTGGCGTGCGGTTTATTTCATCAGCTAACAAAATATCGGTAAAAATCGGTCCCGGACGCAAACTAAATTCGGAAGTTTGCATATTAAAAACATTTGTTCCGGTAATATCAGTCGGCATTAAATCAGGCGTAAATTGAATTCGCGAAAATCTGGCACCAATAATTCTAGCTAAAGTTTTGACAATTAATGTTTTTGCAGTTCCGGGAACGCCTTCTATTAATGCGTGTCCTTCTGCCAAAATCGCCACCAAAATTTGCTCAATTGGTTCATCTTGTCCGACAACAACTTTTCGAAGTTCACTTGATAAATGGGCGATAGTTTGCGGTGTTTGTGTTAGCATTTGAAAATTTAAAATGAGAACTGAATTAGCTAAATTATTACTTAAAAACAGGTTTAGTTTAGTTTGTTACAAATCTGTTGGCAAACTCAAAGATAATTTTTGCATCCTAGCCGTTCGACCTCTTTGGCAAAATTAAGTTAAAATTCATATCTTTAGTTATTATGAAATATTTTTATCTCTTTCTCTTTTTAATATGTTTTAGTTTTCCGGTTTATGCAGACGTTGCACTTTTGCTCCACGAAGCAAAAGGTTTTAGTGGTGAAACGACTGGTGCCGGACATAGTGCAGTTTATTTATCAGATGTTTGTGCTGATCCGCCGCCGTTTGTTTTACGTAAATGTCGGAATGGTGAAAAACGCGGTGCTGTTATTGCGACATATCCCGATTTTGGCACAGAAAACGATTATAAATGGTTTGCAATGCCTTTAAACGTTTATCTTTACGGTGTTGACAAAGAAAATCAAACTCCTTTATACGCAAATGGGGAAATTCGCCTTTTGTTGCGAGAAACTGTTCGCCAAAAATATCTTTCTGATGTTGTTCCGAAAGCTGCAGACGGAACTTTGCCGCCAGGACGTTGGGTTGAAATTATCGGAACGGCACTTAATCGTGATCTTTACGCTTTTACGGTCAAAACAACGCCCGAACAAGACGAAAAATTTATCGAAAAATATAGTCTTTTAGTCAAAGGTAATGATTTTGAAGTCTTTTACAAAAATTGTGCAGATTTTACAAAAGACATTATGAATTCGTTTTTTCCGAACTCTACAAGTCGTGATTTTATTAACGATTTAACAATGACAACACCAAAAGGAATAACCCGAAGTTTTTCAAAATTTGCAAAAAAACGCCCGGAATTGCTGTTTCATGTTACTAAATATTCGCAATTAAACGGCACAATTATGCGAAGTTTTGGCAACCGTAACTTTACCGAAACTGCTTTTACATCAAAGAAATATGTTATTACTCAAGCTCTGACAATGCCGATTTTGCTTCCATTTTTTGCGGGAACTTATTTCGTGACAGGTTATTTCAGCATTGATAGAACTTATCGAAACAATCCTTCGATGGAAATGGCACAACTTAATTTGGAAAAGAAAGTGAGAAAAAGCACATCAAATTTTTCTGATAATTCTCAATCAATAAAAACAATTGAAACGAGCCGAAAAGCCGAAAAAATCCGAATTTTTGGTAACGATAATGATTGGAAAACTTATAAAAATGAGTTAAAAACTTTTATTGCCCAAGCAGTTTCGCAAAAGCTATTTGTTGATCAGAAAGAAGTTAAGTCATTTTTCCGTGATCTCGAATTTCAGAGTGAACCGTTTTATGATTCTAATGGCGAATTGATGTTGAAGGTCGTTAATTATGGCAAAGAAAGTATGCTTGGAATTACAAATCAAAATATTTTGAGTCCAGAAACTGATGTCCGACTTGCATATAAATTGATGTTGGTAAAATTAAAAGCCGAACTAGATGCGTCTGAAAAAAACCGTGATACGTTTATTGTTTTGCAAGAAAATTGGAAATTGCTTTTAGAATTGAAAAAAAATTCTGATAGTTTGCCGCCAATTCAAAACTCGACAAATGCAAGATTTTTAACTATGGGAATTCCAACAAAAACTAGCAAAAAGCTTTCATTGATTTTTAGAGAAATTACACACTAAATCGTAAAATCGAATAATGTTTTTAGTGCCAATAAAATTACAGTTGCGAGAAAAATTCTTTTCAGCCAAATTTCATTGAGTTTTGTTACTAATTTTGCACCTAAATAAGCCGCGACAAACATTGTTGCGGCTAAAATTATGCCTAATTTATAATCAATCAAACCTTGCCAGGCAAAAATAATTGACGCAACCAGAGAAGAAAATACGTTGATGACCTTTGTGTTTGCAATGGCTTGCGTGTAATTCATCCCTAGAAAAGCAATGAAACAAGCAGTAAGCATTGTGACATATCCGCCGCTAAAGAGACCGCCGTAAATGCCGAGAATAAAGGTTAGCGAATAACCGAAAATAATCAAGGAATTTGAAATTGTTGAGGTTAGTTTGGGTTTAGATTCGCCTTGAAAAAGTGAAAAAACTATCACGAAAAACATCGAAATACCGACAATAATTGGCATTGTTTTGCTCGCAATAACTCCAACTAACAATGCACCAATAATTGAACCTACTATTGTCATTAAAATCATTAGAGGCAAGCGTTTACGGTCAAGAATGTCTTTTTTCAAAAACGGCAAACTGCCACCGATTGAAAGAAATGTCAGCCCAAACATATTTGTTGCAATCGCAACTTTTGGGTCAATTCCAAACTGAAACATCACCGGAACGGTTATTAACGAATTGCTGCCGGTTATAACTCCAAGAAAACTCGTCACAAAAAACAAAATTACAAGCAATAAAAGTGCGGTTTGGGTCACAGTTTTCGCCTCTTAACTCGTTTAATTCCAATAGTTTCTTCAAATTCTCGAAGTTTTTTTGTAAGTTTCAAGACCTCAGTTTTATTTGTTTTTTCGCCGTGATGAATTGCCTCACAATCGTTCATCAAATTTAAAAGCTCTGTGGGATTAATATCAGATTTTTCAGCAACTAGAAATGTCAGATTTTCGTTTGAAGTTGTATTATCAGAACCTGTAAACCTAATCAAATTTCGCTTAAATTCACTATAAATATTATCAATTGCGAGATCGTAAGCCTTAATATTTTCCTGTATTTCCGCCATTGCGGTTACATATTCAAGTTTCGTAAGCCGATTTAGCTCGCCATTTGGCAAAGCACGAGCAAAACGTCTGCCACCTGACCAAAAAAACAGTCCAAAAAATAAAGCGATTTGTGCCAAAATTGCTATGACTGGAGTTCCTTCAAAATAAGCTGAAAGTCTGTCGTCAGATTTACCAAAACCTTGGTGATATTCATCGAATGCCGTAATTCCGTTTGCGGAGGTTAAGATATTTATTGCAAGTTGCGAATTATCAGCAAGTTTAAGTCCATTGTTTGCAACAATAAAAGGATCGCTGAGAAACACAACTTCACCTGCACCAAAAGGGAAGTCAGCTAAAATTGTGGTTTTTTCGTTTGCAAAATGAACGACAGGAGCATTTAAAAACGGGTCACCGGCACTTTCGTTTGAAGATTCGGCAGGTTCTGCTGGTGTGGCAGATTCCTCTAAAGATTCGGGCGGTGGGCTTTTTTCATCAGAAGAGATTGAAAAATCACTTTCTGGACGAGCTTTTGTTGATGGTGCTGGCGGTGTTGGTTTATCAAAAGATTGAGGTATTGATGGAAGTGCATCTTCTTTTTTACTATCACCGACTTTAAATTTATCGCCAACAACCGGATTTTCATTTTTGGATGAAGCATCAAGAAACTTTAAATTAATCTGCGAGGCTAAGACTGATGGTTTGATGGAATTTACGCCGCGTGTGTAAGTTGTTGGTTGAATTGGTTTTAAAGAATCTGATTTGTCGGTTAATTCTATTGGGTCAGTAGAAACATCAACTTCCACGTTTTTTGACAGTTCAAAACCGACTTCCCAGCTAGAAGTTGTTTTAGCCAACTCTGACATTGGTTCGCGGTCAATAATTACAAGTCTTCCGCCTTCCGAAACCCAACGCATAATTGATTCTGCGTCCGCGTCTGTGATTTCGCGGCGAGTTTTTCCAATAATAACAAAAACTGCTGGTCGATTCTTTGTGTTTGCGAGCAAAGTTGAAGGTTTTTCTTGCCAGCGAGTAACTTTTCTGCCAGTTTCTGCAAGCAATTCATAAATGGCACGTGTGCCGGTTGAGTCTGAATTATACGTTGAACGATTTGGATAAAATTCGCTGTCAGGCAGTTTATTTTTACGCGAAAACCCCGCCGCGTTAAGTCCTATTAAGATCAAAACGATGACAATAAGTCCGCCAAAAATGAATAAACGTTGTTTCACAAGCTAAGTCTCGCTCTCCATTGATTTATATTTAGCCCGGAAATCTTGCCAATCTGCGTCGCTCGCCGTATCAAAACCATACCAATGTCTTTCGAAACTATTCGTCAAAAAACGCATATTATTAAGAATTCCGTCACGCTTTCTGAGGTCGAAAAGATAGTCGCGATTTGTTTTATGTTGCTCTAAACCGATAATTTTTTTATCGCTTAACCCACACAAAACAGCAATATAACCTTTTCTAATTGCCCCGCGAGTGTCGCCTGATTTTGCCAAATTTTCAGCTTCGGCAAAGACATCGGTCGAATCTTGATTTGCAAAAATTGTTTCGCCTAAAATAACGCGAGACTCACGCTTTTGTTTTTTTACGCGACGGAATTTGGAAAAATAAGGTAAAAACCGATAAACCAAATATCCGATAATTGCGAGAGCAAGCCCAATAACCAAAATTTGCAGAAAATTTGCAACGCCTTGCATTCCGCCCGAGCTGACATTTGGCAAAGGATTTTGCGGCATTAAACTCGCAAAAAAATCTGCAATTTTCTTCTGAATTTCCTCAATCCATTTTTCAAAAGCACTTTTTTCTTTTTCAGGCTTTTCGACTTTTTCTTGTGCTTTTTGAAACTCAGGTCGGTTTAAAATTTCATCAAGTTTTTGCTTGTCTTCGTCTTTACTTCGGCTAGAAATTGTCTGTTTTTCAACTTCATTAATTTTAATAACTAACGCATTTAGTCTTTCAATCGCTTCATTTATTGGCTTGAGACGAGTTTCGTTATTAGTTGGAAGTTTTTCAAAATCTGTAAGTTTTTGTTTAAGCCAAGCATTTTCTGTCTCAACATCAAAATTAGAACCGTCAATTTTCGAAATTTTCAGCAAATCATTTCTAACTACAAGCAACGACTCTTTTTCTTCCGCGAGTTTTTCTGTTGCTGTATATTCAACATCACTGTAAGTAATGTATCCAAGTTCAACAATTGCAGTTTGAATGCTTTCTTTATATTCGCTGAGAGTTGCCGAAAAAGTTGTAATATTAAAAATTAAAAAAAGCAGACAGACTGATGCTTTGACCAAAGTTTTTCGTAAAATTGTGAAAAAAACGTTTATCATTAATTTAATCCAAGCATTGAATGATCTGATTTTTGTGGAACGGTTTTTGTAATTTTATCAATAACTGTTTTTTGCGAAAGTGCGGGTTGCAACGGATTCATATACTGAGTTGGCAACGGCGGAATTTCGCCAAGATTTCTCGCCGCTAACAGTTCAATATCATAACCTTCGTGACGAACTCTTTCATCAACATAAAGTAAACTTAGCCCGAGCATCCAAATTGGACTTAAAAAAATCAGACTGGCTTGCGAAATAAGCTGATTAGCAATGATATACCACATCGGAATTGTGTCGCCATCAAAGCTAAATATTTCAACGCCATTAAGATAAGCAAACCAGCCGAGCGGAACGTAAAGTATTGCGAGTGCAGAGTATGTTGCCAAAATTGTGAAAACAAACAAGGCGGCAAATCGCTTGACATTTCCGCTGGCAAGACTAAAACTTCGTCCAATTGCTGAAAAAACGCCTTGTCCCTCAACCAAAATTATTTGCGGAACATATGCAAATCTTGAAGCTAAGAGAAAAAATATAAAAAGTGTTCCTAAAACGACTGCAATACTTAAAATAACTCCGACAATCACTCCTAAAATTGTTGAAAATACTGCAATTGCAGCACTCAAAAGAATTGCAAGTGCGGCAAATGTGGCACCGAAATAGAGAATTGGAACACCAACAAAAGCAAGTATCAAAACTAAAATGACCGATGCAAAAAATAAACTTGGCAAGCGTTTCCAAACATTTAGATAAGTTTCGCGAAAGTTGAGCGGCTCGAACCATAATAAATGTCTGACAAAATTTCTCGACGCTCCGCCCATTACAATCAAAGTTGCAACGCATTCGGCAAACCAAATAAAAAAATTACCTAAAATTGAAAGAAACTGAAAATAAAATGAATCATCGTAATAATAAGCAGTTTTGTTTGGAGTAATTGAAGAAATCAAAGCAGTCCACCCAATAGCTAAAAAAGTAGCTACCAAAATCGGCGGACAAGCAATCGACAAAAGAGTCCAAAAATTTTGCCGATAAAGCCGAATTGATCGATCAATCAAGTCACCAGCACCAAGCGGTTGAAGATTTTGTGAAAGAATTTTTGCCATCTAATAATTAGAATACTAGCACAAAAAAAGAGCATCGACCAAAATTGGTTGATGCTCGAAGTTTTGTGTTAGAAAGACTTAGTTAAAAATTAAATCTGAACATGAAGTCAATCAACCGACCACCTGGATCATTGGTAGTTGAAACATCTTGATAGGCAGAACCATTTGCAAGTTGACCAAAAGTCAAACCACCAACAGCTGCAGTAACAAGGTCTGCACCAAAACCACCAACACGGAAGTTTGGTTTGTTTAATGCATCAAGGAATGTCGCTCTAAATTCGATATTCCGTTTCTCACCAAGTTTTATTCTCTTAGCGATTGTTGCATCAAACTTGAAAAATCCAGGACCATAAACAATCAAATTGTTATAACCACATTGACCGCTAAATGTTGACTGACAGTTACCAAATCCCGCTGGTGCAAGGAATTTACCTGTCGGTCCGCCAGTTCCAAATGTCGTGCCGTAACCATTCGCGTTAGCAATATTAATATCGAATGCTTTTTGTGTATTCAAGATAATATCGTCTGGCAAGAAAGTTACTACATTCGCACCTTTTCGAAGTTTAATTGCTTTTTGCAATTCTTTTTTCGTCATGCCTACAATTTGGACATTTCCAAAGCTAAATGGTGAGCCACTCTGCCAACGAACTGTCGGCAGAAATGTCCATCCACCAACAACTGCATCAGCTAAACCATTTGCACTTCCAAAGAATTTTCGACCTTTACCAAATGGTAAGTCATAAGTTGCATCAAATTTAAACTGATGCGAAATATCAAAAACTGCAACGTTTTTCGCTAATTGTCGTCCACCTTCGCGGTGAACAAAATTGGCAAAATTGTCGGAGTTTGATTGGAACGAATCAGATTGTGCTTTTGACCAAACGTAGCTCGCTTGCACACGAAGTCCAGACGATAACCGACGTCTTACTTCAATAATACCTGAGTCATACCAACTTTTTGCACTATTATCCAAAATAAAAGCTCCACCAGTTAAAGTAGTAGAGTTTGCATAAAAGAAGTTTGGCGGTAGCCCGTTAGTAACTGCATTTACTCGACGAGTGGCATTATTTTCAATGTTACCTGCAAAGCCTATAACCGATGGGTTATTTCTGGACAATTGGGCTGCAAGTGTAGTATTCACAAACAAAGTTGAGTTATATCTTAGTGGATCCAATGGAAAGTAAGTGGCTGCGGAATTGATGTAAGCCAGAATTTTAGGTAAAGGCGATGTTCCAGTTCCTGTTCCAAAATACGCAAACGAGTTACCACGACCAGCAGCAATATTTGCATAGAGATTTGATTGTGCTAAAGCATACTCAGAAGCAAATCCATTTTCCACAGTATTTAACTCGTTGATATTATGTTGACGGAACAGATTGTTTCCACGATTTCCAACATAACGAAATTCAACTACTGTATTCTTGTCTAGTTCTCTCTGATAACCAAAACTGAACGATGTGACCGAGCCAGTTTTCAAGTTTGGATCGAAAGCGTTTGCACTATTAGCAGTAGTTAGTGATAAAGGATATGCAGGTGTGGCTAAAAATGAATTACCAGTTAAGTTAATATTTCCAGGATCTCTAAGATTACTTCCAACCGTAAGTCCACCAACTGTTAGATTTCTTGCGGCAGAAAGATTACCTCCAGGATTTGCTCCAAGAAGGCTGCCAATCAAAGCTGTCCCCTCTCGAACATAAGATATTGAATATCCACCACGGAAAACACTTTTTCCACTTTCACCAAATATTGCACGGAGAAAGTTCTTATCACCAAAGTTTGGACTCCAAACTGCTCCAACTGTTGGAGCAAAATTCTTTTTATCTTCTTTATAGGCACTTTCACCAATTGGTACGCCAACAACAGTTGGAACACGTCCAGTAAGAACACCAGGCTTAAACAAATTACCTTCGCCAGATAATCCATAAACATCAGCGAAACTCGAAAGGCGAGCGTAATTTGCACTTGTGACAATATATCCACCTTGGGGCTGCCATCTTAATCCATAGTTTAAAGTAAATGATGGACTAATTTTCCAGCTGTCTTGTGCAAATAAACCATAAGTTCGTTGCTTCGAAGTTTGAGTTTGTTCTCCATTTAATTTGTAAGTTCCATCACTTGCAAGATAAGCAGTTCCGGCATAGCCAGTTACTCTACCAATTAAAGTTGCATACAATGCTTTTGCCTCTGCGATTTGAGTTGCATTTGCACCAGGAAAATTTGTAGCTGACCACAAAGGACTTGCATTTGTAGGATCAGTTGCATCAATTCCAAAACTAATAGTTGGGACGATTCTGTTTAAAGCAGTTGAAGTAGGTCTAATTTCCTTATACTGTCCGCCAAAATTAATTGAATGAGAACCACGAATCCAAGTCACAGAATCTGTGAAATCATAAGTTGGAGTATTTCTACTACTGGAAGAGTTACGCGAATAAGGAGTCGTTATACCTGCAGCCCCAATATCTAGTAAAAACCCATTCGAATATCCAAAATCAGATGCTCCAATGGTTGGGCTAAATGATGATAATCCTGAAGCAACAGCAAATCTAGCTTCATTGATTAAAGTAGGTTTCAAGGTTGAACGAACTGCCGTTGAATACGAATTTCGTGCAGATCCTTGTGTGTATGCAGGAAAACCCGGAAATCTCTCGTCTTGGCTATTAAGAAAATCTTTTGACTGAACAAAATTCTGTCTGTTAGTAACAAACTCGAGACTATGGTTCTTTGTTAAATTAAAATCAAAACGCAAAGCTAAGAACTTACGAACTTGTCCGCCTGACGGTGTAAAGTTATAATTTTGACGGTTGACATCATTTGTAATAGGCGTAAAATTGCCGCTTGTTCCAGTTGCTGATTGAATTCTCGCTAGCATCGAAGCAATTGTTGGGTCAATTGATGATACTTGTCCGTTTGCCGCTGCTAAAGTCAACAAATTTCGGGTTGTTGTAACGCCGCCAGCTATGTATGAAAAATTACCCAATTGTGCTTGAGGATTTAAAACAATACGAGTTCTACTTTGCGACTCTGGTTGGCGAAACTCTTCATAATTGAAAAAGAAAAAAGCTTTGTCTTTTCCTGAATGAATTTTTGGTCCACCCTCGCCAAAGTGTGGAAAAGGTAATGGTCCACCATATCGCCCGCCGTATTGATTCAAACGAACTTTATTGCGGTAGTCTGGAATAAAACCATTTGCACTTGGTTTCAAATCACGATTGTTATACCAATAAGCTGCATTGAATAGAGTGTTTCTGTGTTGCCAAAAAACTCCTCCGTTGTATTTGTTAGTTCCACGTTTCGTAACAAATTTGATTTGAACAGCTCCATCGCCACCGCTTTCGGCACCTGGATTCGCAGTTGAAACAGTTACTTCTTCAATTGCATCAACCCTCGGACGAACAAACGTGAAATATCCATCACTTGAACGTAAAAGATTATCTTGCACGTCAACACCATCAAGAGTAATACTCAAAGAACCTTTTGGTAATCCGTTTATAGATGATCGACGCGGTGCACCAACACTTGCAGTTCCTGGCAGTAAACCAACAAGATCAAGTGCATCTCGTGAAGCAATTGCAGTTTCAGTAATTTGGCGTCCTTGAATGTTAGTACCAACAGTTGCAGTTTGTGTTTGTAAAACTTCACCACCACTTGCAACTTCAACAACTTCGCTGATATTTCCGGTTGACAATGAACTGTCAACGGTAACAGGTGTTCCGACATCAACCTTTACGTTGTTAGTAACTGATTTCTTAAATCCATTCGCTGTAACCGTTACCGTGTAATTACCGTTCGATACTGCTGGCAATTTATAATAACCATCTTCATTAGTAGAAATCGTAAAGTTTTGCCCTGATTCCCCTTTTATGTTGACACTTGCATTTGGAATTACAGAACCGTTAGTGTCAGTAACAGTTCCAGAAATTGACCCTGTATTTTGGGCAAAAACTGATAACGTAAATAAAGCTGTTACCAGGAATGCCACCGTGATTTTTTTCATACTATTTGGACTCCTGTGTTTGTCTTAGATTTTAAAACTTATTTTGAAATAACTGAGGCAATCAATGTGCCACTTTTAGAATGTTAGTTGAAAATTACTTAGAAATTTATTTCTTTTGTATGTAATTGATATTTGAAGAGGTTTTAAGTATTTATTGAAAATGATATGAAATAAATTATCTCAAAATCTTGGATTTAATTTCAAAAATGGGAATTTTAAAAAAATCTAGTTAGAATTAATTAAATCAAAAAAATTATGAAATTTAAGGACCTTTAAACAAAAATAGAGCATCAATTTTTAGTTGATGCTCTAAAAAATAAGATTAAAAAATTAGAAACTAAATCTTAATCCTAGTTGAATAACTCTTGCTTCTCGTGCACTAGTGTATTTCCCAAAACCAGAAGTAGCAGTTGGGGGAGCAGCACCAGTAGGTAAAGTAAGATTAATTCCTGAGAATTGAGTTCGATTAAGGGCGTTGAATGCTTCAAATCTAAATTCAATGTTGGTTTTTTCATTCCACAACCTAGTCTTTTTAATAAGAGATAAATTGAATTCATTTATTCCATTATCAAGTCTAAACTGATTCGCACCAGAAGTTCCCCGTCTTGCACATCCTACTAATGAAGCACATATAACGTTCTTAAATGCTCCAGCATTAAATGCTCTTTCTTGATTTTCTTTTGGGTTAGTGAGTGAAAATGTTTCATTTAAATCTGCAAACGAAATTATTCCACCACCTGCACCAATTGAATCAGTTGCATTACCTACAGAAAAAACCCTTCCAGATTCAAAAATATAAATTCCTCCTAGTTGCCAACCGTCTAATGCTCTTTTTAGGAAAGCATTATCTAATTTTTTAGCAAAAGGAATTTCCCAAATTGCACTTACAGCAAGTCTATTAGGCACATCATCAGAGCTTAAACCTCTTCCAAATTTTCTGTCTAGCAGATCAAGCTGACCTCTGTTTGTGTCTGTCCCAGCTGTATCAGTTATAGATTTTGAAAAAGTGTAAGCAACTTGAAAGAGAAGTCCTTTTGTAAAACGCTTTGATAAATCAATTTGAGCAGAATTATACCAAGAATTGCCAGCAGCAACTTGTTGAGCAATTCCTAATCCAAAATCAGTATTAACACGTCGTGCATTAACGTTTCCTGCTGCAACAGTAGGCGAAAATTGTTGTGCAACTGGAATAGCTGAAGGATAAGCCAATAAAGTTCCGAATGCAGGATTGACTTGTTCGATGGCGTATAATTTTCTACCGCGTGTTCCAGCATACCCAACTCTTAAAACATAATCATCAAAGAAAGATCTTTCAAATGTCAGATTATATTGGTAAGTGTATGGCGTCTTGATTCTCGGATCAATAGCTCTCGAAAGTTGAGTTAACTTAGTGTTTGCAGCTAATGTTCGTGTTAAAGGACTTACACCTAATGTAGGAGCACTTGCTGTTAGAAACGGATTTACAATGGTAGGTTGAATTCCGTTGTATAAAGGGAATGGGTCTGCTGCAAAAGGATTAGCTAAGGTTCCACCAAGCTCTCCAAAAAAAGCATTTGTACCTTGAAAGCCTGGTGCTGTTAATTGCTGTAATGCAGTATCTCCGACAATAGCACCGTAAAAAATTCCAAACCCTCCACGAATTACACTTTGTTGGTTTTTTCCAAAAATATTTGAAAGAAAACCAGTGACATCTGGAGAATAAGCGAAACCAACTCTTGGAGCAAAATTGTTTAAATCCTTTGCAACTCCTCCGTTTGGAACAACTCCACCAAGATCGGGATCTGCATCACCAGGATACAATAATCCAAGAGGTGCTCTAAGACCAGAACCAACTGGTATTGTGACACCTTCAAAAGTTCTCAGTTGTCCTCCAGATAAAACAGTTGAACTGAGTCCTCTAGCGGCTGCTGTTGGGCGGTAGAAAGCAACTCGGTTATATTTATCAGTTAAAGGTCCGACATATTCATATCTTAAACCGAGAGAAAGTGAAAAGGAGTTTGTTACTTTCCAGTTATCTTGGGCAAATAATGCTCCACCTTCTTGTCTAAAATCTCGTTGTCCATTTGAACCAAATTGAATAAAATTAGGAACGCCAATCAAAAGATCAGCAAAATCATTTCCCGAACTGTTTCCGCCAAAGACTCCAGAAAAACCAATTGATCCTTGATTAATAAAAAGAAAGTCTGTGTTTTGTCGATATTTAGTTCCGTCAAATCCGAACTTAAATCTATGACTTCCAGTTGACCAACTCAAAGAATCTTGAATTTGAAAATTCTCGGTAATTCTGGCTTGTGGTCCTTGAATAGAGTTTCCTAATGTTAAACCGCGGTCAAACAATCGAATTGAAGGTGGTCCTGCAAATTGTGGTGCTGCCACGAAGTTTGCTGTAAAACCAATTTGTGCTGGAGTTGTTGAGTTGGATGGTGCAACCGAAGGCTGATTGTTTCTGCCATAAGATGCAAGAAAAGAGTTTACAACACTAGGTCCAAATGTGTAAGTGTGTCTAAACCCATAGTTTTGTGTGGTTCGATTATCTAATCCGCCAAATCCAGGGACTGAGGCACCACCAAAAGCAAATGGTGTGAGCGCACTAGATTTTGATCGATTGTAAGTACCGCTAAACACTTGTCTTTCGGTAACATATGGATCAAGGCGGATAGTCAAAACGTTCGCATTAAATGTTGAATCAGCACCTACTGAAGCTTGACCAGCTGCGTTTGGAGTTGGCAAAAATTGCAGATAATAAGTTGCTATTGGTGAAATACGATTTACTGGAATCTGTTGTCTGATTGTAGTTCCCGTTGTAGAAACAACAGGGAATGGGTTTCCAGTCGAAGGGTCAATTAATTCCGTACCCAAAGTTCGTGTAAAAATTCCTGTCCTTTCTTCGGCAGTTGGAAGATTGCTTATAGTTCGCGTATCTCCAATTAATTGTCGAGTGCCTTCGTAGTCAACGAAGAAGAAAGACTTATTTTTTCCGCTCCAAATTGTCGGAGTCCCTTCGCCAACCCAAGGTAAAACTATTGGACCGCTAAAATTTCCGCCAAACTGTTTTCTTTCAAATTTGCGTCTGAAATCGTTTGTAGTTCCTGGTCGAGGACGATCAGTTGGGTCATTTTGGTCAAAGTATCGAGCAGCTGAAAGAAAAGTTGGTCGGTAAAACAATCTTGCATTGCCGTGATAATTGTTTCCACCACTGCGTGTTACAACGTTTATAATTGAGCCAGAATTTCTTCCAAACTCTGCTTCAGGCACTGATGTCAAAATTCGAAATTCCTGAACAGCATCAGGGCTAGGTTGAGCACCTATTTGACCACCAACAGCAATTTCATTATTATTTCCGCCGTCAAGAGTGAAATTGTTTTCAACGGTTCTTCCGCCGTTAACTCTTAGTCCGCCAGTGTCAGTTACTCCAGTCTGTAAACCGGCTAATGCAAGAACATTTCGTCCGTTTAATGGTAAATCAATGATTCTTTTCGGATCAACAGTTGTTCCCAATGTAGGGGTGTCTTTATCAACTAATTCTTGACCAGCAGAAACAGTGATTTCAACATTATTTGTACCAACGGTTAGTTTAGTTTCTAATCTAACGTTTCGATTTGGTTCAACTCTAACTTCTTTTATGGAGGAAGTAGCAAAACCATTTGCAGAAACTGCAACGCTATAGGTTGAAGGCTCAACTTCTAAAAACTGAAAGTCTCCAGAATCATTAGAAACTGTTTTATACTCAACTCCTTTATTATTGTCGCGAAGGGTAACTGATGCTCCTGGTATGACAGAACCGTTTGGATCTGTAACCGTTCCACTAATTGTTCCTCGTGTTCCTTGAGCAAATAAAGATAATGCAGATAATGCGGTTACCAGTATTGCCAATAAAATCTTTTTCATAAAACTTTAACTCCTATTTTTTTACTACAATTTGAATAATTGCTTAAAAATACAGGCAAACATTGTGCCAATTAAACCCCCTTGTTTAATATCTATTTTTTTGCATTTAAAGGTTTTGAATTTGTTGAAAAGATTGCATTTACAGGGGTTTTATACAAAAAAATGAAATAGCAATATTTTGCTATTTCAAAATCTTGGATTTAAGTTCAAAAATTTAACTTCTCTTCAATTAGTTTCTTGCTGGAATGTTGTAGGTTTTTATTTTTGAATTGAGCGTAGTTGCATTCAAACCTAAGAGTCTCGCGGCTCTTGATTGATGACCGCCGGTTTGATCTAAGGCACGGCGGATGAGGTCAATTTCGAAGCGTTTTACTTCATCGTAAAAGTTTACGCCGCGTGCGATGTCGATTTCGGCGGAGCTTCCTTCGCTGTTTTTGAGCATTTCGCGGGCGAGTTCTGGGTTGACAACTTCTTGACGCAAGCATTCGATCGTAATATCGTCAGTTGGGGCAATTACGACCGCTCGTTCGATGATATTTTCAAGCTCACGGACATTTCCCGGATAATAATAATTTTCTAAAAGCGATAAAACTTCAGGTGCAATTTGTTCAGAAATTTTTCGTCCGTTTTCATCGTTGTATTTTTTGATGAAGTGCAAAGCGAGTGGCAAAACATCTTCGCGGCGATCGCGGAGCGGCGGAAGTTCAATCGGCACAACAGATAGACGATAATATAGATCTTCACGAAATTGTCCGCTGCGAACCGCTTCTTTCAAATCGACGTTTGTTGCAGCGATAATTCTGACATCAACTTTTGTCGGTTTTGTTTCACCGATTGGTGTAAATTCGCGTTCTTGAATAACGCGAAGTAAACGAACTTGTGTTTCGGGACGCAAATCGCCAATTTCGTCGAGAAAAATTGAACCGCCATCAGCGGCTTCAAATAGACCTTTTTTTGCCGCGACTGCTCCGGTAAATGCACCTTTTGTATGACCGAAAAGTTCACTTTCGAGCAATTCTGACGGAATATTTGAGCAATTTACGACAACAAACGGATTGTTATTTCGCGGACTCGCTTCGTGAATCGCTTTCGCGACAAGTTCTTTTCCTGTTCCGCTTTCGCCAGTCACCAAAACAGTCGAACGTGCCGGAGCAACTCGATCAACGAGGCGAAAAACATTTTCCATAATGTCAGAACGACCAATAAAACCTTCACGTTTGACGCTTTTGGTCATCGCTTGACGCAAGTTTACACGCTCTTCTTCTTTGCGGCGTTTTTTTACACCGCGAGCAACCATATTCAGAATTTGTTCGTTTTGGAAAGGTTTTCTGATGCAACCTGCCGCACCTTTTTCCCACGCAGAAATTGCGGTGTCAAAAGTCGCAAAAGCTGTAACCATTAAAACGACGGCTTCGTCATCAAATTTTGTGAGTTCTTCGAGCGTTGATAATCCGCCGATTCCAGGCATTGAAACGTCCATCAACACTACGTCATACGACTTTTGCGTATATGCTTCTAGTGCTTCTTCGCCGGTTTTTGCCAAATCAACTTTGTATCCAGCAGACGAAAGGATTGTCTCCAAAACATCACGCATTATCTCTTCGTCGTCGCAAACTAAAACTGAACCTTTTCTGACCATAACTTATAAATATAGTTGTTTTGTGTGGAAATTGGAAATAATGATACGAATGTTGGCTCTCAAAACGGATTTTGTTGGAAAAAGACCGTATGTCGCTTTCAATTCCGATATTCCTTTGAACAGAATTATTTGCTTGATCTTCTAGGGATGAGCCAATAGTCAGTGTGTTCGTATTGACCATCTTTGAGAAAAAATGTCGTCAGCTGTTTTCGATTAACATTAAAGTTGTTAGTAAAATCCTCTAAAA
>JANNVK010000103.1:0-2271 GCA_031414415.1 Acidobacteriota bacterium
AACTGACACTATTAGGAAGAAGTTTGCAACCTACGAACGAGACGGCGAAACTGGTTTAGATTACGCCCAAGCGAGATATTATTCGTATCAAAACGGAAGGTTTATCACAGTTGATCCGCTGATGGCTTCGGCGGTGATAACCGTGACGCAATCGTGGAATCGTTACAGCTACGCGGCGAATAATCCGATGCGGTATAATGACCCGTCGGGCGAGCTTCCGAAGGATTTCACAAAAGACCAAGTTCGCTTATTCTAGTCTCTAGTTGACCAGTATAATACAAAAAACAATACATCTTTTACTGCAGATGATATTTGGAATCAACTGCGTCCATCCCAACAGGCGACTTTTTATGCCGTGACCCATGCACTCGAGAATTCTTGGGTAACCGATAAAAATAATAAGACAAAACGAGTTAGAGCGATAACTCTGGTTGCAGGGTTAAAATTGATTACGGGTCAATACAATGGATTTAATAAAGACCGCAAAAAGGATGGAAAGACACAATTTAGACTCCTAGTGACCTTAAAAGAAGGGGCAGTTGCACAACTTCTGAATTCGGAAGAGTTTGAGAAAAAGACGATAACCAACGGTCACATCTATAAAGGCGGGGATGAAGCAACGAGTGTTGACGGAAATATTAGACTGAAATCTGTTGATGGTAATCCTGCGAGGTTACAGTTTAGCTACGATGAGAATAATTTACTTGAAGGCGATATAGATGTTGACTACCGTGGCTATGTTGGAGAAGGGCATAATAAGCCCTATAACTCAGACATCCGAGCTGTCGGACCTGAAGAGGATAATGGGACACCAATTAACAATCTTGAACGGCATAACCAACGATACGGAAAAGAAAATAAAAATCCGCTAAATAATCTTCCGACAGGACCTCTTTAAATAAATTCAAGGTATATATTTGTGGGATTGCAAAGAAAGGAGTATTCGATATGAAATTGGTAATTGTTTTTAACATTTTAGCGTGTTTTGTTTTTATTTTGGACGTGACTTGTCAATCTCAAATCACGAAGCCGATACAGGAAGCTAAGTCGATGCATAAGGTAACCCAGACTGCGAAGGTGCAGAAAAATTCAAATTCAAAATCTAATAAAGAAAAATCGCAGGCAAAAAAAATTATTGAACAATTTCTTGATGGTGTTTTCGTAAACCGAAACACTTTAGAAACATTTGACCATTTTTCGTTGTTTGAAACTTGTGATTTAGTGGACGAGACTGCAGGATTAGTCGAAACGTGTTTATTAAAAAAAGTACCTTCCGAATTAGACCATCAGATAAATTCAAGAATTGCAAGTGCAATTTGGAGAGAGGAGAATGGAGCATTGTATTTTATTTTAGGTAATCATCCAATTACAAAATCGGACATTCCGTATCCTAATAATAGTTCCGAATATGATGATATTCGGGATTTAGTCTTCACGAAAAATCAATCCAAATTTCCTAGTTTTGATTTTCGAGGTTTTAATAAAATCGAAATTATTAAGAAACTTGGTGAAATGGAATCGAATTTTGATGAAATAGAAAAACTTGTGCTTGAACGAGTAAATAAATCTATTTACATAAAGAACATTAAGACAATGAAGAAGAGCTTAAAAGTAAAGGAATTCATAAAGGAAAATCGGACATATTACGGAGTCAGTATAGACGGTCCAGATATCGGGTTTGTACTTTCCGTAAGAAATGGTGGAATGAAGATAATCGGTTTAGTTGATGGCGTTTAACAAATATGGATTTTCAGACAACGCTTGATGCAGATGGAGATTTAGCACAAATTCAAAGTAGAAAGGCGAACGGAACGTTGCAGAATTACGCCAACGCCTTTACATACACAAGTGCGGGAGCGATTTCGAGTATGCGTTTGGGTAACGGAAAGTTTGAGAACACGCAATATAACTCAAGGTTACAGCCAACCCAAATTGGTTTAGGAAGTTCCGCAACAAGTCAGAATTTACTCAAATTAGAATTCAATTACGGCGGAAACGATAACAACGGGAACGTAAAATCTCAGCAGATTACAACGCCAACAATCGGAACGGCACAAGGCTTTGTTGCCACGCAGAATTATTCTTATGATTCATTAAATCGTCTGAAATCAGCAGTTGAAACATTTACAGGAGATAGTATCAAAAGTTGTGGAAATGGTTAAAAAAAAGAAATAGCGTATTCTTGTTTTGGATTAAAAAACATAACAGGCATGAAGCCTAAAGGAATACGCTATGAAGAAAGAATATCCGAAAAGCAGGGAAAATTACAAC
>JANNVK010000104.1:0-39208 GCA_031414415.1 Acidobacteriota bacterium
GAGCTGTGATCTGTGATCTGTGTTCTGTGTTCTGTTAGCAGTGAGCAGTGAGCAGTGAGCAGTGAGCAGTGAGCAGTGAGCAGTGAGCAGTGAGCAGTGAGCAGTGAGCAGATAAAGATAGATTTTTAGACAATCTTTGGTCAAGGTGAGAATCAAAGTATGGAAAAGCCTCATAAAAAATTAATAGCATGGCAAAAAAGTATGAACTTAGTTGTTTTGATTTATGAAACAACTAAAACTTTTCCAAAAGATGAAACTTATGGGTTGACCTCACAGATGAGGCGTTCGGCAGTTTCAGCACCGTCAAATATTGCAGAAGGTGCGGCAGGTCGTTCAAACGATCAATTTAAGAATTTTTTGAGTATTGCAATCGGTTCACTAAATGAATTGAACACTCAAATTGAAATAGCATTTCGAGTTGGTTATATTAATCAATCGAAATCTGATGAATTACAGAAACTTTTAGACGAATGTTTAGCAGTAACATACGGTTTGAAGCGTAGCATCGGGCAAAAATAACTGCTCACGGCTAACTGCTTACTGCTCACTTTTCAATTATGGCTTTAATGACAATCCGCGATGCACTTAATCAAGCGTTACGCGAAGAAATTTTACGAGACGAAAATGTTTTCATCATGGGCGAAGAAGTCGCCGAATATGATGGAGCCTATAAAGTTACACGCGGACTTTGGAAAGAGTTTGGCGACAAACGAGTGATTGATTCGCCGATTACCGAACTCGGTTTCGCGGGTTTGGGCGTTGGTGCGGCGATGGCTGGTTTGCGTCCCGTGATCGAGTTTATGACGTGGAATTTCAGCGTTTTAGCGTCGGACCAAATTATCAATCACGCCGCAAAAATGCTTTATATGTCGGGCGGACAGTTTAATGTTCCGATTGTTTTTCGCGGTCCGAACGGTTCTGCGTTCCAAGTTTCATCGCAACATTCGCAAGCCTTTGAAGCCTTTTACGCAAACTTTCCGGGCTTAAAAGTTATTATGCCTTCAACCGCCGCAGACGCAAAAGGCTTGTTAAAATCAGCGATTCGCGACAATAATCCGGTTGTGTTTCTTGAACAAGAAACAATGTACGGAATGAAAGGCGAAGTTCCCGACGATGAAGATTTTTTGGTTCCGATCGGTGTCGCCGACGTAAAACGTGAAGGAAAAGATTGCACGATTGTCGCACGTTCGTTCACCGTTCCGCAGGCTTTGAAAGCGGCGGAAATGCTAGAAGCGGAAGGAGTTTCAGTCGAAGTGGTTGATCCGCGAACAATCAAACCGCTTGATATTGATACGATTGTAAATTCGGTTAAGAAGACAAATCGTTTGGTTATTGCCGAAGAATCACACGCATTTGCCAGCGTTGGAGCAGAAATTTCGCACCAAGTTATGGAACACGCTTTCGATTATCTCGACGCTCCAATCAAACGAATTTCTTGTGCCGAAACGCCGATGCCTTACGCACGAAACTTGGAAGTTTTAGCTTTGCCGAGTGTCGAGAAGATAATTGCGGCGGTGAAAGAAGTTTGTTATTTGTAAATGAAATTTACTTGGGACACAAATAAGGCTGAAAAAGTTAAGGCTGACCATAAAGTTTATTTTGAAAGACTTTATGATATTTTCGATGACCCGTTTGCAATTGAATTTACTGACGAAGAACATTCTACGGATGATGAAATTCGGTTTGCGATTATCGGATTAACTGTTGAATACGGCTTAATTTATTTGGTTTTTACGGAAACTACAGAAACTAAGTTACATTTTATTACAGCAAGAAAAGCTGAAAATTGGATGGTGAAAGAGTATGACCAAAACAGAAGCAGAAAATAAATTAGAGTATTTGGAAACTACCGAAGAAGAAAAGGCAAACGGTTTGCGACGCATAAAACGCCGACATTTCACAAAACCCAGTGAAATGACGTTAGCAAAATGTTTTGTGGATATTTCGCTTTCGTTAGATGCCGAAGTTTTACAATATTTTAATTCCGATTCCGAAAAAATTAACGAAGTCCTGCGAGAAGTTATGTTGCATAGAAAATTGAGCGAACAATTACTCAACGATTCAGTATTCGTGAGCAGATTGCGTGAAAAATTAGCGGCGTGAACTAAATATTTATGAATAAACTTACTAAATCAAACATATTTTTAACGGCTTTTATAATCTTCACACTTTTTACCGCAACATTTGCCCAAACAACAGGTTTGCCTAAAATTAGAAAGGGTGAAACTTACAAATCTGTCCGTGTAAAAATGATTAAAGCTGGTTGGAAACCTTATCGCACACCCGAAGCTTCGGTTTGTAGTGAAAATGATGAGCGTTGCCAAGGCAGACCTGAAATGGAAGATTGTACCGGAACTGGACTCGGCAATTGTCGGTTTGTGTGGAAGAAAAAAGGCAAAATCGTAAGAATTTTTACAATTGGCGACGATACTAGATATGATGATTTTGAGTTAGTGAAGAAAAAGTTGTGATTGAGCAAATTTATTTTTAGCTAAAATATGACAGCCGATGAAATCGAAACATATTTGCGGGAAATTGACAGTGAACTTGCCATTCAAAATGTAATCGGCGAAATTTGTATTTACGGCGGTGCGACAATGTGTTTAGCTTTCAAAGCAAGACCTTCGACCAAAGATGTTGATGCTGTTTTTGAGCCGATAAACTCAATTCGCGGTATAATTTCTCGAATTACAGAAAAATATAATCTGCGACAAGATTGGTTGAATTTTGCGGTAAAAATATTTGTTGTCGAGCATAAAAAACAGATTTTATTCGATTTGCCAAACCTAAAAGTTTTTGTTCCAAATTCTGATTATCTGTTGGCAATGAAGGTTTTAGCTCTGCGGGCAGAAAGTTTTGATGCTGAAGACGTTAAGTTTTTGATTGAAAGTTTAGAGATTGATTCGGTTGAGCAAATTGTAGAAATTGTCAAAAATTATTATCCGAATAAAATCCTAAAACCTGAGACAGTCTTTCAATTAGAAGAATTATTTGAAAAACGAAAATGATGACTCTGAAACAAACAAAAGAAAAAATTAACGCCGATTCGGAAAATTGGAAGTTATATTTTTACGATTTTGTTGATGATTTTCGATATTATAAAAACATTGAAATGATTTCCGAGTCTTTTGCGTTTGATAATGAAAAGTTTGATGCTTTGCTTGCTTCAACTGCCGAAAAACTTTGCGAAGAGTTAGATTTGGAAATTCCGAAATGGTTGAATGAAACTCCAAGTTGCAAAATACCGTTTTTCGTTGCAGGTTTTGAAAATTTAAAGGCAACCGCGATTGTCGAAAGTCCGTTGCGTTTTCGGATTCGCAATGTTTTTGTTACCGCATCATTTTTACAAAGAGTTTAAAAAAGTTAGCAAAGTTGCGAAGTTTTAGAGTTTCAGAGTTATATGTGCGATGAAGAGATGAACAAAGTAAATGATTGTTTGGTTTCGCTAGAAGAGTTAGATTTATCCAACGAAGGTGTTTTGAGACTTCCTGAAAAATTCGGTTTTAACGCATCTTTTTGGAAAGAGCTTCGACCAAACATACCAAGTGAAATTGTGATTAATTCTATAATCGAAGAGAGAAACGGAGACTAAGACTGTATTATTATTCGACTTCTTTTGACTCTAAGCAGTTGAAAAAGCAGGATCTACACCGATATTTTTAAGTTAATTTTATGGCTGATAAATTTTTAATGCCGAAACTTTCGCCAACGATGGAAGAAGGACAAATTGCACGTTGGTTAAAGGCAGAAGGCGACACATTTGAAGAAGGCGAAACGATTGCCGAAGTTGATACCGACAAAGCAACGATGGAATTAACCGCGTTAAAAGGCGGCACGCTGCTTAAGATTTTGAAGCAAGGCGGCGAAACTGCTTTGCTCAATGAAACGATTGCAATTACGGGCAAAACGGGCGAAGATTTTTCCGCACTTTTGGCAGAAGTAAGCACTAAGGCAGTCGCAGTAAGCAGTAATGGTTCGGCTAAGACAGAAACTATTGTTGAAGAAACAAAAATTGTCGAAACTACAAAAAACCAAGATTCCGCGATCCGCGATCCGCAATCCGCAATCGAAAAGGGCAGACTTTTGATTTCGCCAATCGCGGCTCGAATGGCAACTGAAAACGGAATTGATTTGCGAATAATAAATGGTTCGGGACCTAACGGCAGAATTATCAAACGCGATATTGAAACGGCTCTTGAAAACCCAAAACCCAAAACCCAAAGCCCTGCTTCCACACCTTCGCAAGTTTTCGGAGCATCAAATTTCCGTGATGAACCTGCGTCGAAAATGCGTCAGATTATCGCTGAACGTCTCACTGCTTCGACTCAAAACGTTCCGCATTTTTACTTAACCGTTGATATAGAAATGGATAGCGTGATTGCTCTGCGTAAACAAATTAACGCAACCGTTTCAGAAGCCGAGAAGGTTTCCGTCAACGACATTATCGTTAAGGCAACGGCAATGTCACTTGTAAAACATCCATGGGTTAATGCTTCATTCCAAGACAAATTGATTCGATTCTACGAAGATGCCGACATTAGTATCGCAGTTGCGATTGAGGACGGCTTGATTACACCGGTTGTTCGTGCCGCAAACAAAAAAGGATTGTTGGCGATAAGTGCCGAAATAAAAGAACTTGCAGGTCGTGCGAAAGCGAAAAAACTCCAGCCTGAAGAATACACCGGCGGAACTTTCTCAATTTCAAACCTCGGAATGTTCGGGATCGAGCAATTTACGGCAATCATCAATACGCCCGAAGCCGGAATTTTGGCAATCGGCGGTGCGACTGAAAAAGCTGTGATTCGTAACGGTGAAATTGTCGTGCGAAATATGATGAATGTCACGATGTCGTGCGATCATCGAGTAATTGACGGTGCGACAGGTGCGAAGTTCTTGCAGACATTTAAACAAATGTTGGAAACTCCGGCGATGATGTTATTATAAGTCTATGAGTGCTTTACCGAAAAAAAAATATTCCCAAGATGAATATTTTGAACTTGAACGAGAGACAAAAGAACGCTTTGAGTATTTCGATGGTGAAGTAATTTCTAAAGTAGGTTTTAGCGATATAAAAGATGTTTTATTATCAAACCTAAGTTGCATTTTTAAAAGTAAATTTCGCGGAAAAAAATTTCGTGCGTTTCTCGCCAATATGCGTTTGAAAGTTCCAAGTTTGCCGCCTTACCGCTATTCTGATGGTTCGGCTTTATGTGGCGAAGCGGTTTTTGAAAAAATCGGCGGTTTTGATGCTTTGGTTAATCCACAACTGATTATTGAAGTTTTATCTGATTCTACTGAAAAATTTGATCGCGATTTAAAGTTTAAACATTACAAATCAATTGAGAGTTTTCGCGAGTATCTACTGATTTCTCAAGAGTCTTATTTTGTTGTGCATTATCACAAATACAACGAAAAATTTTGGATGCAAACCGAGTATGACAAACTTGAGGATGTTATTAATTTAACCTCTTTAGATTGTGGTCTGACTTTGGCAGAAATTTACGAAGACATTACTTTACCTGCGGAATAGCTAACTAGCTAAATATGTGGCAATAAAAAAGGCGAAAAAGTTTTCATCTATTTTGAACAATTTTTTTGCTTTTTATTTTATGAACAACCAAACTGCTATTCAAGAAAAAAATTATCTTCCATATCTAACTCTATTAATTGTTCAACTTAGTTTTGGTTCTCTGCCAGTAACTGGGAAAATTCTGATGCAAGTTGTTCCAGCATTTGGGGTTGTCGGATTTCGTGTTGGCTTGACAGCACTTGTTTTATTTATTTTTCAAGCGTTAAAACGTGATTTGCTACCGAAAGAAAGCAGAGATTATTGGTGGTTTATTCTTTTAAGTTTTGTAGGTGTAACGCTAAATCAGCTTTTTTTTGTCAAAGGACTTTCGCTGACAAAAGCCTCAAATGCGGCGTTGTTGGCGGTCACAATTCCTTTATTTACAATTATCATCAGCACTTTTCTGGGGGTTGAAAGACTTCGAGGATTGAAAGTTCTTGGCATTTTAGTCGCTGCCGTTGGAGTTTTAATTTTAATTGATCCGACAAATATAGGATTTTCTACAGATACTACAACCGGCGATTTTCTCGTAATTCTCAATTCTCTCTGCTACGCGATTTTTGTTGTAATCTCGAAAGATGTTTTTATCAGAAATGGAGCGATAAAATCGACTGCTTGGATTTTTGGACTCGCAAGTTTAATTTGCGTTCCGATGGCTTTTTTCTCACTAGAAAATGTTGATATGACATCGCTTGGCTCAACAAATTGGCTACTAATAGCCCATATTTCGATTATCTGCACGGTCGTTCCATATTTGCTCGTTGCCTGGTCAGTAGCACGTGTAAATCCTTCAACTGTCGCGATTTTTGTTTATTTACAACCGCTTATCGGCTTCGGAATGGCTGTCGCTTTTCTTGGCGAACACTTTACTAGCTTCACGATTCTAGCGGCAATTTTGATTTTTTCAGGTGTTTATTTAGCAACAAAAAAACGAAAACAGATTGTGGATTTGCTTAAATAAAAACCGAGCTATAAATTTATTTTGAAACAATTTCACCATCAACAAAAAACCATTTGCCTGACTCTTTTTTGAAATTTGATCGTTCGTGATGTATGTGCGTTTGAAGCTGCAAATCCAAATAGTGTGCTTTAAATTCTACGATTCCAATCGAATCTTCAACATTTCCGTGATCTTTAAAAACAATTTCTAACTTTTGCCACAAGTTTGATTTCGCCCAATTTTCAATCGACTTTGCATCGTGAAACGTGACCTTCGATTGATGCGTTGTTCTGATCATGTAATCGACATTTGCCATTGCATAAGCCGAATATCGCGACCGCATCAGAGCTACAGCGGTTTTCGGCTTCTTATTTCCCGAGAGAAATGGATCGCAACATTCTTCGAATTTCTTTCCTGAGCAACAATAGCATTTTTTCATAAGAGATTTTCCACGAACTATCCAGAAAGTTTTTTTTCTTAATTCGTGTCTTTTCGTGTAATTTTGTGGCTAAACTATTTTTCCACCAACCATCGAAAATTTTACATTCCCTTGCTCATCTAACGCGACCAAATCTGCACGTTTTCCAACTTCAATCGAACCATAATCTCTGTCAATTCCGAGCAATTTAGCTGGGTTCAAACTCGCCATTCGTGAAACTTCGACCTCTGAGAATCCGAGCGATAGCATATTTTTTACTGCATCGAGCATTGTTATTACGCTTCCGGCAATTGAGCCGCGTTCGTTTTTTGTTCGTCCATTTACAACTGAAATTTTCTCGCCCCAAAGATCAAATTCGCCATCGCCCAACCCTGTCGGAGCAACACAATCGCTGATTAACGAAACCTTATCACTTCCCTTTGCGAGAATTGCGAACTTAAGAACTTGCGGATTTACGTGAATTTTATCGGCGATAATATCAAACGTCACATCATCATTTGTCAGACCAAATCCAACAACGCCAACATCGCGATGATGAAGTCCGCTCATTGCATTAAAAAAGTGTGTGATATGTTTTGCACCAGCAGCTTTTGCGGCGTTGAGCGTCTCGATATTTGCATTGGTATGTCCAATTGACGAAATCCAGTTTTGAGCCGTAAGTTGTTTTATCAGTTCAATTCCGTTTTCCATTTCAGGTGCAAGAGTTGTTAAATGAACGCCATTTTTCAACCTTGGAAGCTCTCCAATCTCTTTTCCAGAAAAAGCCTTAAAATATTCCGGACGCAAAGCTCCGCTCATTTTGGGATTAGCAAAAACGCCTTCGTAATGTACACCAACAATCTGTGATTGACCAGCATTCTGTTGAGTTTCAATGCATTTTTCCATCTCATTGATGACATTTTGATAAACAACATCAGAATCCGGCACAAAAGTCGGCAACCAAGCCGTCACACCATTTTTTGCAAGAAACTCGCTGACATTTTTCAGACTTTCAGCATTCGCTTCATTAACATCAATCCCAACCGCACCATGATTATGAATATCAATAAAACCTGCAAAAATCGTTAGACCATGGCAATCTATTGATTCAGCAACCGAAATTTCATTACGTGAAATTTCTGCAATTCTTCCATCCTGAATCAAAATAGAACAATTAACAACCTTTTCCTTAGGCAAAACCAGCGTGGCATTTTTTAGCAATAACATAAAGACATTCTAGCAAATAAAAAGGCTCGCACCGAAAGCGATGCGAGCCAAAAATGAAATTTCTAACCTTAATGATTAGAAAACATATCGTAAAGATACTTGAACGTTTCTAGGCGAATAATCGTTACTTTCACCTGTGATTCGTCCAAAAGTCGTTGATGTAGCTGACCAAACAGAATTTGGTAAAGCATAGCGAACATGATTAAAAGCATTAAACAAATCGGCTCGAACAACAAATCTGTGTCCTTCAAATGGCATTGAAAAACTCTTGTAGAAACTTACATCAATGTTATTAACACCATCGCCATAAAACGTGTTTCTACCCAAAATTCCATTTCCAAAATCCGCTACTGTGGCAGCCCGAAAGCCAGAAATCGGCAATTGATTTGGCGATGAGTTCGGATTTGCAATTACCCTGCCAAGAAGGTTTGTATCAAGAATAACAGGTCTTGATTCTGTAAAACCATCAAGATCCAGGTCAGATCCAGTTGCAGTTACTGAAAATGGTGTTCCATGCGAACGTTTGAAAACGATTGAAGTGTACCAACCGCCTAGGGCTTGTCCGAGGAAATCTTTACGATCTGCAAAAAATGGCGTTTTGTAGCTCATAAAGAATGTAAAGCGATGTGGTGTGTGGAATCGTGACACAGCTCTTGAAAGTCTTGTGTTTGGTCCATTTGCATTTGTATCTCCAGAACCTACAAAAGTTGCTTCGGAATTCGTGTCAATCGCTTTGCTGTAAGTGTAGTTTGCAGTAAAAGATAGATTGTTCGACAAACGTTTTATGTATTCTGCTTGTAAACCGTGGTAATAACTCCAAGCTCCGTTAGTGATTTCAGTGTTTGTACTATATCGACCATCAGCACGTCGTTCGTTAGTTCTAGGGACACGGAAGCTATATTCATTGGCAGCTAAAGGGACAGCTACAGGGCAAGCCGCATTGACAGGAATATTTACTAATCCAGTCCCAGCACATTGTGCATTTGCTGCTAAACGAATTACTTGACCACGTAAGTCTGCCGCTCTAGGATCACCAACAGGTCTGTTCGCCGCCGAGTATAAAACTGTTGGATCATTGAAAGGATGGTTAGGAACTAAAACGCCATTTGAGTTTATTGAAGGCAAATTACCTTGTCTAAATCTTAATAAACCAATTCCTCTATTGCCAGAATATGTAAGTCTCAAAGCACTACTCCAAGGAAGTTTTCGTTCAAAACTTGCACTCCATTGCTGAGTGTAAGGCATTTGCAAATCAGGATCAGCAATTGCCAAAGTTGTTCGAATTGTTGGAGTTCCTGGAGTGAAAACAAACCCATTTGTAGGGTCAGATAAATTTGTGCTTCCAGTAAAAGTCAATTGTGCAGAATTTGGCGGATTAAATCTTACTGTTGCACCTGCTTGGCTGAAAACCGATTGAAAAATTCTACCGTGATATAAGCCATAACCCATTCTAATTGATGAATCACCTGTTTGACCAAACATTTTGCCTAAAATTCCACTTGAAAAATTAGGACTCCATGCCATTCCAACTCTTGGTTCGTGGTTATCACTATCAGCTCCGTATCCGTATTGGATTCTATCTTTAATTTCCTTCGGAGCTGAAACTAATTCATAGCGGTAGCCAATATTTAAGGTTAAATTAGTAGCAACTTTATAATTATCCTCAGCATAAAAGTTATACTCATTAACTCGGTTTTCTAGAAAAAATGGACCAAACCCTTTTTGAAAACTACTAACGCAACCGTTCAATAATGCTTGATAAGCACTTGTGTAACCTGGGCATACAGTTGTAGTAGTATTAAATGTATAAAAACCACGCGAAAAACTATCAGCTAAATCATCGAGTTTTACTCTTCTGACATCAGTTCCAAATTTAAGATAATGATTACCAAAAATAGCAGAAACATTATAAACAAATTGGTTGTCAGTTTGGTATCTATTGATTGGAAAAGTTCCTGCGTTTCCAATTATAGATCCTGAAATAGGACTATTTGTAAATCTTATAATCGGAGTGGTGTTTCCATCCTTAATACCTACGAGTGTTGTTCTCAAACCTAACCCATATCTAAATTCCCCGCTGATATTTGGGCTAAAAATATGCGTCCAAGTTCCACCAATATTTTGCTGTTTATTATTTTGGCGAGTTGCTTCACCAACAACTACATCATCATTATCAAATATTTGACGGGTATATTGATATCTAAGAGTAATATTGTCACGCTGTCCTAAATTCCAATCAAATCTTGTTGAATAATCGTCTAAAGGACGATCAAACCCAACTTGAGTTGCATAAGTTCTTAACAAACCTGCTGGATCATTCGGTGTAACATTTGGAAATCTGTTAATTACTGATTGGATAAATGCAACATTAGCAGGTGTGTTATTTGCAGGCGTAACAGTAAACCAATTCGCTGGATTGCGTTCAGCGGCAGTAAAAATATCTCGTCTATAATTTAAAGCACCTGTTTCACGTTTTTGATCGAAACTAAAGAACCCAAAAAAGCGATTTTTGAAAATTGGTAATCCAACAACTCCGCCGTATTGATTTCTTCGGTTTACTGGTTTTGGAGTAGCGGTCGAAAAATGACGTTTGGCATTTAAGGCACTATCATTATGAAACCAATATGCTTCACCTTTTACTTTATTAGTTCCTTGCTTTGTTTGAACCAAAACCACAGCACCGAAACCACGACCAAATTCCGCACTAAAGTTATTTGTCAAAACTTGAAACTCTTTAATTGTTGCAAGTGAAGCACCTTGACGGTTTTGATTTTCAGATGAATCATCGTTATTAACGCCGTTAATTTGAAATGTAGCCCCACGAGTTCCTGTTCCGTTAAAATTAACCGAAGAACCTGATGAGGTAGTAGGATTATTTTGTCCGCTTGTCGGATTTTCTTGATATCCCGTAAATGTTTCAGCCAAAGTTAAAAAATTCCCTTGATTCAACGTTGGTTTCGATTCAATTTGTTGCTCGGTGAGTGTACCTTTTACCTCTGAATTCGTAGTGTTTATAGGTGCAGGTTCGTCTGTAATAGTAACAGCTTCATTTATTTTCGGGTCTAATCTGAAATTTACACCTGTTGTATCATTGAGTCGAATTTCAATATTTTGACGCACAACTTTCCCGAAGCCTGATTTATCAATCGAAACTTTATATTTACCAATTGGAAGAAATGTTGCTTGATAATTACCATCATTATCTGTCACAACATTTCGCACAAATCCAGTTTCGGTATTCATTATCTCAACCGCAACACCAGGAACAACAGCATCAGCTGTGTCAACTACATTCCCTTTGATTGTTCCGGTAACTGTTTGTGCGTTGATGAAACTCGCACTCAAAACAATCAACGCTATCAAAGAAAACATTTGTAAAATTCTACTTTTCATTTATTTTTTCCTCACCGAAAGTTCCTAAAATCGAAATCTGCCATCAGCAAAATTTAGATTTATGGAAATATCTGCAAATTTTTGTTATTGATTAGTTTATGTCAAAGGCATTCTAAATCTGTGAAAACACATAGTTTACGTTTAAATAAAGTCAACATTGTTAGTTTTAGAAAGTCTTTTTATTTCCTAAAAAGTATTAAAGCAAAAATGATGCCCTAAACTTTAAATAAATCTAAAATCCTTTCATTTTTTTATCTAAGTTTCACAAAATCAGCTGTAACATTTAATCTCAGTGCAGAGTGAATTACTGATTCTTCGTACAACATAGTTTAAAACTCGAATTATTTTTTAAAACCGAAACTGTTTTTGTTAAATCTTGGATGCCATTTGAAACGAAATTCCAACAATAAGACTATCTCAAATTCACACAAATTGTTTTTCTAACATTTCTTTAGAAGTTGCAATTAATAGATTCTTTGATAAGACAATGAAAATTATAAACCTGATACATATAAACCTGATACATTAGGTTTTGTTTGGTCAATTTTCAACCAATTATTTAAATGAAGCGACTTTTCTGACGAAATAATTTGTGTCAAGGTAATTTTATTGATAATAATCAGGCATTGGTATAATCTAATCTCGATTTAACCAATAGAATTTTATAAATGAGGTAACACAAATGATTGTTTTTGACTCTTTACACAAAGTAATATTTTCTCGAAAAGCAAAAAATCAAAACCTAAAATATCTGTATTTTGTGCTTGTTTTATTGTTTTTCTCAATGCAGATTAGAGCTCAGATTACATTTCAGCAGGCTCGTGAATCACTCAGAACTAACAGAACTAGATTACTGTCCCAATATGCTTATGACCGTAACTATGCAAATGCCTGTCAGGCTTGGGGGAACTTAACTGCTTCGCAAAAAGGAGTTTTTCTAACAGTTACAGATTTATTAGGAAGACGTGAATTTATGTGGGGAGTCGCTGAACCAGACATTCTAGATTATCAGTATGTAGGTGACGAAGATGACCGTGCCTTCGGATGTGCTATCCAGAATGAAGAAAACCCTGACTGTAACAATGGTTGCTATGTGCATCCGATAAACTATTACGGACCTGCTTGTTTTTTTGTAACAGGACAAAGTTGCGCTGAAATGAATAAATGTACGAGCTACAGACCTGCACCACGATTAGAATTTGACATGGCTTTGAATCACGTTCAAAAAATTTATGAGATCAACGGCAGTCACTTTAATGACGGTGGCGGAATTGATTACAATAGAATCTATTTTCAAGCTGATAACTTATTACTCTATCAATTTCGAAATCTTGGTTATGGTTATCATTTTTGGATAAACTCGACAGACCTTTTGGGATCACATTATCCTTTCACTAAAAGCAGACAAACCGACAACGGAATGCCGCAAGGACAAACTCATTTCTGGGCTTGGGATTATAATACAACCACTCTTTTAAGACCTGGCGTTGTTGGTGTTTATGACACCAATATTGTCGAAATAGATCTTGACTATAATACTTTGCACCATTCAAATCCCGAGAGGTATTACAATAATGTTTACGGTCGGCAATTTTATGAAAATCACTGGCGTTGGTACGGCTTAGGAGGAACAGCTGAGCTAGATTACAGCCCTACATGTAAACAATAACCAAAAAGGTTCACGAAAAACGTGAACCTTAATCTAATATTCATCTTTCGAATATATTTAGAAATTAAACTTAGCTCCAAATTGCATTGTTCGCGGATCGCGAGTTGAAATTGCCTGCCCAAACAATGTTGAAGTTACATTCGTCACAACACTCCTGAAGTTAACTTTGTTGAAAGCATTAAAGACCTCAGCTCTAAGTTGCAATCTAAGGGTCTCAGAAAATCTGATATTCTTCGACATTGTGAAATCGACCCTTGAAGTTCCCGGACCATCAATTATCCCACGTCCAGAGTTGCCGACAGTGTTTGTAAAACCAAGAACGGAATTTGCTTGAAAACAAGAAGTATTGAACCATTGCTGCTGGCTTTGTGCTCCTCCTACATTCGGGTTGCACGTGACATTTGGTCTAGCAACCGTTGTCGGCGGAGCAATGATACCAAGTCCGGCAGGATCGAATGAAGAAGTAGTTGGGGTTAGAGGCAATCCTGTGTTAAATGTCACAATACCAGAGGCTTGCCAACCACCTAAAATTTTACCAGCAAAACCTTGTTGTTTGCTAAAGAAGGGAATTTCATAAATGTAGTTTGCTGAAAAAATGTGCCGCCGATCAAGTGCGGCTCGTCCTTTATCAAGCGAAATGTCATAAGTATTTTGTGGCGAAGCAGAACGATCATTTTGATTATCAGTCAAGTTTTTTGCCCAAGTATAGGCAATATTAACTTGCGAAGCCCCAGAAAATCGATGCTGTGCAGAAATCTGCAAGCTGTGATAACTAGAATTATACCTAGGTTGCACCATTGTTAAAGCACGATAGCCTCGATACGGTCTAATCTGGTCAAGTATAGTAGAAGCTGGACCTGTCGTAAAAGCAGTATTTGCCGCTTGACAAGCAACGAGCGTTTGAGGAGTTGTTTGTCCTAAATAATTCGCCCCACTCGCACAAGCAACTCCTCGTGCAATCGCCGCACCAGGTTGCAACAAATTCATTTCGAACGATCCAATCAAATGTGTTCCCTTTGAACCATAATAACCAACAGTAGCAACAGTATTTTTAGTCAGCTGCTGTTGAAAATCAAGTGACCAATGCTGAGTATATGGAGTGTTCCAATTCGATTGCACAGCACGAATTGACTGAGCTACTCCAAATCCAAATGCTGCATTGTTACAAACACCCGCTGGATCTGGATTTGATATGGAAACACCGTTAAGAGTACAAGTTTGCTGATAAGGTGAATTCGTTCCTATATTTTGAAGAAAAACTCCATTTAAGGTTTGTTCGTGATACATTCCATAACCAGTTCGAATTGATGTCGTCCCTTTTCCAAACGGATCCCAAGCTAGTCCGACTCGTGGTGCAAAATCAGTTTCCGGTGCGTCCACAACAAATTTTCCCCAAGGTGAAACTGTTGGTGTGCAGTTGGTTAAAGTTTGAACATTTTGCGAATTCACAATAATGCCGTTACAAAAGTTCTTTCCAGCAGCAACTATTCTGTTTCCTGCACCTGTAACATCAGGAGCAGAGGCAGCGTTCCAAAGTTCAGGAACAAAATTTGACAAACGTCCATTTTTGTCCCACGGCGATCCAAAAAAAGAATACCTCACACCAAGATACAGAGTAAGGTTTTTTCTTACACGCCATTCATCTTGGGCAAAACCTTCAATCGCTTTCTGTCGCAAATCAGCTGTGTAGTCAAATTTAGCTTGGGTGAAAGAAACGTTTGAACCTAATAAGAAATTAGCAAACTGTTGCTGTTGATTAGTTCCGCCAGTTGCAATTACTGCGGTTGTTACACCAACGCCTGGCGTGTTGAACCCACTAAACTGACCTTCGTTTACACCAGCTAGGGCATTTTCATTTTTTCGATACTTAGAATAAACGACACCAAATTTCATTTGATGGCTTCCAGCAATCCACGTAACGGTTCCCGTAAGATTGCCCTTATACGAGAAATTGTCATAAGGACCAAATCCTCCAATGTTATTGAAAGCACCATTTGCGAATACTAATGACGGAACTCGGTCGCGTGTATTCGAATAAGGTAGAGGCGGAGCAATCGGTGAGTTTTTTAATGCAACCAAACCTACATTTTCACTTAGAATCGCACCATATCCAAAATTGTATCGAACTTCAAAAATCAAGTTTGATGATGCTACATAGGTTGTTTGTGCAGTATGTGTCTTGCCAGGTGAATTCGTTTTGGTTGTAGAAACAAATGGAATTCCCGACCCTGATGAGAAAATTGCATTAGCATCAAGTGTAGGAATCGTGTCACTTTGGAAACGATAATACATCGACCATTTGTCGCTAAAACTGTGGTCGATTTTTATTATCTCTTGACGAAAATTAGCTTCATTCGGTGTCGGATAATTCAAATTAAATGCCGAATTCGTATTTGGAAGGGGCAATTTGTTATAAATATTCGTCAAATATTGTTGGGAGATTGGGTTTACTGATGGAAGAGGGTCGCCAGCGTTAATAAATGTATTACATACTGCTCCAGTTGCAGATGTACAGATTGGAACTGTAAAACGACCAGTTCTCAAAATAGCACTAGGAACGAGCGAAAACAACGTAGGTGAGCGTCTATCTCGTCTCAATTCTTGAGAGTAAAAGAAAAAGGTCTTTTTCAATTTTCTAAAGAGTGGATCGCCTGAATCTCTTTCACCAAAATTTGGGACAACAACTTGTCCGCCAAGTGTCCAACCATAATTGACATATCTAAACGGTTTGCGTTTTGCTCTGCCTTCGGAAGTCAAACCGACAGGAGCAATCTGGTTACTAAAGTAGTCATTCGCATTAAATATTTCATTTCGGACGAACCCGAAACCACTACCACGAAATTTGCTCCCGCCAGATCTAGTAAGCACATTAACCTGACCGCCTCCACTCCTTCCTGATTCAGCAGGAAAAAGCGAACGTAAAACACGAAATTCCCCAATCGAATCGACACTCGGATATGCTTGAATTGTTAGGTTCGAACCACGATCCGTAACATCAGCACCGTCAACTGTAAATGTATTTTGACTACTTCTTGCCCCATTTACTGAAATTTGAATCGTATTTGGCTGGCTGGCTTGAGCTGTGTTTGATGATGATCCGTTTTCAAACCCAACTGCAGTTGTTCCCGTATAAACTTGGTCAGAAAGGTCGTTTGAAACACCGGGTGCAAGGGTGACAAGTTGAACAAAATTACGATTGTTAATTGGTATTTCTCGGACTTGATTACCACTAATAATTGTGCCGCTAGTTGCCGACTGTAAATCAACCGCAACAGGATCAGCCTCTACTGTAACTGTTTCGTCAATACGTCCCGCTTCTAATGTCACATCAATCGTACGACGTTGTCCAAGGTCAATTTTAATCTCGTTTTTGACAGATTTTTTGAAATTCTTCGCCTCAACAGTAATTTGATACACACTAACCTGAACACCAGGAGCAGTGAACTCACCATCTTCATTAGTAGTCAGCGTCCTCACAACAAGTCCGTTTTTGGTGGAGTCTTTTATTGTGACAGTTGCTCCTGGTACCGAAGCCCCAGCAGAATCTCGAACGGTTCCAACTATGGTTCCAGTAATTTCTTGTGCGAATGTTGAAACGTTTGAAACTAAGCCAAAAGCAGTAGCCAAAATACCGAAACGAATCATTGAAAATATTTTACTATTCATTTATTTTTTTCCCCTTGCAAATCATTCAAACCCAAATCTGCCATCAGCAAAATTTAGATTTATGGAAATATCTGCAAATTTTTGTTATTGATTAATTTATGCCGTAAACCTGCTAAACTTTTGAAAAAACGCAATTTAAGCGATTTTTAATTCAAATTATAAACTATTAGAAAGTTTGTGCATTTCCTAGTTTGTTAATAAAGCAAATATAATGCCCTGCGTTTTTTGAATTCGTCTAAACTTGTTTGATAACTTTTTTCAAGGTTTTCGGGCAAATCAGCGAGTTTTATTTTCTCGAAAATTTCAGAGTTCACGAGCAAACGATTATATTTATCAACTTGCCATTCTGTCGGATAAAGTTTTCGCAAGGCAACGGCGATTTCCAAACCTGTCCGAATCGGCTTAAACGTTGCACGGTCAACAATTACAATGTTTATTCCGGCACAGTTTTCGTCTTTGAAAACTGATGCGTTCGGCTTAAATTTAATCGGAATAAACCTCACACCTGCGATGTTGCGATTGTTCAGATATTCGGCGAGCTTTTGACCGTCGATAAACGGCGAACCGACAACTTCAAACGGCGTATCGGTTCCGCGTCCGACCGATAAATTTGTTGTTTCAAGCAAACCGATTCCGCCGTAAAGTGTTGCTTCGGTTAAACTTCGCATATTCGGCGAAGGATTTGTCCAAATCTGATTTGTTTGGTCAAACCACATCGAACGTGACCAATTTTCCATCTTAACAATTTGCAAATCTGCACCGATTTTTCCTTCATCGTTCATCATTTTCGCCAATTCGCCGACCGTCATTCCGTGTCGAACGGGCAAAGTGTGTGCGGCGATGAACGAAAGTTTGTCGCTGTCGGCGATTGCACCTTCAATATCAACGCCGTTAATCGGATTTGTGCGGTCCAAAACTATAACTTTTACCTTAAGTTTCGCCGCTTCTTCCATCACATTACGAAGCGTAGAAATATAGGTGTAAAAACGAGTTCCGATGTCTTGAATGTCAAAAACAATCGCGTCCAAATCTTTAAGTTGTTCGGGTTTCGGGTGGCGTGTTTCGCCATAAAGCGAATAAACGGGCAAGCCTGTTTTTTCATCGATTGAATCAACAATTTTCTCTTGATCGAGTTGTCCGCGAATGCCGTGTTCGGGCGAAAAAAGCGAGACAAGTTTTACATTCGGAGCATTTTTCAACACATCAATCGTTTGAATTCCCGCAAGATTTCTGCCTGTGTGATTTGTGACAAGCCCGATTCGTAAACCGTTTAATTCCTTGAAATTAGACTTTTCGAGAACGTCAATTCCATTCAACACGATTGCGGACTGCGGATTGCGGATTGCGGATTCAGTTGAACTTTGAACTTTGAACTTTGAATTTTGAATTTGCGGAGCGATTTGCGAATTATAAATCGCTTCGGCTTCACGGAATTTTGCAATCGGAACATCCGACAACGCACTCGCGGCAATGGTTGAAATTCTCGCTCGAAGTGGTGCGACATCGCCTTTTCCGTCAGGGTGAACTCGGTTTGACATAAAGACGACAAACGTTTCGGAAGTCGGGTCAATCCAAATTCCCGTGCCTGTAAAACCTGTGTGTCCGAAAGAACCGAGCGGAAAAAGTTCGCCGCGATTTTGTGAAAAACTCGTGTTCATATCAAAGCCGAGTCCGCGTGTGTTGCCGTTTTCAGAAACAACGTAAGGCTTTGTCATCATTGCGATTGTCGCGTTTGACAAGATACGTTTGCCGTCCAAAATTCCGCCGTTGAGAATCATTTGGCAATATCTCGCAAGGTCGTCTGCCGTTGTAAATAATCCGGCGTGTCCCGCAACTCCGTTCATTCGGAAAGCGGTCGGATCGTGAACTTGCCCGCGTAAAATTTGATCGCCGTCTTTTCCGTCAAAGATTGAGCCGAGATAACTTTGCTGTCCTTTGATGTTTTCAGTTGGGGCAACTTTGGGAATCTTATTCTCTCGTATGACAAAAGCCTCTAATGAAGCTTCGTTTAGCCCAAGTTGTGGATAAAAAAAAGAATTCGGCGTTCGTAATTCGCTGAAAATATTACGATCTGTATAATACTCGTATCCATTAAAACCTTGCGGAAGTCCTAATGTTCCAACCGGATATGAATCCACACCGAACCTACGCACTATCTCGCCCAAAACAATAAACCCAATATCCGAATAAACAAACTTTGTTCCCGCCGGATTTTGCAGTTTTTCGGTTTTCAAGGCTTCGAGCATTCCGTCGTTTCCTGTCCATTTTTTGCGTAAATCAAAATCGGGTTGGTAGCCGCTGGTGTGCGTCAGAAGTTGCAGAATCGTGATATTTTTTGCTTCGGGAACTTGGATTTCGGGAATAAACTTGCCGATTGTGTCGTTCAGACGAATTTTGCCTTGTTCGATTAAAATCATAATCGAAGTTGCCGTGGCGACGGGTTTCGTCAAACTCGCGGCATCAAAAATCGTGTCAATCGTCATTTCCTCGACATTTGGCTTTAACGCACGATTTCCAAATGCCTTTCGATAAACTATTTTGCCCTTACGCCCGATGATGACAACCGCTCCCGGAAGTTTTTTGTCGGCAATGTCTTTATTAACTAAATTATCTATTTGGTTAAGTTTAGCCGTGGACATTCCGACCGCTTCGGGCTTGGCGATTGGAAATCCTTGAGCCGCCGCGAAGTAAAAAGTAAAAAGTAAAAAGGCAAAAGTAAAAACAATTGCTTTTTGTTTAAGGATAATTTTATGACACATTAACAAGATTAGCTTCATCATTTTATTTGTTTCTGTCGCCCGTTAAAACGGGCTTTTTTTGTGCGATACATTTACCACGGGTTTCGTAAGACTTCACTCGTGGCTATATGCTGCCGTCCGTTTCACGGACTGAGATCAAAAAAACGAACGACTTTTTCACTCTTCCACTTTTCCACTTTTCACTTTTTAGCTTTATATTCTTTCTCGCGTTCGGCAAAACTTTCGCGGCATAAGCGTTTAAATTCAAGTGCAATCGGTGAAAAATATCCGCCACGAAGTCTCGCTAAACCCAATTCCCAATTGATGTTTGAACCTTCAATCCACCATGCAACGAGCTTTCCATCAGCCACATCTTTCGCGACCGATTTTTTGCCAGCAATGCCAACGCCCATATTGTTTTCGACCATTTGATTAATCGCTTCCTGCCGCGAAAGTTCCATCACAACATTTGGTTTCACGCCTGAAGCAATAAAAAATTCGTCAATTTGGCGGCGTGTATTTCCACCTTGTTCGCCGAGAATTAAATTTTCGGTGGCGAGAGTCGCGGCACTAATAACCTTTTGTTTCGACAGCGGATGACTCGGATGTGCAATCGCCACAATGTCATCAGAAAACAACATTTCAGTTTGAATATTTGAAGATTCGACGGGCAAAGAAACAAACGCTACGTCCGTTTCGCCGTTCATTATTCGATTAACAAGGCTCACACTCGTGCCAGAAACGACCGTAATTTCTGATTGCGAAAACTTCTCTTTGAGCTTTTGTAAAATATGTGGAAGTTGGACAGTTGCAAACATCGCAGACGCTGATCCGAGCCGCAATCTGCCGTGTTCTGAGCCCGCAAGTTCCGCAACTTCCGCAACTCCAGCATCGTGTTCGCGAAGAATTTTTCTCGCACGATCAAGCAGAACTTCGCCCGCTTCTGTGAGAATAACGCGGCGAGGCGTTCGTGTAAAAAGTTGGAGTCCGAGTTCGTCTTCGAGCTGCCGAATCTGCATCGAAATCGCTGCTTGCGTAACGTGGACGAGTTTTGCACCAGCGGTAAAAGTTTTCGCTTCCGCAATTGCAACGAAGGCTCTGAGTTGTCTAATTTCCATATTTTTATTGTATCGCCGTCATCCTAACGGCTGTCGTGCGAGCATCTTGCTCGCAACTCTTGTCCTATAAGTTACTTCGGACTCGAAAAGCGTTGCCTGGAAGCTCAACGCGACCGCCGATTGGAAACCAGCGTTACATTTCTGGGTATCGCCGTCCATCTTGGCGGCGGGCTTGTGAGCATCTTGCTCGCAAAAGTTTTGTTTCTCGAACGTGCGTTGGCTGGAAGCTCAACGCGTCCGCCGGTTGGAAACCAGCGTTACGTCTAATTCATGTTTTCAATATAACCTATTCGATTTCGTTATAGCAATTAGAATCAGTTATTGAGATTATAAAATCTTTTAGTTTTCATTATATCAACTAATTCGAGTAAGATATTATTCTTTAGTAGATGAAAACTCGCAATAAATCACATAATTTATATCTCGGAGTAGATGGCGGCGGCACGAAAACGCTTGCGGTATTAATCGACGAAGAAAAAAATGTGGTTGGGCAAGGCATTTCGGGTGTATCAAATCCGCTTCGAGTTGGGATCGAAAAAGCTACGGCTAATATTTTTGCGGCAATTGATATTGCAGCGGACAATGCTCGCAGAAGTCGTGGTGATATTGTTTCAGCAGAATTTGGACTCGCTGGTGTGCGACGTGCCGACCTCCGCGAAATAATCGCAAAATCAGCCAAACAACGTCTTAAAATTAAATTTATAAATGTTGTAACTGATGCTGAAATTGCACTTTATGGTGTTGCTATTGGCAAAGAAAGCCTGGTTGTAATTGCCGGAACTGGTTCAATTTGTTACGGGCGGAATTCGAGCGGAGATGTCGCGGTCGCAGGTGGTTGGGGTCCGCTTGCTGGCGATGAAGGCGGCGGTGCCGGAATCGCGAGACGGGCATTACAAGCAATCGCAAAAGCCTCAGACGGACGTGGGAAATCGACTTCTCTTTCCGAAATCGCCCTCGATTACTTCAAGGCAAATTCGGCGGAAGATTTAACAGTTGCGATTTACGCACCAAATGTTGATAATGCTCGAATTGCAGGTTTTGCACGCCACGTAACCGAAGAAGCAAAAAATGGCGATGAAGTTGCGGTTGAAATTATCCGTGAGGCAGCCATTGAATTGGCACTTGCATCAAAAGCTGTAATAAAAAAATTGAAATTAGAGCGAAAAACTTTTCCGATTGGTTACGTTGGCGGCGTTTGGAAAGTTGGCGAAATTTTGAGCGTTCCTTTTCTCGAGAAAGTTCACGAAATTGCCCCAAAATGTTATATTTCAGAACCAAAACTCGAACCAGCGACAGCTGCGGCACATATGGCTTTAGGAAGTTTTAGGAAATGAGTTTATCGTAATCTGCGTGATTACCAATGCAAAACCAGATTATTCCTTTTGGGTCATCTAAACCTAAAGCACGGTATTTTTTTCCAACTCGGACAGACCAAAGATTGTCAATTTTTTTGAAATGTAATGAAGGATGTTTTGGGTTTGATTTAAGAAGTTTAAAGTTTTTATTAGCAAGATTGCGAACTTGTAAAGGCAATAAGTTGTAATTTTTCCAAAATCTTAGAGGTGCAAAGTGATTCATAATGAAGTAAAATTTCCATTATCAAATTCTTGTTTTACTTCTTTTAATAAGCTATTTAATTTGCCTGATTCAAGATCGTGTTCAATTTGTTTGTCCCAAAGGGTTTCCTGATAATTATCGAACCAATCTGAAAACTCGTTAAAATTGCTAGGCGAAAGTGTTGATACAGCTATTTCAAGTTCTTTTACATTCATGGATGTATTTTAACTTAATTTGATTTTTAAGAAAAGAGAAATATGATGGAGAAAAAGATAATATTATTCGTTTCGGCTTTATGTTTAAGTGCTGTTTTTGTATTTGGGCAAAACCAATCCACTAATTGGCAAACATATACAAGCCCAAAAGGTGAATTTTCGGTTGAAATGCCAAATAAAGTTGATGAAACTTTAGACATTAGTAAAGATTTTAAAAACGAAAATAATGAAGTTTATAAATATGGGAACTTCAAAACAAAATCTCAAGAAATATCTTATTTTGTTTTTACTGAAGCAATTCAGGAAAGAAACCCAAACAATTTTTCTCGTTTCCCAGGAGAAAATCTAAAATTATTTTTTGATGAAAATCAACATGAAAAGAAATCAATTAAACTCGGCGATTTTGACGGTGAATATTACACTTTAGTTGATTCAGGCAATTTTTTTCACACTATAATTTTGGTCAAAACCCAAAGCAGATCGTATATTTTTCATACAATCAGTCAAAATAATAATATTGAGGAAAGTGACCGTTTTTTTAATTCAATCAAGCTCAATAAAATAAATAACATTTCGCCAAAAATAATAGTTGTCAAGAAACCTGATTTACCTGCATTTCCAGATGATTCTACAAAACCCTACGGTGTCCGCAGTCCTAGTTCAGCGATAAATATTGAAGGATTTAATATCGGAAGCCAAGCTCCAGGCGGAATTAGCAGTGTGCCAATTCCGATGCCGCGGCAAGCTATTGAACAAGATTTATCACGAAAATCTCCACTAAAAATTCATTCAATAATAAAACCGCCATACACAAATCTGGCAAGAATATATGGAATTATTGGAGTTGTCAGACTTCGCGTTGTTTTTAAATCTGATGGAACAATCGGTGATGTCAGTATTATTTCGGGTTTGCCTCTTGGGTTAACTACCAATGCATTAATTGCCGCAAAACAACTTCATTTTGCACCAGCAAAAACGAACGACATTCCACAAACTATTACAAAAGTAATTGAATATCATTTTTCCTTATTTTAATGCTACCAATTACCGAACAAGAAAACTCAAAAACATCAAACATCGATCAAGTTTCAACGCTTGAGGCAGTTTCGTTAATTAATAATGAGGATAAATTGGTCGCGTTTGCGGTTGAGAAAGTTTTGCCGGAAGTTGCGTTAGCGATTGATAAAATTGTCGAACGATTGAAAAATGGCGGACGGCTTTTTTATGTTGGAACTGGCACGAGCGGACGGCTTGGTGTATTAGATGCGAGCGAGATTCCGCCGACTTTTGGTGTTTCTTACGATTTAGTTCAAGGAATTATGGCGGGCGGTTATGATGCACTTTACAAAGCATCAGAAGCATCCGAGGATAATCGCGAAGCTGGTGCTAAAGATTTAAAAACACGTGGTTTAACGGAAAAAGATGTCGTGATTGGAATCGCCGCATCGGGCAGAACTCCATACACAATCGGTGCAGTTGAATACGCACGAAATCTTGGTTGTTTCACGGCTTGCATTGCGTGTGTTCCCGAATCAGTTTTGACGCAAACGGCGGAAATCGCGATCATTCCGGTCGTTGGTGCAGAAGCGATTACAGGTTCATCGCGGATGAAAGCCGGAACTGCTCAGAAGCTAATTTTGAATATGATTTCGACTGTTTCGATGATTCGCCTCGGCTATGTCAAAGGCAATCGGATGACGAATGTCAAAGCGTCAAATATTAAATTGAAGGAACGTTCGTTGCGAATTTTAATGAGCGAAACGGGTTTAGATGAAGTAACTGCAAAGGATTTTATGTCTAAGTCAAACAATGATTTGCGGGTGGCAATCGTGATGTTTCGTGCTAAAGTGGACGAAGAAATGGCAAAAAATAGTCTGATTGAGAATGATTTTGTGGTGGATAAGGCAGTTGCGTTAATAACAGATACGATTTTATGAAATTGCCTCGCTATGAACTTAAATCTGAAAAGTCGTTGATGGTTTTTGAATTTGTCAGTGAAGGGGTTAAAGGTGAAATCCCAAAACTTATTAAATTTTCCGAAACCAATGTGCCGGAGGTATATAATTTAGCTTTTGGCGATAAAATCGGCTTGACAAACGAAATTGACGATTTTGCCATCTCAAATAATGGTGACAGCGAAAAAGTATTAGCAACTGTGGTTGCTTCGGTCATTGCTTTTACCGAAAAATATCCTAATTGGTGGGTTTATGCCACAGGCAGCACAAAATCTCGCACAAGGCTTTATCAAATCGGGATTTCCAAATACGTTGACGAGATAAGAAAAAGTTTTGAAATTTACGGTTTGCTCAACGGCGATTGGAAAGTGTTTAGAAAAGGAATTAATTACGAGTCGTTTCTCGTTAAAAGGAAGTAAAGAAAATGAACATCAGAGAATTAAACAAAACAAATCTACCGATAATCCGCATCGACGATTCTTTGGAAAAATATAAAAAGATGCCTTTATTTCAAGAAAAAATTGATCAAGCCAACGAAACTTTGAAAAAAGTCGGACTTCCTCAAGTTGTAAAATCTAAGCTGAAGTAGGCAATAAAATAAATTACATATACTCCACAAAGTCTTCAAGCGGTGCTTCAAAATCATCAGCCATAGTGAACATTCCTTTGGCACTTCCCGCTTTGCGTTTTTTGCGTGGCGGCATAGCTTCAGTTTTGATGGTGTGCTTCTGCTTCAAAAATTGGACGTAGTGCAAAACTTCCTGTTTCAGATTGTCAGGAAGCGTGTAAATTTCTTGGATTAACGTTAGTTCGCTTATCACAAATACTCCTTGAGTTATGATTTTAGAACGAATTTTATTGAAAATGCAATTATTTGGGTTAGAATATAGAAATGTTTACAACAGTTTCAGAAAAAGAATTATCCCAACTTTCGCGGGTTGAAAAGGTTGGACATGTTCTTTGGTTAATCAAAGATTTAACCGATGATATTGCGGGCATCGAGAAAACACCTAATGTTTGCGGCGGTTCTGCACGAATCAGACAAACGCAGATTCCGGTTTGGTCGCTTGAAAATGCTCGCCGACAAGGTATAACCGAAGCTGAACTGTTGCAAGATTTTCCGAGTTTAACAGCTCAAGACCTTGCTAACGCTTGGATATATGTCCGCTCAAACCTTGAAGAAATTGAACACGAAATTGCTGAAAATAAGTGTGGTGGTAAAACATTATGACAACCGTTAAAGATTTTGTAGTTTCGGGCGATTTTCTTGCATCGGCAAAGATGACATCAAGTGAATTGGCGGTTGAAATCGCGGTTTATTTATATGCAAACAATCGACTTACGTTTGGACAGGCAAAACGCCTTGCTCAACTTGACCAAATTTCGTTCCAGAAAGAATTGGCGGCACGAAATGTTTTTATTCACTTTGAAACTTCCGATTTATTGAAAGACGCGGAAAACCTCGGAATCAAATTATGATTGTCGTCAGTGATACTTCGCCGATTTCTAACTTGTTGCAAATTGGCGATTTAGATTTATTGCGGCTTTTGTTTCAAGAAATTATTATTCCGCAAGATGTTTTCGATGAACTTTGCGAGATTAAAGTTCAAGCCAATATTTTGTCCGGACAAACTTGGATTAAAACATCTGCCGTTGCTGATTCAAAATTAAAAATCGATTTACTGAAAGAATTGGACAAAGGCGAAGCCGAAGCTATAATTTTGGCGATTGAACTTCACGCCGACTATTTGTTGATTGACGAAGTAAAAGGTCGTGCGATTGCCGAAAGTTACGATATTAAAGTTGTCGGAATTTTGGGCGTTTTACTGCAAGCAAAACAAAAAGGTTTAATTGCGGACGTGAAAACACATTTGCAAAAATTAGTTATTGAAGCAGGTTTTTGGCTGAATCCCAAACTTATCGAAAAAGTTTTAGAAATTGCGAAAGAAAAATAAATGCAAACATTAGACCTAATCATCATCTTCGGATATTTAATCGGCATTACGCTGTTTGGGATCTTTTATTCGGGCAAGCAGGAAACGACACAAGATTATTTTGTCGGCGACAGAAATGTGCCGTGGTGGGCGATTGCGGCTTCGATTGTCGCGACCGAAACTTCGACAATTACGTTTATCTCCGTTCCCGGAATCGCGTTTGCAAAGAACGGCAATTTTGAATTTTTACAGCTTGTTTTCGGCTATATGCTCGGTCGCGTTGTGATTTCCCTGCTCTTTATTCCGATGTATTTCAAAGGCGAACTCTTTACCGTTTATCAACTTTTGGGCGAAAGATTTGGCGAGAAAGTGAAAATGCTCGCGTCCGGTTTATTCGTGATAATGCGTAATATAGCCGATGGAATCAGGCTTTTGTTGACGGCGATTGTTTTGTCGGCGGTTTATGTTGCGTTTGTGCCGGATGCAAATCCTTCGACAATTATTATTGCGTCAATTATTTTGCTTGGCGTAGTGATGATTATTTTCACGTTCTTCGGCGGAATGGAAGCGGTGATTTGGGTTGAAGTTGTTCAACTCGGAATTTACATCTTCGGAGCAATCGCAGCGGCTGTCGTCATTTTGAATCAAGTTGACGGCGGAATGGCTCGCGTAATTGAAATCGGCACCCAGTTTAACAAGTTTCAGTTTCTCGATTTTTCGATCAATTTCACAAAAACATACACATTTTGGGGCGGATTGATTGGCGGTTGTTTCCTTACAATGTCAACGCACGGAACGGATCAATATCTTGTCCAACGGTATCTTTGCACCGATAAACCTGCGTCCGCGTCGTTTGCATTGCTCAGTTCGGGAGCAGTTGTGCTTGGTCAATTTATCGGTTTTTTGTTCATCGGCGTTTTGTTGTTCGCGTATTATCAACCGTTTAATTTACCCGAATACGCCCAAATCGGGACGGAAGGTTCAAAACTCGCGGCAACATTTCCGTTCGCGGGCGGCGACAAAGTTTTCCCCGATTTTATCACCAAACATATGCCTTCGGGTTTAAGCGGTTTGGTCGTCGCGGCAATCTTCGCGGCAGCTTTGTCGAGTTCGTTAAACTCAATCGCGGCAACGGCAATCAACGATTTATACAAGCCGTTTGCGAAAGATAAATCGGACAAACATTTGCTCAAAATGGCAAGCATTTTGACGGTTATCGTCGGCGTTGTGCAAATTGTTGTCGCAATCTCGCTTAAAGACGCGGCGGCTTCGGCTTTGAGCCAAGCACTCGCGATTGCGGGCTTGATAAACGGACCGATTTTAGGCGTTTTCTTAGTTGGCACATTCGTCAAAAAAGCTAATCAAACTTGTGCGTTAATCGCAATGATTTCAAGCATTTCGCTGATGCTTTATATTTATTTCGGGACAAAAATCGCGTTTCCGTGGTATGCAATTCTCGGCAGTTTGACTACGCTAATTGTGGCAACTTTGGCGAGTTTGGTATTCGCGGACAAAGAAAGCTAAAATAGAACAATTATGCAACACGTAAGTATCGAACAAGCGAAAATGAATCTGACAAGTTTGGTTGCGGCGGCGTTGAACGGAGAGGAAATTGTAATCGAAGAATCTAACAAGGCAGTAAAGCTCGTGCCGTTTCAAATCACAAAACCGCGTCCGCAATTTGGAAGTGCGAGAGGTTTAATTGAAGTTAAAGATAATTTCGACGACCCGATTGAGGAGTTTGCCGAATATCAATGAAATTTTTACTCGACACTCACACATTGCTTTGGTTTATTACTGGCGACTCGAAACTCAGTTCGTCTGCACGTTTGCTGATTGAAGATACTGCAAACGATAAATTTGTAAGCGTTGTCAGTCTTTGGGAAATCGCCATTAAATACGGCTTAGGCAGACTAAATTTGAGCGATGATTTTGAAAAATTGTTCCCGCATCAGCTAAACATAAACGGCTTTGAGCAACTGGCGATAGAAAACAAACATTTTTATGATTTTATCAGACTGCCGCAACATCACAGCGATCCGTTTGACCGCTTGTTAATTGCTCAAACTATTTCCGAAAAAATGTCTGTAATTTCAATTGACTCCGCTTTTGACAAATACGCTGTTTCGCGTATTTGGTAGTTTTTATGAAAAAAATATTAGCATTTCTATCCATAATCATCTGCGTTCATCTGTGGACAATTCCGTTCTTCGCTCAATCGAATAAACGGTTTGAGCCTTCGGAAAAGTCTTGGAAATTTGCTGATAAAATGCTCAAGAAAATGTCGGTTGACGAAAAGGTCGGACAGCTTGTTCATATTGGGATTAACGCACGATATTACAATCAAGATTCGACTGAATATATCGAACTAAAACGCCAAATTGTTGACAATAAACTTGGCGGAATTGTTCTTTTTGGAGCTCCGATTTATGAAAGCGTTCATCTTGTAAATCGAATGCAGGAAGCCGCGAAAATTCCGCTTTTGATTTCGCTCGATGCTGAAACCGGTATCGGAATGCGTTTTACTGATGTCGAAAATTTCCCTTGGAATATGGCGATGGCGGCAACAGGAAACCCGGAATTGGCTCGCCGTGCGGGAATAATTACCGGACGCGAAGCTCGTGGAATGGGAATTTTGCAGGTTTATTCGCCTGTTTTTGATGTCAATAATAACGCCGATAATCCGGTAATAAATGTTCGCAGTTTTGGCGAAAATCCGACAGAAGTTGGACGTTTTGGCATTGCATTTATGGAAGGAATTCAGAGCCAGAAAGTGATTGCAACTGGCAAGCATTTTCCTGGTCACGGCGACACAAATGTTGATTCGCACAGAGGTTTGCCGATAATTGATGTTTCGCGACAAAGGCTTGAGGAAATTGAGCTTCCGCCATTTAAGCAAGCAATAAATGCCGGAATCGCGTCGATTATGGTCGCACATATTGGGCTTCCGCAAATTGATCCGACCGAGATTAAACCACTCAAAAAATCTATCCAAGGCGACGCCGAAGAAGGTGCGGAAATCGTCACCGAAAAAGCAACAATGCCAGCAACTCTTTCGCCAATTATTCAAACTGAACTACTCCGCAAAGAGCTAGGATTCAAAGGTTTAATCGTTTCTGACGCGATGAGTATGAGCGGTTTGACGCTTTATTTTGACCAAGATGAAGCCGCAGTTCGTGCGTTTTTGGCTGGTGTTGATATTCTGGAAAAACCAGCCGATATTGACCTTACAATTAAAGGTTTGCGAAACGCTGTCAACAGCGGACGAATCAGCGAAAGTCGTTTGAATGAATCAGTTAGACGAATTATGGCGTGGAAACACGAACTTGGTTTGATGAAAAACAAAATCACGCCGATTGAGTCGATTGATTCAATTCTTTCGTCAAAAGAATCGCGGCAATTGAGTGTTGAAATCGCCCAAAAAGCCATCACTTTGGTCAAACACGAAAATAATTTACTGCCGTTGCAAAAAGATAAAAAGGTTGCGGTTTTATGTATCACAAATGGTGAAGACCGAGGTTTTGTCGGACTTCCTTTCGTCGGAACGCTTCGTGCAAATGGTATTAAAACTGAAAGAATTGTTTTAGACGAACGTGCAAGTGACAAAGAAATTGCCGATGCAATCGAAAAAGTTAAAGCCTCAGATTTGGTTATCGCGGGACTATTTGCGAGAGTTCGTTCGGGTGCAAAAAACTCAATCGGAATTCCACTTTCGGGCGAAAAAGTTCTGCGTGTGGCTTTTGAAAATAATAAACCGACGATTGGCGTGAGTTTCGGAAATCCTTATTTTCTGCGTGATATTCCCGAATTTCAGACTTACATTGCATCTTATGGCGACATGGCAACTCTCCAGCGTGCGTCCGCAAATGCGTTGGTTGGCAAACAAGATTTTGTTGGAAAATTGCCGGTAACTATTGGAAATTTTAAATATGGAACTGGGTTGAATTTGAAATGATGAAACTAACTATTTTAACAATTTTACTTGTTTTCTCTTCGGTTTGTTTTGGACAACAAACTGTGCCGAAAGATTTCTTGACTGGTAAATTTGATCCTGCCACCTTTCAAACTGACAAAATAAAGTTTCAGAGAATTCCAAACGGTTACTTAATTAACAGCAAAAATGCCCAATATTTGCAAAAAGAAGCACTTGAAAGATTTAAAGCAATGCGTGATAAAGCAGAGACAGATGGTGTGTCACTAAAAATCCAATCCTCTACCAGAAACTACGCAGATCAAACAAGTATTTGGAACTTAAAGTGGAACACGAACCGAAAAGGCAATTTAGTTCGTGACTGCAATGGAAAGTTTTATCCAACGAAAGAAATGCAAGGAGCAAATCGAGCATTGGAAATTCTTAAATGGAGTGCAATGCCCGGTGCTTCAAGACATCATTGGGGAACTGATATTGATATTTGTAGCGTTGAACCTGAAGATTTTGATGAACGTGAGGATGTTTGTCGCGACTGTGAAGAGCAATACAAATGGCTTAAAGAACATGCTAGAACTTATAAGTTTTGCCAGGTATATTCTGCTGACCGCTCTGGTGGATATAATGAAGAAAAATGGCATTGGTCGTATATGCCTTTAGCAAAAACTTACTTAGCTGAATATAAAAAACAAGTTTCAGATATTGATATTTCTAAGTTTAATTTCTTTGGAAAAAAATACGCTACTGAAATCGGGATGCTTCAAAATTTTGTATTAAATATTAACGTTTGCAATAATTTATGACTTGGCAAATCGAAAACTTTCTCGAAGTAAAAAATAAACAACTTTCAATTTGCGGCGTAGATTCAATCGAATTAGCCGAACAATTTGGCACGCCATTATTCGTTTTTAGCGAAGCTCGAATCCGTCACAATATCGACCGTTTGAAAGCTGTGCAAGACGTAATTAGTTGTAAATTAAAGATATGCTATGCCGCCAAAGCTAATTCAAATATGGCAATTTTGCGATGTGTTTTGGAAGCAGGCAGCGACCTCGAAGTAAATTCGGGCGGCGAACTTTTTAAAGCAATTGAGATTGGGTTCAAACCCGAACAGATTATTTTCAACGGAACATCAAAAACCGAACAAGAACTCGAAGAAGCAATCGTTTGGGGAATTTACGCGATTCAAGCCGATTCGCTGTATGAAATTGAGCTTATTGAAAAGATTTCGCGACACGTGGGGAAGCGTGCAAATGTCTCGCTTCGAATCGTTCCAGAAATTGAAACCGCCACTCATCCGGGTTTGAAAACCGCGATGAATTCGTCGAAATTTGGAATGACTTTCGATGATGCTTTGATTGCATTTCGGCGTTGGAAATCGGACGATGAGCATGTAAATCTTTGCGGCATTCATCTGCACATTGGTTCGCAAACGCCTAATGAAGAACCTTACACAACCGCATTGATGTTTTTAGTAGAAAAATTACGCGAGATTGCGAAAACAACCGGACTCCAACTTTCGCACCTTAATCTCGGTGGCGGTTTCCCTTTTAATTATCTGCGTGATAAGAGTTTAGCTGATTCGATGAACAAAGAAAACGCCGAGCTTTTCGCATCCGATTTCACACCCTCGCACGCTCTTAACGCAGCATGGAAAGCGATTTCAGAAGATGGCAACGAAGATTTGAAAAATATTACGCTCTTACTCGAACCCGGAAGAAGCGTAATTTCTGATGCGGGAATTTGTTTGACAACCGTGAGAAACAAAAAGCAACGACCAGACAAAAATTCCGCAATCCGCAATCCGCAATCCGCAATTGAAAATTGGCTTCTCACCGACGCTGGCTTTAACATTCTGCTCTCGATGGAAACTTACAAATGGTATTATCATCTAATTTCCGCAAATCGAACAGATGAACCGCACGAAACAAATTACAAAGTCGCTGGTCCATTATGCGATGGTGGCGATGTTTATTTCGATATTGAAGGCGAAGGCAGACTTCCCGATTATCGCAAGTTGCCCGAAAATGTTGAGCCAAATGAGGTTTTGGCGTTGCTCAATTGTGGTGCATATTCAATCGCCCAAATGTTTCAATACAACGCGAGACAACTTCCCGCCGTAGTTTTAATCAAACAAAACGGCGAAGTTGAGTTAATTCGCCGCCGTGATTCTTATCAAGATTTGCTGGGAAATGATGTTTGGTGAAATTAAGATGTTTACTCTGTTTTAGTAGCGTTTTCAATATTTACAACACTTTCATCAGAAAGCGACCAAAACTGTAAGTTGAAAATTACCACCGTTGTAATTGAGATAATAACGAGTTTCCAACTGTTTTCGATGCCAAATCTGTCTCCCAAAAACAAAACTATTCCATAAACAAAAAGTCCACCCGACACAATTTTTGGATAATACTCAAATCCTTTTGGTATTTGATTTTTGACAAAAAATCCAACAATCAATCCAATCAAAGCAATTAAAAGCACAACCAAACTAGAAAATGCAAAAAAGTCTAAAATAACCATTCCCAAAAGTCCGATCACCAAAACTAAAATTCGCAAAAAAACGAAAAATCCAAATTCTTTTTTTATTCGCTGAAATCTTTTTATCACAACTATTTTTTCTCCATTTATCTCAGATTACGCATTATTTAAAAACAGAATAAATCAACGCTTCAAATAATACAAAATCTAGCGGGAAATCCAGACTAAAGACCTAAAACGTCAAAGCTAAAACAATACTTCGAAAACAAACTTGAAAAAACTTATTTCTAGTTTGACAAACAATAAAATGTCGATTAATTTTCATCCACACTCAGTTTTAAAGTTTTATGAATTACTTATCTCCTAAATTCAAAATCAATTTGCAAGGTCGTTTGTTTTTGCGTTTACTTTGCACTCCGCAGTCCGCAGTCCGCAGTCCGCAGAAAGCGGAATGTGGAATGCGGAATGCGGAAAGACAAGAGTTAGGAAGTGTGTTGTTAAAATTTATAGATATTGAGTCGTAGGGTCTGAGAGTCAGATTTTGCGGCTCTTTTTAGTCGGTCGAGTCTTTCGAGTCTTTCGAGTCAATTGAGTCAATTGAGTCGGTCGAGTTTAGGAAGTAGAAAGTCAGTAGCACCTGCGTCAGCGGGTGGATAGCGTTTTAGGAAGTTTAGGAAGTTTGGGAAGTTTGGGAAGGAGAAGTATGTCGAAGAGAAAGTCAGTTGAGTCGGTCAAGTTTGTTGAGTCAATCAAGTCGGTCGGGAAACGGAACGCGGGCTACCAGCCTGCGAGTGAGATGTCTAGCAAGTCTGTTGAGTCAGGCGAGTCGAGAGTCTCGGAAAAGACGAGTTTTTGGCGAAGTCTTGGGAAGATGGAACGGATTTTTGTGATTGGTCTTATCGGGCTTTTGAGTTTGAGTGTGTTTGGATTTGTTGGGTCGAAGATAAGTTTTTTTGCCAAGGATGAAAGCGGAAGGATGAAGGATGAATTTTCTACAAACGCGACACCGTCGAACGCTTCAAACGCTCTCACACCCAACGCTCTAAACCCAGTCACCACGACTGCAACTCCTGTATTATCAAAGGAATACATATATGCTGGCTCGCGACTTTTAAATGTTTCTGATGCTGGAGCAGAAGCCGCACCGCCGGCTGATCTCGCGGTTTGGCGACCTTCGAATGGGACGTTTTATGTGTTGGGCGGACCAGGTTCGGCTCAGACATTTTCACAATGGGGAACGAATGGCGACATTCCGGTTCCGGGCGATTTTGATGGTGATGGCAAGACGGATTTTAGTATTTATCGACCGACGACTGGCGTTTGGTGGATTGTAAAATCGACCGATAACAGCTATTATTCCGTCCAATTTGGAGCGGCTTGTACACCGCCAAACGGTTGCGACAAGGTTGCACCAGCCGACTACGATGGCGATGGAAAAACAGACGCGGCGGTTTTCCGACCAGACAATGGGACTTGGTATATCTTGCAATCTGGCAGCGGAAATTCCTTTTATTCGCAACAGTTTGGCTTGCCGACCGACGTTCCCGCACCAGCCGATTACGACGGCGATGGACGAGCCGACATCGGAGTCTGGCGAGATTCGAACAAGACTTTTTACTCGAATGGCAGTAGCAATGGGCAGTTGGCGGTGAGCGGTGAGCAGTTAGCAGTCAGCGGAAGTAAGCCAATTTCAGCTGATTATGACGGCGATGGACGTGCGGATTACGCTATCCGAAGCGGGAATAATTGGATTATCAAAAACTCGAGTAACAACCAAACAAACACAATCCCGTGGCAACAATCAACCGACATCGCCGTCCAAAACGACTACGACGGCGACGGAAAAGTCGATATCGCAACGTGGAATAACTCAACAGGAATTTGGTCAATCAAGCAAAGCGGCAACAATCTAACCCGAACAACCCAATGGGGAATGAGCGGCGATATTCCAGTTCCGGCGTTTTATCGGCGATAGTGAATAGTGAAAAACTAAAAGTGAAAAATCAGAACACGGAGCGATAGCGACTTGGCAGAAATTTGCTTCGCAAGTAAAAAGTAAAAAGGCAAAAGTAAAAAGTGAAAGAGAGTTCGGAGTCCACGCTTCAGCGTGAATCGCCCGCGAAGCGAGGCGAAGACAAACTAAAGTTTGGACTCAGAACGGAACTCCAAACGAGATTTATAAATTGCCACTAGTTTCAACTAGTGGAGAGCAAAACACAGAAATCCGGCTTGAGCCAAACAACAAAAAGCCAATTCCAAATTGCTTCAGCCAAAAGACTAAAGCTCAAGCAAAAAGGAAGAATGATATTTTCAGACATTCGGCTAAAGCCAAGCAAAGATGCAAGTTATAAGGACAGTGAAAAACTAAAAGTGAAAAGTGAAAAACGACTCGAAAGACTCGACCGACTCAAAAGACTCGAAGGACTAAAAAATGAAAAACTCAAGAATAGCGAAACTTATCGGGATTGGAATTTTGGTGATTGGAATGTTTGGGAGCGTTTTCGGGCAGCAACATACCGAAAACAAGGCTGACCAAACCTTACGCGGAAGCGGTCGCGTCAATCCTTCAACACTCGGAATGGAATTTGACTTGCCACTCGGAAGCTATTCGGGACGCGGAATTAATGTCCCGATTGGTCTCAGTTATTCATCGAAAGTTTGGCGAATGGACTTTCAACAATCGTTTCCGAGAGCAGGCTTGGGGGCTCAAGGTTGTATCGCACTAAATCAGGCTAAATACGCTGAAAATTCGGCATCAGGTTGGACAACAAGTATGCAAGAAGCCTATGTCGAATATACAGGTTTAGACAACCTCTATAGCGTTGAAGGTTTTCCCTTGAGCGAGGATTGTTACTCAAGCGGCTCAAGTGGCAACAATGCCTCTTATATTCGCAGAATCCAAATTCATCTTCCGAGCGGGGAATCTCACGAATTAAGAATGGATGATACACCGATAATTTTTGACCGTACTTTTTGCACATCGGGAAGTACGTATTGTTATGGGAACCCAACACTACCCGAAAATTGGAACGGCTGGTATTATGCGGTTGACGGCTCAAACCTCAGATATTTTGAAGACCGCACAAATAACAACTATATTCTGCAATATCCGGATGGTTCTCAATATAATTTTGAAAATACTTTTGGCTATATTGAAAATAGAACAATTCGAAAAGCTACATTATACAAAGACCGAAATGGTAATAAAACGACTTATCATATTGCAGATGCACAACATCCCGAATTTCCAAATGGATATTGGATAGATACAATGGGGAAGGCGATTGGAGTTCCGTTACCGAATAAAGCCCCAACTGTTGCGGGTATTCAAGATTATAAATTGCCTGGCTTGAATGGCGGTTGGGTAACATATAAATTTAATTGGAAACAACTCAAGGGAAATACTGCAACGGAAAGCGGTTTAACAGACTTTAATCAGCCTTTGCGGTATAGAGGGAACAGATATTTAGCAGCTAATAATCCAAATGGTAATCCTGTTTGGGCAAGTCGAGAAAATTTTATTTTTTACTCTCAATGGGGAGCGTATGTTTTATCTCAAGAGCTTTTCAACCCAATTGTTTTAACAGAAATTGAATTACCGACAGGACAAAAATATAAATTTAGCTATGATATTTCCGGCAAAATTGAACGAATATATTCTCCAACTGGCGGTGAGGAACATTTTGTTTATGCAACAATCGCACCACTTTCGGTCTCAGATGGCGAAAATAACGTTACCGATCAAGCTAATTTTGGAGTAATAGATAGAAAAGTTCTTAAGACATCAGTTGATACAGCACCATATCAAACAACATATAGTACAGATTATGTTGCTCCGATGGGTTATAAAGTATTGACAAACAACCCCGACGGCACTAAAAATGCCAGATTTTTGCATCGTGGAAACGATGCTTGTCCGGGCTGTAATCCGACTAATGGTTCATTTGGATATGATAACGGACTTGCGGGAATGCCTTACCAAGAGCTTGGATTTGACAATTCCAATCCGGAAAAACTTGTTTCGAAAAAACTGACACATTGGTCTATTACATCGGCTCCGAATAATTTTAACGGGACTCAAGCACCACAATTAAATCCGCGTGTCGATAGTGAAGAAAGTGTCGTTTACGACGAAACGGGAAACGGGGTATCCTCAACCACAAGAATTGAATATGAAGGTGATTTAAGTCTCAAAGAAACCCCGGTTTTGCCAAAAAAGACTTCTCAATTTGCGTTTGTTGCGATTCAAGGGAGTTCATCACTATCACCAATTGATCCCGATGATCCTCCGGGACCAACTCCGACACCGGTTCCGACACCGGTTCCGCCGACACTATTACGCACGACTGAAACACAGTATTTGCAATCCGACCCGAATGTTTTGCAATCAACCAAAGACATTTACAAGTCGCAAAATATGGTTGGATTAGCAACATCTTCCGTTGTCAAAGATGCAAATAACAACATTGTTTCCCGAAGCGAAATGAGCTATGACGATGCAAACTATTCGCCGAACATATACAGAGGAAATCCGACGACATCGAGAGTTTGGGACAGCACGAAAGGCACGGTAACAGACCCGAACGCCTACATTGCCACCCACGCAAAGTTCGATTGGTACGGCAATCTGATTGAATCAATGGACGCGAAAGGCAACGTAACGACAACTGAAGCCTCGTCAATTTATAATTACGCTTATCCGACAAAGACAAAATCACCAGCAGTTATTGTTAATGGTATAAGCACGATTTTTGAAATTAACTTTGTGTATGATTTCACAACGGGCTTGCTGAAATCTACGACTGATACCAACGGAAAAACAACAGAAATGTTTTATGATGCGTCCTTGCGTCCAATAAAAACGATTGCGGCAAACGGACATCAAACGATAACAGAATACGGTTTAGGGATATCACCCGAAACCAGATATACAAAGGTCAAAACTCAGATTGATGCAACAAATTGGAAAGAAGGAATTTCGTGGTATGACGGATTAGGGCGAACATTTAAGTCGCAAAGCGTAGATTCAAGCGGTGATGTGTTTACTGAAACTGAATTCGATTCTTTTGGCAGACCCTGGAGATCAACAAATCCTTATCGAAACGGTGAAGCAAAAATTTGGACAACCGCAGTTTATGATAATGCCGGACGAATTAAAGAATCGATTACCTCAGATGGTGCAAAAGTAAAAACTGATTACGGCGTTGCAGTTACAGGAAGCCAAATCGGAATAGCAATAACGGTAACTGACCAAGCATTAAAACAGAGGCGTTCGATTACAAATGCTTTGGGGCAAATAACAAGAGTTGATGAGCCTAATGATGCCGGAGAACTTGGTTCGGTTGATAATCCAAATCAACCGACTTTCTACTCGTATGACATCCTTAGTAATTTGGTTAAAGTAAATCAGAGCGTTCAGACGAGAAATTTTGTTTACGATTCGTTGTCGAGATTGAAAACAGCAACGAACCCTGAAAGTGGAACAATCAATTACACTTACGATGTTAATAATAATTTACAGACAAAAACCGACGCTCGAAATATTAAAACAATTCACGATTACGACAGTTTAAATCGAATCAAAAAGCGTTGTTACACGATTCCGAATCCGCAAGGTAATCCGACAGATTGCAGTGCATTGACTGTTGCTGACACGAATCTAAACACTCCGGCTGTAACTTTTGAATATGACAATATTACGAACGCCAAAGGCAGTCTGACAAAGGTTACGACTGGCAATACTTCAAATCCGTTTTCAACGACTGAATATAACTCATTTGATATAATGGGCAGAGTAATGAGCCATAAACAAACGATTGAAGGAAATATTTACAATACGAGTTATGTTTATAATTTGAGTGGCGGTTTAATTGAAGAAACATATCCATCAGGCAGAGTTGTTAAAACAACGCTTGATGCGGATGGCGATTTGATGTTGGTTCAGAGTTCAAAGTCTAATGTTCAAGGTTTGAAAATGTATGCGAACGCCTTCACATATACGAGTGCAGGTGCGATTTCGAGTATGCGGTTGGGTAACGGAAAGTTTGAGAATACGCAGTATAATTCAAGGTTACAACCTACTGTTATTGGCTTAGGAAGTTCCGCAACAAGTCAGAATTTGCTAAAATTAGAATTTAATTACGGTGAAAGCGATAACAACGGAAATGTGAAATCTCAAACAATTACGACTCCGACAGTTGGAAATATAGCTGGTTTTACGGCAACGCAAAATTATTCTTACGATTCACTAAACCGTTTGAAATCAGCAGTTGAAACAGTTACAGGACAAACTAATCCTAATTGGAACCAAGTCTTTAAATATGACCGATTTGGTAATCGTGAGTTTGATACCAACAATAACAACGCGACAAATCTGCTTTCAGGTTGCCCGACAGCGATT
>JANNVK010000105.1:0-28800 GCA_031414415.1 Acidobacteriota bacterium
AAAAGATGATTTTAAAGTTTGGCTTTCAGGAAATGTTGACATTGAAACTAAAGATAAATTAAGCATTAAGACCGAAAACATTGCTTATAATCGTGGAACGGAAACAGCAGAAACTGATGAATTTATTGAGTTTAAGCGAGAAAATATCTCAGGAAAGTCTTTTGGGGCAATCGCGAAAATAAAAGAAAAACACTTAGAACTTCTCAACGATGTTGAAATTTCTGCTTTTAATGATGCTAATTCTCAGCAGTCTCTCGGAAGTCTCGAGCGAGCGAAAATAACTGCCAAGAAAGCTGTTTTTGATCAATTAAACGAAAAAATTGATTTTGAAGGCGACACTAAAGCCTTACTTACACCTTTAAAAATCGACAACTCATTCTCACAAGAAACTAATGTCAGAGCCGAAAATTTAACTGCAATTTTTGCGAATAAAGAGATTAAACGAATAGAATTAGCAAATAATGTTCTAATTTCTCAGCCAAATAATCAGAAAATGCAAGCAAATCGAGCGACTGCTTTTTTTGAAAATGAACTCATAAAAGTCGATTTGAAAGAGAATGTAGAAATTACTACAAGCGGCGAAAATCCGGCAAAAATTCGCTCACAAATTGCGATTTATGATAAGGCTTTAGATAAGTTTGAATTAAGAAGCGGCGTTGAAATAACAACGAATCAGGACAATAAACCGACTTTAATTCGTTCAAACGAAGCAACTTACGAACAAAATAAAGGAAATGTTTTTCTTGTCGGAAATGCTGAAATTGCTCAAAATAACGATCTCGTCAAAGGCGATTCGATTGACGCAAAACTTAACAATAAAAAAAAACTCACTAATGCTGTTGTTAGAGGAAATAGTTATTTGCGACAAGTTACGGATCGCACAACTGAGGTTTGGGCAAATGAATTTGACGCAAATTTTGATGATAGTCAAACAATTTTGCTCGCAAATGCACGCGGAAACGTTCGCACCAACACCAAGAATCCTGAAAATCAAATGACGCTCAATGGTTCTGATTCTCTTGTTTTAAATTTTACAAACGGTTTATTGCAAAAAATGTCTGCCAAAGGAGCTTCGAGTGTTTCTCTAATTCCAGTTCGACCACAGGATTATACGCAACTTAGTCTCAACGCCCCGCGAGCGATTAATCTCACGTTGAGCAATGGAATTTTACGACAAATGCAGACTGACGGCAGAACTACGATTGTGATGAATGCCGCTAATAATGCACCTGATGCGGCAAATAAAAAACTCACGGCTGATAGCGTAAAAACATTCTTGAATGCTAACGGTAAATATTTGCAAAGTGCGGAAGCTATTGGAAACGCTGAACTTATCATTGAACCTTTAAGGAATTCGAACGAAAACTATCGGACAAATATTAATGCTAATCGCTTTGATTGTTCGTTTTTTGAAAGCGGAAATGATGCAAAACTTTGCACCGCAAACGGAAAAACTAAAACCGTGAGAATTCCGACTGTGCCTAGTGCAAATCGTGGAACTCAGAATTTGATAGCCGAAAAACTAAATGCGAATTTTAATCAAAAATCGAAAGATATTGAGCAACTCGAAGCTCTCGGTAATGCTAAATTTTCTGAAAAAGACAGAAATGGACTCGCGAATCAGATTTTATACACCGCAAAAGATGAAATTGTCAGACTTCGCGGCGGTGAACCAACAGTTTTTGATTCATCTGCGAGAGCCAAAGCAAGCGAAATAGATTGGTTTACACGCGAGGAAAGATCAGTTTTACAAGGAAAAGTTTCGACAACTTATTACAGCCAAAAACAGACGAATGGTGCAACGCCGTTTGCAAAAGTTAATTCGCCAGTTTTTGTAACTGCTGATTCTGCTGAGTTTAACCATCGCGTAGAAGTTGGTGTTTATTTAGGAAACGCCAGAGCCTGGCAGGAAAACAACTTTGTTCGGGCTGATAAGCTAGTTTTACAATCGAAGTTAAAACGAGTTGACGGCGATGGAAAAGTCCAAAGTTTACTCGCAAATGCAAAACAAAATAGCAAAAATGTTCCGGTTTTTGCGAGTTCTGATAAGTTTGGTTATTCTGATGAAGCGAAGGTTTTGAGATATGAAGGAAATATTGACATCAGACAGGGAACTGACCGCATAAATGGTGGAATTGCGGATGTTTATCTTGATGAAAAAAACGAAGTTAAGCAAACTATCGTGCAAAATAAAGTTGTAATTACACAACCAAAACGTCGTGCGACTGGCGATTTTGCACAATATACAGCCAGCACAGAAGGTTTCGTGATTCGCGGAAATCCGGCGACAGTTGCTGATTCAGAACAAGGTTCGACTAGCGGCGGCGAAATTTCATTGAACGCCAGAGATAAAAGTTTTTCAAGCGAAACCAAAAAAACGACCACAAACACAGGCGGCAGAACGCGAACCGTTTATAAGATCAAAAAGCAATAAAATTACCTAAATAAATCTCGCTTCAAGAAATTAGCCACGAATTAACACAAATTTTCACGAATTTTTCTTGTCTTTTAATTCGTGTCTTTTTGTGTTAATTCGTGGCTCAAAATTGGAAATTAGTATTTCACGAATTCTGCTTTTACGCCGCAATTCTAATCTCATCTTCAAATTCTTCAAGGTACAGATATTTTTTCCACTCGGGTTTGCTTTCGGCATAATGACAGAGCAAAACGCGATCAAGCCCAACATTTAAAGCCTTTTGCGATGTCAACATCGGCATTCTAGCTTGCTCAGGCGTGCGGTTTCCTTTGCGTTGGTTACATGGAACACAAGCCGTAACGAGATTTTGCGGTGAAGATTCGCCGCCTTGAGCTCTTGGCAAAATATGATCGAGTGTCAGTTCAGCCGCATGTTTGTTCTCGCCACAATATTGGCAACGATAGCGGTCGCGAATGTAAATTCTCGCTCGCTTCATTGCAGTTTCGCGACGTTTTCGGCGAACGTTAATGTATGTGCGAAGTCTAATAACACTCGGCACTTTGAAGGTTTGACGAACACTTCGAATGACATTATCGCCATCATATTCTTCCACCGAAACGGTTTCGCGTATCCACATACACATCGCACGTGCAACGCCGACAGTTCCTAATGGTTCGTAACTAAAGTTAAGTAATAAAACTCTTCCTGTTATCAATGGAATCAACTCCTTTTTTTTGTAATCTACCTAATTTTATAACAAAACGCAACATCTAGTCGTGTAAATTTGTTGTTAACCAACATTTAGCGTTCTGATTGGTTAGTTGTAATTGGAGAATTGCGTTTTAAAAACACACAAATCATCGTTGATACGAATCGACGTTTTCGAATTCGCAAACTTTTAACTGAATATACGATTTTAGTGGCAAATTTACGACAGATTTTCGTCATTATTAGTAATAACCTTTATGAATTATATTTTTACAAAACTACTTTTCTCAGCATTGCTTTGCATTTCTTTTATCAACTTAATGGCACAAACGGCTATCGAGACGATTGATGGTTGGGAAATCTCCAGCAATGCAGATTCGACAACTATGGTTCTTTCCGGTGGAGTGGCAAATCAGAAATTTATTTACAAAATTAATAGCCTTCAGGGAACTGCCGAGGCTGATAAAAATTCGTTTGATGAATTGATACAAAAAGATTTATTGCAATCAAATTGGAAAGAAAAAGCGAGAGGCTTACAAAATAAAATTGGCAACGTAAAAACTTTTATTAATGAAGTTACCGATAGTTCCTCAAAAAAAATTTATGTTGCTTATTTTTATTACACCTTCGGTAAAAGCAAAATCCGTTTTGCAAAAATGCACAGTGCTGACGATAAATACTTTCTTAGTAATTTTAAGATTGCGACAACTCATTTTGCCAATCTTGCACAAAAAGATGGTGGTAATTCGCAGGAAAATCTGCCTATAGAAAACAATCAAACGGGACAAACAGCTAATTCACCTAACAATCTGAAACTTCAAGATATTAGCTCAGTTATTATGCATCTCGAATATGAATCAGGAGTCGGCGGAGCAATTTATCCGGTTTATAACCCGTATATTTTGTTCAAAGACGGGACAATTTATAGCGAGCCAAACACTTTAGATTTAGTGGCTTCAAGGCGTAATGACCCGAAGAAATGGGGCGTTTGGAAATTGGAAGGAGGACTGTTGAAAATTACCTGGAACGCCAAACCCGCAAAATACAAATTCAGCGAATGGAAAAAAGATTCGTATAAAAATGTGTCTCCAGCTAAAAAAGGCGAAACGCTTTCAGGTTCGTTCAAGACAATCAGCGGCGGCGGAAACACTGCGTTGGGCGGCGATGTAATGATTGTCAATTCAAACACGATAACTTTTAACGACCAAGGACAATTTACCTTGGCAAAAGTCGGCGGCGGTTCAACCTCATCTGTCGCAAGTTATTACAAAGGACAAGATGCCGGAACATTTACACTTGACGGTTATTCAATTGAGCTAAAATTTAACAGCGGAAAAACCGAGCGTAAATTCTTTTATTTCTATCCAGATAATAGAAAATACTTTGGAATCGGCTCAAGCGTTTATGTGCCGCGAGATAAATAACTGACTAGTCTTTGGAGATTGTAAAAAGCGAGAACATAAAAGCACCAAACCCTAAAACCGTGCGAATCCATTGCAAAAAAGCCCAGTTTGAAAGCTGGGTTTTTACGTCTTCAAGCGGAACTGAAGCCGTGACGAAATTCTGATTCGCTTGTTGGAAATACGCGAAGAAAATCAGTATTACGGCAATTACGAGAATAGTTGAAACCATCGCAAAAAACTTCTCGCGACGACCTTGAATCCAAAATAAAATAGTTGTAATCAAGATTAAAACCGCACTTGAGGTTTGTAATGAACCAAAGAATTTAGCCAAAAGCGGTTCGTTTGCGGCAAACCATTTTAGGAAATCAGCTGACGAAAGTGTTTGCCAAAATTGAACTAAAACAATGGATTCAGTGAGCATCGCACCCGCTGAAAGCCCGAGAAGGATAACTGCAACGAACGCCAGGAAGTTTGTCGCTTTTGTGGAAAATGCTTGTGATTTTGTGTTTGCCATACGAGATTATAATACCAATCATGTTGATTTTATGTTTCTTGTATTTTAATTGAAGTTTTCGACTTTGCAAGCCCTAATTTTTCCCGACTGATCTTTTAAATTAAACTATTTATTTCTTTGAAAGTAAGCATCAACGGACAATTTCCCCGCTCCGTTGAACAGAAAAAACAGCGAAACTGCCAACATCTGAATTGCCTCAAATGATTGCATATACGTTTTATTGAGATGCACCAAATACAACGCAACGATGAAGTTGATAACTAAAGCAAAGGCAAACCATCTTATTTTGAAGCCGATGATAATTGAAATTGAGCCAAGAAACTCGGTTAAAATATAAAGCCAACCCATAAAATACGGGAACGGCACGCCGAGTTTGGCGAGCATTTCTTCGTTGCCCGAACCTGCCGTGCCTTGAAAAACATCGCCGTACGAGTATTGAAGCAAGTGAAAGCCGAATGCTAATCTGATGAAAATCGCGGCAAACGGTTTTAGCTTTTCTGACCAACCGGCAGTTTCTGTTTCAGACATATACAAACATTATTTCACAAAATTTCGATCATAAACTTGATTTGAATCAAGTTTGATTATTTTTTATTCGGCTCAAGGTTTCAGGAGTCATATCGAGATACGAAGCGATTATTTTCCAATCGGCTCGGTTCAATAAATGCGGGAATGCTTCGCAAAAACTCTCGAAACGATTTTTGGCATCCGATTTGAGCATAATACTTACTCGTTTTGTTTGGTTCAAATACGCTTGTTGAAAAAGAATTCTGAATAGTTTTTCAAGTGCCGGAATTTCTTCCAAAATCTTCAACCAATTTGATTTATGAAGTGCCAACAACTCGCAATTTTCCGCCGCTTTTATAAATCTGACCGTCGGTTTTAAGTGCGTATAACTTTCCAAATCTCCTGTCCAAGAATTTTCAGTCGAAATTTGGATAACTTTTTCAAAGCCTTTATCGTCAAACTCGTAAGAAACCAACATTCCTTTCAAAATAAAATACTGACTGCGACAAATCATTTGCGGACTAAGCAATAGCTCGCCTTTATTCAACGTAGCGAATTGAAAGCAGGCGAAAAAATCCTCAAATTCTTCATCTGTGAGTTTTACATATTCAGAAATATACGTTTTGAATTGAATTTGAATCGGTGTCATAGCTTTGAGTTTAATTCAAAATTCAATCTTTGCTCAATTTCAACCGATCCGTTTGCGGACGCGAAAGTAAAGCTGCATGCGTGAGCGTGTAGAAATGAAGCTAGAAATTATCAGCCTGTTTGCAGGCGAAAGAAGAATCTGCCGTCCGCAAACGGACTTTAAGTTCTTATTTATCAACAACTACACGCTAACGCATGTAGCTAAATGCTTGCGTCCGCAAACGGACTGATTTTGCAAGTATCGTGCAAGATTTGAACTACTGTTTTCGAAATGGTAACCAAAAGTCGTCTATTGCTAGACAAACTATGTGTATTAAAATGAAAAGAAATTGTGTTAAAATATTAGCCGAGGTAAGAAATGAGTGAAACTGAAACAATGCGAAAACTTCATCAACTTTCTGTAACTGGAAAAATTTTGTCAGCAGAAGAACAAACGGTTCTGCAAAATTGGTATGAAAGTTTAGACAATGAAGAAGATAAATTCTTGAACAAATCGAAAGCGGAAGATTCTCAGATCTTGCCGAATTACCTTACAAATGCTACAAAACAAATAGCTCAAATAAGTCATGAAATTGAATCTTTAGTTTTTCATAATGCAAGTTTGCGTAGCGAAAACCAAGCGTTACGCCAAACTTTAGAATCACGTTTATTGGAGAAAGTTGCGTGAGCATCAGTCCAAAAGTCCGCCAAATTGTTCGTGAAAAAGCAAATTTCTGTTGCGAATATTGTGGAACTTCCGAAACTGAGAGTGGTGGTAATTTAACTTTTGACCATTTTCAACCACAGTAAAAAAATGGCAAAGATGAAGAAGAAAACTTAATCTATTGTTGTTTCCGATGCAATCTTTACAAAAGTGATTATTGGTCAGACGAAATTACTCAAACTCCACTTTTCAACCCGCGAAACGATAAATTTGAAGAACATTTTTGGCTTTCGGAATCAGGAAAACTTCTTGCATTAACTGCAATCGGCGAACTTACCGTCAAACTGTTGCGTCTAAATCGCCAGCCGCTGATTACAAAACGACAACGCGATTATCAACAAACCGAAGAGCATAAAATATTGCAACAATCGCAAAAAACGCTTGAATTACTGATTATTTTAAGCCAACAACAACGCGAACTTTTGAAAGAGCAACAAACTTTATTGGAAGAACAACGCCGTTTGATTGATTATTTGTATAGAAAATAAAGCTTCGTCGCAGCTGTTCACCGATATTGTCAATTTAGAACGCCAAGGTTTTGAATCAATCGGCTATTTAGTCCGTTTGCGGACGCAAGCGTAAAGCTACATGCGTAAGCGTGTAGAAAATAGCAACAAACACGCAGCCTGTTTGTAGGCGAAAGAAGAATCTGCCGTCCGCAAACGGACTTTAAGTTGTTATTTATCAACAACTACACGCTCACGCAGGTAGCTAAATTCTTACGTCCGCAAACGGACTGATTTTGGAAGCGTAGAAGCAGCATAATGACAAAAATCAATCAAAAAAATAAATTTATGATAAAATTAAAATAATACGATTAATTACCGAGTAAATTTTAAACATTATGCTCCTAAGAAAAGTTAATATCTTGCTTCTACTATTTACATTGTTTGGATTAGTTTTTACGAGCGTTGCCCAAAATGTAGCAATAACTCAGCTAGTTAAAAGAGTCAAACCGTCAGTCGTTGCAATAATGACATACGACAAAAATGGTGAAAAGCAATCGCAAGGCAGTGGCTTTTTTATTGCCGCGAATCGAATTATTACAAATAAACACGTTATTGAAGATGCTTACAAAGCTGAGATTAAAACTTATGACGGCTCAACCTATCAAGTAAGCGGAATTTTAGGCACTGATGATGATGGTGATTTAGCCATACTTGAAATTAACCTTCCAAAAAACAAAAAATTTATTCCTCTTTCAATTTCACCTACTAAACCAGAAGAAGGTGAGCGAATTCTTGTTATTGGAAACCCTCTTGGATTAGAAGGGACAATTTCTGATGGTCTTGTTTCTTCAATTAGAAAATTTGATTCGGTTACAGCAATACAAATTACTGCTCCAATTTCTCCCGGCAGTAGTGGAAGTCCGGTAGTTAACCTGAAAGGTCAAGTAGTCGGTATTGCAACCTCACAACTGGCAAAAGGACAAAATTTGAACTTTGCAATGGCAAGCGAAAGAATCTCGAAAATTACATTGATTAAATCGAAGTCTTTACCTGATTTTGTTGTTGAGAACAATGAAAAGAAATTAATTCAAGCAGCTGTTTTGGTTGAAAAGGGAAAGAAAGTCGCCGAAGCGACGTTTATTGAAGCCATTGCACAAGCCAAGAAAGACAATCAAAAAAATTTTAGTGTTGATAACGAAAAAGTCAAAAAAGATAATGAAAACGCAATTCCTTTCTTCCGAGAAGCTTTAGATATAGATTCAACCTACGCACCTGCTTGGGATGAACTCGGGAATGCCTACTATTCTCTAGAACGATACAAAGATGCTATCAATGCTTTTAGAGCCGCTTTGGTTCTCAATTATCGAAAATATACGCTTCTTCAAAACTTAGCAAACAGCCACAGGGAATTAAAGGAATTTACGTTGGCGATTAAAACGCTACACGAGCTCGCGGAATTTGACAAAAAATTTGAAGCAATGGCTCTCGAGCAAATTGGTGATATTTATTCTTCTGAAATGGAGAACTATAAAGAGGCTATCGCTTCTTATGTTAAGTCGTTTCGATTACCAGGGTTTGACAACACGCGAGGGCTGAAAAACAAATTGAAGTTATCAATTATGACTCATGGGATTGACTTGCAGATCGAAAAGAAATACTACGAGGCGATAGATCTCTACAAAATTCTAATCGAAATTGGTCAGGAAGCAGGCGGGCATAATAAAATTGGCGAGATATACTATTCTTTGGATCAATATGAAAATGCGTTTAATTCTTTCAGTAAAGCAGTTAAGTTAAAACCTGATTTTTATGTGGCATACAACAACTTGGCACGAGTTTATCTGTTTGGCTTCAAAGATTATAAGTCCGCAGTTTGGGCTGCAACCAAAGCCTGTAAGTTACAACCAGATTATGATCAAGGTCATTACCTTCTAGGTTTATCTTATTATTTTAGCGGCAATAAAAGTTCAGCCTTAGATGAATACAAGATTTTAATGCCCCTCAATGAAAAATTGGCAAAAGATTTATCTGATTTAATTTATGGTAAGTAAAAAAAATATTACCAAAACTAAAATACTGAATTCTTCAGATGACTTCAAGTGATATTGCTCCAACAAACTCGCTTAACAGATTTTCTGTGCTTTCTTGTTTCACGCCTAGAAAAGTATTAAAAATTGGTGGAGCGGGCTTTGAAAGCCATCCAATATTCAAGTTAATGTTTATTGGAAAATGAAATGACTTTACGACTTGTAACTTGAGTCTTGAGTCGCCTATAAACACAGTTACCAAAATCAAATCTTTAAGCTGTATGACAGTTTTTTTATATTGTTTTAACTTTTCTTCAAGTTCATTTGAAACATCTCCTTCGACCCACCAAATATCATTTGACACAAAACCAATCGGCAATGTAGCTTTGTGAGTTTTGGCAAAAACTGCCCACCCTGGAGGTAAATTATACTTTGTGCGAATTGCCGATGGTTCTGCAGCTAAACCCGTTGAATTTACCGACTTATTAAGACTTTCAATAACACAGGCAGTCTTAACAGCCCACCGCGAAATTAGTATTTTTTGCTCTTTAGACAATTCGTCAAGCGTGGCTGTCCCGTTTATTAAAGGTAAAATTACTGGCTTAATTTTTCCTTCAAGAACACACATCCAGCCATGATTACAATCATCGCAGACAAAAGGTGAAACATAATTACCATAGTTTTTATAGTGTTCTATTTTTCTATCTGTTTCGAATTCAAGCCCATTCTTAATTTTAATTTGGGTCTCAGAAAAAGGTTGGACGATATTTCTAAAGTCTAACTCCTCTAAAACCCATTGTGGAAAAACATGTTCTTTGCTTTTGAACGATTTTCCATTTGTGCAAAAAATACATTGTTTTTTTTTAACGTTCATCACTAAAAATATATCATTTCAAAGCCCAAACTCAGGCTAAAACGCAAACTAAAGTTTGAACTCTGAACATTATCCTTTCACGCAAATAACCTGCTTAATCTCCGCCACAATTTCGACTAAATCAGCTTGGTTACGCATTACTTTTTCGATGTCTTTATACGCCGACGGGATTTCGTCAATCACGCCCGAGTCTTTCCGACATTCGACTCCTTTGGTTTGTTTTTCCAAGTCTTCTTTCGTGTATTTTGCTTTCGCTTTTGTCCGAGACATTTTGCGTCCCGCACCGTGCGAACACGAATTAAAACTTTCAGGATTTCCTAAACCTCTGATAATAAACGATTTTGCTCCCATTGAACCCGGAATGATGCCGAAACGACCGAGTTCGGCGTTAATCGCACCTTTCCGCGTAACGAAAACTTTTTCGTCATAATGTGTCTCGATTCCGGCATAATTGTGATGGCAATTCACCGCAATTTCGGGTCGAAACGCTTTGTCTTTATTAAACATTCGGTTGAACGATTTCAAAAGACGGTTCATCATCACTTGCCGATTTTTCATCGCGTAGCTTTGTGCCCAATCCAAATCATGCCAATAATCTTGGAATTCTTTCGTTCCTTTGATGAAATAAGCCAGATCGGGAGCAGGCAATTCGTTCAAACGATGCAACGATTTAGCGGTAGAAATATGACGTTCCGCCAATTCCTTACCGATATTTCGCGAACCCGAATGAAGCATCAGCCAAACGTTATCTTCCGTATCGATGCAAACTTCGATGAAGTGATTTCCACCGCCGAGCGTGCCGAGTTGTTTCATTGATTTCGCCGAAAGTTCTTGCACTTTCGGGTGCAAATCTTTGAAAGTTTCCCAACCTGTCCAATGCGATGCTTCGTCAACCGATTCTTTATACCAATTGAACCCGACCGGAATCGCACGTTCGATTTCGTGACGCAAATCTTTCAATTTTCCGTCTAAAATCCCGCTTTTGAAAGGCGTTTTCACCGCCATCATGCCGCAACCGATGTCCACGCCGACCGTTGCCGGAATGACTGCATCTTTGGTGGCGATGACCGAACCGACCATCGACCCTTTGCCGAGATGTGCGTCCGGCATCAATGCGACATGCTTGTAAAGACAAGGCAGCCGCGAAACATTGCGAAGCATATTTTCTTCGTCGAGCGTTAATCCGTGATTAACCCACGACAAAACATCGGCTTTCGCACCCGAAATATTTAGTTTTTGAAATGGCATAAAAGCCTCCTTGAAATAGTTTAGGAAGTTTGGGACAGTTAAGGAAGTTTAGGAAGAAAAATACTTCCAAAACTTTCTCAACTTACAAAACTCCCCTAACTGAGATATCGCAACGGAAAGAATCGAACTTTCGCTCTCACGCTTATCAAGCGTGTGCTTTACCAACTAAGCTACGTTGCGTGAAATGTTTAGAGTCCACGCTTGAGCGTGTTTTCGCCAGCGAAACGCGGCGGAGCAAACTGAAGTTTGGACTCTAAACGATAAAATAAATTTCAATTTGCGGGAACAAAATAGAAAAGGCGGTGTCTAATAGGTTGGTACTAAATCCAATCAAAAAATTTAAGGAGAAAATCTAGTGAAAAAACTTATTTTATTGGGGCTTTTTGTCTTCCTAAGCCTGTCGTTTTCCATTGCTGCGTCTGCTCAAACAAAAGCCGATTCAATGCCTGAAATTCTTTCAATGCCGAAGCCCGATTATTCCGCTGCTGCCAAAGCTGCCGGAGCAAAAGGCAAAGTAACTGTTCGAGTTTCAGTTAATACCGAAGGCAAAGTTTTCAAAGCAGTTTTCGTTCGCGGTAACAAATTATTGCGTGAAGCCGCAGTTAAAGCCGCAATGAAAGCCACTTTTGAGCCTAAAATCGTTGACGGAAAAGCCTACAAATTTACTCTTCCGTTGGTTTACAATTTTGGATCGTAAAAAAATTTTTACTGCATAATTACATTCAGAGTTTCTTTTTTACTAAGATTTGAAACTCTGTTTATCTTTCTGAAAGAAATGAAAAAACTATATATTTGTCTGATTTTATTACTGTTATTAACTTCTGCTGTTGCTCAAACAAAGCGTAAATCCGAATCAAAAAGTAAACCCGTAAAGCAATCGATAATCTTCAAAGACGAAAACGGCGAACTAAGCGATAAAATCGAATTTATGGAGCGAGGCGGTTACAGCGATAAAAACAACTATGACGAAATTGTTGAAAACGGTCGAACAGTTGAAATAAAACTCAAGAAAAATCATCGTGAGAATCTTCCGTTCAGCGATTTTATGGCAACTACGCTTGACGGAAAAACCGTCGATACGAAGCAACTTCGCGGTAAAGTTCTGGTGCTTGATTTTTGGTTTATTTCGTGTATCGGCTGTGTTGCCGAAATTCCAAATTTAAACAAGTTACGGGCGAAATACAAGGATAATGAAAATGTCGTTTTTCTTGCAATGACTTTTGATAAAGCCGAAAGAGTTACTAAGTTTTTGAAAATAAAACCTTTTAATTTTCAACATATCACAGGCGAAAACACTTTTATTGAAACCTATAAATACGACGGCAGTTTTCCGGTCAGCATCATTGTCGGTAAAACTGGAACGATAAGTCGTTGGCAATCAGGCATTTACAGCCAAAGCAGATTTGAAGATCACATCCAAAAAGAATTGGACAAATAGTTTTTATCACGTTTGTAAATCTCCTTCGACAAATCCGAATCTCGCTTCTACCGAAAATAAACGTTCGCGGCTGTAAAATCTCAACGGATAATCTTTGTCGAATTTTTCAATAATTTCGTTAGCCAACTTAACTAAATTTCTCTTCGGATTCGCTTTCACAAAATCGAAAACCGCACGAGTCCAAATTACTGTTAAAGTTTCGTGATAACCGCGTTCGTTGGTTGTCACAACTCCGTGAAAATCATTCAGTTTCAAAATTCCGCTCCGCATTTTGTTTAATGCTTCATCAAAATCGTGATGTAAAGAATAGTGCATCGCCATTGTTAAATGTTCTGCGTGTCGCCAAGATTCGTGTGGTAATTTTGCGGATTCAAAAAGTTTAATTATTTCGGTTATTTCGGTTTCGGTTTTATATCTCATAACTTTAATCGGCAAAAAAGTTCGGATTCCGTATATTGAAAATACGAAACCCAAACTTATATTGTTTAAAATTTAACTTACCGCACTTATTGGTTCACGGCAATTATTCCATTTCTTCCAACTGTTTCACATTCGTCACGGCTCTGTTCGGAATTGGTTCAGCGAAAGTACTAAAGATACTCGACGCAAAGCTCGATTCTTCTTTGTATTCATATTTGTCTTTAATCGGATCGTATCTGATTATTCTTGATCGCAAAGTTCCTTGATACAAAAACGCTTTCTCTCCGGCGGGAACCGCGAAATCAACTGTTTCTGTTGTAGTTGTTGAATACTGCTCCGTGAACGAAAATGAAAACGTAAATGAAAAACTTGCTTTGGCAAAAACTACGCCTGCTTCAAAACCGAATTTGAAACTTAAAGATTGTGTTGAACTAAAGCTGAATCCGGTTGCAACCGATTTTGAAAACGATGTAGCAACGGATGAATTAGTATTATCAACAGTGCCGATAAGCTGTAGATTGGGTGCATACAAAACTATAGATTCAAGGTAATCGGCTTTATTAACCAACGGCAAACTGTGAATAAATGTATCGTGATCCGCAGGCGGAAGTGACGTATAGATTTTTACACTGTTGTCTCTTGGCGGAATTCCGTAAAAACCGAGTGCTCCGCCGCCGCCGAAGTGAGCTCGAAGTGCTCTCAAATCTGTGTCCATCGCATCTAAATTGTCATACAAAACCGCTCGGATGCTGACCGTCAATTCCGTGTCATGCTTCAATGCTTCTTTTTTTACCTGATAATCTTTGATTACTAAATGCCACTCAATTGTCAAAACGCCGATTGCGTCCGCTTCGCCTTTGCCGTCAGCTGTTTCATGGTATTCATCAACCAGCATAATCGTGCGGCTGTCTTTTTTGTCGTAATCTTTTGCATTTTGGTCATCCAGTTTATCAATGGCATTGTGCATCGCTGCATTTAACGTTTCTTTATTTACACCTTTGATAACCGACGCTGAGGCATCAGTTGTAACGTTAGCAAAAAAGTTTTTGATTGAATCTACGCTTTCATACCGTTCGATGTGTTTTTCTTGGTCTAATCTGCCCGGAAAGCCAGGACGGTTCGCCACCAGCCAGTCAAAATGGTCTTTGACCTGAATAAATTCCAATTCCGTTCTGTAGCCGAAATCTTTGAGCTGCCAATTTCCGATGGAAGCTGTTTCCCAATCTAATTCAAAACCTTCAATTCGATTTTCCTTTTTTTTTGGTGGGTTTCAAAATCTCATACGATTGAACAACTCCGTTCGGAAGTGCATCGTCAACTTCTTTGATAAATCTTTCAAGTCTTGGCAAACTTGTATCTTTACAATCTAAGCCGATATTTTTCAATTCTGCTTTTAATGATTCTGGAGTAAGCAGAGTTGGTTCCGCCTTCGCTAAATTAATTCTTACTCTTTTTTGGGGAATTCGGAGGGTAGTCATAATATTTTCCTTTATTTTGATGAAAATGACATCTTTCTGTGAAACTTGATATTTACCTAACGAAGCACTTACCAAGTTTTGTCTAATAAGATTGGTTACAATTAATGAAACGAGAAAAATACTAAAATAAGGTCATTAAAAAAAATATTTTTTTGAGTTACAAGCTAAAATGTTCGATTATTTGCTTTGCTACAACTTCCGCTGACAGATTTGTGTTGTCAATCACCAAACTTTCGCGGTTTGGGATTGTTGAAAACAGCTCATATTTATCCAAAACTTCGTTTAATAATTCAATCGTTTTAACCTTTTCAAACTTTTGTCTTGATTCAGCTAAAACTCGTTTTTCCAACTCTTTACGTTCACAGGTCAACAAAACTAAATTTACTTCACCGCCGTTATCTTCGACCAATTTCAATAGATTATCGACCCGTTCGTCGTCTAAATCTTTGGCGTAGCAATATGTTGTAATCAAATTGATATTGTTTGAAACGGCTTCGGAAATCAAAAGTTTGCGAAACTCGTCGTTTAGTTTTGTAAATGGCTCAGAACCAAATTCGAATATCGGCAAAATCGCGTCAACAGTTAAATGATTGTGAAAAACTTTATAGTTCGTCAGCCGTGCAAGTTCGTTTGAAACAGTCAATTTCCCGACTGCGGGCGAACCGTAGATAAAGATTAGTTTCATATTTTCTCCCACAAAAAAACTCGAATATCTCTTCGCAGAAATATTCGGTGTATTAATTTAATGAATTGTTAGAATTGCCTTGAAGTTATAAGATTTCGCCCAAATCGAGTTCAAAACCGTGCAGAACATCTTCGCCCGAAAGGGTTTTCGGGTTTTCTAAAATTTCGACACTTTTGTTGGCTCGATAAATATGAACACGCTTTTTAATCGGGTCGATGAGCCAGCCGAGTTTCGAACCGTTTTCGATATATTCGTTCATTTTGGCTTTTATTTTCGGTAAAGAATCGGTGTCGGAACGAAGTTCAATCACAAAATCGGGACAAATTTTCTTAAAACCTTGGCGGTCTTGTTCAGAAAGTTCATCAAGTCTTTCTTTCAAAATCCAAGAAGCATCAGGAGAGCGAACCGCACCGTTTGCCAGACGAAATCCACCAGAAGATTCATAAGCCTTTCCGCGTCTGTCTTTCTTCGCCCAAGATTTTAATTGGTAAACAATTTCCAAGTTTTTCTCGCTTGTTTCAGAATATGTCGGCGGCATAATTATCACATCTCCATCTTTGTCCATTTCAATCCGCATATCACTATTGAGTTCGCAAATATCCTCGAATTCGGTAATTGAGATTCGTTTGATTTGCGGTTTGTAATTAAAGCGTAACTCGCCGCTTTTTGGCAGAATAAGATGCGTAGAATGTTCGGTTAAAGTTGCGTGCATTTGATTTAATCTCCTTTGCAAAATTGATTCGGAAATGGTTTTGCTCGTTGTTTGAATTTTATCATAGTTTCATTTGTGATTGATAATTTCGCGATCGTGGGCGAACCGTAGATAAATATTAGTTTCATAATGCAATTTCCTTGTCGCCAATGGCGACTGACAATATAGCATAGCGAGAATCGCTATGAGGCAATAAACAAAAGGTTTCGACGCTGAAAGTGTCGAACAATTGATGGCTGATGTTCGTCACCTTCGGCGACGGATTGCGTCTAGAATCTGACGTAGCGATTCTTGCTACGCTATATTGTTGGTCATCATTCGATGACAAAATCAGTTGATATCGTAGTTGTAAGTTTACCAAAGTAAGTCCGTTTGCGGATGTTAGATTTTAGCTACATGCGTGAGCGTGTAGTCGTTGATATGTAAGAATTTAGAGTCCGTTTAGCGGACGACAGAATTTCTGCCGCCTGCAAACAGGCTCGTGTTTTGTTGATTGCTTTCTACACGCTGACGCATGTAGCTTTATGCTTTTGTCCGCAAACGGACAGACGGTCAAGGCAGAAACACGACCGTTAGGAAGTGTGTCTCTAATTATCTACACGCTCCTTAACAGTCGCGTTTCTGCCATTCTACACCTCAACCGCTTCAATCACGCCAACCCAATGAGCCGCGTTCAATTCACCTTTTGCGAACAGGTCGATGATTTCAAACACTTGGTCTGAGAATCCGCCGATGTTCAAGATGTCTTGGCGTTCTTGGGCTTGCGTGGTCGCGTTTGGGTTGATGTCAATGCAGACAAGTTTCGCATCTTTATTTCGCGATTGAAACTCGTTCCATTGCTTCATCGTTTCCGTGCAGTTGTTCCAACCGCGTTGATTATCCATCCACGATTGGTTGTCAGAAACCTAACGGTTTGAAACAATGAGTTGTTCATATTTCCTCCTTTTTGGACAAAGTTTTAGCATTCCTTTTGGAAAAATATGGCAGAAACGCGACTGTAAAGGAGCGTGTGATTTCACTGAAACACGCTTCCTAACGGTCGCGTTTCTGCCTTTTGAGATAGGTCGAGTGGGATTTGAACCCACGATTAACGGATTAAAAGTCCGCTGCCTTAAACCAGACTTAGCTACCGACCTGGGACGATTGCGGAATTAGGAATGCGGAATGCGGATTTAAGACAAATCCGAAATCCAAATTCACAAATCCAAAATCGAGATGACTCCGCGACTGAGACTCGAACTCAGAACTTCCTGTTTAACAGACAGGCACTCTTACCAATTGAGTTATCACGGAAAAAACTAGAATCTTGGTAGGCAAACGAAACGAAAATTAAGCCGTTAGCGATAAAAGACAAATGTGTCCGTTGCAGACAAAAGGTTGGCTATAAGCATTCTTTTATCCGAACTTAATCTCGTTTCGTTTGAATTAGGGAAGATTGTTTAATCAGTTAGCAGTTGCAGTTTGCAGCGGCAGTCAAATTAACTGCCAAGTGCCGACTGCTACTGACGATTTATAAATCGGGACAGCAGGATTCGAACCTGCATTTTGCGGTAATCTGCCGCTAATATCGGGTATAAGCCGACTGTTTTGCCATTAAACTATGTCCCGAATCGATTGCGGATTTGGGAATGCGGATTGCGGAATGAAAGAAATCCAAAATCACCAATCCAAAATCTAAAATCGAAAAAGGCGACAGTGAGAATTGAACTCACATCTTTCTGTTTACAAGACAGACGCTTTTGTTTCCAATTAAGCTACATCGCCGAAAAAGTAAGGTGAGGTGTGAAGTTTCTTTGGAGAAATTGCGGTGAACGGATTCGAACCGCTAACTTTAGGCTTATGAGACCTACACTCTTCCGATTGAGTTACACCGCAAAATTAGTGAAAAGTTAAAAACTAAAAGCGAATAGTTTCAGAAATTTTTCATTTTTCACTATTAGTTTTTCGTTAAAAAAATAGCCGATAAAGGATTTGAACCTTTAACCTTTTGAATGTAAATCAAATGCTCTTCCAATTGAGCTAATCGGCTATGTCGATTGCGGATTTGGGAATGCGGATTGCGGAATTAAATCTGAAATCCTAAATCCCAAATCCAAAATCGGTCTGGTGGCTAGAATTGGTATCGCACCAATCTTTTCGGTTCTTCAAACCGACGCTAATCTGTCTCAGCTATCCAGCCGTTTCTTCTTTCTTTTTTGGTGGTCTACGTTTCGAGATTGATTTCGCTTCGATCTCAAGTGCTGTCTTTACAGCATCTACGACCTCGGCGATGCGTCTGATTTTGAACAGACTATCAGAACGTTCCTGTGTGTCGCTCATATCGAAATCGAAACGGACTTTGCGGTTGCAATCCGAAAGCATCAGCTCGATTTTGCCCCATTTCCAGTCACTTTCGTTTTCGTCTGCAAAGCCACGCGTATCTTCAACTACGCCGACAATTACCGCCGACATTCCTAAATCGCGATTCAAAAATAATCGCTTTTTTACATGATATTTTGTTCTATTGCCCACTGTTTTTCTCCGTTAGATTTATTTGATAAGTAATTGTATTTCAATGGTTTATCAAATCATCTAGGTTAAGTGTTTAGTTCATGTTTTCATTGTTTTAACCTCCGAAAAGTATTTATCAAACATAGCGTTTTCCTCCAAAATAATTAAAATAAACGGTGCTGAACGGACTCGAACCGTCATCGTCTTCATAGACAGTGAAGTGCATACGCCTTTCTGCCACAGCACCAAGCGATTTTGGATTTGTGATTTCGGATTTTGGATTTAATTCCGCAATCCGAATTCGCAAACCTGCAATCGAAAAAAGGTGGAATGATGGGATTTGAACCCACATTTTCCGCATTCACAGTGCGGTGCTTTACCGATTAAGCTACAGTCCACGTAAGCAGTGAAAAGTGAATAGTGAAAAACTAAAAATTAAGTAATCAGTAATTTTTCACTATTCGTTTTTAACTTTTCACTAAATAAGGACGACGGGGATCGAACCCGTAATTTCCTGAATGAAAGTCAGGCGGCTTAACCATTTGCCTACGTCCTCAGGATGATTGCGGATTGGAGAATGCGGATTGCGGAATTAAATCCGAAATCGCAAATCCAAAATCCGAAATCGATTAATACTCGCGGTGAGATTCGAACTCACAACTTTTGGTGTTTGAAACCAACGCCTCTTTCCGGTTGGGCTACGCAAGCAAAAAATACTCATGGCAAGATTCGAACTTGCAAAACCAACGTTCTTAGCGTTGGATGTCTCCCGATTGCATCACACGAGCAAGAAAATGGAATGAAAGGGATTTGAACCCTTACGAGAAGTTTGCAAGACTTCCATGCTGCCAATTAACATCATCATCCCACAAATACAGATGGCGAGATTCGAACTCGCAATAACTTGTTTCTAAGACAAGTGCCTTTGCCGATTAGGCTACATCTGCGTAAAAATCTAAGCGGCAGGATTTGAACCTGCGAACACTTGCTTCCAAGGCAAGCCCGTTTAGCCATCTGCGGAACGCTTAGGTAATTGTTAATTATCAATTGTTAATTGTTAATTGTTAAAATAAAATGGTTTCGGGAAAAGGATTCGAACCTATATTTACTGATTCAAAGTCAGCCGTCCTGCCAGTTAGACGATCCCGAAAGAAAGTAAAGAGTAAAAAGGTAAAAGTAAAAGTTGAAGAAAAAGAAACTTTAGAAGTTATCAATAAACTCTGAATTGTTGATAACTTTTGCCTTTTTACTTTTTACTTTTGACTTGATAAAGGCTTCGGCAGGACTCGAACCTGCAACTTTATGTTTCGAAGACAGACGCTCTAATTCCATTGAGCTACGAAGCCAAAATTTACGGCGACAAAATTGAAATGACGTTTCAATTTGCAAAAGCAAACGGTTGGCTTCGAACCAACGAAACGATCGAAATTAAGCCGATCGCTTTACCATGTAGTCATTCCGGCATTCGCCGAAAGCAAGTAGCGGGAATCGAACCCGCGATGAACAGTTTTGCAGACTGTCGCCTTATCCACTTGGCTATACTTGCGAAGGAAATTGATTCATTTGTTCATTGTTTGATTGATTCATTTGAGGAAAAACAATGAACCAATGATAAAATGAGCCAATTCCATAAGTAAGCGACGGGATTCGAACCCGCAACATCTAGTTTGGAAGACTAGCACTCAGCCAAATTGAGTTTCGCTTACAAGCCAGTTGGCAGCAGCACTTTGCAGACAGCAGTTAAAAGCTCTTGTATTTACTGCTTTCTGCCGCTGCAAACTGCCAACTGAACAAAATGCGTTGGGAAGGATTTGAACCTCCAAAGCTCTTTCGAGCGACTGTTTTACAGACAGCTTGCCTAACCAAATGGCGTCCAACGCGAAAATGTGTTAAAAAATAAGACGGAAAAGCAGGCGTGCAGACGCACTTAGACACAGTTGTGCCTGAGCATGAATCCAAGATTATTTTCTATTCAACTCGCCAAAGTTCTGTTAGAAAATAATCTTACTTGTACGGTCTGCTTTCCGTCATAAAATCGTTATTCAGTTGTCAAATATCACAAAAACAAAAAGAGCGATTACAATTTTTGCTTTCTGATCGGAAAGCATTGTAATCGCTCCTAAAACGGATAAACCTTGTGTTTTCTATGTTTTGGGAGCGAGAACAATCGCTCCCGCTTTTCTAAATCTGTTGCTCGTGTCGGTCTCTGCCGCCTACGAGTGTTGTTTCTAATCCAAAAATCGGATTATAGGAAATTGCAAAATTTTGACACAAATCAGACATCACAATGCTGCTTGTAACCGACATTTCTTTTATCGCCGGTGAGCTCGTTTGTCTTAAATTTTTATGTTTCCAACTTTGCTGCATAAAATATGCTCCTTAAAAATTTGCTTCAATCTCTCGAAGCAGTTTCAAAAATTAGCACGACTTTTTTTAAGTGTCAAGAGTTTTTTGTAAAGTTTTTTGAAAGGTTAAAAATGTTGATAACCTTTTGGATGTAAAATTATCGATTTTGAATCGCGGATAAGTTCAATGTTTCCAATGTTTTGCGTTATCTCGCCGATGTGATAAAAATGACTCGTTTTTAAGCGTGAAATATTTTTTGGTTTGATGGTAAAAAGTAGCTCAAAATCTTCTCCACCGTCAAAAAAATAATTTGAATCAGGAAGATTTGAATTTGAAAAAGCCGGAATTTTCTCGAAAGAGATTTTTGCACCAACATTACTTGCGTCACAAATATGTTTTAAATCAGATGAAAGTCCGTCGGAAATATCAATCATTGAGGTTGCAATTTTGGCGAGAAATTGACCTTCGACAATTCGCGGATTTGGCTTCAGTTGAAGTTTTTTGATCTTGTCAAAGCCTTCAGTTTTTTCTTCTATATATTTTAGCCCAAGTGCCGCACCACCAAGTTTGCCGGTGACAAATATTTGGTCACCGACTTCTGCCGTCGAACGCATAACCGCTTTGTTTCTCTTAACTTCACCAAAAACAATTGAGTCAATTACAATTTTATCAGGTGTTTTCGAAACATCGCCGCCAATTAATTCGACATTAAATTTCTTCGCTAATTTGTGCCAACCTGAATAAAATTCGTCGATGAAATTTGTCTTCCAAACATCTTCGGGAATTCCGATCGAAAGCAACGCAAATTTTGGGTTTCCGCCCATTGCAGCAATATCTGATAGCGAAACGGCGAGCGATTTGTGACCGAGAAATTTCGGAATCATCCAACTTCGGCGAAAATCAATGTCCTCGACTAGCAAATCAGTTGTGATAACGAAATCGTGTTTTTTATCTTTGGGAATTACGGCACAATCATCGCCGATTTTTGTAAGATTGTATTTTTTTTTGACTTTCTCGATAAAAGCGAATTCACTATTCATTTTTACACAATTTCTTGCCCGATAAAATATGTCTGCGAATCGAACTCAGCTTCTTTTGATTTTGATGAAATTAAAGAATATTTGCCGCTATTTTGGAGTTCATTTGCATTCATCGTATCGCGAAAATAGTTGTCCAAAATTTCAGTTTTTAAATACGTTCGTAATCTTTTATCTTCAATTGGGACAATAACTTCCACGCGTCTGTTGAGATTTCTTTGCATCAAATCGGCACTGCCAATAAAGACTTCAGGCTCGGCATTATTTTCGAAATAAAAGATGCGACTGTGTTCTAAAAAGCGACCGACAATGCTGATAACTCGAATGTTTTCAGAAATGCCTTTAATATTCGGACGCAACATACAAATTCCGCGAATTAATAGATCAATTTTCACGCCAATTTGAGATGCTTCATAAAGCGAATGAATAATTTCTATATCAGTTAAACTGTTGACTTTAATGATTATATGAGCGGGTTTACCTGCAAGTTTATTTGTTTTTTCGCGTGAAATTAGTGCAAGAATTTTCTCACGCATATTAACTGGAGCAACAAGAAGGCTGCGATATTCTGTTTGTTGAGAAAATCCGGTCAGGAAATTAAATAAATCTGACGCATCTGAGGCAATATTTTCATCGCACGTGAGCAAACCTAAATCTGTATAAATGCGAGACGTTGTAGGATTATAATTTCCGGTCGCAATATGGACATATCTCCGCAATTGATCGTTTTCACGGCGGACAACAAGTGCGACTTTTGAGTGAGTTTTGAGTCCGTGCATTCCGTAAATTACGTGAACGCCCTCACTTTCCAAACGCCTCGCCCACTCAATGTTATTCTCTTCATCAAAGCGTGCTTTGAGTTCGACCAAAGCTGTAACTTGTTTGCCTTGTTCACTTGCACGAACTAATGCTTCAACAATTGGCGAATCTTTTCCGGTTCGATAAAGGCAAATTTTGATTGCTTGCACGTTATCATCTTCAGCCGCAGAATTAATAAAATCGGTAACAGCTGAATATGAAGTGTATGGATGATGGAGCAGAATATCTTGCTCGCGAATTGACTCAAAAATTGATTTTCGATGGCGAAAAATGTTTGGAATGGACATTGGAATTGGTTTGTCTTTCAACTCAGGACGGTCGAGTGAATACAATTGCATCAAATCAGGCGTGTTTAAAAAGCCGTTGATTTTGTAAACGTCATTATCTGTAAGTCCAATCCACGAAGTTAAGTTTTTGACCAAATCTTGCGGCATTGATGCTTCAACTTCAAGCCGAACAGGGAAACGAAAGCGGCGGCGATGAAGTTCTTGCTCCATTGTTTTGAGCAAATCTCCGGCTTCATCTTCGCGAATTTCGATGTCCGCATCGCGTGTGACACGAAAAAGATGACAAGCTAGAAGTCGCATTCCAGGGAAAAGTTCACCAATATTTGCACGAATTAATTCTCCGAGAAGTGTGTATCGCGATTCACCTTCGTTTATTTGAATCAAACGCGGAACATTTGGCGGCAATTTTATTCTTGCAAAACGCGACTCTTTGCCGAGATGTTTGACCTTAACTTCGATTGGCTCGACAATTACGCCGAGATTTAAACTAAGATTGGAAATGTATGGAAACGGATGACTTGCGTCAACAGCTTGCGGCGTTAGAACCGGAAAAACATTGCGAAAAAAATAGTCGTTTAGTTTAATTTTTTCCGCTTCGTTTAATTCATCATAAGAATGAACTATAACTTTTTGTTTTGCGAGTTTAGGGAAAACATTTTCGCGAAGTACAATCATTTGCTGATCAATCAAAGGCAAAAGTGCGGCTCTAATCTCACGAAGTTGCTCACTTGGCGACATTCCATCAGGCGAAAGTTCGCGAACTTTATTTTCTATTTGTTCTTTCAAACCCGAAACTCGAATCATAAAAAATTCGTCAAGATTGGTCGAAAAAATTGAGAGAAACTTTAATCTTTCAAGTAACAAGTTTTTTTCATCAACAGATTCTGCCAAAACACGGCGATTAAATTCGAGCCAGCTAAGCTCGCGATTGAAAAGAAAATCTCTGTTGTAAAGTATTGAATCTGGCAGCTTAGTTTGGATTTTCGTGGCGGATTGACTCATATATAGAAATGCAAAATTAAAAACGGAAAATGTAAAATTATGAAAAGCAAATATTAAATAATTTGTTGTAAAACGTTTTCCAACTATAAGTTAGCAGAGAAAAAGGTTGTCAGTCAAAAGTTTTTGCTGACAACCATGTTAAATTTTTTCCAAAAAAACTAAGGAATGTATTGCTTCGGAATTGGTTGGTCGGATGAAACGCCAAAATTTGCTGCCGCAAAACCCGAAGTGCTTTGGTTCAAATACCAAACTCCGTTGCGATAAACTGCGATGTCGTCTTTGCCATCGCCATCATAATCGCCCGGAACGGGAATATCAGTCGAAATTCCAAAACTTACGAATTGCGTTCCGCCGCTCGATTTATTGATATACCAAACACCATTACTTGGTCGGAAAACTGCAAAATCGTCTTTACCATCGCCGTCATAATCAGCCGGAACGAGTTTGTCGCCAGAAGTTCCCCAAGCCAAAGAAACATCTGTTCCATCGCTTGATTTATTGAAATACCAAGTATTATTTAAATTACGGAAAACTGCAAAATCGTGTTTGCCATCGCCGTCGAAATCACCGGAAATTGGAGTATCGTTTGTTAAACCAAATTGGAATTGTCGCAATGAACCATTTTGCAAAACGTAAAAAACTGCGGTGCTTGGTCGCCAAATTGCAATGTCATCTTTGTCGTCGCCGTTGTAGTCGCCAACAATCGGAATGTCACCGATTGTTCCCCAAGCTGCACCTTGAAATGTAAAATCGTTGCTGTTTAGAATATAAAAATCAGCTTGACCTTCAACATTTGTCGGACGAAAAACTGCAAAATCCGTTTTATTATCAGCGTTATAATCAGCCGGAACTAAAGTGTCGTTTGAGATTCCCCAATTTGCAGCGACAAATCCTGTTGAACTGCGATTTAGATACCAATTTCCTTCACTTGGTCGGAAAACTGAAAGATCAGTTTTGCCATCGCCATCAAAATCAGCTCGCGATTCATTGACAGCAACATTGCAAGTAAAAGTTGAAATAATTTGAATGTCGTCAATGTGAGTTCCAACTCCGCCGACGGCATTATCTGAACCAGAAATCCATCGAAATTGAACATTTTGTCCGATTACAGAAGCGGGAATTATGACTTCAACTTGCGTGTAACCATTTGAATTTCCAGACCATGCATTTCGAGCCGCATTTGGATAAGTTCCGGCATTTAAAATCCCGTTGTATGCACCTGTGACGAAAGTTCCGTTAGTTGTAATATCTGCATAAGTTCTGCCACCAACTTTGATTTCAAGAACTGTTCCATCCCAACCACTTTCGGTATTATGGTTGATTTTGAATTTTAGACGCGAATTTGTTGATGTGATTGCGAATGGAGCTGACTCGATTGTTGATGAACTCGTAGTTGTCGGATCTGTTGTAAACAAAGAGTTTGGAGCAGTTGCAGGCGTAGTTGTTGAAACTGCCCAACCCAAACCTGAACCTGTCAAAGCACTCGACCAACCGACTGGAAGCGAACTTCCGGCATCGAAAGTTTCAGCCAATCCGTTTATTGGCTGACCGACAGAAAGTAATCTCGTAACGCTATAATTGCCTCTCGAAGAACTAATATTGAAAGCTAGTGTAATGACACTTCCGCAAGGTTGATTTGTCGGAACTATGTAAGAAATTCCACGAGTTACGGTTTGCGTATCTGCAAAATTTCCGTAATTTGCAGTTCCGCCGCCGACAACTTGAAGCGAAACGGAATTAATCAAAATACCAGATTCGTTTGAAAGCGGAATTTGCAAATTTAAAGTTTCGCCCGGATCGGCAAAGCCATTATTGTTTCCAGTAGAATCAGTAAATGTAAACTCTGGTTTTTGAAGAACATTTGGTAAATCAAAGGCTTCATTTACAGAGGTTGGCGAGTTATATCTGGCACTAAAACCAAAGCCACGAATTGCGAAACCTTCCCAAAAATCGTTGAGATCGTTCGAAGTTTCTGGCGTTAAGCTGCTTGCTCTCGCGGCAATCAAAATTGCATCGCGTTCTTGAATCATATTTGGACCCAAAGGAGCGAGTTTCATTCCGTCGGTGACAATTTGTAAAGCCCGACGATTTCCCGCAACTGCACCTAATCTGGCGATTAGTTTTGCACGAACTTCCCACAATGCACTGCCCCAAATTTCTCCAAGAAAATGAACTGAATTAGTTTGCGGCGAAAAAGCTGGAGCAAATGCACCATCGCTAACGTTGAGCGTAGAGTTGTCGCTGTCGGCAAAAGTCAAAGGATTATGCGGACGATTATTTGGTCCGCCAGTAAATGCCAGCAACGCTTTTGGAAATGCACGAATTCCATAATAATAATTTCCGGTTGAGTTAAATGGTGCTCCAACTCTGAACCCGAAAGTTGAATATCCGCCGGTTGATTGAATTGAGTTTGCCGGATCAGTCGGTTCGGAAAGCAGACAATGTGCATACCAATCTGACCAACCTTCGCCCATTCCGCCCGCGACTGTTGAGCCGAGACCGCTTCCGTTGCCATGAAGCCGATTCGAAAGTCCGTGAGTATGTTCGTGAATTATGATATCTGCATCTAAATCGCCATCGCGATCGGGCGTTGGAGCTGTGAAAATAAACATCTGCATTCTTCCGCGAGTTCCATCAGCCGGAGTCGAGAAATTTGCGTTATTTGTTCCGTTTGAATCTTGAGCTTCGGCAGAAACTCTGTCTAAACCAATTCCGCCACGTCCAAAATTATTATCTTGAAAATTACGTGCAGCTTCGGTAAAACCGAGACTGTAAAGTTCATCGTGGTAACGATTTATAACGTAAAATAAATTTGTGACCGCACCGTTTCGATAATCAGGATTACTTGGTAGATCGCCGCTTCCGACGTTTCCAGGTGTGTATGCAAAGCTGAAATTTCGCGTCAAGCTGACGGCTTTGCCTGTCGGGTCAATTCCATTTGTGCCATCAATATCAAGTCCAGCCTCGACAGTATTTCCATCGGTTGATGTTCCGCCATCAGTGATCCAGCCGTTATTATTGAAAGTGTATGGAGCTTCATTTCCAATTAAAGTAACGTTTGTTCGGGGAATTGTCGGAAACTGAGTTCCGAGCGTCGGATCAAGCGGTCCGGGCGTTCCAGGAGCTGGACTTTCTGCCACATTCATCGACGAATTTGGATTAGCATAGACGTTATAAGTTGCAGGTTGAGTTTGATCAGACGTAATGTTTTTTCGCCACAATATCGTGCCTGTTTCGGCATCAACAATAACGTAAAAGGCATTTACAGGTTGCCAAATAAGAACACGCCACGATGCTCGTGCGACACCAACTTCAGTCGGGAAATACATTTTTTCGGCGGTCGTTGCCCATTCAGAATCAGTCGATTCAGAAGCTACTTTTGACTCTTTAATTTGAAATTTGGAATCTGAAGTTTTGATATTTAAATTGCGTTCAGCTGCGGCTACTGCATCTTTCGGATTTCCAAAATTGTCGGATAGCTCGTTATAAATTAAACTCGGTGCGAGATTGTTGATAACGCGAATCATTTCACCATTTCGCGTAAATCCTGCTTTTACTTCGCCACGAAAGACCGGAATTTGATTGATAAATTGCTCGAGATGGGCGAACGAAAGATTCCCGTCTGGGTTTGTATAATCTGCTGTTACTTTTAATTGACTCGCTTGATTATCTGAAACACCAAATAAATTATTATTTTGCTCAATAAAATCTCGCAAAATTTCTGAATATTTATCGCTTGAAGCTGAAGTTAAGAAAGCCAAACTTTGTTTAACGCTCGGTGATATTACTTCCGGAATTCGCAAATCTTCGTTGTATTCGGTGATAAGAGTTGGAACTTTTATTCTTAAAGCTTTTTCACCAATAACGAAATTTTGCCTCGCGTTGTTTATTTCAAATGCGTTTTTTCCAGCTTGATTATTAAAACGATTTAAAGCCTCAAACGCAGCGTTGGATTTATCAGTTCTAATATCGTAATAAGGCAATGTTGGATCAAAACTTTTTGTCTGATAAAAAGAATTTTCAGGTTCAACAGCTTTAATTTTTGTGTTGAAAACTGTCAAAAAAACAAAGATAAATGCAATAAACGCAAATACTAAAAACAGACCGGAATGAGTTTTTATGATGTAAACAATCCTTTTCATAAGTTTTGTAAATCTCCAAAATTGAAATCAAACAAACAATAATAATTCTAAAAAAGAGTTTGGGGATGAAGTAAAAACTATTAGTTGATTACTTGATTATGAACTTTATTTAACATTTTCGTCAATTATTAATTGAATAAATGAAAAAATCGCTAATCAAATCAGAAGATTTAATTAGCGATTTAATTTTAATTCAACTGAAATTAATCAGTTAAAAGTTTAGTTTACGGCAAATAAGCACGAAGAGTTGGTCTGTCAGAAGCCGTTCCAAAGACTGAAGCAGTTGCTCCAGAAAGTGAACGATTGAGATACCAAGTTCCAGCACGGTAAACAGCTTGATCGTATTTACCATCGCCATCGTAATCGCCGGGAACAGGAATGTCTCCGGTTGCACCCCATTGAACGATTGTTGGAGCAATCGAACTATTTCTGATATACCAAGTTCCA
>JANNVK010000106.1:0-5854 GCA_031414415.1 Acidobacteriota bacterium
AAATTTCGCGTTGCGACTTGGCTATGGAATTTCGCCGTTGCTGGCTGAATCTGGCGAAAAGCAAGGTTTAATTCTGACATTTCAAGACTTAACAGAAATTCGTTCGATGGAAGAAAGCGTCAGACGAAAAGACAGACTTGCAGCCGTTGGGCGAGTTGCCGCCGGACTTGCACACGAAATTCGCAATCCGCTTGGGGCAATGCGTGGAGCAATTCAGGTTTTGCAAAGCCAAACGGCACAGAACACAACGCAATCGAGTTTGATGGATATTGTGCTTCGCGAATCTGACAGACTCAACAATATCATCACAAATTTTCTCACTTATGCGAGTCCGCGGATGAATAATTTTGCCGAAGTTGATTTGTGCGAGGCAATAAACGATTCGTATATTTTGCTTCAACATAGCCCTGATTTATTGGAAAATCACGAAATGGAAGTTGATCTTCCAACTGATTCGCTTGTAATTTCTGCTGATTCGACGCAAATTAAGCAAGTTTTTTGGAATTTAACCCGAAACGCAATTCAGGCAATGCCAAAAGGTGGAAAATTAATAGTTAAATTGCAAAAACTTTTGAACGGGCGTGTGCAAATTCTTTTTACTGATTCAGGTCAAGGAATGTCGCCTGAGCAAGTCGAAAAACTTTTTGAGCCTTTTTCAAACTCGACAACCGGCGGAACAGGACTTGGGCTATCAATTGTTTATCAAATTGTTCGCGATCACGGCGGGACAATTAACGTCAGAAGTCTCGAAGGAAAAGGCACGACAATTACGGTCGAACTTCCGGCTGATGCCAAGCTACAAAATGTTGGATTAACCGAGAATTTGGCTGAAACTGTTTTCCAACCTTCACGACTTGAGAGTTTTCTGACAATAAAATCTGAAGAATAGTAAGTTTTTACTTGATATAGACAGTTATTTTCAGTCAGAATAGGAGTGTCAGGGTTTAACTCCAAAACCTATTTTTTATGAACAGTTCTAAAAATATATAAATGAAATTTAGATTTCATAAATTGCCACTAGCTTTAGCTAGTGGACAAGTTTTAATCAAAAGAGGCTTTAGCCGAATAAAATAATTAAATCATTCATCCGCAGTGCTTTAGCTAAAGCTGTAAGGAATGAAAACTTATTTTTTAGTTCTGCTAAAGCCAGATATTTTTCTCCAATCAACCCACTAGCTCAAGCTAGTGGCAATTCATAGAACTACCCTTATATCAAATATGCCTAATTTATTAATTGTTGACGACGAACAAAGTTACCGACAGCTTTTGAGCCTAGTTTTTGAAGGTGATAATCACACAATTCGCACTGCATCGAACGGTCGCGAGGCTCTCGAAGTTCTCAAAACTTTCGCCGCTGACATTATTATATCTGACGTAAAAATGCCGGATATGAATGGAATTGAACTTCTTCGTGCGTCTCGCGAGCAATTTCCTGACATTGGCGTTGTGCTGATGACGGCTTTTGCATCGGTCGAAACTGCACGGGAAGCGTTTAAACTTGGAGCCGATGATTTTATTACAAAACCTTTTGATGTTGACGAATTAAAAGCGATTGTCAAGAAAACACTCGAAAAGCAAGAATTAGTTGTCGAAAACAAAGCCTTTAAACGAGCTCAGAGAGAACGCGGAAGTTTAAAAAATATCATCGGACGTTCGGACAAAATGCAAGCGGTTTTTCAAATGATTGAAACCGTTGCCGAAGTTCAGTCAACTATTTTGATTACCGGCGAAAGCGGAACGGGAAAAGAACTTGTCGCACGTGCAATTCACGATTTATCGCCACGAGCCGAAAAGCCTTTTATTTCAATAAATTGCGGTGCATTTACCGAAACCTTGCTCGAATCTGAACTTTTTGGATACGTTAAAGGTGCATTTACTGGTGCTAATACAAATCGCAAAGGTTTATTCGAAGCCGGAAATCGCGGTTCGATTTTTCTTGATGAAATCGGCGAAATGTCGTCCGCAATGCAAGTTAAACTTTTACGTGTTTTACAAGAAAAGAAAGTTAGACCTGTCGGCGGACACGAAGAAATTCCTTTTGACACCAGAGTTATCGCCGCAACTAATCGCGATTTGAAATCAATGACCGAAGAAGGGACTTTTCGTGAAGATTTATTTTATCGAATTTCGGTAATTCCAATTCATCTGCCTCCACTTCGCGAACGCAAAGAAGATATTTCTGATTTGGTTTTACATTTTATTAAAAAGTTTTGTGACCAAACCGGACGCGATGTTGTTGTCAGCGATAAGGCTTCGCAAATTTTGGAAAATTACGCGTGGCACGGCAACGTCCGCGAACTTGAACATACAATTGAGCGTGCGGTTGCACTTGAAAGAACCGCTGAAATTCAACCCGAACGCCTTCCGGAACACATCACACGCTATGATCCGATTCGCATTAACGCCGATTTCGAATTGACCGATGCCGGACTAGACTTGGTTGCACATCTCGACCATCTCGAAAAAACCTATGTCCTTGAAGCACTTCGCCGCTCAGGTGGAAACCAAACAAAAGCTGCCGATTTTCTAAAAATGCAAGTTCGTTCAATCAGGCATTTGCTTGATAAACACGACATTCGCTCGGTTTCTGCTCAAATGAGAGGAAGTGAGTAATTGTTAATTGTTAATTGTTAATTGTAAATTGTTAATTGTTAAAGTTCAGTGGAGAATGGATTTATAGCAAATTCGACAGCTAAAAATATTTAACGTTTAAACTATTAAACTTTTTCACTTTTATACCTTTTCACTATCCGCTTTTCTTCCATTAACAATTAACAATTGATAATTAACAATTAAGCCCTTCCCTTTTCTTCCATTAACAATTAACAATTAATCATTAACAATTAATAAGTTACATTTTCCGTCACCTACCTTATGCCGAAAACTGTTATTTAACACCTTTTGTTTCTCTATTTCAAACTATTTAATATTTTAAGTTTTACTCAGAACCTAATGTTTATATAGAGTTCACGGTCAAATTTAGTCTTTGGCACGAAGGTTGTATAAGTATTCACGACACCTGAAATAAGGTGAAGATCAAAAATAAAAACTTTCTTAGGAGATTGTGAACAAAATGAAAAATCAAAAAGGTTTCTCGCTTATCGAACTTTTAATCGTTGTCGTTATTATCGGCATCATCGCTGCTATCGCTATTCCAAACTTACTTGCATCACGTCGTTCTGCAAATGAAGCTGCAACTGTTGCTTCAATGAGAACTATCGGTTCAAGTCAAGCAACTTACTCAACATCACAAGGTGGCGGCAACTACGGATTATTGGCTGATTTGAACGGTGCTGGTTTAATTGACGGCGTTCTTGGCGGAACAATAGCACCTGCTACACTTACCCCAGTTAAAAGTGGTTATACTTATTCAATGACGCAATTACCTCAAGCTGCTGGACAAGCTCCAGAATATAACTTATCAGCTGTGCCAGTTCAATTCGGAACAGGGTTTAGCGGAACAGGTTCACGTAGTTTTTACACAAATGAAACTGGTGTAATCTACTTCAACATATCGGGTACTGCTCCAACTGCTACACCACCAAGCCGTGTAGCAACTGGTTCACCATTGCAATAGTCTTAGATGTTTTAAGATTAAATCAAAAAAGGAGACGCTTTAGCTTCTCCTTTTTTTGTGTTTAAATTTATAAAACCTTCACGCCATTTGCACTTATCGGCAAGTCGGCGAGCATCCAATTCCCTTTTGCGATTTCGTTTTTGAATGTTTGGGTGCGATAAGTTGTTTTTCTGACAGCTTCACGATGATGATTTGCCAGCCAAATATGTCTGGCGTTGACATAAGCAGTTGTCCAATCAATTTCGTTGCCGCCTAAACTTGGCGGTGTTTCCGCAAACATTTGGCGAATAACCCAGAGCATCGAACCGCTATGAATAAACGAATCATAAATTATAAGTGCTGAAAGTGGCAAAATAAAGCCATTATCTTTCGCCCATTTTATTGCCGGCTGATAATATCTGACATCAAAAAAAGTATCTTGCACCTTTTTCATCGCCAAATCTTCCTTACCAGCTTTCTTGAGTAAATCTTTAAAAACAACATCATCAGTCAATGGAACGCTACCAACTTTATCGGCAAAAGGCTTGAGTTTTTTGCTATACAAGCCATTTACGGCGACATATTTCTGTATTAATTCCCGTAAATTTCCATATTCAGTAGTCTGCGAACGCCCATAAGTTATCTGCCGAATATCGTGCGGACCGTCATTAAATATCGCAATCGCCGAATAATTTCCGAGTATCGATCCAGTCTCAAAAACATTAATTACCTTTTCAATAGTCGATTTCTGCTTAGTTGATAGTTTCATAATGCGAAAATTCTAGCATATTTTTTTAAAATTTATGTAACGTTTCGCCCGAAAAAACATAATAGATATAAGACGTTTTTGTGATATTGTTTTGAAAACACAAATAGAGTCTTGAAGTTTAATTTAATTTTTTAGGAGAAAATATTTTTATGACTGATGACATTACACTCGGCGAAACCAAAACAGAAGAATTAAAAGATTGGACAATTATGATTTATTTGGCAGGCGATAACAACCTCAACCAAGACACCATTGACGCAATTAAAGGTCTAAAATCAAACAGCATAAATCCACTTCCTTTGACTTCAAAAAAAATTGCATTGTTAGCTTATTACGATCCTTCAACAATTTCGTATCCAACCCTTTATTGCGATTTTACAAATAAAAGTAGTTTAAATGCCAATGGAGATTCAGTTGTTAATAATGAATCATATCAAACAACATTTGGTAGTAGCCTAGAAGAAGGAGAGGAATCGAATGAGGAGTCAATTTACCGATTTGTAAAATGGTGTGTTGAAACTCAAGGACATAAAGCAAAAAATTACGCTTTAATACTTTCAGGTCATGGTTATGGTTTTCAAAAAGATACATTTTTACGAGATGATAATCCTGGAACATACATAACTCCTAAAGGATTGGCAGATAAACTAAAACGTGTAAACAGGTGGATACTTAACGAAAATGAAAAAAATCCTTCAAACGAAGGTTATGAAAAAAAAGACATGAAGTTTTCGATTATTGGATTGGATAGTTGTGTTATGAGCACAATTGAATTTGCGAATCAATTATCAGATGTTGGTGAAACATTGATTGCTTCACAAGGGCTAATCCCTTCAACAGGTTGGAATTATAAACATATTGTTCAACAAATTAATGATGAACAAGAAAAAATTGAAGCTGAAAACATGGAGAACTCGGAAGAAAAATCAATTACAACCGAAGAACTCTCAAAAATTATTGCTGATTCATTTATAACATCGAATTATGAAAATGCTTTTTTTGGAGATCGTTCAATTGATATAAGCTGTTGTGATTTAAAGCAAATACCCAAAACATCAGGTCTTGTCCATAGTTTGGGCAGATTGCTGCTTTTTGCGATAAATAGTCCGCTCAAGAAAAAAGTATTAGATGCTATTCTTAAAAGTCATCATGTTTGTCAGAAACATATTCTTGATCAATGCGTTGACCTGAAAGATTTTTGTTTTAACTTGAAAGATGAATGTGATTCAATAATTAAGGAGAATATTAGTATCATTAATGAAATCAAAAAGATTGCAAATACAAATTCTCAAGATGCTACTGGAACAGTAAATGAAAATATACTTACAGATCTGCAAAAAAGTAATAAATTTCTTGGTTTTATCTCAACTAATTGTTCAGGAATCATCCAATCAATTGATGGCAATGATGATAATAAAGGCGTAACTTCTAATTTTAATTATTTGGGTTCAGAATATCAATATTCAAACGGACTGTCTTTATACTTTCCTTGGTCTTATCTTTCATATCGGAAGACACTTCCAAGATAT
>JANNVK010000107.1:0-68834 GCA_031414415.1 Acidobacteriota bacterium
GTTGAGTCGATAGAGTCGGTTGAGTCGGTTGAGTCTGTTGAGTCTATCGGATTTAACAAATCAGCTGAGTTTATTTCATTAATTTCCTTTATCAGCGATTCTTCTAAAACATTAAAACGAGTCGAGCCAGAATTTAATTCAGCTTCAATTTCATCAGGTTCAGTTGTGTGAATATCGTCTATCATTTCTTCAGTATTTTTTGTATGCAAAGTCTGATTTTCAATTATTGTGTTAGAAAAATCCATAAATAGCCTCTTTTTTAAGTATTGAGGGAAAATAGAAAAATGACAGTTTGTGTTAAATATTTGGTAACACAAATTGTTATGTTTGAGGTGAGAAACTGTAAAAAATCTCTTGAGAATTGAGTATTTATAACTTTTGTTCAAATGCTCACAACTAATTGTTAGCAATGTTCGTGCCACAAATTTAAAGTATAACAAAAAATTGTTATCAAATAGTTGGTTTAAATTTTAAAGTTATTAAGGAAAAAAAAGGAGAAGAAATAGAAAACGGGCGAAAGTTGTTTACGTTTATGAATTTGGTAGGACCTAATCCGAAGTAAATAAGTGCGGATTTGTATGATGTGTCAAATAAAAGATAAGATAAAAACACTGACGTCACAAACGCAATCAACTTTTTCGCCCGTTGGTTTGATCTGTAATTCAATTGAACTAAGACCAAATATGAAAAGAACTTAATAAGAAACTTCTAATACTGCATTATGATGTAATGACTTGTCAAATGGTTGCAAAAGATTCTAGAAATTATTTCCAAAATCCTAAAATAAAAAATAAAATAAACCAAAGTCCGCCCATTGTGTGCCAATACCAAGTTGTAACTTTTGCATGAGTTTGTCTTTTAAAAAGTTCGTCACCAGATTTGGTTTCGTTTTCTGTTTTTAAAATTAAATAACCAACTGCAAAAATTCCTCCCAAAATATGAAAAGCGTGAACTCCTGTAAATATATAGAAAAAACCAGCATACGGATTTCCAGCTAAATAAATTCCACGATTTACTAAGTCAAGCCAAGCAATTAACTGCGAAGCGATAAAAATTGCACCCAAAACAGCTGTCAAAATAAGCCATTTTTTTGCTTGTTTTTGCTCGCCACGCGAATAAATTCTGTTATAAATTTCAAAAACAATTGAACTAGCAATAATAATTACAGAACTAATCCAAATTTGAATTGGCAAAGAAAAAGGTTTCCATTCCAAACCTTTATTTGTTGCAATTACAATATATGCACCAATTAAACCGCTAAATGTCATAATGACAATCAGCAACAAAAAATACATTGCAATCCGCGATTTGTTGGCGATAAATTTTTCGTCTTCAGCAAAAGGATGACCTTTTTTTTGCTCATCATCACCATTATTTCCGTCATTATTGCCGTTTGAGCCATTTCCACCACTTGGCGGATTAAAAGTTTGGCGTTGTGGTTTGACCTCAACTTCACTTACAAGAACGTCAGTTTTTCCAATTTCAAATTTCATAAATGGTTTAGCACTAAAATAAGATAAATTAGAGGCAAATAAATAACAGAAACGCGAAGTAATTTTTTTGCTTGTTTATCAGACTTTTCGCGTGCCATTTTGATGCTTTCATATAAAAACCAAACGCCTAAAAGTATTGCTCCAACTAAATAAATTAAACCTGCAAAGCCAAAAAAATATGGCAGAATGCTTATTATTAAAGTTAAAACAGCAAAAATTACTATTTGGCGAGCAGTTATTTTTCCGCTTGGTTCAATTACTGGCAACATTAAAATTCCGGCTTTTGCGTATTGATCGCGATACATCCAGGCGATTGCAAGAAAATGAGGAAATTGCCAAAAAAACAAGATTGCAAATGTGATCCACGCGGCAATTGAAATTTCGTTCGATGCTGCTGTAAAACCCATTAGAGGCGGCAATGCACCAGGAATTGCACCAACAGCAGTTGACATCGAAGTTCGACTTTTTAGTGGTGTATAAATAAAAACGTAACCAATAATAACGATTAAACCAAGAAATGCAGTTAAAAAATTAACGGCAAGTGCAAGATAAATTTCTGCAAACAAGCACAATAAACTTCCAAAAGCTAGTGCTTCAAGTGGTGTAATTTTTCCACTTGGCAAAGGTCGCGACGCGGTTCTTTCCATCAATTTATCACTTTCGCGTTCCCAATATTGGTTTAATGTTGAAACGCCAAAAGCGAGTAAAGTTATAGCAATCATTGAGTTTACGAATAATAATAAATCAAATGATTTGCCGCCGAGATAAAAACCAGCCGCAGCGGTGAGAACAAGCATTATCGCAATACGCGGTTTTGTTAGCTCTAGATAGGCTGATAATTTCTCCGCGAAACCGACACTGGCAATGTGTGTAGCATTTTCCATAATAAAAGTTTAAATGATAAGTATAAATCTCAAAATGGTATCTGTAAAAACAATATCTTCTTTTGTTTCTTAGTTAAACTAATATTATCAGAGATGACAAAGTTAAATCGCTAATATACTATTTGATTATAGAAATGCTATGGAACAAGTAGTAAAAAACGTTACGAGAACACGATCACAACCAATATTTAATAAATTTCTCGATTTTTTGAGTTCGGTCAGAGTAGGTGTTTTCTTTTTAATTTTTTTGGTCGTTTTATCAATGATCGGAATGCTTGTAGTCCAACAAAACGTTCAAGGCTTTGATTCTTACTACACTTCTTTAATGCCTGCCCAAAAAGTTGTTTACGGTTATCTTGGTTTTTTTGACATTTACCACAGTTGGTATTTCAATTTTCTGCTCTTATTATTGTCTCTAAACATTGTTTTAGCTTCGATTGATCATTTTCCGACAGCTTGGAAATACATTTCACAACCAAAAACTGAAGCGACAAAAGCGTGGCTCAAAAATCAAAAATATGCAGAAAGTTTTGATAAAATTGTGGCAACAGAGAAAATAGTTGAAGTATTTAAGAAACAAGGCTTTAAAACTCAAATATCTGAGAAAAACGGAAGGATAAATATTTTTGGACAATCGGGAAGTTTGAACAGAATTGGAGCATATTTTGTCCACGTTGCTCTTTTAACGCTTTTTCTCGGTCATTTTGTCGCGTTAAACACTGGTTTTGATGCCGATGTCCGTTTTGAACCGGCTCAAATTACAAATGAAATTCAGCTTATTCAGTTTAATTTAGCAAATCTGAGCAATCCAAATGCAGATATCCAAGATCGGTTTAATGTGCAACTTCCTTTTTCAATCGAATGCACAGACATCCAGCAAAAATTGATTGACCCAAAAGGTTCAATTGAAATCAACAACACGATGGATTGGCGAACTCAAATCAAAATAAACGACCCGAGTTATGGCGACACATTAGCTGACGTTAGTTTAAATAAACCATTTGGATACAGAGGTTACAGATTTTTTCAGGCTTCGGCAATTACCGAAGGCAAAGCTCGTGAAATGAAATTAGAGATTACTTCTGAGTCAAGTTTAGAACCAAGTTTCGTGACTCTCGCAAGAAATGGAAGTGCAATTTTGCCTGATGGAACAAAAATTGAATATGAAAAATTCTCGTCTGATTTTGTTGTCGGACAAAAGCAAGCAACTGCCAACGAGTTCAAAAATCCTGCCGTGAAGATGAAAGTAACAAAAAATGGTGAAACGAAATCTGCGTATGCTTTTGCAAATAAGATTTCTGATAAAATACCAATTGGTGCACCAGTTTTTGGTTTAAAATTTCGTCTTGCCGAGTTTGAAAAAGTTCCGTTGGCTCACGTTTTGTCGATAAAGTATGATCCTTTTCACGGAGCATTTATCGCTTGGTATCTTGGCGGATTTGGATTGATTGGAGCACTTATATTTGTGTTTTTTGTTTCTCATCGCCGTGTTTGGGCAATAGTTGACGGTCAAGAAACAATAATCGGCGGTAATACGAACCGCAATCATCAAGCATTTGACGACAGTTTTAGCAAAATTAAAGCTGAATTGATGTAAATTAAGAGGTTGATTATGGAAGAAATTAGAAGAATAGAAAATAACGCATCTTGGAAATTGTATTTACCCGCAATTTTAGCATTCGTTGGTGCCTTTGTGATGATGGCATTACGTTTTCAACTTGGAACAAATTTTATCTCAGATACTGCATTTATGATGATGGCACTGGCTTGTTATCTCACTGCTGCGGCTTTTGGTTTGACTAATCTTTATGCTACTTCATCAATGGCAGAAAAAATTAGTTTCTTCACCGCAACTCTTGGTGTTTTTCTCAATCTTTCGAGTTGGTTAGTTCGTTGGGTTTCGGCTTATGAACGGGAATTGACTAAACTTGCTGAGTCTGGAAATCCTGCTACACCTTGGTTTTTTCGCTACGTCCCTTTTGCAAATCTTTATGATTACAGCATCGCATTTGCATTCGGTGCGGCGTTTTTTACTCTTTTACTCGCAAATCGTCGAGATTTTCGTTTCATTTCAGCATTTACACTTCCATTAGCAGCCTTAATTTTGACTCTTGCAAGGTTTATTGGAGGCGAGTTTATTGATTTGCCGCCAGTTTTAGATTCATATTGGCGACCAATTCACGTCGGAATCGCTTCTCTAAGTTATGGCGTAACGCTTGTTTGTTTTGCGGTAGCTGTAATTTATTTACTAAAAGATAAGGTAAAAGTTGAGTCGATGGCTATTTGGGCAAGCGTTTTTGGATTGCTTGTTTTTGGAACAATCAGCAAGTTTTCAGTCTTCTCAGAATTCGTTTATCGGTCAGGTTTATTTTTGCCAAATACTCCGAAACCGTTTAGTGCTTTTTTTCGAGTTGAAATTCCATATGTCGGATTTGCACTCGCGATTTCAAGTATTTTATTAGTTGGTGTGATAGTTTCGTTTTTGTTTTATCTCTATCAAAACAACGATTTAGGAAAGAAAATTGGTCACATTCTGCTAAAACTTTCGCTTGTCACGCAAATTGCAGCGGTTTGCTTTTTGGTTAGCGGTGTAAACAACACAACCGATGTTTACGGAAAACTTCAGACTGAATTAAAAAATAACCCAGCGAGTTTTGTTATTGCCGGAAAAGAAATTGCTTCAAAACAGCAAATGACAATTCAGCAGATTTCTCAAATTTCGCAACCTCAATTTGAACAAGCCGGACGTGATTATTTTGAACAAAATGGAAAGAAAATGTATCTCAGTTTGGGGACAAATCCGGTTGAGTTTTCTGGTATTTTAACCGCAATCGTTGGGATTGTTTTTATTATTTTATTCAGTTTTAAAACCGACGCAGTGCGTGAAAAACTTCCAAGTTTAGAAGGTTTAGACAATTTAATGTATAAAACTGCGAGTATTGCCTTTGCCGGACTTGCGATGCTCTTAATCACAGGTGCAATTTGGGCAAATGAATCTTGGGGCAGACCTTGGGGATTTGATTCAAAAGAAACCGGTGCTTTAGTTGCTTGGCTGACTTACGCCGCATTTTTGCACACGAGAATCTCGCGTGGTTGGTCGGGTCGAAGCTCTGCATATTTTGCAATAGTTGGATTTCTTTTCGTAATTTTTACATATCTAGGTGTGAGTTATTTGCTTCCGGGACTTCACAGTTACGCATAATTTTATGAAGAAAGACAATATTCTTTTCGGTATTATCGGATTATTAATCGGTTTAATTATTGGTTTTATTGCCACAAATCAGTTAAATCGTCTTGAAAATAATCAAATAAAACCAAATACTACTGCGGCAAATACGCAGCCGAATTCGCAACAAGGCAACACAAAAGCTGCTCTTCCGGCAGTTGCTGAATCAATTGAAGTTGCGGATAAAAACACTGAAGATTTCTCGGCTCAACTGAAAGCCGGAGAAATGTTTGGAAGAATTAACAACTTTCCTAAAGCAATTGAATATTTTGAACGTGCAAACAAACTTCGTCCTGAAGATTTTCGGACTTTGGTTTTATTGGGAAATGCAACTTATGACTCAAAAGATTGGGAAAAATCTGCGTTTTGGTATGAAAAAGCCTTAGTCTTAAAGCCAGATGATATTGATGTCAGAACTGATTTCGGTGTGACATTTGTTAATCGGCAAACGCCCGACTATCAGCGTGCAATTAAAGAGTTTTTAACTTCTTTGAAAACAAATCCAAACCACGAACCGACGCTATTTAATTTGTCAGTTGCATATAGAAACATTGGCGATAAAATTGCTTTTGACGAAACTAAGTCTAAAATTAAAGATGTAGAATTACTAAAAAAACTTGATGCTAGTCAGAACCAGCCTACTCAATAGAAATTTTTAGAACATCAGAAATTAAATACCTGCTGATTGAACCGCTTTTTGTAATTATAGTTAAGGTTTCTCTCTCAATACTAAATTTCAAAATATCTTTCATTGATTTTTCGTATTTTGTTCCATCTGCAAATAAAACTATTAATCTTTTTTCAATAGTTGCAACTTCCGGCAGATTCTTGATTGCGATTTTCTCTTTTTCAACTTTCTTTAGCTTTACAGGTTTATTTACTTTTGGTTCTGAAACGACTTTTGGCTTTTTAACTTTCGGGTTTACATCTCTTGGAACTTCAATATTCGGGATTTTAATTTTTGGTGTTTTAATCTTTAGTTTCTCAACCTTTGCAACTTCAACTTTTGGTGTCGGCGTTGCTTTTGGTTTAACGCTAATTATTGTGCCGACTGAGTTTACTTCAGTTTCAGTCTCAACTTTTTTTGTAACTTTTGGCGTTAAAGATTCGTCAATTGCTTCTTCATTTGAAGGCAGAAAACTACCATCAAATCGTATTTTAAATGTTGCCGCATCGTCATTTGGCGATCTTCCTTCGATTCTCAAAAGTAACTTATCAGATTTTCGCAAATAAATTGTTCGTGAAATTTCGTCTGCTGAAAAATCAGCAAAAATTCTAATTTTGTTTAGCGGTCGTAAAGTTTCAGCTTCATAAACATCAATATCGCCATTAAAATTTATGGTTTGAATGTTTAGAATTATGTCGCCTTGTTCGCCGTTAAATGTATAAAAATAAGTGGTTAAACGTGAATCGCCAATGTCTCTAGCAGCGATTTTACCGCTAATAATTTTTTCAGTAATTGGAGTTGGAAAGTTTTGCTCAGTTGATTGAGCTTTCGCGAAAGTGGGAAAGAATAACGCAAAAACCAATGGCAAAAACGCAAATAAATATTTGTTATTTTTGTTTCGCATTTCGATAAATTTAGAGTTCCTTTCGCCAGTGAATCAAACGGGAAGTTTCGGTGTAACCAACTTTGCCGTGTGCGGCGACACTTAAATCATTGCCGATTTCTGAATCTGAAGCCATTTCTTCGCAACCGTGAGATTTTGCCCAAGACTCAGCGTTTTGCACCAATAATTTGCCAATTCCAAAACGTCTATAATTTGATTCAACATACCAACCTTCCAAATATCCGACATTTTCTGAATGACAATCTTCAACAAATGGTCGAATACTAGCTTCTAAGAAACCAACTAATTTTCCATCTTCATCTTCGGCAACCAAAATTAATTGCGAGTCTGGATGTTGCAAAATATCTGACATTTCCGCGTGATGTTCTTCTTTGCTTGCTTCATCCCAGAGCAAAGTTCGGAGCCGAAACCACTCGTTAATGTCTGATTCTTTCAGAATTCTGATTGAAAATTGTTGCGTTGTCATTTGTTAAAATACTAACACGACAATTAAAAAAAGCCGAGTTATTTTTACTCGGCTTTAGTGGTTTTAACCCGTTAAAAAATCTAAGGTTTCTTTTTGACAGTTGTAATTACTGGTAAACTTCTTTCGACAAAGAGTTTGTTAAATGCAGAAATTTCGTCGAGACGAACTTTGTTTAGCACACTAAGTTGAACATCAATTAGAGAAGAAAGTTCATTAAAAACGTCAACCGCTTGAGCAGTTGGTGCATAATCGCCGCTGTCAATTGACGAACTAAGAGCAGCAAGTTTGTTGTTTAATTTTATCGGAAAATTTAATGCATCTTGCGAACTCTTTATTTTTGTTTGGTTTAGCTCTTCTTCGACAGATGTTATTTTCTTTAAAATCTCTTTAGCTTTATCGACCAAATCTTTTTGTTCTGGAGATTTTAGTTTTACCAATACTTCATCAAATTGTTTTCTAATATCACGTATTTCGAGCAACGCATCGTGAGTTTCAGTCAATTTATTGTGAACTTTCATTCGCAAATCAAATTGTTTCTGAAAATCATCTTGCGTTGTTAAGAGTCTCGGATCAGCTTTCAAATTAAAACTTTCGGTTGCTATAACTTTCCCGTCATAACTAAGTTTTACTTGATATTTACCAGGAATAATTTTGGGTCCAGTCGTGCTTCCAGCCCATAAAATCATTCCTGGAATAGTCGTTGCATTTGCCAAACGTAAGTTCCAAACTAGCTGATTATATCCAGCTTCCATTTGTAAAGATGGCTCAGAACTTGGAGGATTTACTTGCCCGTCAACCGTCGGTTTTCCTTTATAAGTTCTTATAACTAAACCTGTTGCGTCTAAAAAGTCAATAGTGACTTCTTTGTTTGGCTTATCTTTAAAGTAGTAATTTACAACTACTCCATTTGGCGGGTTTTTTCCGACTGTTGCGGTTGTCGGAAGTGTAAAACCACCAAAACCACTTCGCCGAAAAGCATCTTCGACTTTAAACAAATAAGCATCGCTTTTCTGTGCATCAGCCAAATTATATAAGTGCGGTAAATTGTCGAGAATGTAAAAAGAGCGTCCTTGTGTGCCAACAACTAAATCTTTATCACGCTTGTGAAATTGCAAATCAGTTATTGGAACAATCGGCAGATTTAATTGCAAAGATGACCAAGTTTCGCCGTCATTTAATGAGTAAAATAGACCGATTTCAGTTCCTGCAACTAGCAAACCTTTTCTATTCGGATCTTCTCGGACAACTCTCGTAAAAGCATCGTTCGGAATACCCGAAACAATTTTTTTCCAAGTTTTTCCGAAGTCGTTTGTTTTGTATAAATAAGGCAAATAATTGTCTGATTTGTATGCGGTTGCGGCAATATATGCAGTTCCAGATTCAAAAGTAGATGCGTCAATCGCATTGATTTGCGTCCAATCAGGTAAATCTTTTGGTGTGACGTTTGTCCAAGTTTTGCCCGCGTCTTGCGTTATTTGAACGAGTCCATCATCGCTTCCAGTCCAGATTACACCTTGCTTTACAGGTGATTCTGCAACGGCAAAAATTGTCGAATAATATTCAACGCTTGTGTTATCTTGTGTGAGTTGTCCGCCGGAAGTTCCTTGCCTTGATTTTTCGTTACGTGTTAAATCGGGTGAAATTGCTTGCCAAGACGAACCTTCATCAATCGAGCGAAATAAGAGATTTCCGCCAGTATAAAGGACAGATTTTCCATCAATTTTATATGGTGAAAATATGATCGGAAAATTCCATTGAAACCGATATTTTTGAACATCAGCACCTGCACCAAGCGGATTATTTGGGTTGACATTAACGTCTCGAGTTTGTCCCGTAATGTGGTCATAGCGTGTCAATAATCCGCCGTAACTTCCTGCAAATATTACATTTGAGTTGTCAGGATGTGGAGCAATCCAGCCAGATTCTCCGCCACCAACGTCATACCAATGGTTATCATTTATTGTTGCTTCATTAGTTCTCGAAGGAATTTTAACTGTCGAATTATCTTGCTGAGCACCGTAAATGTTGTATGGAAATTCGTTATCCAAAGCTAGGCGATAGAACTGCGATGTTGGCTGATCTTGCTTGCTCCAAGTGCGTCCGCCATTGGTCGTGACGTGCGAACCACCATCATCGCCGCCTATCATAATATTGCTATCATTTGGGTTTATCCACCAATCGTGATTATCGCCGTGTGGCGTTCCAATCACACTAAAGTTACGACCACCATCAAGTGATTTCCAAGCCTGAACATTCATTAAATACAACAAATCAGCGTTTTTTTTGTCGGCGTAAATTCGCGAAAAATACCAAGGTCTTTGTCTGATGTTTGGACTGTTTGAGACCATTGCCCAATTTTCGCCGCCATCGTCCGAACGAAATAATCCACCTTCTTTTGCTTCAACCATTGCCCAAACTCTATTTGGATTAACCGGAGAAATTGCAATGCAGATTTTTCCTAAAACGCCTTTTGGAAGTCCAATATTTCGCGAAATTTCTTTCCAATTATCACCGCCGTCAACTGATTTGAATAATCCAGATCCGTCGCCACCACTTTCCATCGAATACGGTGTTCGTTTGACTTGCCAAAGCGACGCGTAAATTGTGTTTGGGCTATTTGGTTCAAAAATAAGATCAATCGCACCAGATTTTTCATCTCGAAAGAGAATCTTCTCCCAAGTTTTTCCGCCATCTTTTGTTCGAAACACACCTCGTTCAGCATTTCCACCCCAAAGATGCCCAAGTGCTGCAACATATACAACGTCTGAATTTTTCGGATGAATTCTAACTCGGGAAATTTGTCGCGTATCTCCTAAACCGATGTGTTTCCAAGTTTTACCTGCGTCAGTAGATTTATACATTCCGTCGCCGTGTGAAACATTTCCGCGAAGAGTATGTTCGCCCATACCAACATAAACCACATTTGAATCTGTTTCAGAAACCGCAACAGCACCAACAGAACCGGTTTTGAAAAATCCATCGGAAACATTTGCCCAATCTTCGCCGTAATTCGTCGATTTCCAAACTCCGCCGCCGGTCGCACCGTAATAAAAAACATTTGGTTGGTCAAAAACACCTGTAACTGCACCAGATCTTCCGCCGCGAAATGGTCCGATTGAGCGAAATTGGAAGTTTTTTAACGGATCAGATTTTGCTTGAGCAATAATTTGAGATTTTGATAGTGCAAAAACCGAAATAAGCAAAATAAACAGCGACAAAATAGACGTAGTTTTACGAAGCATTTGGAAAGTTTCCTTAAAGGTAATTTAAATTTCTGAAATTAAATTTAATACGTTGAAACAAAAAAGAGGTTTCAAAAGTGCAATGTTTAATACATTTTTCCACCAACTTTTGCAGATTTGAGCTCAGTTTCAATCAGACGATTGATAATTTCTTTATCGTTTTGCAAAATTATAAATCGTGCAGAAGCCTTTACTACACCAACATTTTTTGCATAATGGTAAATGCTAATTGTCCTTGCTTGGCGACCGTCGCCCAACTCCCAAAACGATTCTGATTCAATCCGTAAACATCTTTTGAATTCGCCAGCCGTAACTTTTACATCTTCAAATAAAACATATTTTTGTTTAAGTTTATAAGTTCCGCGACTCGTTTTTCCATCAATTAAAGTTCGTGTAAAAGAAGTTTCAATGTTTGTTTCTGTGCCGATTTTTACTTTCTCAGGAAACCAAACTTGTGGTTTATCAAAGCGAACAATAGTTTTATCAGCAAAATCTTCGCCGAAATAAACGATGCCATTTCCTTTGACGAATGCGAGAATCTTTGCAGCTTTTGTTGCGTCAAAATGCAAAACTGAAGTGAAATTTTTGCCTTCAAAGCTCACGTTATTCCCACTTTCCATTACGGAAATGTAATCGCCTTTCCATGTTGGTGGTGCAACATAATTCCAACTGTTTCCGTTGGATAATTGGTAATATTCGGCGATTTTGACGGTTTGAGCGAAGAGACAAATATTGACGATTAAGATAATAATCAAACTTTTAAACAACGTTTTCATTAATCAACTCCTCTATCCTATCCATACCACCAAAACGTTTATAGACGGTGCCGCCCGATGGGTAATAACCTTCCTTGCTAGCTCTCATCAAGTCATTCCAGCCAATTCTTTTGCCAAGTTTTTTACGTAACTCGCGTAATCTTTTTATTAACTCTTCATCCGTATATTGTTGTGGTTTAAGCACTTCAAATCCGGCAGCTTTGTAAGCAAATATCAAACTTCCAAACATATTAGAAATTGTGCTGTGACTCGCTATTTCTCCCTTTTTGCAACTCGCAGTAATGTCACGGTCTGTTGGTTTTCTTCCGAGTTTATTAAATAAGTTTTGCAATTGAAGAATCAATTCTTCCTTACTAAATTTTTTCCATTGAGGGTTCGGGATATTCGCGGCTTTTCTGGCTTCCGAAACAGATCCAAATTCGTTTCTAAAGGCTTTCAAAGAAGGTCTTTCACCGTGTTTATAGTTTTTTTCGAAATCATTTTGTCTCGGAATTCTTCCAATCTTTATTTCAAGCTGTTTTAAATGATAAATTAATTCCTCGCGGGAATAATGTTTTTTATTTGCATCTGCTTCTTGTATCGCGTTAGGTATAGAAACAAATGCACGTTGGAAATGATAAGGTGGCGAAACTAAACCTTTTCTTCTTGCTTCCACAACATCTTTTGCAAAGAGTGGTCGTTTCAATTTCTTGCGAAGAACTTGTAGTTCGTAAATCAATTTCTCAGTATCAAACTCTTGGTAATAACGAGGCTTTAAATTTGCTTCTTTTATTGCAGTTACAAAACTCCCGTCAAAAACTGCGTAGTAAACGTGAATTGAATAACACTTTTTCTTTTTAGAAAACATGTTAATGTCATCAACGGTAGGTGTTTTTCCTAAACTCTTTGCGATGGAATGAAGTTCTAAAATTAAGCGTCTCTTAGTAGGTAAAATGTCAGAAGCAACTTCGTAAATTCTTTTACTGTCAGGAAGAATTGCATTTTCACGACAGAATTTTCTACAGTCACGACAATAATGTCTTTGCTTTCCATTTCTAGCAAAACCGCCTTTGTTTGTTCGAATACTTCCGCAGTGATAGCAAACAAATTTTTTTATACATTCAGCCATTACTTAAATTAAACCATTTTTTTCAAGTTTTTCAATCACAGCTTTCTGAGTTTCAACAAAATGTGAGCGTTCTGTCTTCTTGCCAACCAAAGAATTTGCCGGATAAAACGAGTGTTTTGCGTAACTTTCAGCATAAAGTTCAAAGCGTTGCCGTGATAAAATATTTCCCATTCCTGCACGTTTACGATTTCGGCGAAGTGCGGCTAAGTCTATCTCAGCGAAGGCGTTAATCGATTCGCCTTGACCTGTTTCAGCGATTATTAAACCTTTATAATCAACGATTTTCGAGCCGCCATCAGTCGAATTTTCTGGAATAGAAATATCCGCGATTCCGGCTGAATTTGCCGAGATAACATACGCCATATTTTCATAACTACGGGCGAGTTTTGCCACATTTTTCGGTGTGTTTTCCATTCCGAAAATCTCGGATGATGAATGACAAAAAACTTCTGCACCACGCATCGCAAGGCATCTGGCGATTTCAGGATAAAGAATTTCTTCGGACGCAATACACGCCAAATTTCCGATTTCAGTTTTGGCAACCGGAAAAACTCCTTCGAGTCCGTAAATGTCGAGATATTTGTCCCAAACATCGTGTGGCGTTGGTGCAAACATCGAAACTAAACGACGATAACGCACAACAACTTCACCGTTTGGAGCGATGATAAATGAAGTTTGAAAGTAAAGTTCGGGAAAGTTTTTGTCGAGTTCGTAAGCGTTTCCGCTCAGATAAATTTTACGTTCTTGAGCAATTTTTGAAAGTTTTTCGTAGATTTCGCCGTCAATTTCCAAACAGGCTTTCTCACGCCATTCATCAATCGTTTCGCCAAGCGGAAAACTCGTCAAAAAGTATTCGGGCAAGACGACAAGTTTTGTATCAAATCCGATAAACGCAATACTCGCAGTGATTTGCTTCGACAAGCGTTCAATCGTCTGCGACATTATTTCGTTCGCTTCCATACGATTTTTTGCACGATTTACGGCAAAACATTTGGTTTGCAAAGCGATTGCTCGATAAGATAATTGTGTTTCTTGCATTTTTAGATTGGCAAATACAGGATTTGATTTTTAAAATCGCTAAGGTTGCTACATTGAAATATAATCGCAAGTTCGTCAATTGCCTGACCAATTGGCAAATCACTCGATATAGCAATAACGCCGGTAAAATTAAGTCGTTTGTTAATTCGCTCGTAACCAAATTTTGGGATTGTTTTTAGGTCGTGAGTAACTAAAACACATTCGTTTTTACTCGACCAATCTAATACTTCTGGATCTGATTTTCCTTTCAATCCAACGTTTTGAACAACCAAATAATCAAGATTAGGAATTTCTAGTTTCAAGCCACGTAAAATTCTCTGATTAAAATTTTCATCAAAAAGCAGTCGCATTGTTTAGACTTTTTGTGTTTCGCGATACCGTGAACGAATGTTCGCACGAAGTTCTCCGCTCGGCAATTGCGATTCGATAAAGCTAGTTGATTCAACAACTTCGCACTTTTGTTTGTTTAAATAATCTTCAACAAACTCTGTCCGCTCCAAATAAAAAGCCAAGGCTGTGTAAATTTCACGAAGACTTAACGATGAAAAATCTTCTTGAATTTGCTCGGCGGTTGAGCCTTTTTTGAACTCCGCAATGATTGAATCTAGCGTTACACGCGAATTCGCAAAACGTATAGTTCCATCATCCGAAAATACAAGAGGCGTTGTTAGACTCAATGTAATCATTCTAAAATTTTAACATAAAACACGAAAAGCCAATTACGATTGATTCGATGAACCAATGAATCAATGATTAAATTTATGCATTTGGGTAAATCAAAATATTCAAATATGAATCAACTTTTCCGTGATGATCGGGTAAGACTACGGTCGTTGAGTCCTTTTGCGTGATAATCGCTGGACCAATAATCTTGTGTCCAGCACGAAGTTTTGCACGGTCATAAATTGGTGTGTTTAATTGCTTTCCATCAAACCATGCAGTGTGTTGTTCGGCGATTGCACTTTCAGCATTTTCGTCACCAACTTCAAATTTCGGCAGTTCAATTTTGCGAACTTGCCCGATTCCAATTACACGTAAATTGACGATTTCAATTGGTGATTCGATATTGAATCCGTAATTTTTTTCGTGAATTTCCTTAAAATCTGCGATAAATTTATCATAACCTTCTTTGGTTTCGAGTTGGTCGGCAGAAACCTTGATTGGAAATTCAAAACCTTGTCGATAATATCGTGTATCGATTTGATAGACGAGTTTTTGTCGGTCTTTCGCGATATTTTCGCCGTCTAGCCAATCGGTCGATTCCTTCGCAAGTGATTCAAAAATTGTCTTAAATTCCTTCAAATCAATCTTATCAAGCGTGCGAATCATCGTTTGAGAAAATTCGTTTCGAATATCAGAATGAAGAAATCCGAGAGCCGAAAGCACGCCCGGAGTTGGCGGCGAAATGCATGGAAATGCTCCCGAAAGTTTGGATAAATAATTGCCGTGAAGCGGTCCGGCACCACCAAAAGCGATGAGTGCAAAATCTCTCGGATCGAGTCCGCGTTGGACGGAAACGAGACGCAATGCACCAAACATATTTTCATTGACAATGTCGATAATTCCTTGGGCAGTTGCTTCAATTGAAAGCCCAAGCGTGTCCGCAACTTTCTTGATTGAATTTCTCGCGGCTTCAATATCAAGCGACATTTCGCCGCCCAGAAGTCTCGGTGGAAGATGACCTAAAACCACGTTTGCGTCAGTCACAGTCGGTTCTTCACCGCCTTTTTTGTATGCCGCCGGACCTGGATCTGCACCTGCTGATTGTGGTCCAACTCGCAACGCACCAGTCATCGGCACGTGTGCGATTGAGCCGCCACCAGCACCAACTGTGCGAACGTCAATCGACGATGCTTTGATCGGATAATAACCGACGCGAGTTTCGCGAACAATATTTGGTTCGCCTCCCATTGCCACGCAAACATCGGTCGAAGTTCCGCCCATATCGAAGCCCAAAACATTTTGATAACCAGCCAAATCGCCGACATAAGAAGCCGCGACTGCACCGCCTGAAGGTCCAGATAATAATGTGCTAACAGGCGAACGTTTCGCCGCTTCAATCGACATTACGCCGCCATCAGAACGGACAATATTAACGGTTGTATCAATTTCAGCATCGGCAAGTTTCGTCTGAATGCCGGTCAAATAATTCGCCATTTTCGGTCGAACGTAAGAATTCATGACAGTCGTTAAACAACGCTCGTATTCACGAAATTCGGGTAAAATATCAGTTGAAATTGTGACTGGAAGATCTGGATACATTTCCGCAGCGATGTCGCGAATCGCTCGTTCGTGCGAATTATTTGAAAAAGAATTAATCAGAGAAACCGTCAAGGCTTCAATTCCAGCATCGTGCAATTCTTTGATAAATTGCCGAACTTCTGCTTCATCAACAGCTGAAACTTCCACGCCTTTTGCAGTGTTTCGGCAAGAAACTCCTCGCGTAAGATAAAGCGGAGCAAGCGGTTCAGGCTTCTCCATGATAATCCAACCAGCAAGAGGTCCGGGAGTTTGCGAGCGTGCAACGTGCAAGATTTGTTCAAATCCTTTTGTTGTAATCAAACCAACCAACGCACCTTTTCCTTCCAAAACGGCGTTGGTTGCGACAGTTGTTCCGTGCAAAATAAGACTGATATCATCGTGGGAAAGTCCGGCAGATTCAACAATTTTGTGAATTCCAGTTAAAATTCCGATCGACTGATCGGCAGGCGTTGAAGGTGTTTTCTCGAGCTGCATTTCGCCCGTTTCGTCGTTGAATAAAAGTAAATCAGTGAATGTTCCGCCGACATCGATTCCTAAACGATAACTCATATTTTCTCTCCGTTAGATTTCTAAATTTGTAATATACTTATAACAAATCTTTATTCAAACTTCAATTAGGGTTTGGTAATTTACAAACCTATAAATTCATCATAGACTTATAACCAATGGCTCAGTTGCACGAATACCAAGCAAAACAAATTTTAGCAGCAAACGGAATCCAGATTTCGAAAGGCGAAGTTGCGTTTGACGCTAAGATGGCTCGAGAGATTGCCGAAAAACTTGGCGGAAAAGTCGTTGTAAAAGCTCAAATTCATTCAACTTCGCGGGCGGCTTCGGGCGGAATTAAGTTTGCGAAATCGGTTGACGAAGCAGAAAGGTTTGCTTCTGAAATGCTCGTAAAAGAGATTGCGGAAAACTTATGCGAAGCTGTTTTGATTGACGAAATAGCCGAAATTGAACGCGAATTTTATCTCGGATTTATTGTTGACACAACGCTCAAACGTCCGACGCTTTTGTTTTCAGATTCCGGCGGCAGCGGAATTGAAGAACGTGCGGATTCGATGCGGAAACTCGTTTGTTCAATTCGTAAAGAGCCGACAATTGAAGAGATTCTAACCATTTGTGACGACAAACGAATCGCGGAAATTCTTCTAAATCTTTACCGAGTTGCCAAAACAACTGATGCGAGAACAGCAGAAATAAATCCTTTGGCATTGTTAAAAGACGGCAGATTAGTTGCATTAGATTGCCGAATTTCGGTTGACGATTACGCTGATTTTCGCCAAAAACATCTCGGAATTGAAATCGCCCGCGAACTCGGACACACACCGACGAAGCTTGAAAGAATTGCTTGGAACATCGAAAAAGACGACTTTCGGGGCACTTTTTTCTTTGTTGAAATCTTTAATAGTCAGCAGTCAGCCGTGAGCAGTGAGCAGAAAGAAACTGCTGACGGCTTACCGCTTACTGCAAACTTCAAAATTGGCTTCCACGGTGCAGGTGGCGGTGGTTCGATGGCATCGCTTGATGCTGCTCAGAGAAATGGATTGCGTCCTGCTTGCTATGTTGATACGAGCGGAAATCCGGCAGCGTCAAAAGTTTATCGGGCGGCGAAGATTATTCTTTCGATTCCGAATATCAAAGGATATTTTTTATCAGGTTCGGGCGTGGCAAGCCAAGAGCAATTTGGACTTGCACGAGCGGTTTTGAAGGCATTTTTGGAAGTTAAACCAAACATTCCCGCGGTTTTACGACTCGGCGGAAACGGTGAAGATATCGCGAAAGATTTAGTCGAACGATATGCCAAATTTTTGCCCGCACCAATTGAGGCTTATCAAAAGAAAGATTCGGCGGACTTTTGTGCGACTAGGCTGAATGAACTAATCCAAAATTATCCACAGATAAAGACAGATGGACACGGATTAAAGAAAGATGATTTTAATGCAGATTTTTCGTTTAAAACAAAAACTGGCACCATTTCGTTTAATTACAATAGTTTAGATAAAACATCGGCGACTAAAATCATTGAATCTTGTCCGCAAAAGATATTGAAATTAGACGAAAATAACAAGCCAATTTTGGCGATTGAACCCGAAGAAGCCGAACGCGGAAAATGTTCTGAATGTCTGGCTTGCGAGTTTGCGAGTTTGGATTTAGGTTTGAATGCTGTGAAGATTGATTTTCCGATACATTTCGACCAAAAATAATTCATATAAATGAAAGTAGATAAATTCAAAATTCACATTCTTTTTAAGATTGCAATAGTTATGACAATCCTGATTTCGTTTACTTTAGGCTTATTTTATAAAGATATTCCACAAATCTATTGTGTTGCTTTGGGACTTTTTCGCTCACACCAAACAGATGAACAAATGATTAGCAACTTTAAATACAATAAGAAAAATTTTGAATTACTTATTGAAATGATAAGAAAAGATAAGAGCGTGCAAAGGGTTGGGAGTGATTGGTCTAATCCAGATACTATCGACAAAGACAGTTTGTATGAATACCGTAAGATGTTTGTAAAAATAGGAATACCACATGGCTTCTACGCATCAGTTGATGAAAATGATTTCAGATTCATTTCGTCGTCACAAGGATTCGTTACGCACGGATCAAATAAATCATACATATTTACTGACGAAATTCCAGATAATCTTGTAGAAAGTCTAGACGAAATGAGCCAATCAGAGCAACTATTTGGATCAGGGTGCAAAATTATTGATGAGCATTGGTATATTTGTTTTGAGGGCGATTAAATGTCGATTCTAATTGACCAACACAAAAAAGTTATCGTGCAAGGCATCACGGGACGCGAAGGTTCGGCTCGTGCAAAATTGATGCTCGATTACGGCACGAATGTTGTCGGAGGTTGCACACCGAATCGCGGCGGACAGATTGTTCACGGTTTGCCCGTTTTTGATTCCGTCAAAGAAACCTTTGAAACAATCGGGAAGATTGATGTCAGCGTGATTTTTGTGCCTGCTCCGCGAGTCAAATCTGCGGCGATTGAAGCGATTGTTGCCGGCGTTCCGTTGATAGCGTTGATTGCGGATCGCGTTCCGCTTTTTGACGTTTTGGAGATTTGCGAAGTCGCGGAAGAATACGGTGCAAAATTTATCGGACCAAATACGGTCGGCGTAATGTCGCCCGAAAAAGCCGTGTTGGGAATGATGGGCGGAAATGCGAAAACCGCAAAAGAATGGTTTCACAAAGGTTCGGTCGGAATTATGTCCCGAAGCGGCGGGCTTTCGGCTTCGACAGGTTATTATATTTGCCAAACAGGCGTCGGAATCTCGACAATTTGCCATGTCGGGGGCGATTCGGTCGTTGGTTTGACGTTTCCTGAAATCGCCCAAATGTTTGAAAATGACAACGAAACCGAGTTAATCGTGATGCTCGGCGAAATCGGTGGTTCGCAGGAAGAACAAGTCGCGGATTTGGTAGCTTGCGGCAAAATCACGAAACCAATCGTTGCGTATATCGGTGGAAAATCTGCTCAAAGCGGAACGAGATATTCACACGCCGGAGCAATAATCGAAGGCGGAAAAGGAACGTGGCAAGGCAAAATTGACCGATTAAACGAAGTCGGCGTAACTATTGTCGAACAATTCGGCGATATTCCTGATGTAGTTCAAAGTTTTAAGTTTTTAGTTAAAAGTTGAGGAAATAATGATGAAGAAAATCGTGTTTATTTTTGCGTTGATTAGTTTGTTTACTACATTTTCGTTTGCCCAAAAAAAGACAAAACGTTCGCTCGCCCAACTCCAATTGGAAGCAACGTTTGCACGTCCCGATGGTAAAGATTTCGTTTTTTATATCAAAGGTTCAGCGTATTCATACATTCCGGGCGAACGTCCGCAAAAACTTTTTGGTATTGAAGGTTTTAACGTCCGCCGCCGCGTTGAAACTGCGGAAAAAGATGGTTTTTTCTTGGCGACACGCGAACTCGTTTTTTACAAAGACCTGAAAACCGATGAAATTATCAGCGAATGGACAAATCCTTGGACGAATGAAAAATGCGAAGTTTTTCAGATTCAAAACGATCCGGTAAACTCTCGTGTAAAGGTCAAAGACGGCAAATATATCTTTGCTTCGTTGGACGGAAAACGTGAATTCGGCGAAGGTTCAGCACCTGAAGAAATCAACAATCATCTGGTTTGGACATCGGATGTTTTCCCGTTTTATCCGCTGCCAGGATTCGATAAAAATTATACTGCAAGCGAAATGTTCGATTTTTATGTGGAGAAAGACGAACTAAACAAAACTACATCACCCAAAAATGTGATGCTTAGTTGGACTCGAGTTGGTCCGTTTTTGCCTTGGATGAAAATGCCAAATAATGGCGGAATTATTATCGTTCACGCCCGCAGTTGGCGAATGGAAAAATGGGATTTGATGCCCGAACGCATAAAAAAAGAAACTCGTGAAAAATATCCGAGTTATATGACCGCCCCAACAACGGTTGATCCAAATAAACCGAATGAAACTTCGTGGACGTTTTATAATCGTGAAATTGAAAAACGAAAGATGAAGCAGTAATCTACTGCTTCACTTCTTTTCCGTTCACTTTCAAATTGCTTCGGCGAGTTATTGAACGAATACATTTCCACTGACCTTTGTCGTTTTTTGCCCATTGTTCGTCGGAATCTGTTTTAGCTTCAAATGTTGCAGTTTTACCATTAACTTTTAATTTGCCGTTTGTTTCGGAAGCGACTGAAGCATTCCATAGTCCATCTTTTTGCTCAACGCGAAAAACATCTGACTTGCTTTTTTCAATTTCACTCGCGTATTTGAAAAAATCGCGTGCATCTTTAATTGAAGCATCACGTGAGGAAACTTTACCTTTGACATCAGTTAATGTGTAATCGTCACTAGCAAAAGCAAAAAGTCCTTGTTCGTCTTTATTAATAGTTGCTACATCAATTTTTGCATAAACCGCACGAATTGCTTCTTCCGCTGTTTCCTCAGGTTTCTTTGAAACTGGAACTGAATTTTCTTTCGAGTTTACCGCAGGTTTTTCATCCAAATTTGGTAATTTACAACCCAGACCAATTACAAACGTTAAAGCTATGATAAATATCAAGTTTTTCATTTATTCGTCTCCCCAATAAAATTTAGAAATCTAAATCAAAAAAGTAAAATTAATTTTTCATAACACTACCGTAAATGTTGGTGACATTCAAATTCATTGAATATTTATATTCAAAAATTTTATATCTTACATAGTCTGTTAAAAGTAACAATTTATTTGCAAAAATATATTTTCTAGCGTAACTTTTTAAGTGTTGAGTTATCTTTTTTTACATTTTATAAATTGGATTTTGCTTTTTGAGTAAAATCACACTATTTTTTGACGAATTCTATTTTAGTTTTCGGCATTGTATATTGTATTTGTCCCAGAAAAACAGTCATTATGAAAATTTTATTATATAGTCCTGACAATGGAATTACACGCAATTTTATGCCACATTTGTGGATGTTTTTATTACAATCTCTCACACCAAAAGAGCATGAAGTTGTATTGATTGATGGAAATGCAAAAGCCATGACTGAGCAAGAAATTGTCCAATTTTGCAAAAAAGAAAATATTGAATTAGTTGGAATTGGAGCAATGACACGAATGATTAAACGTGCCTATGTTGTTGCATCCGCGTTAAGATCTGCCGGAATTAAGGTTGTAATGGGTGGTCCGCATGTCACCGAAGTTCCTGACGAACCATTAGGAAAAGACGGCGGACCACGTTACGCTGACGCAATTGCACTCGGTGAAGCAGATGAAACTTGGGGTTTGATTGTTGCCGATGCAGCTCGCGGGGAACTCAAAGAAGTTTATACGCCTGCACTTGATGCAAAGGGAAACGACGTTAAACCAACGCTTCAAGATTATCCATATATACCTTGGGAAACATTAGACTTAGATCAATTCAGTCTTGTTCCAAAATTCCTTCGTAGCACATTAGAAAAAATGGGAACAGGTTGGGGAACTTTTCACGTTGTTCCGATTGAAACCGGTCGCGGTTGTCCTTATGGTTGCGAATTTTGCACAGTTACCGGATTTTTTGGCGATTCAATTCGTTTTCGCACAAATGAAAGTGTAATTGAAGAACTTTTGAGACTAAAAAAACGTTCCCGAAGTGAAAAAGGTCAAATCGCTGTTTTCTTTATTGACGATAATTTAGCAATAAATAAAAAGCGTCTGAAATTACTTTTACGCGATATGATTGCGGCTGATGCTAAACTTCCTTGGGTTGCCCAAATTTCTGCTAACCTATTGGGAGACGAAGAGTTAGTTGATTTAATCGCCGAATCTGGTGGAAAGTGGATTTTTATCGGAATGGAATCAATTGATCCGGCAAATATGGCAGACGTTAACAAAAACTTCTCGAAACCCGAAAATTATAAGGCGGTTTTAGACGGTTTAGCCCGAAGAAATATTTACGCGATTACATCGTTTATTTTTGGAATGGACAACGACACGGTTGGCGTTGCAAAACGAACAATTGACGAAATTGAAAGCTGGTCGCCAGGTTTGCCTGTTTTCGGACAGCTGACACCGTTTCCGGCAACTCCACTTTATGACCGTCTGGAAAAAGCTGGAAGGCTTGACCGTCCGAAACATTGGCTTGAATTTGCACCATTTTTGATGGCACACAATCCTTTGAAAATGACGATTGAAGATGCTAAAGTCGAAACTTTTCACGCTTGGGATAGAAGTTATAGTCCGGAGAGAAACGCGGAAGCTATTGATATGATTAAAGATGCACCGATTGAATATCGAATTGGACATCTTGTTGCTCGCCTTTTCTTTCGTGGAATTTATTTTCCGCAAATGCGTCGTAGAGATTGGATAAAGTTGCTTTTCCAAAATAGAAAACCAATTTTAAGTTTAACGAAAGAAGGTTTTGGAACGTGGTGGAAGTTTAGAAAACGCCAAAAAGCCGAGCGTATTGCTCAAACAAAAGTTGCTTAGTTTTGCTACATTTTTTTATACATTTAAACGCGGATAATTTATTTTTATTCGCGTTTTTTTTTTATCTTCGTTTTGTCTAAAAATTTACTATTTAAATTTTTAATGTTATAAAAGTAATACAAATTTTCTTTTAAGGATCTGATTTATGAAAATAACAATTTTCTTGGCATTATTGATTTCTGGGTTTTGGGTTAACGCTATGGCACAAGAAACAACTATCGGTGGAGTATATGAAGTTGGCATAGGAACTAAAGATGCCGAATCTCTTGTAAAATATTGGGAACGCTTTGGTTATAAAGTTGGGCAACGCGGAGATTTATCTGAAAAAGAAGCTGAAAAACTTTATGGTGTTAAATCAAAACTTAAATCAATTCGCTTGTTTCATCAAGATTCAGATCACGGATTAATTCGTATAATGCAATGGGATAAGCCGACAAATGAAGGTTTGCAGATGTCGCGAATGAATGTTCTCGGCAATCGTTGGGGAGCAATGTTGACAGCAGATGTCTATAATATTCAAAACCACGCTGAGGAAGCGATTGACCAAAAAAATAGTGTTTTTATGGTCGAACCGCAAAGAGCTGAAATATACAAACTCGAAAAACGTCCTCAACCATTTCTTGAAAATTACGCAACAGTTCGCGAAATGTGTTTAATCCAACCACTTACACGCCAAATTTTATTTCAAAGATTCGGCTATTCGCTTCCACTTTACGGAAAAATTAACCAAGAATCATTTTTCAAATCAAGCCAGATAACACACGTTGGGATGGTGATTTATCGCAATCAGGAAAATATAGATTTTTACGGGAAGGTTCTTGGTTTGCTTAAAGTTAAAGAAAATGAAAACTTTGATTCTGACTACAAAAATCCATCTTCTAAAGCTGTTTTTAGTCTTGAAGAAAATCAAAAATATGGAGCAACTGATTTTGATGATCCGCGTAGTTCAAAAAATCCGGCTGAGGCTCGTTCAGGTCGTTTGAAGATAATTTGGTTTTCACCTGAATCGAAACTTGTTAATAAATTTGATTTTTCGAAGCCTGGAAGTCTTGGCTATTCGCTTTATACGCTGAGAGTTAAAGGTATTGAATCTTATCGAAAAAAAGTTAAAACTAGCAAATCAAAAAATCTAAGTGAAATAAAGAAGAACGAATTTGGTGAAAAAAGTTTCTCGTTTATCGCCCCAGATGGTTACTTTTGGACAATTGTAGAGTAAAATTTCGAATCTAATGTTTAGAAAAATTTTTGTTCAGTTTGTATTTATTTTTGCATTATCTATTTTTGTATTCTCGCAACAACGACTCATTATGGTTGGCGGCGGTGACCGAACTCCTGATATTTTAGCAAAAATTATTACTCTTAGCGGCAATGAAAAAGGAAAACTTCTTGTTATCACTTGGGCAAGTGGCGTTCCGCAAGAAAGTTTTGATGCTTTTAAGGAAGATATAGAAAAAGTTTCAAAAATTACATTGATTAAATCTCCATTTCGTCCACTTGATGAGCAAGGCAAAATCCAATTTTTACAACAACTTAAAGATGCAACAGGTATTTTTTTTACTGGCGGTGACCAAACTCGCGTGATGGAAGTTTTGAAAGATAAGTTGATTCTCAAAGTGTTAATTGATAAATATAATTCAGGAACGCTTTTTTCTGGGTCAAGTGCTGGAACTGCGATAATGTCGGAAAAAATGATTACCGGCGAAGGCGATTTTAAAGTGATTGATGGAGATAAAGTTGAAGTTAACCCCGGACTTGGTTTATTGACTGAAGCAATAGTTGACCAACATTTTATTGTTCGCCAACGTCAAAATCGCTTGATGGGTTTAATCTGGAAATATCCCAATTTACTCGGAATTGGCATCGATGAAGACACGGCATTGTTTGTGAAAGATAATCGTTACAGTGAAGTTTTAGGCTCGAGTAAAGTGATGTTTTTTGATGCAAAAAAAGAACCGATGAAAGTTATGTTGCTCAAATCCGGCGACAAATTTGATTTAAAAAAACGGAAGAAAATATGAAAGATAAAGTTGCAATAATAACGGGAAGCACGGCAGGAATTGGACTCGCGATTGCGAAAAGTCTTGCAAAACATGGTGCGAGCGTTGTCATAAATGGAAGAACGCTTGATAAATTAAAACAAGCCGAAAGAGAAATTGAAGAGCTTGGCGGTAAGGTTTTATCAGTTCAGGCAGATGCTTCTGATGAAGAAAGTATTAAACGAATCGTCAAAGAAACTCTCGAGTATTTTGGAAAAATAGATATTCTGGTCAACAACGCGGCGACAACCGGAGTTGGTGTTTCGGTCGCAGAAATGTCTGTCGAAACTTGGGACGAAGTGTTGAATGTTAATCTTCGTGGCGTGTTTTTATGTTGCAAATCGGTAATTCCGTATCTCGCTGAAGGCAGCAGAATCGTTAATATTGGCGGACTTTCGAGTAAAAATCCATTGCCATTTGGTGTTGCAGATGCTTGCTCGAAAGCTGGAATTCTCGCATTAACTAGATGTTTAGCTGCCGAACTCGGAACAAAAAATATTACTGTAAATGCAGTAATTCCTGGTTTACAACCGGAAACCGAAACTGGTCAAGAATTTATTTCGAAGCTCGCAAAAGTTTTTCACACAGACGAGCAAACAGTTATAAACGGCACAATCCAAAAAACACTTTTGAAACGCACCGAAACCGCCGAAGAAGTCGCCGAAACAGTTGCGTTTTTGTGTAGCGAAAATGCAAGTGCAATTACTGGTCAAAATTTGAATGTGAATTGTGGATTAGCTACTTACTAGGCAAAAACTTCCGCAGGCGACATCACAGCATGAATTGCTTTAATCTGTTTTACCATTTCTAAATATTGTTCTGGCAAAAGTGCTTGCGAACCATCAGACCACGCGAGTTCAGGTTTTGGATGAATTTCGACCAAAATTCCGTCCGCTCCGACGGCGACTCCGGCTCTCGCAAGTGCAGTAACCATATAGGTTTTGCCAGCTGCATGCGATGGATCAATGATAATTGGAAGATGTGAAAGTTTGCGAACTGCGGGAACAATCGCGACATCCAAAGTGTTCCTCGCGTGATCGGAAAATGTACGAACACCACGTTCGCATAAGATCACATTATAATTTCCTTCAGACATTATATACTCTGCGGCAAGCAAAAATTCTTCGAGAGTTGCACTCATTCCACGTTTCAATAAAACAGGAAGTGGCGAGCGTCCAACTCTTTTTAACAACGAATAATTCTGCATATTCCGCGTTCCGAGTTGGATAACATCAGCGTATTTTTCGACTAAATCTACGCCGCGTTCGTCCATCGCTTCGGTGACAATTTTGAGGTCAAATCTGTCTCGAACTTCAGCTAAAATTTTCAATGCCGGTTCGCCCATTCCTTGAAAAGCATAAGGCGAAGTTCGCGGTTTAAATGCTCCGCCACGAAAAAATTTTGAACCGCTGGCTTTAACAACTTCTGCGACTGTAAACGCCTGTTCGTGTGATTCTACTGAGCAAACACCGGAAATTATTGTCAATTCATCACCACCAATCTCAGCCTCACCAATTTTGATGATGCTTTTTTCGGGACGAATGTCGTTTGAAACTAATTTATAAGGTTTTGTGACGCGAATTGCTTCGGCAACGCCTGATAGATTTTCAAAATGTGCGGTGTCAACTGCACCTTGGTTTCCCGTGATTCCAATCGCCGTTCGCGATGCTCCGGGCATTGTATGTGGTTTAAAACCAAGACTTTCGATAACTTCTAGAACGTTCTCAACATCATATTGAGTCGCGTCAGACTTCATTACAATTAACATAAATAAATAAAAAACTTCTTAATTTAAACTTCATTTGCAAGCGATTTTGTCTTGCCCCAACCAAAAACTAAACTCGAAACCGGAAAAAGCCAATGATTTGAAACCATTTCACGAAGAATTTGCTCGTGAAGAATTTCCGTCTCTTTCATAGCAAAAAAACACGGCATAAATTCTTTTAAGCCAATGATTTTCGCTAACTCGAACGCTTCCTGATATTCTTCTACGTTGTTTCTTTCCAATATTCCGGCGAAAAATAAGGCGAAAAATCTGCGACAAAAATAACATCCGAAAGAAATAACAGTTCCAATAGTGAGAAATACAAATTCACGTAAAACTCGAGGTTTTGCTTGGAGTTTGACCAGAATTTCTCGAAGTTCATCACGATGCCGCCATTCGTCAATTTCAATCTGCTTTATTGTTGCAATTTCCTCAGCATTTTTCAAAATACGCCAATTTCTGCTATATGCAATCGCCGCTGCACGTTCGCCTGCGTGAGCATTTTGCAAGAGGTGAATTAATTTTTTTCGTGCGATTTCACTTTCCATTTTGGGCTACATTCTTTCCGGAACCTCAATTCCTAAGGTGTTCAACGCTTTAGTTAACTGAATTCGAGTAATATCCGCAACCTTGATTAAGATTGCTTTTTTAACCAAATTCTCTTCCGCCAAAATCTTATGATTGTGGTAGAAAAGATTAAATGCTTTTGCCAGCGTAAACGTATATTTTGCCAGAATTGCTGGTTCGTTATTCGTTGCTGCGTTGGCGATAACTTCTTCTAAACGAGCATTTAGTGTAACAAGAGACCAAATTTCATCTTCATTATTCAAAATTTCAGCTGATTCAATGGAATCTGAAATCTGGTATTTGGAATCTGAATTATCACCGAGTTTTCGGAAAATCGAATTCGCACGAACTGCCGAGTATTGACAAAAGCAACCTGTTTCGCCTTCAAATGAGAGTGCTTCATTAAAATCAAAAACGATAATTGTGTTTCGCGTAAATTTTAAAAGAAAATAACGCAACGCACCGACAGCGATAATATGTGCAGTTTTTAGTTTTTCTTCACTCGACAAATCTGCGTGACGTTTTTCAACTTCGACCAAAGCCTTTGCTTCTAAACGGTTTAGCAAATCATCCGCTTTCACTCCTAAGCCTTTTCGTCCGCTCATTTCAACAAATGATTTCTGTTTATCTTCATCGCTCAACTTGAATCCAAGTTCTTCAGCCGCTGAAGTAGAAAGTGCGACCATTTCATAGCTTAAATGAATACTCGCTTCTTCGCCAAGTTGTGGTGCAATTGCCGCAACTCCTTTTCTGACAATCTCTTGCGGATATGATTGACGTGAATCGATCACATTGTAAACCTTATTTGCACCGCCAAATTTTGGTGGTTGTGTTTTTAAACTTAAAGGTAAATTTACAGGTTTATCGCACGTTACCCAAACTTTGTAACCTTCATAATCGAAAGGTTTGTAAAAGAAATCGAGATCGAGTTGACCGAGCTTCCACATTTGATATGCAATATCTTTGCCTGTGTAAGTCACAATTCCGTTTGATTTTACAAGAATTTTATCTGCATCGTGATCTTCATTTCCCGAATGCGAATCGAACGGCATTACCCAACAACCCGCGTTTTTTCCGACACTTTCCAGACGAACAACACCGAGTTGTTTCATTTTTTCGAAAGCCGTTGCCCAAAATTGCAGACGCAAAATTTCGGATTCTCTCGGAAGTAAATCGTAGCGAATTCCGAAGCGTTCCATTGTGTGCAAAATACATTCAACGTTTCGCATCGCCACATATTCAGCGATTTCGGCAACTTCACCTTCACCTAACTCCAATGTGTGCAACGTTTCCGCACGCTTCTCCTTCAAACTTTCATCTTTTAAATATTCTTGCCCAACTCTCGCATACAAGTCCCAGCAATAAAAATCAAAAGAAATTGTGAGATTCTGATCTAGCTTCTTAATATCTTCGAGATTCATTTTTTCGAGATAAATAAAGCCGACGACGACATCCGCAACCTGAACGCCAGTATTATCAATGTAATTTTGAACCTCAACTCGCTCTCCATTCGCCCGCAAAATTCGCACAAAAGTATCGCCCAAAACCGAATTTCTGACGTGTCCGATGTGTGCGGCTTTGTTTGGATTTACGGAAGTGTGTTCGATGCAAGATTTTACGGAATTTTCATCAGCAACCTTTTCGGTCGGCACAAATTCCGACAAGAATTTAGCTCGATTATAAAAAACATTCAAGTAACCTGCACCCGCAACTTCAACTCTCTCAACATTTACATTAGTCAACAAAGCTGCTTTTAGTTGTTCGGCAATCTCACGTGGATTTCGTTTTTCACCTGTTTGTTGTTTGATTGCTTTTGCTAATTCGAAGGCGACTGGGAAAGCGAGATCACCAAGTTCAGTCTTTGGTGGAACTTCTGCGGCTGGTTTTTCGAGCGTCACATCGAAAACAGTTTTTGCTGTTTCGATTACTTTCTCACGAAGTTCGTTTTGAAGTTGTAAAATGTTCATATCCAAAACTTTAGTATAGCGAATTAGATTGAAAAGTGGAAAACCTTTTGACCAAAGTTGTTTTCAAACCTAAACTTAATTGATGCGTATTTCTGAAAAACTTCGCGATATTTTTAAAAAATCAACAAAAGTGTGCGTTTTAACCGGAGCCGGAATTTCGGCAGAATCTGGCGTTCCGACATTTCGCGGAGAGGGAAGTTTAGGCGTTTGGAAAGGAATGCCTTTCGAAGAAATTTCGTCCGCACGGATGGTGAAAGAAGATTTGGACGCGGTTTGGGAATGGTTTGATTATCGACGCGAAATACTTAAAAGTTGCGAGCCAAATGAAGGTCATCATTCGCTTTCGCGTTGGGAAAATCGGTTTGCTGAGTTTTTAATTGTTACGCAAAACATTGACGGATTGCATAAAATTGCTGGTTCACAGAGAATAATTGAACTCCACGGAAATATAAATCGGTCGCGTTGCACAAAATGTAATCTGAAGTATGAAATGGAAGTTGACGAAATTCCGCACGAACCGAAAATCTGTGATTTATGCGATTCGCCTGTTCGTCCTGATGTAGTTTTATTCGGCGAAATGCTGCCCGAAGGCTATTTCGAATTTGCAACAGAGTTTGCAAGTAATTGTGAATTGTTTTTTTCAATCGGAACATCTGCAATGGTGCAGCCAGCCGCGAGTTTAACGGAAATCGCAAAGAGAAATGGTGCATATTGTGTTGAAATAAATCCTGAAGAAACTCCTGCAAGTTTAATATTTGACGAATGTTTACGCGGAAATTCGGGCGTTATTTTACCGTTATTAGCTTAAAATTATTTATGAAAACTCTTCATTTCGATTGTTTCGCAGGAGCGAGCGGAAATATGATTCTCGGCGGTTTGGTATCTCTCGGAGTTGATAAAAACAAACTTGTTGAGCAGATAAAACTTTTAAATATTGGAAATTTTGAAATTGAATTTACGACAGTCAACAAATGCGGCATTTCAGCAATTCACGCCAATGTAATAGTTCCTCAAGAGAACACACACAGACATTTACATACGATTGTAAAAATTATCGAAGATTCGGGTTTGTCAGACAAAATTAAGGAACGTGCAATTCGGATTTTTACGAAATTAGCAGAAGCCGAAGCAAAAGTTCACGGAATGGAAATCGAGAAAGTTCATTTTCACGAAGTTGGTGCGATGGATGCGATTATTGATATTGTTGGTGCTTGTATTGGATTTGAAATGTTGGGAATCGAGCGATTTACTTGTTCGAAGATTCATGTCGGAAGCGGTTTTGTGAATATAGAACACGGAAAATTTCCGATTCCGCCACCAGCCGTTGTTGAACTTTTGAAAGGCGTTCCAATTTATTCGACTGAGATTATTGGTGAACTTTGCACGCCAACAGGTGCGGCGATAATAGTAATGTTATCAGATAGTTACAATAATGAACTTAATGTAACAACTGAGCAAATTGGCTACGGTTCAGGAACTCGAGAATATGATAATTTTCCAAATGTGATTCGATTGATTGTTGGCGAATCTGCCCCAAAATTAACTACTGAAAACCTGTGTTTGATTGAAACAAATTTAGATGACACAACTCCGCAAGTTCTCGGTTTTGTGATGGAGAAATCGTTTGAGTTTGGTGCGTTGGATTGCTGGTTTACGCCGATTCAAATGAAAAAAAATCGTCCGGCAACGATGATTTCTATTCTTTGTGAAGCAGAAAACCGACTAAAATTAACAGAGCTTTTGTATCTTGAAACCACAACATTAGGTGTGAGAATTCGCGATGTAGAACGTGAAATATTGGAACGCAAAATTGTAATGGTTAAAACGCAATTTGGTCACATTGATGTTAAAATCGCTTTTTTAGATGGCAAACAAGTTAATGCAATGCCGGAATTTGAGCAGATGAGGCGAATCGCGAATGAGCAAAATATTTCGCTTAAAATATTGAAGGAAGAAGTGTTACGAAAATTCAAGGAAATGAATTGAAATGAAATTTAGTTTTTTAGAAAGACCTCAGTTTACAAAAAAGCTCATAGATTATGTTGACCAAGATGATTATTTCGAGTTACAAGATTTTCTGTTAGAGCGTCCAGATTGGGGAGATGTAATTCCGCGTTTGTCGTATCCAGTTCGAAAAATTCGCTGGAAGATAAAAGGGATTGGAAAACGTGGAGGAGCCAGAATTGTTTATTTTCTAGCAAAAAGCGATAGTTAAATTATATTTCTAGACATTTGGAAAAAAATGAAAAAGAAGATTTAGAAAAGAATGAGTATGAAAGTTTGTGTAATTTTTTGAAGGAGATTGGTTTATGATTAGCGATTTATTAAAGAAAAGAATTAAAAATCAAGGTGGACGTGTTTTTGAAAGAGATTTTTTAAAAACAAAAAATTCACCTGAAAAAGCCTTTGCTATTTGCGTTGAAATAGACGATGAAGATTCTCTTGAAAGATTAAAAGTTTATGAAGTCTCGCTTTCAAAAACTGATTACGTTGGGGTAATCGGCAAGCACGGAGAAAAATTAGTTTATCCTGCAAAGTGTTTTATTTATTTGGATTTAACGCCTAAAATATCGCAACTTTTGGAACAAACTGTTGCTTTATCTTCATAAGAAACTGAGGAATTTGTGGAAAAAAAAGTAAATCTTGAAAAAATCGAGCAAGGCATTCGTCTTGTGCTTGAAGGAATGGGCGAGAACGCAGATCGCGAGGGTTTGAAAGAAACTCCGCGACGTGTTGCGGAATTTTATCGCGAACTTACAGAAGGAATGTGGGAAGACGCAAGTGAACATATCAAAGCACTTCCGGGCGATTCGCATGACGAAATGGTGATTGTCAAAGACATTTCATTTTCGTCGATCTGCGAACATCATCTTGCTCCATTCACTGGAAAATGTCATATCGCATATATTCCGAACGGCGGAAGAATCGTTGGTTTGTCGAAACTTGCGAGAATTACAGAAGTTTTTGCGAAGCGTTTACAGGTTCAAGAACGCCTTACTCAGCAAATTGCCGATACGATTTTTGACAACCTCAAACCGCTTGGAGTGATGGTTGTGATGGAAGCTGAACATACGTGTATGACGATGCGAGGCGTAAAAAAGTCGGGTTCGAAAACAATAACTTCAGCAGTTTTAGGCGGTTTTCGCAAAGATCCGCGAACTCGTGCAGAAGCAATGAGCTTAATTAAAGGATGAAGGATGAGGAAAGAAGGATGAAAATAAAAACAATTTCAATCAGTTTAGTTATTATAACGATTTCGTTGTGTGTTTTTGCTCAAACAAAAGGAAAATATACCAATCTTTTTGATGAGCAAAAGATTAAAAATACTACAAGGTTTCTTGCGGATGACGGCTTTGAAGGTCGTGCACCTGGAACTCGTTCGGGTGAACTTTCCGCCAAGTTTATTGCTCTTCAACTTCAGCAACTCGGGATTAAACCTGCAAATAACGGTTCTTATTTTCAGCCGGTTTCTTTGGTTGCGATTAAAACTAATCCGAACACAATGCTCAATGTTGACGGGACAAATTACAAATTTGGCGATGACTTTGTTGGTTCGACTGGAGCTCAAACGGATAATATTTCGGTTGATGGCGAACTGGTTTTTGTCGGTTATGGAATTGATGCTCCTGAGCAAAAATGGAACGATTTCAAAGGTGACAAAATTGATTATCGTGGCAAAATTTTGGTGGCGATGGTCAATGATCCGCCGGCGACCGAAAAAGAACCGAATATGTTTGGCGGAAAGGCTTTAACTTATTACGGACGGTGGGTTTATAAATTTGAACAAGCTGCTCGAATGGGAGCTGCCGGAATAATTTTGATTCACACACGCGATTCTGCTGGCTACGGTTGGAATGTTGTCCGCACATCAAATGGAAATTGGCGTTTTGATGTTGCACACACGCCCGAAGACAAAACGCCTGTTTTGAATTGGCGTTCGTGGATGACGGAAGATACGGCTCGTGCAATTTTCAAGCAATCGGGAAAGGATTTAGACGAATTACGCATTTCAGCACGCAGTCGAGATTTTAAACCCGTCAAACTCGGAATTAAAGCAAAAGTTGACGTAAAGTCTGAAATGAAACGAGTTAACTCAAATAACGTCGTCGGAATTTGGGACGGAAGCGACGCGAAATTAAAGGATCAAAACGTAATTTACACGGCTCATTGGGATCATTTGGGAATGGGCGAAGCGAATCCGAGCGGCGATAATATTTACAACGGAGCGTTAGATAACGCATCGGGTTGTGCGTCAATTTTGGCGATTGCCGAGGCGATTACGAAACTTCCGAAAAAAGAACAACCGAAGCGTTCGCAGGTTTTTCTCTTTACAACTGCTGAAGAACAAGGTTTGCTCGGAGCAGAATGGTATGCCAAACATCCGATTTTTCCGCTCGAAAAAACCGCTGCAAATATCAATCACGACGGAGCAAATTTGTTTGGTTTAGTTACGGATTACGGTGCTTTGGGTGCGGAACGTTCGGACGATACTTGGAAAATTATCAACGAAATTTTGAAGGAACGCGGAATGACGTTTTCGCCCGACGATCAACCCGAACAAGGCTTCTTTTTCCGCTCAGACCATTTTCCTTTCGCAAAACAGGGCATTCCTGCTTTGAGCGTCAGAAGCGGCGATAATTATCTCGATAAGTCCATTGATGCCAAGAAGATAGGCGAAGAATACAACGCGAAAAATTATCATCAGCCATCGGATAATTTCGACGAAAATTGGCGATTTGACGGCGTTGTGCAAAATTTGGAAGTAAGTTTAGCAATTGGTTTGAAAATTTCAAATATGGACAAAATGCCGAAATTCAAAAAAGATGACGAATTTGCGAAGGCTCAACCGAATAGAAAGTGAAAAACTAAAAGTGAAAAGTGAAAAATATTAGAGGAAAGCAGAATTTAAGATTCAAATCTTGCTTCTGCTTTTCATTTTCCGCTTTCAATTTCGGCATTTTCCGTTTTGAGTTGGTTGAGCTGGTTAGCTAACTGTGAGACGATTATTAGCGTGGAGGGGAAAAAAGATGACACAAGTTAATATTCACGATGCGAAAACTAATCTGAGCAAGTTGCTGGAGCTTGCGATGAGCGGCGAAGAAGTTGTGATTGCAAAAGCGGGAAAGGCAATGGTGAAGCTGGTTCCGGTTTTGGAAGCAAAAGAAGATTGGTTTGGAATGGATGAAAATAAAGGCTGGATTGCCGATGATTTCGATGAATTACCCGACGATATTATGGCGGCATTTTACGGAGAAAACGATGAGAGTTTTGATTGATACTCATATTTTGTTATGGCTTTATCTCGAACCGAAACGTATTTCAACCGAAATAAAAGACTTTGTGCATGACAGAAAACGAAATGAAATTTATGTATCTGACGTTTCAGGTTGGGAAATTTCGATAAAATACGGTGTTGGTAAATTGAAATTGCCCGAAATTCCCGAATTATTTGTGCCTGACAGGATTCGCCGTGCAGGTTTTTTACCGTTACCGATTGAAAGTCGCCACGTTCTTCGGGTTCATAATCTGCCGCCGATTCACCGCGATCCGTTTGACCGACTGCTTGTTTCTCAAGCACAAAGTGAAAATATGACGATTTTTACCACCGACAGAAATATTCCTAAATACGATGCGAAAGTTTTGGAATTTGAGAATTTTAGTTTGTGATACCCTGTTTCTACATTACAACGCCGATGCCTTGTGCATCTCGGAAATTTTTAATTTCAAAAATGAAGGTCTCAAATCAGAATATTTAACAAGTACTACTTATTAGCGAAAGTTCAATAGAATCGAAAACAGGAGAAAATTATGCAAATTTTAATAAGAACATTTTTGATATTGTCTGCATTAACAACAATATCTTTCGCCCAAACGTGGTCGCCTGAAATGCAGTTGAAAACTAAGGCAGTCGGTTCGCCAAACGTTTCGCCTGATGGCAAACAAATTGTTTACACGGTGAACGAAACGGTGATGACCGCCGACAAAAGCGAGACGCTGACGCAGATTCATCTGGCGACAACAGACGGCAAAGATTCGTTTCAAATTACCTTTGGCGATAAGTCTTCAACCAATCCGAAATGGTCGCCCGATGGCAGCCAGATTGCCTTCACGTCGCCGCGTAAAGACAATAAATCCAACATTTACGTCATTCGTGCAAACGGCGGCGAGGCAGAAATGATTACCGATGTAAAGGCTTCTGTTACGGATTTTGATTGGTCGCCGGACGGAAAATCGTTTGCATTTTTGATGCCCGATCCAAAGACGGACGATGAAGAAAAGAATGACAAAGGTAAAAATGATTTTCGGTTTGTTGACGAAAATATCAAACAAACTCGGCTCTATTGGATTTCGCTTGCAAAGGACGCAAACGGCAAACGCGAGCCGAAAAAATTAACTTCGGAAAACTACAATGTTTCAAGTTTCAACATTTCGCCCGACGGCAACCGGATTGCATTTGCACACGTTAAGTCGCCTGTTGCCAACGATTGGACAACTTCCGATGTTTCGATTCTTGATATTGCAAGCGGAAAAATTTCGGCAATTGCCAAAACTGCGGCGGCTGAAACTTCGCCTGTTTTTTCGCCCGACGGAAACTTTATTGCGTTGAATATTTCCGACATTCCCGTGCGTTGGGCAGGTTATAGCGACATTAATATCTATTCGCTTGCGGATAGTTCATTGAAAAAACTCGCGGCTTCGTTTGACGGACAGCCGAATATTGTCGGTTGGTCAGCAGACGGAAAAACGATTTATTTTACTGAAGCTAAAAAAACTGAAACGGGTTTTTATTCGATAGATGTTGCTGCAAGCAAAGTTTCTGAGGTCGGAAAAACAGTTGGTGTTTTCAATGTAACACTTAATTCTACGGGAACAATGTTTGGTATGACGTGGCAAAATGCCGTGTTACCGCCCGAAGTTTACGTTTCCGGCGTGAATAATCTGTCGCCTGTTACAATTTCAAAAGTGAACGCAGATTTGGCTAAAATGCCGATGCCGAAAACTGAGGTTATCAAATGGAAAAGCACGGACGGACGAGAAATCGAAGGTCTTTTAACCTATCCGGTCGGCTATCAACCGGGACAAAAAGTTCCGATGATTTTGAATGTTCACGGTGGTCCGGCAGGCGTATTTAATCAAAGTTTTATCGGCGGACGCGGCGTTTATCCACTCGCGAGTTTTGCCGCAAAAGGCTATGCGGTTTTGCGACCTAATCCGCGTGGATCAAGCGGTTACGGCGTAGAATTTCGTCGGGCAAACATCAAAGATTGGGGCGGATTGGACTATCAAGATTTGATGACGGGCGTTGATACGGTAGTAAAAATGGGCGTGGCAGACGAAAATCGTCTCGGTGTGATGGGCTGGAGTTACGGCGGATATATGACCAGCACAATTGTTACCAAAACCAAGCGATTTAAGGTTGCATCTGCCGGAGCACCTGTTACGAATTTGATGAGTTTTAATGGAACGGCTGATATTCCGGCGTTTATTCCCGATTATTTCGGCGGTCAATCTTGGGATAATATTGAAATTTACAAGCAACATTCCGCGATGTTTAACGTCAAAGGCGTAACCACTCCAACGATGATTCAACACGGCGACGCCGATGTTCGCGTGCCAATTTCGCAAGGATTTGAATTTTACAACGCTTTGAAATCACAAGGCGTTCCGACCAGAATGATCGTTTTGCCGCGACAACCGCACGGACCGACCGAGCCGAAAATGCAACTTGCCGCAATGCAAAGCAATCTGGATTGGTTTGAAAAATATTTGAAATAAACGGTTTTTAATTGTCAATGGTTAATTGTTAATTGTAAATGGTTTATAATTGGCAATTGACCATTTTTATCTTATGAAACAGACTTTTTACATCACAACGCCGATTTACTACGCCAATAGTTTGCCGCATCTCGGACATTTTTATACGACCACAGTCGCTGATTTTTTGACGAAATACAAAAAACAGCGTGGTTGTTCAACTTATTTTTTGACTGGAACTGACGAACACGGTGTAAATATCCAAAGAGTCGCGGAAGAAAAAGGAAAAACTCCAAAAGAGTATGTCAATTATGTGTCTAATGAATACAAGAAAATGTTCGCACAATTTGGTCTGAATGAATACGACATTTTCATGCGGACGACCAACAACTTTCACTACGAAGGCGTTCAGCATTTGTGGCGTGAAATTGCTAAAAATACTACGCCGAAAGGGAATTCGTGCATTTATAAAGGATTTTATGAAGCGTGGTTTTGTCCAAATTGTGCCGAATTTAAGACAGAAACTGAGTATGAAATTCGCGTTGGCGAAGAAACGCCGAGATGTTTGGTTCATGAAAAACCACTCGATAAAGTCAGTGAAGAAAGCTATTTTTTTCGGCTTTCAGATTACGGCGAAACATTGCTGAAAGTTATTGAAAACACTGAACTTGTGCGACCTGAAGCCAGACGAAACGAGGTTGTTTCATTCATTAAAAGTGGTTTGCAAGACCTTTCAATCTCGCGTGTAAAATCTTCCGTCAGTTGGGGAATTCCCGTTCCCGACGACGAAAATCACGTTATGTATGTGTGGCTCGATGCACTTTCAAACTACATCACCGCAATAGGTTACGGGAATTCGGAGCGGGCGGAAATCGGGTTTGAAAAGTATTGGGCGAATGTTACGCACCTTGTCGGCAAAGATATTTTGCGGTTTCACACAGTCTATTGGTTTTCGTTTTTGCTCGCGGCGAATCTGCCGCTACCGAAACAAGTTTTTGCACATGGAATGTGGCTCGATGCGGAAGGTCGCAAGATGGGTAAAACGCTCGGAAACGCGATTGAATTAGACTTTTTGCACACACATTTTCAAAACGATGCAATCAGATATTTTGTTTTGCGTGAAATGGTTTTCGGGCAAGACGGCAAATTCGGTTATGAAAATTTTATTGACCGCGTTAATGCAGATTTGGCGAATGGGTTGGGAAATCTCGCAAGTCGAACGTTTTCAATGATTACCAAGTATTGCAACGGAAAAATTCCGAACGGAACAATTCACGAAGCGAATTTTATTTATGCCAAACGTGCCGGAATTTCGCCTGATGCACAGGAACTCGCCAGCGTTCTCACACACGCCCGCGATGAATTTGTAAGCAAGGTTGATAATTTTGAATTCAGCCAAGCATTGGAAACACTTTGGGCGGTAATTGCACGAATCGACGGAATGATTTCCGACGCGAAACCGTGGAATCTTGCAAAGGACGAAACGCAGACCGAAACGCTTCACGCCGTGCTTTATCGGGCGACCGAAACGCTGCGTTGGCTTTGCGTTTTGCTTTATCCCGTAATGCCGACCGCGACCAAAAGTATTTATTTGCAAATCGGTTTAAGCGATGATATTGCAACAATTAACCCGACAGAACTAACATACGGAGAATTAAAAGAAGGAACAAAAATCGGAGAAACCGTTGGCGTTTTTCCGCGAATAGATAAGACAAAAGTAATGGAAAATGTAAAATTGAAAATGGAAAATGAAGAAAAGCCGGTAGTGTCGGCGTTAGCCGATGCGTCAACCTTAGCAGAAGACAACTTCATCACGATTGATGATTTCTTGAAAGTTGAACTGATTGTCGGCGAAATTTTGGTTGCCGAACGTATTCCGAAAGCCGATAAACTTTTGCGTTTTGAAATTAATCTTGGCGAAGAAAAACCTCGTCAAATTCTCGCCGGAATTGCCGAATATTACGAACCCGAAACTTTAGTCGGCAGAAAAGTTGTGGTCGTTGCAAACCTTAAGCCTAGGATGATGAGAGGTTTAGAGTCGCAAGGAATGATTTGTGCCGCATCGCTCGAAGACGGGACGGGCGAAAAACCTGCATTGGCGGCGTTTATTGAAAATGTGGATATTGGGGCAAGATTGAAGTAAATGCAATTTGATTGGGATAACAAAAAAGCCGAAGCAAATCTCAAAAAACACAGCGTAAGTTTTGAAGAAGCCGAAACCGTGTTTGATGATACTTTTTGCGTCGAGTTTTATGACCCGAAACATTCAATCGAAGAACATCGGTTTTTAATTGTCGGGGAATCAAATATTGGTCGGTTGTTGATAATTTCATTCACAGAACGTGAAAATTTGGTTAGAATCATTAGTGCAAGATTAACAACGGCACAAGAAAGGAAAGATTATGAACAAGAAGAATTTTAATGATGAAATGGAACCTGAATACGATTTGAAATCGTTACGAGTTCGCAGAGTTGGTGTCGGGCGTGCGGAAAAAAGTAACTACGGCATTATTCTTGATTCAGATGTCGCCAAAGATTTTCCTTCGTCCGAATCTGTAAATGAAGCGTTGCGGATGTTATCCAGAATTATTAAACAAAACCAAACAGAATTAACCCATAAATGATTAAATCAAATCTAAATAATGCAATTTGAATGGGATAAAAAAAAGCCTTCGTAAATCTCAAAAACACGGCGTAGGTTTTACCGAGGCTGAGACGGTTTTTGGTGATTTGTCTGCTAAAATGTTCTATGATGATGAACATTCCGATAATGAAATCAGAGAAATTATTATCGGTTATTCAGGTGAAAACAGGTTACTTGCAGTTTGTTTTACGGAACGCGAGAATGGTATTACAAGAATTATTACGGCAAGAAATGTAACCAACTTTGAAAGAAAAGATTATGAAGAAAATGAGCGAAGACAATTATGAAATGAAGGATGAGTATAGATTTGATTACTCAAAAGCACGTCCAAATCGTTTTGCGAAAGAATACAACGAAATGACGCGATTGGTTTCATTGGATTCCGATATTGCGGATTATTTTCCAACCGCCGAATCTGTCAATGAGGCTTTACGTTCGCTTGTTCAAATTGCGAGTAAAAATCAATCTAAACTTGCTTCAAAATGATTTTAGTAGATTCACATTGCCACATCGACGGCGAACAATTTGACGCAGATCGCGAGCAAGTGATTGAAAATGCACGGCTTGCGGGCGTTTGTGCGATGCTCAATATCGGCACAGGAAGCCCGAAAAGCGATTCGTTCGAGAAAACCGTGGCACTTGCCAATGCTCACGATTTTATTTACGCAGCGGTCGGCATTCATCCGCACGATGCTTTTGAATATGATGAAAATGTCGAAATGCGTCTGATAACGTTAGCGAGAAAGAACCCGAAAGTTATTGCTTGGGGCGAAATTGGTCTGGATTTTTATTACGATCATTCGCCTCGTGACGTGCAGGAAAAAGTCTTTCGCCGACAGATAAATGTTGCTCGCAATTTAGATTTGCCGATAATTATTCACAGCCGCGATGCCGACGATTTAACCGTTCAAATTTTAACCGAAGAATGCTCTGAAGTAGTGAGCGGTAAGCAGTTAGCAGTTAGCGGTAAAGAAGAAAAACCTTTTCGTGGCGGAATTATGCACTGTTTTGGCGGAACTCCTGAAATGGCAGAAGCATTAATGGATATAGGTTTTATGATTAGTTTTGCGGGAAATGTGACATTCAAAAAAGCTGAAAATTTGCGAGATTCAGCCAAAGTTGTGCCGCTTGAGAGGCTTTTGATTGAAACAGATTGTCCTTATCTTACGCCTGTTCCGTTTCGCGGCAAACGCAATGAACCGAGTTTTGTTCAGCATACAGCAAACTTCCTCGCCGATTTTTACGGCATCGAACCTGAAAAATTAGCCTTGCAAACGACTCAAAATTTTGAAAAATTCTTCAATTTAAAAATTAAAAATTAAAAATTCAAAAAAATCTGCAATTTACGGATTCATAATTTTGCTTTTTGCATTAAAATACTTTTATGGCAAAAGAAAATTCATTCGATATTGTATCGAAAACAGATTACGCAGAACTCGAAAACGCTATTAACCAGACAACCAAAGAAGTTTCGCAACGCTTTGATTTTAAAGGAAGTTCGGCGAAAGTTGTCTTAGATAAAAAAGATTTGTTGATGACCGCAGAGGACGAAACTCGTTTGCGGAATATGAACGATATTTTTCAGTCGAAACTCTTGAAACGAGGAATTTCGCTTAAAGCTCTCGATTATCAAAAAATCGAAGCAGCAGCAGGAAGTTCGGTTCGCCAAAGTGTGAAAATTCAGCAAGGAATTCCGACTGATAAAGCCAAAGAAGTTGTCAGATTTATCAAGGACGAAAAATTGAAAGTTCAGGCTTCGATTCAGGGCGAAACCATCCGAATTTCGGGCAAAGACCGCGACACGCTCCAGGAAGTTATTGCAAAACTTAAAGCGACTGAGTTTGGAATTGATATGCAATTTGATAATTTCAGAAGCACTTAATGAAATGACGAGAGATTTTAATGTTGTTATCGAACAAGACGAAGATGGTTTATTTGTCGCGTCAGTCCCAAAACTTCGAGGTTGCCACACAAGCATAGTCGTTGGGTTTATTAATGAAAAGAATTCGCGAGGCAATTGAACTTTGTTTGGAAGTTTATAAATAATTATTTTTTTCTATGAAAATCTCCACAAACATCACAAAAATGCAGCCGTCGTCCACGCTTGCGGCGATGCAAAAAGCTCAAACATTGAAAGCTGAAGGCAAAGATGTAATAGACTTGAGTGTTGGTGAGCCAGATTTTGACACGCCTCAATTTATTAAAGATGCGGCTTGGGAAGCGATTCAGTCCGGCAAAACGAAATATACTGCAACCGCCGGTGTCAAAGTTTTACAAGAAGCAATCGTGAGTTTTTATCAGCGAGAGTTTGGAGTTGAGTATAAACCGTCTGAAATAATGGCGACATCTGGTGGAAAACAAGCGATTTTCAATGCAGTTGCGACCCTTTGTGAAGTCGGCGATGAAGTTTTGATTGCGGCACCTTATTGGGTTTCGTTTCCTGAAATGATTGCGTTTACTGGTGCAAAAGCGATTGTGATTGACACCGAAGAAACTGAATTTGTTTTGACTGCGGAACAAGTTCGACGTGCGATAACACCCCAAACTAAGTTAATAATTATCAATTCGCCATCGAATCCGAGCGGACGTGTGATTCCGGCAGATGAATTTCGAAAAATAATAGAAGTTTGTGCCGAAAATAATGTTTATGTGATTTCAGATGAATGTTATTTGCTATTTGTTTATCCGCCGAATGAAGTTTTTAGTGTAGCAAGTTTGCCTGACGAATTACGGCAATTTGTCTGCATTGCGGGTTCATTTTCAAAGACTTACGCGATGACTGGTTGGAGAGTTGGTTATACAATTGCACCTGAAATGTGGACGAAAGCAATGTTGAAATTACAGAGCCACACGACATCTCATCCGGCTTCGTTTGCTCAATATGCGTGTGCTGCGGCGTTAGATAATGTTGAGCAATCACGCAAATCTGTCAAAGAAATGCTCGCTGAATATGAACAACGCAGAAATTGGTTTGTTCCTGCTTTGAATGAAATCGGGTTAATTTCTGCAATGCCCGAAGGTGCATTTTATGCGTTTCCAAACGTTAAGAGATTTGCTCAAACCTCGGCAGAATTTAGTGACAGATTGCTTAATGAAACCTATTGTGTCACGACGGATGGTGCGGGTTTTGGAAGCGAAGGTTTTATCAGAATCTCTTATGCAACTTCCATCGAAAGGCTCAAAGAAGCAATCGAACGAATTAAGGGAATAATTTAGATACTTGCTGATATATATTTGATGCAAACATTTTCACCAAAATTAATGATGCAAAATGCGGCTTTATCGGCGAAGAAAATCTTCAATACGATAAAGTCTGAACTTGCATTAGTCGAGTTAGAATTTGAACGCCAAGCTGGCAGTAACATTCAAGTTATCAACTACCTAGGCGATTATTTGCGTGCTTCCGGCGGAAAGCGAGTTCGTCCATCGCTTGTTATTTTGTCAAATTATGCCACTGGTGGAAATGCGGCAAACGAAAACGTGATTCGACTCGCGACTGTGATGGAAATGCTTCACACGGCGACTTTGGTTCACGATGACATTATTGATAACGCCGAAACTCGTAGAAATCGTGCGAGCGTTAATTCAAGATTTGGGAATCAATCGGCTGTTTTAATGGGCGACTGGCTTTATATGTCGGCATTTGAAACGAGTTTGCAAGAAAGAAGTCTTGAAATTTTAGATATTTTAACTCGTTTGACACGAAAAATGACAGAAGGTGAGTTAATTCAACTGACGTTACTCGGCAGAACTGATATTTCGGAAAGCGATTATTTTGACGTTTTAACCCGCAAAACTGCATTTTTGTTTTCGGCGTGTTGTGAAATTGGTGGAATTTTAGGAAATGCAACAAAAGATCAACAGACGGCATTGCGAGATTACGGCATGAATCTCGGAATTGCTTTTCAGCTTGCCGATGATGTTTTAGATTTCACGAGTGATGATGAGGTTTTGGGCAAAGCGTCTGGTGCGGATTTGCTTGAAGGAAAACTAACTTTGCCGCTGATTCTTTTGAGAAATCAAGATTTTTCGGTTGTTAAAGATTTGGAGCAGATAATTTTTGACGGAAATTATGGCAAAATTTCACGCGAAAATTTATTAACAAAATTAGAAACATATCAAACTCTTGAGGAAACTCGCCAACGAGCATATAATTACGCAATAAAAGCTCGAAAAAATCTTGAAATTTTGCCTAATTCGGAGTATCGTAAGAGGTTAGAAGAAATACCTACTTACATGATTGAAAGAAATAAGTAAAAGTTACAAAATGCTAAACGAAAATCTAATTTCAACACTTGAACAAAGTCTGCAACAAACACGAAATCGGCAAAATCGACTCGGTAGTAGATTGCGTGAGTTAGATGCCGAAGCAGATGGATTACGTCAGGAAATTTCGTTGCTTGAAACTAATGCATCTCAAACTGAACAGGCGATTTACAGTTTGCTTGCGAGCCTTCGCGGCGGTTCAGGTTTTTGGAACACTTCGCCAAATCCGCCACAAAATAATTATCAAGAAGATGATTACGAACAGGATTATCGACCAAATCCTCGCGGCGGTGTCAATCAGCAAAGGTTTAGCAACAATAATAATTTAGGTAAAAGTAATCAAAATTTATACAACAATAATAATTTAAACATTAACAATTCGCGTAATATTCCGATTGTAAATTCGCGGATTGAGCCTTTAAGTCAGCGTTTTTCTGATCGGACAATTACGCAAGCCTGCACGTTGCTTTTGCGTGAAACAGGTTCGCCGATGCACGTTAATGAACTTTACAATATGCTTCGCTCCGGCGGAATGCAATTTTCGGGAAATAACCCGACAATTTCAATTGCTGTATCGCTAAATCGCAATCGTCGATTTAAAAAAGTTGCTCCAGGAACCTTTGATTTGGTTGTTCGTGATGCTGCTTTTGTGGCTTAGAAATTTTATTCAGTTTAGCAAGTTTTCTCGATTTTATTGAGATACATTCAACGTATTTCATCATTAGGTTAGACCTTTTTCGGAGTTTTTATGAATCATAACTTTACGGGACGATTTAAAAATATCGTATTATTTGTCTTTACTTGTTTGTTAACGTTTGCTTTACAAACAAACATTTTTGCGAAACCAATTAAATTAGTTTCACAAATTTCGCCGGGCTGTGCGACGACATCAATTCTTAAATATGCAGATGTTTATGCAGATGGAAACCTAGCAGTAATGGGAAGTTTTAATTGTCGTGGTGCATTTATTTTTAATATTGAGAACCCGAAAACTCCAACTTTAGCTTCTTGGTACAATCCTGGTGCAAATCAACAATTTTTAGAAGCAATTGTGATTGGTAATCGTGCATATTTCGGAAGTGGAAATGGTGGCGGAGTTCATATTGTTGACGTTTCTAATCCGACAAGTCCAGTGCTTTTAGGTCTTGTAAATTCGATAAGTGGCAACGGACATAATTCAATCCACGAAATGATGATTTTGAATCAAGGTGGACAAACATATCTGATTGAAAACTTTAACGGTTTTTCAAGTAAGATCATAAAAATCATCAATATCACAAATCCGGCAGCTCCAGTTTTTGTCCGTGATTTAAATCCAACAGAAGCGGTTTGGGTTCACGCCATGCATATACGTGGAAACCGAATGTTTACATCAGGTTGGGGAAGTTCAACGGCTCGCGGGCGAACCGAAATTTACGACATTTCTAACATTGCGACTCAGGCTCCAACTTTACTTGGCTTTATTGAAGACACGGCATTTACAACTTCTGGTAATTCGATGCATAGCAGTTGGTCGAGTGAAGACGGAAATTATCTCTATTCGTGTCGTGAAACAACTGGAAGTAACGGAACAAATCCTGCTGATTTGAGAGTTTATGACATTCAAAATCCGGCTTCACCATTGTTAGTAAAAAAAGTTTCGATGATTGATTTGGGAATAAATGCAGTATCTCCGCACAATCCGGTTGTCATGGGAAACAAATTGTATGTGTCTTGGTATCAAGCTGGAACAGTTGTTTTTGACATTTCAAACCCAATAGATCCAAAAAATGCAGGTATTTATGACACTTACGCACCCGAGTTTGTTCCGTCAGATTTTAAAGATGGCGAAGTGAGCGATGAACCTTGGGATATGGTTTGTGGAAATTCGAGCCAGCAAAATCTTTTGCCGACAAGCTATAACGGAAATTGGGCTGTTTATCCATTTTTAGGCGAAGACAAAGTTATTTTAGCTGATTTGACCAACGGTTTATTTATTGTTGATGTCACTTCTTCTAATCTTGTATCTGATTTTGACGGTGACAAAAAAACTGATTTATCGACGTTTACACAATCAACCGGTAACTGGAAAATAGAAACATCTTCAAACAATAATCTCACTACAACTTCATTTGGAACTTCGGGCGATAAAATTGTAGCTGCCGATTATGACGGCGATGGAAAATCCGATATTTCGGTTTTTAGACCTTCAAATGGTGTTTGGTATCGTTTAAATAGTTCGAATGGAGCTTTTGTAGCAAATCAATTTGGGACAACTGGTGATATTGCAGTTCCATCTGATTATGATTTTGACGGCAAAGCTGACGTAGCAGTATTTCGTCCGTCAAGTGGAATTTGGTATATTAATCAATCAACACAAGGATTTCGTGCTACTCAGTGGGGAATTAGTTCAGATAAAATTTTAACCGGCGATTTTGATGGCGACGGGAAGTCTGATGTTACTGTTTTCCGAAACGGAATTTGGTATATTTTGCAAAGTTCTAACAATATTCCACTTTCTTATTCATTTGGATTGGCTGGCGATATTCCGATTTCGGGCGATTTTGATGGTGATAGCAAAACAGATTTTGCAGTTTACCGTCCTTCAAATGGCTTTTGGTATCGAATAAACAGTAGTAATGGTTCATTTACAGCAAATCAATTTGGGATTTCGACTGATACTCCAATTTCAGCTGATTATGATGGCGATGGCAAAACCGATATTGCTGTATTTCGTTCAAGTAATAATAACTGGTATCGTCTAAATAGTTCGAATGGAGTTTTTGTCCAAAAGAATTTTGGTGAATCTGGAGATGTTCCGTCTCCTTCATCTTTCAACGCTCAGTAGTTTTTATCCAATTTGAAAAAAAGTCAGTAGTCGCTTTAATGTTGATTACTGGCTTTTTTATATAAAATTATGAAACTTAAGTTGACTCTTCGAAATGGTTCGCTCGAAGGCAAAATGTTTGAGTTAACCGTCGGATTTTTTACATTCGGGCGAAGCGAAAAATGTAATATAAGATTTGATAAAAATGAACGAATTGTTTCATTAAATCACGCGTATATTCAGTCTCATGGTGAAAAGTTTTGGTTGACTGATAATATGAGCACATACGGAACTTTTGTCAACGGTTTGAAAATAGAAAAAGTAATACTCAAATCAGGTGATAGAATATTATTTGGGAAAAAAGGGATTGAAGCAGTTGTTGAAATCACATTACACACATTATGATTGACTTTCATAAAAAACTTCCGCAAAAAACATTTATTAAAACGTCAATGTTTAGCAATAACCTAAACCCAAATTAAATTGAATACTTTATTACAAACCAAATTTCGCGAGGAGAATTAATTATATGCCAATCTTAGTAGGAATTGACGGAACAGGTAGTGAAATAGTTCCTGGAGCAGACAGAAACAAGGCTTATGACATAGCCTTTGCCAACAGTTTTGTAAAAAGAATCTGCCGCCAAAGCACGACTACAAAATATTTTCGTGGTCCAGTTGCTTTAGGTGGTGGAATGAACGATGCGATTGTTGGTGCGGTTGCGTTTATTAAAGAATTGCATCAAAGAATGCCTGACGAACCAATATTGCTAACTGGATATAGTCGCGGTGCGGCTGCGGCTGTGATGGTTGCAGACAGACTTAAAGACGCAGATATAAAAGTTCGAGCTTTATTGATGTTTGATTGCGTTGACCGATATATTGGCGGCGATGCATCAGTTGTTCCAAATAATGTTGAATTTGTTCGGCATGTGATTAGAGATCCAGCCGGAAGATCGCGAAGAAGTTTTGGAAATGACGGAATGAAATACAATCCGCCGACAAAATATGAACCATACACAAAGCATATGTGCACACACGGTGGAATGGGCGGCACACCTTGGAAAAAACCTGATGACAAAAAAGGCACAGATTTTATTGATGAAGGTGCTTTAGAAGCGTGGATTGCTCCAGGCAGAAATGAGCCAGTTTGGACTTATACAACTTACATAAGCTACGATCGAGATGTTGAAGTTTCAAAAGAAGTATGGGCGGCAGTTCAAAACTTCTTAAAAACCCACAGTTTTTATCTCTAAAAACATTCTCAATAGGCTCGGGCAAATATTACACGTTTGCTCGAGTCTTTTCCGCTGTAAATACATTTTCCAGCTTCGTCAGTCGAAACCAAAGGTATGCAGCGTATCGTTGCTTTTGTTTCTTGCTTAATTTTCTCTTCGGTTTCGCTTGTGCCGTCCCAATGTGCTGAGATAAATCCACCTTTTTCGATTTGAACTTTAAAATCTTCCCAAGTATCAATATTAAATGTGTTTTCCTCGCGGAATTTCAGGGCTTTTTGGTAGATATTTGTTTGAATATCTTCCAAAAGCGACGCGATTTTTTCTTCAATTCCTTCAAGTGGCAAAGTTTCTTTGGTTAAATTATCTCTTCGGGCAACTTCAACCGTTCCATTTTCCAAGTCACGCATTCCTAAACCAAGACGAACTGGAACTCCGCGAAGTTCGTATTCCGCAAATTTATAACCCGGTTTATATTTATCGTCCGTATCAAATTTTACTGAAATTCCCTTTGCTTTTAATGCTTTAACGATTGGTTCAACCGTTTCTTTGAGTTTTGCAAGGTCTTCGTCAGTTTTGTAAATCGGAACAATTACAACTTGAATTGGTGCAAGTTTTGGCGGCAAAACTAAGCCATTATCGTCTGAATGAGCCATAATCAAAGCTCCCATTAAACGTGTCGAAACGCCCCAACTTGTTGCCCACGCATATTCGAGTTCGTTTTGTTTATTGACAAATTTGACATCAAAACTCTTTGCAAAATTTTGCCCAAGAAAGTGCGAAGTGCCTGATTGCAAAGCCTTTCCGTCTTGCATCAAGGCTTCGATGCAATAAGTTTCTATCGCTCCGGCGAAGCGTTCGTTTGGCGATTTTACGCCTTGCAAAACCGGCATTGCCATCCAATTTTCGGCGAAATCAGCATAAACGCCGAGCATTCTTTCAGTTTCTTCAATCGCTTCTTGCTCGGTAGAATGAGCCGTGTGACCTTCTTGCCACAAGAATTCGGTTGTTCGCAAAAAAAGACGAGTTCGCATTTCCCAACGAACAACATTCGCCCATTGATTTATCAGCAAAGGCAAATCTCGCCAAGATTGAATCCAGCCTTTGTAAGTATTCCAAATTACAGTTTCTGATGTCGGGCGAATGATTAATTCTTCTTCTAATTTTGCGTCAGGATCGACAATTAAACCTTTGCCGTTTGGATTTGCTTTCAGGCGATAATGCGTCACAACCGCACATTCTTTGGCGAAACCTTCAGCGTGTTCTTCTTCTTTTTCGAGAAAAGATTTTGGCACAAAAAGAGGGAAGTAAGCGTTTACATGCCCAGTTTCCTTGAACATATCGTCTAATGCACGCTGCATTTTTTCCCAAATGCTAAAGCCATAAGGTTTGATAACCATACAACCGCGAACCGCTGAATTCTCCGCAAGATCTGCTCGTTTAACAAGTTCGTTATACCATTCCGAATAATTTTCTGATCGTTTAGGAAGTGATTTGCTCATATATTCAAAATGGTAATCATAGATTATTTGGGCTAAATAAGAAAGCCTAGCCGAAACTAGACTCTATATTTCACAGACGCAGGATTGAGACTATGGTTTAGGTAAATCTTTAATATATTTGTCGATTTCGTCGTATGGATACAGAACAACATACTGAGAAGTGTATGTGTCTTTGTCAAAATCCTTTTGCATAGTCTTGTTTTGAAAAGATGTCTTAGCAATCACCTTAAACGCTTTGTAGTCGATTATTGAAACCTCACAGATGTTTGCAAAAACTGAAGTTCGCCCAACCGCACCCAATTTGCTTCCTTTCTTGCAATTAACTCTGATCAAAGTATCGATTTCATTGATGTTTTCGGCTAATTTTTCAGGTTCAACTCCCCATTTTTCATAGTCGTATTTATAAAGTTCCTTACCAAAACCATCAATTCCTTTCAATTCGGCTTTTCCGGAAGCGTCCTGTTGAACTACCGACATTTTTCCTCTTATTGCGACGTTAGAATCAAGACTTTCAGGCACTACAACCCGACCAAGTTCTGGTGCCAAGTTTTTGAAACCGGTATATTTGCCATAAGTTCCGCTACGATCATCAAACGGCATTTCGACTAAAGGTTTCGAAAGTTTCTCAAGCGGCAAACCAGAAATAAACTCATCATATTCTTCAGGCGAAAGCAAAACGTATTCTTTGTCAGCTGAGCGGGAAGTAATCGAATTCGGTGGAGTTTTATTTGTAAATGTTTTTTCTGCGATTATCGAAGGAGTTTTGTAGTCGATGATCGTAGCTTTGCAGATATTTGCATAAGCCGTAATTCCGCCTTCGTAGCTGCCGAGCCGTCCGCCTTTATCACACGAAAGTTGAATTAATGTATCAATTTCGTCGACGGTTTCGGCTAACCGATTGGTAGAAAACGAAAATCGATCAATGTCTAGAGGCTGAAGTTTTTTACCTTCATAATCAATTCCGAGCATTTTCGCACCGTAATTTCGGTTGTTTTCTACGATTGCGATTTTCCCTTTGATAATAGGACTCGTCTGTAGATTTTTTGGCGGCGACATTTTTGCCAATTCTGCTGCTTTATCAAGCAGCGGTTTATAATTTTTTTCCGTCTCAGTCGCCGGTGAAATGGTTTGTGACGATGTTGAATTTGAAGAGGTCGAATTTCCCTCAGTCGTTGGGCGTGTCGGGCTTTGTTTAAGTGCAAAGAACCCAACAATCCCGAAAATTCCGAGCAATATTAAACCGCCGCAACCGACTAACCCAAACAGTAACCATTTTGAACTTCCAGATTTCTGTGGAATCTGCGTAACCTGTTGATTTAATTGAACATTAGGCTTATTTATCGGCGGAATATTTGAGGTTTGTTTCGGTTGCGGAAAAATTTCTCCTAGCTTTTGCCAAGTTTGTTGACCATCTTTTATCCCAAAATCATTTGGCGAAAATTGTCCGTTGCGTAACATTTCTAAAACCTTAGTTTCGTCGAATGGACCGTGTTGCTGTCCGTTTTTGTTAATAAACATTTGCATAATTTTTTTACGAGATTTTTTCAAATTTGCTTATAAAATTCGCTGATTCGAATTCAGCTAATTCTACTTTTTCAAGACATTTATTTTTTTCGAGATAAAATTTTGCATCTTTTTGCAAAAACTCGAGTTTAATTAATTCGTCATTTTCACGAAGAATAATATTTTCTTCAATTATTTGATATGTCAAACCACCGGAATTGCCAGTTTGCCAATCGTTGCCGAGAAAATCCGAACGGAACTGATCAAAAAATGAATCGCGAAATTCTGATATTGTTTTACTAGAAACTCTAAAAAACACAATCGTCGGCTCGCATTCGCAATAATTTCCTTCTAAATCGTAGCTGTATTTGAAAAAAAGCTTGAACATTTTTTAGATTATAAGACTTTTTTTGATATTTATTGGGTTTTACATTGTGATTTAGGGTTTTTTCTTTTCAGCCGAAGGATTAGAAGTAGGTTTCCGTTCAATCAGTTTGGGCAAAATTTGATTTTGCCCTTAAAATGTTAAACAATTCCAGCTTCCTATCCTTCCAACATCGACAATCCCGTTATTTTTCAAAATTTACTTCAATCCTAATTTGTCACATGTTAGGACTGCCGAATCGCCGTGGTCAACAAAAACTTTGCCGTATGTTCCACCGCCGGAATAGTTTTGCCGCAAACCAAAACCTTGGTAAAAACAAGCTCCGTTGCTGGTATCCTGAACAAAAACTGTAAACCATTGACTTGAATACCGATAAGAAGGAATTCCGATGTCGTTATATTGCGTTGTCCACATTCCCTGACTCGCCGGCGATTTGGCATAAAGTTTGATAACTTTCAAATTAGCGGCAGGAGTTGAAAAGCTATTACGGTAAAGATTTGAAATGCTCGCCGTTGTGTAGCCGCCGATAATTGGGCTTGATTTCGCAGTCCATTCGGCTGGCAGAGGTTCGTTAGCGGCTTTTTGGACTTTGTAATTTGCGTCAAAACTATTATTCAGTTTTTCTTGGTTTGCTTTGATTTTGGCATAGTCGCTGCCGCGAAACGTGATGCTAAAACTGTCTAAGATAGATTGCGTCTGATTTTCCGGCAAAGGATTTCCGCGAAAATCGACTGCTTGAATCCTTATTTTATTCAAAATTTTATAGGTGCCTTCGTTGGTTTGCGAGTTGGTTAAGAAAAGATACATATCAAACCCGTAAGATATTCCGTCGTTTGGATTTCCGCCCCAATAGAAAGCCGATTTTGCATTGTCGGGACTTGGAAATATGTCAAAATCAAAATAGGTTTTGTCTAAATCACTTTTATTGATGATTGCTCTGAAATTTCGTCCAAGATCACTGATAGAATTGTTGTCCTTGATTGTATATAAAAGGAAATCCACGTTGTATTCTTTAATCTTCTTGTCGGGTTCGGTGGGTTTAAGGACTTCTTTGACCGTTCCGCCGTTCAAAACGAGTCTGGCGTAAATAAATTCATTTGATGAAAATGACTCTTTCGCACCTGCAACGCTGCCGTCAGCCGGAAAAGGTTTATCGGAATAATAGATTTCTCCCAAACTGTTTTGTGCAGGCGGCGAATCGTTTTTCGATGGTTTATTACCGCTCTCCGAAGAACCGCTGCCCGTGCTTTTACTCTCAGTAGTTTTTGTTTCTATCTTCTTTTCTTTTTTCTTCGCCGCTTCCTTGGCTTTGTTAATTAAATCACCGAATTGTGCATAACTCGTTTCGCCATACGTGATGGCAATTATCAAAATTGCCGCGATTGTTAGTAGATTCTTTTTCATAATTTTTTTCTTTAATTTATCAAATATTATTTGACGTTGATTTGGCTTCGATGTTCGATTCTTTGGAGAATTCGATATCGGAAGCCCGAGCGTCGTGCAAAACTCGACGACGCTCGTTTGATTTTCGAATTTAACTAATTCGCTTTAACAATAACGCAATGTTCCAAGCCAATAATCCACATTTTGGGAACCAAACCCTTCAAAGTAACTAATTGATCTTCTTTAAGACTCTTAATTTCGTCCTTATTTTCCGGGTCAAAGTTGCATCCAACGTCGTCAAGAATAGGGTCGCCCCCAATCAACTTGACACTTGGCGGCAATACGTCGTTCTTTTCGGGATAAAGAACACTTACTCTCCCTGTCACTTCGATAATTTTTCCACGAATCTTATCCAAAGGCGTGATTACATCCTTCCAGGTCTTTTTTTCATTAATAAAATCAACCGAATCGTAAGACGCGACGGCTTTATCATCCATTTTGATAATTCGATTTCCTTTGTGTTCGCCCGATGTCGCTGGCACGGGAGCGGCATTGGTCGGAGCCGAATTCGTCGGAGTGACATTACTATTTTTCGGCGACGCGGAATCGATTGGACTCGGGGAACTTACTCCGCCGCTTTCTTTGCCGGCTATTCGGTCTTTAAGCGATCCGCATCCAAGCGAAAATATCGCTAAGATTGTTATAACTAAACTGATTGTTTGTAGATTTTTTTTCATAATTTTTTTCCTTTGCGGAATTTCCGCATTTTCCTTTGCAAAAACTTTCCTTCACTTTGATAAGACAATTTCACAAAAACATTTCACATTTTTTCAAAAAAAAACGAGCAAGGCATTCAAGCGTTGCTCACAATAGAGATAAACTCGCAATGTTACGGCAATAAATCACCGCAGAGTTGAGGACTTCCGGGAAAGCTAGTCATCGAGGTAGGCATTTTGGAGGTTGTGGAATCTTCAATAGGCATAAAATATAACTCAGCCAAATCTTCGCCAAAGCATCCAGTTTGCAGTAATACTTCTCCCGTCTATTTTCCATCTGAAACAAAATCGGCATCAGTTAAATCTTCACTCAAACTAATCACACGAGTCGGTTCGGCAAACGAATATCGTTTTGAATTAACACTTAAAATATAAGTTTCGCCGACGGGTAATTCTTGAAAGCGGTAATAGCCGAATGGATTTGTGATGGCGAATAACGTTTCGCCGTTTGGTTTGGTAACGGTAACGCCGACATTACGGATTCCACGTCCGGTTGCAGTTGTAACTCGTCCGCTGATGTTGGCACTTGCAACGGTTGGAATTTGTTTTTCATAAGCTCCAATATCAACAAACAACGCAGTGGGTGCGAAGCCGTTGACCAATCGGTTTTGTCCGCGTTGGTCGGTGGTAATTGATCCTACGGAGAAAATTCCACAAGTTGAATTAACCACACAATTTTGTCCGGCATTCAAAGCTGATGATGTTGACGGAATGGAATGAGTATCGGTTTGTCCGCCGTTGTTGGCTAATGGTCCGAGATTTGCCGATGTATTATTGAGCAAATCGCTTCCAATCCAACCTGTGCTTGTTCCAACAGAACCAATTAAATTTGTTCCGGCGGAGGTAAATATTCCGGAAACATCCGATGGAGTAGCTAATGACTCTCCCTTGAAATTGTTCGCAATAATTGTATTTCGTATATTTGTGGTAGCCGTACCTGAAACGGTTACACCTGCTACTCCAGTGAAAGCAAAAAAAGACTCCTTATTGTTGGTTATTGTGCAATTTGTAATATTGTGAGAGCCGGTTTGGAATGCAACACCTTGATTATTACCCGAAATTGTTGTGTTTGTTAATCGAATTGAATTTGGAAACTGTGAAGCTGCAGCTATACCGCCGGTAGTGCCGAAGATACCAATATTATCCGTGATCGTCGTGTTTTCGATAGTAGATACACATCCGCTGCAATAGAACCCGCCGCCGCCGTTAGCCCTATTATCTGCAATAGTAACGTCAATGAAGTTAACAACAATAACACCGCCAAGACTATCGCCGGTTGCCAAAATTCCACCGCCCGTGCTTCCGGTCCTTCCGTTTCTAATCGTAACGCCGCGAAAATCAACCCGCGTTATATCGGGGCTAATACCTTTAATGCCAAAAACGCGGTCAATTCCATTTCCGTCAAAGGCGGTTGTACTTTTAACCGTCCCTGCTTGAATAATTGTCGTCCGAGGATTGCTGCCGATTATGCTTACTCTGTGGTCTGTGAAATTCAAGTCCCCTTTTACTATATCGGCTCCAGGTGAACTGTTCACAATTGTCAGCGTGTATGTTCCCGCCGGCAGATTTATTCCGTGATTAGTGTTAATAGGTGTAATATTGATTTCCATCGTTGCCGCCCGCAGTGAACAAAAGCCTGAGAGATCAAGGCAAACTCCATCGCCCGGGATTGCATCAACCGTATCGAGCGTTGTATTAACCGTAAAAGTTGCCGCTTCAACGCTTGAAATAAATGCGAACGAGACAAAGACGATAACCGCAAACTGCAAAAATGTATTTTTCATATTCATAATTTTTCTCCAAAACGATTGCAGGAAAACATCGCTTGTTTTTTCTAATAGGCTTTTTCACTTTGATAAGACAATTTCGCAAAAACATTTCATAAATTTTTCTGCCTTTTCTAATTGTCAAGAATCAGGGAAGAATGACTCGTGCTATAAAGTCATTCTTTCTTTCTCATAACAATCTGTCGGTTTATTGAGTTACAACTCCGCCGCCCGGATTCGACTGAATTTGACAAATTGTAAGTGCTTTTTGGTCGGCGGCAAGTTTTACTTTGGCTTTTGCAAGTTCTGCATCACGAAATTTTTGTCCGGCAATATCCGGTTTTCCATTTGATAACGGCGGAACAGGAATTAGTAATTCTCGTATTAACGTTTCATCCGCAGCAACATTGTCAATTTGGCTTTGACACGGATCAGGCTTGGCAAATACGATTTTACCGAGCAACGAAATATGATAATTTACGCGGAACAGAGTTGCGTCAATGTCACGAACGGCGACATCTACTTTGATTCCTTGAAAAACCTGTTTGATGTCGGGCAAACCGCTTGCCGATAGCGTCAAAAAAGGCGATGGTTTCCAAAAGTCCACTGCGAAACCTGCATCAACAGATTGGTTTTTATCAAAAATTGACCCAAGTGCCGCAAATGGTGCCCATTCTTCCAACTGAAAAAAAGGCGTGGTTTTGGGCAATCCTTTCACGACGTAACCCGGATTTGTCGGAACTGGAACTGAAAAACGATTAATGGCAAATTGCAAAGGTCCGTTCATATCGGGAAGGATTTGCAATGTTTCGCGTAGCCAATCTCCGTTGAAACCAGCGGTCAGATTAACGACAGCGACTCCGGTCAACGTCAACAGCCATTTTTGATCTTTGATGCTTGCAGGTTTCGTCTCATTTACCGCAAGTGCCGCAGGTGTGATAAGCCAGTTTTGACCGGCAAATTCTGTAATTATTTTCATTATTTTTCTCCTTGCGGCTCTACCGCATTTTTAATTTTTTAACTTTTGCCTTATTTCCAAAGAATTTCGACAAATAAGTAAATGCCCGTTTGTTGTCTCGAAAGCATGAATCAGCTTATTTTCCAAAAGACCAATCAGTTGCCGCGTCGGAATGTTTGTCCTAGTTGTAACCGTATCGAACGTGAACATTTCAACTTCGGCTTCGCATTCCTCACAGTATCCTCGAAACGTTTTATTTCTTCGCAGAATAAAGACTTCGTGACTTTCGGCGGTAATTAAATACTTCTTTGCTTTTTCCGGCATTTGATTTACAATACGGACATCAGCCGGAAACAATCAGCCTTTCAAATCCAATCGCTTCCGACCGCGAACCGTTCAACGAATTGCGTTGTGAAATCAGTATTTATTTTTACGGGAAAATTGTCTTGAACTAACAATCCTTTAGTTATCCATTAGTTCTCCAATGTCGTTATGGACAATAAAATCATGCATTTACGGGAAATCGGAAAGTTTTGCCTTGATGCGGAAAAGAAAGTTTTATCGTTTCAAGAACAGCCGATTGATTTGCCGTTAAAGGAAATCGAGTTGCTCTGTGTGTTGACCGAAAACGGCGGCGAGTTGGTTACGAAAGAGGAGCTTTTGAATCGAGTGTGGAAAGATTCTTTTGTCGAAGAAAGCAACCTCACCCGACACATTTATCGGCTGCGAAAAATGTTTGCTTCATACGGCGAATCAGAAGAAATTATCCAGAATGTCCCGCGTCGCGGTTATCGTTTCACGGGCAAGATCGTTCACAAAAGTTTTGAGCAAAACGATGATGAGTTTATCGTTGAACGACATCAAAAGCAGCAGTTTATTATTGAAGAAATTACTCAAACTGCTCCAACAGAATTAACCCAACCTCACAAATTAACCAAGATTTTATTTCCCGCGATTGCCTTCGGCTCAATTGCCGTGTTGTCTGTTTTCGCCTTTTGGAAAATTAATACAACTTATCGGCAACAAGCCCAAAATCAGCTGGCAACAATGCAAATCAAGCAACTGATAACGTGGGACGATGAAGCCGGCGAAGGCGATAACGGTGCGGTTTTTTCACCAAACGGGACAATGATTGCCTTTTCAATGACAAAAAACGGGCAGAGAAATATTTGGACAAAGCAGATTCCCGACGGCAAAACGAATTCGATTACCGAAGGAAAGTGGAATTATTTTAATCCGATTTGGTCGCCCGACGGACAAAGAATCGCGTTTCTGTCAAACCGCGATAAGCAACTCGGAATTTGGTCAATGCCATTTTCGGGCGGTGAATTTACGCCTGTCAAAACGTTGGAAAGTGAAATTGTAAATTTGCTCAAATGGTCGAAAGACGGCAAAAATATTTACTATCAGCAAGATTTCAACTTGTTTTCACTCAACCTCGATTCAAAGCAAATTACAAAACTGACTAATTTTGATGACACCGATAAACCGCAATTTTTTAATCTTTCGCCCGCTGAAGACCGCGTTGCCTACGCCTCCGGCTCGAATGAAAATCTGCATATTTTTGTGATTTCACTCAACGGCGGACAACCTTTGCAAATTACAAATGACGAAGCGGCAAGCGACGAATATCCGTTTTGGCTGCCCGATAATGAGCGAATAATTTACAGTTCAAAACGTCACGGTATTTTTCAAACTTGCATTGCATATTTGAATGAAAATCGCAGCGAACAGTTAAATCTTGACATTAACGATACGCTTATCAGCGATGTTGCACCGAACGGCGATAAAGTTTTGTTCAGTAAATCGAGAGAAGAAAGCGATTTATGGCAAGTGAATATCGATGAAAAAGGTGAATCGCAAATAACTTCCGATGCCGGACTTGAACTTTGGTCAGACGTTTCGTCCGACGGCAAAAATATAGTTTTGCAAACGGCGACAGAGGCAAAACACATACTTGGCGGCGACATTAAGGTTTATTCAAACGACGATAAAAAGCAAATAAACATTGCTTCAAACGGATTTTTGCCGACATATTCGCCCGATGAACAAAAGATTGCATTCTTGCGTTATGCCGATAATTTGATGAACATTCGGGTTGCCGAAAAAGACGGCACGGAAAAACAATTAACAACCGACGGAATAAGGTTCGCGGGCTTTAGTCTGATGCCTTATAACCGTGTCCAAATTAAAGATTACAGTTGGTCATCCGACAGTAAAAGTTTGATTTATTGTGCGAAAATCAACGGCTTTTATAATGTTTGGCAAGTTGACGCTGATGGTTTGAGCCAACCCAAACAACTTTCAAATAATGATGATGCAAATTTAGTTTTTTCAAGTCCGTTATTTTCGTCCGACGGTCAGCAGATTGCTTTTTCAGGAAGTTCGACAAAACCTCTAACTGCATCAAAGTCAACTGTTTATCTGCTCAACAATCAAAATACCGAGATTATTTATTCAACCGAATCGGACGTAAAATTGCTTGGCTGGAATCAATCAAATTTAATAATTGCAAGAGCTGAAGGCAAACAAACAGCGAAACCGACTAAAGTGAAGTTGCTTCAAATCGGCAATAAAAAAGCCGAAATTGCGACGATTGATGCGGCGTATTTCAGCAACATCCAACTTTCACCCGACGGACAAAAAATTGCCTTTGCCACACACGACCAATCGAAAGATAATATCCGAATTATGACGCTGTCGAGTCCGGAAAATATGAAAATAATTTCAAATCTTGCCGAAAATATTTATGTTTCGGGCATAACTTGGGCAAAAGACGGCGGTTCAATTTATTACAGCCGACAAAAAAGAGTCAGACAAATTTCAATGATAGAAAATTTCAAATAAAAAGGAGAAAAAAATAAATGCCAAATAAAGATTCGTATATCAAACTTAGAAAATCACTTGATTCGTTGAGTAGTGTGTCGCTTGCGGAATATAATTTGCTTGAAACAGAAATTGACAAGCAAGAATTTACAGATTTTGTTACAAAACAAGTGGAACAATTTCTAAAAGAGGTTGCTGTCAGGCATTCAGCCGAATGGCGAAAATCAGGACACAAACGAGCAAAACAATTTACCGAACACGCAAAAAGTTTGGAAGCCGAAATGCCTACGCAATGTCCGCCCGGATTTCACGAAGTTGACGGAATTTGTGTGCCGATTTAGGTTGCATGGATAATAGTTCGTAGTTCCGCGTTCACGCGGCGAAGACTTTTAATAACAACTATTTTCGCATAAATGCGGGACTACAAACTTGTCCAATTACCTGATTCGATAAAACTTGCCCAATAAAACGGATGGTTTCGCTTCGGGTTTTTGAGCATTTCAAGTTGAACTCTGCGTAACGATTCGCCGCGTCCGATTCCTTGTTTCAGGTTTTTGTAATAATTTGTCATCAATTCTCGCGTTACATAATCGCTCACCGACCACAGCGAAATGACTAACGATTCAGAACCCGCCAAGACGAAAGAACGCCGTAGTCCAAACACGCCTTCACCCGATTGCACTTCGCCCAAACCTGTTCCGCAAGCTGATAGAACAACTAATTTTGTCCCGAAAAGATTCAAGCCCGAACTTTCCAAAGCGGTTAAAATTCCGTTGTTTTCTTTGTGTGCATTTGCTCCCGCGAGTGCGATTCCCGAACGCAACAACGGGTTTTCTGAATCGGTTTTTTCTTTGTCTTCGAGATAAAAACCGTGTGAAGCAATGTGCAGAATCTTCGGCGATTTTGTTTGTTTGAGTGCGTCTTTGGTCGCTTTCGTGCCGGTTAGCAAAGTTGATTCGGGAAACAACGTTTGAATCGTTTTGCCTTCTTGTTCCGTGCCGCTCAAAGGTGCAAAATATGTTTCCGATAAACTTTTCGCCACTGTTACGCCGCGTTTTTTATCACGTTTCGCAACTGTTTGGTTTTCAACTTTTGCCGTTGTTTCCGCAATTCCAAAATCCGGATTTGCAATAATTAACGGCGAATTATTGTTTGGTTTAGAATTTTGCATTCTCAGCAAATCACGTCCGCTGGAAAGATAAGAAATCGAATATTTTTCGACCAAATACTTACCGTTTTCATCAACCAACGCTTCAAACGGAATCAAATTTAAATTGCCGTCGGGTGAAATTAAAAGTTGTCTTGAATCGCCTAAAAATTCACGAATCGGCGACATTACTTTTTTGTCTAAATCTCTCGCAAGTTGTTTAATATCAGTGCGTTTCGGGTCTTGCAAGGCTTCGCGGAATTTGGCAATCGCTTCGTCAATCAGTTTCTTGTCGCCAATAATTTTGCTTTGAATTATACCTTTCTGATTCAATGTGAACGCAATATAACGTTGCGGAAGAAACTTTGGTTTTGGCGAATTGGACGTTCGGTCAATCGGATTATCAACAATGAATTCAACTAAAACTGAGTTCTTCGGAATAGTTGAGGCAATTGAGTCGATTGAAATAGGTTGACGTGCAGAGCGATAAGTTGCACTTCTTTCGCTCAGCTGGGATTCCAAAATGTCTTTCGTTTCAACCAAATCCTTAAGTTTTGCTTTATATATCTCCGGCTTTTGGCTTCCGGAACCGGAAATTACAAAATTCGACAAACGTGACCGTAAATCACTCAAACGATCAATCGCTTGTTGGTCGATAGGGTTAGCAGTCTGCCGTAAAACGCTCAGGTTACTCGCCAAAACATCTGACGTTCGACCCTTTCGCTCTAAAATCAACTTCAATGTTAAATTCTTTATTTCATCGGAATTCGGAAGTAAATCTGCCTGCAAAGCGAGCATATTTTGCAAATCAGAATTGAGTGTTTCAAGATAAGTTTTCTTTTGTCTTTCGGAGCCAATCGACAAATTTATCTCTAGCAATTTTTCATGAATAACCAAAAGTCGTTTCTGATAGCTAATTGCTTTTTCAAAATCTTGCTTCTCGATGTAGAGAGTTACGAGATTCTTTATTACTCTGCCTGTCAATGGGAAAAATTCACCGTTGATTTTTTCAAACATCGCCAAAGATTGCAGGTAATATTTCTCGGATTTTTCAAAATCTTTTTTATAACTTGCGATTAATCCGATATTATTTAATGCCGCAGCGACACTACTATTTTCCGAACCCAATTTCTTTTGAAAAATTTCCAAGGCTTGAAGCTGCATTGGCTCAGCTTTGTCGTATTCGCCGCGAACACGATAGATCGCACTTACGTTTGCTAAAGCTCGAGCGTAATCAGGATGCTCTTTTCCGTAGGCTTTTTCGTAATTATGAAGGCAACGGAGATATTGAACTTCAGCCTTTTCATATTCGCCGCGAGATTCGTAATAGCTGCCCAAACCGGTTAAGGTGTTCGCTAAATCAGGACTTTCAGATCCTAACTTTTTTTCTCTAATCGCAATTGATCTCTCAAAATACTTTTCTGCGGCAACAAAATCACCCAATTCAAAACTAACTCCGGCGATATTTGAAACAATAGCCGCAAGACTCAAATCATCTGCGGGAAGGTTTTTTTCTAGGATAGAAAGTGAACGCTTCAGCATTTCCAACGTTCTCGGATAGTCGCCTTGCATTCGGTAAACAACAGCGATGTTGTTAATCGAAATTGCCACAGCCGTATTATTTGACCCAAGCTGTGCTTCGCGGATAACCAATGCACGGCGGTGGCACTCCTCGGCTTTTGTATATTCACCCTTGCTGTAATAATTTGCACCTAGATTGCTCAGGTTTTGGGAAACAATAAGATGATCTTTTCCAAATATTTTCTCATTAATTTCTAATGCTCTAGTAAAATAAAGTTCCGCTTTGTCGTAGTTGCCATTTCGCCGAAACACAACTCCAAGATTGCCTAAAACGGTAGCAACGTATGGGTGATTTTGTCCATAAATTCTCTCGTAAATTTCGAGCGATTTGGAATAGTTTTCTTCTGCCTTTTGAATATTTGATTTGTCGTCGTAACTTGATCCAATTTCACTCAATAGATTTGCAGTTTCGGCATTTTCTTCGCCGCCGAATTGCTTCAATATAGCGAGAGCTTTTTCAGCTATTGCGATTGCTTCATCAAATTTGCCGCCGTTCCTAAGTGCCTTCGCAAAGAGAGTTAATTGCAAAACATTGAATAATTGAATATCTTTTTCGTCTGCGGGACGACTTTCTATTAGATTTAATTGATATTTTCCGGCGACAGAATTTAAGGCATCAGGAGCAATCGAAATCAGATATTTTCCGGCTTCTTTCGTTACAAAATTCATCGATTGCGGGTCTTTGTCAGTATAGGGAACGCTGAATTCTAAAAAAGATTTACCAATTGGGTCTTTAACAGATATTGAAATTTCAACTCCTCGTTCGACAGTTTCTATCTTTACATATTGCCCGGTTGGTAAGTCGATTTGGAAAAAATGGGTTTCACCACCTTTTATCTCGCGTTCAATCGGTCTATTTAATTCAAGATTTGTCGGCGTTTGAGCGAAAACAAGGTGTGAGAATAAAAATAAAAACGAAAAAACTATCAGATTTTTGGCGATTTGAAAAGACATCGGCGATTTTCTCCGTAAATTTGCGTTAAGTAAAACTATGGCGTTACTTTATCACAGATTTGAACGAATAATCACCGATATTTTCCGGCTCATTTGCTTCGTCAATCCCGACAACGGTGAGCGAATAAATGTTTGATTGTAACAACTTAGCGGAAAGTCGAACATTTAACGCCGATTTTTTTGAAGTTAATTTGCCGCTTTGCCACAAAACTTTGCCTGTTTGATTTTTGAGAAAAACTCGATAACTTTTGAAATCGGCGGCTTCTAACGGCAAACCGAACGCAACATCGGTCGTTTGTTTGGTAATCGAAATTGTTTGCAACGAACTTCCGCCGCGAGTTGGCGGAAGCAGAACAAACGTCGCAAGTGTTGGTATATTGGGAGTTGGCGGTTTTGTTGGTTCAACTGTTGGCTTTGGTGTTGGTGAATTTGTGGGCGATGTTTTTGGTTCGAGAGTTTTTACAGGCGACGCAGAAACCGTTGGGCTTGGCGTAATTTCGATTGGAGTTTGAGTCGGAATTTGAGTTGGCTGAATTGTCGGTTGTTGCGTTGGAGTTGTTTCAACTTTTACAACTTCATCCGCTTTATTTTTACTCAACAAAAACCAGCCGAAAAATCCTACAAATGCCAAAAGCAACGCGGCAAATCCGTAACGCAATGCTGAATTTAATTTCCAAAACACAAAAAACTCCGCCCAAGTTTGTTTTTCAACTTGAGGAGATTTCTCAAAATTCTTTTTCGCGACAACCTGTAACGCTCTCGCAAATTCGACCTTTTCACGCCGTAGAGGTGAGGCAAGATAACTCTCTTCAAACCTCCCGACATCAGTGTTTACAAGCTCGCCGAGAAGATATGCGTCTATTAATTCGTCTTCCGCCAATTTCAACTTAATAACAAATTCATCATCGGTAATGCTCAATTCATCAAACAATTCAGCATCAGTTTCATTAGATTTGCCGAGTAAATAATCGGTCAAAGCCTTTTTATTATATTTATCTGTGTTCATTATAATTTCGCTTTGGGGAAAAGCTTTTCACATACATAAGACAAAATCCCAAAAACATTTCACAAATTATTTTTCTCTACGCATTTAACTACACAAACCTGCAATCTTTCACGAATCCGACACGCCCGAATGCTCAAGGCATTGACCGATAATTCAAACTTTTTCGCCAACTTTCGTCGGTTTTCAATTTTGATTCGTTCTTCACCGTAATAATAACCAAAAATTATTTCGCGATTCACAAATTCGAGATTTTCAGTGCAAAGTTCTAGACAATTTAATCTTTTTTCGTTTACCGTTTTATCATCAAAAGTTTTGCTAAACAGTTTGTTTTCAGTAGTTTCATCAATTGAGATATTTTGTTTATCTTTACTTCGTAAATTTTCTAAAAAAACAAATTTCGCAGTAATGTAACAATATCTAGCCGGAGTTTCTGATTCGAGTTTTCCTTCTTCTTCTAATCTTCTCGCAACCCGATTCAATGTTTCATCAGCTAATTCGTCGGGATTTTGACAATTTTTTCGGTCAAAATAGCTGACTAAACGCTCATGAATTTCCAGATAACACTCGCCATCGGTTTTGTTGTCAATATCCAACCATTTCAGCAATGCCGCAAAAGCATTTTCTGAAATTAACCAAATTTTTTTGAGGTTTGTTTTTTGCATTTAACACTTTAAATGATTGTTTATAAACACTTTTATTCTATTACTTTAAAAAAACTTAAGCAAAATATTTTTGTGACAATAAGAAATCAAGTATCAACTTTTATTTTTCGCTCAAATTGTAGTTAAATTGGATTATGGCAATTCCAAAACTCAAACGCGATAAAAAATATCTTTACACAGTTGAAGAATATTTAGCGATTGAGCGAGCCAGCGAAGAACGCTACGAATATTATGACGGCGAAATTCGTCTGATGGCTGGTGAATCTGACGAACATGGTGATATTACGGTTAGCTTAACTGCTGAATTAGCTAACCAGTTAAAAGGTAAAAATTGTCGTGTCCGAACGAAAGATGCAAAAATAAAAAGTGGCGGTTTTAAATTAGAAACAAATTCCAAAAAAGGAATGTTTTCATATCCAGATTTGGTAGTAATCTGTGGAGATGTTGAATATCACGACAAAAAGACTGATATTATTTTAAATCCGAAAGTTATTATTGAAGTTTTATCCGATTCGACAGCTGACTACGACCGTAATAAAAAATTTACACGCTACAAAATGTTTAATCAAACATTGACTGATTATCTGTTAGTTTCACAAGATTTACCGCAAGTTGAACATTTTATTCGACAAGAAGATTCGAGTTGGAAAATGTTCACATATTTAGGGTTAGACTGTATTTGTCGAATTGATTCAATCGAATCTGAACTAAAATTGTCAGAAATTTATGATAGAATTCAATTTTCGAAGAAAGTTTTTGATTTTATTGATGAATTAAAAAATGGCTAAATTTGAACTTAATTTACAAAATACCGAAGTTGCATTTGCTGATAAATCCAACATTGAGTTACAAAAAAAGCGTTGGCTTTTCAAAATGATGAGTTCGCAAGCTCTGACAGATTTCGGATCAAAGCTGACAAATTTTGCTTTTTCAATGCATTTACCAATTCAATGGGCAATAAAAGCCACAGTTTTTAAACAGTTTTGTGGTGGCGAAACAATTGAAGAATGTGAAACAGCGATCAGTAAACTTGGCGAATCTAAAATTGGCACAATTTTAGATTATTCGGTTGAAGGAAGATTTGAAGAAGAAGATTTTGGTGAAACAAAAGAAGAAATTCTCCGCACAATTGTTCGTGCCAAATCAGATGACAGAATCCCGTTTGCTGTTTTTAAAATAACCGGAATTGCCCCGCTTGGAACATTAGAAAAAGTTTCTTCCGGTGTTAAATTAACTGAAAAAGGTGAGTGGAAATGGGAGCGAATTGAAAGCCGCGTTGATGATATTTGCAAATTTGCACATTCAATAGGTCAACCGATTTTTATTGACGCGGAAGAATCTTGGATTCAAAACGCCATTGACAAACTTGCGACAGGTGAAATGGAGAAATATAACCTTGAAACGCCGATTATTTACAACACAATTCAACTTTATCGACACGATCGTCTCGAATATTTGAAAAATGCTCATCAAGAAGCAAAAAAAGCTGGTTATTTTCTCGCGGTGAAACTGGTTCGCGGAGCTTATATGGAAAAAGAACGCGAGCGAGCAGAGAAATTAAATTATCCATCGCCGATTCAATCTGATAAAGAATCTACTGACCGTGATTTTAATGAAGCCTTGCGTTATTGTGTTGAAAACATTGAAGATATTGCGTTTGTTTCGGGCACACACAACGAAGAAAGTGTGCAATTGCTCGCCAGACTTCTTGATGAAAACAATATTCCGGCAAATCATCCACACGTAAATTTCTCGCAGCTTTTTGGAATGAGCGACAACCTTTCTTATGTTTTGGCAAAAAATAATTACAACGTTTCAAAATATGTGCCTTACGGTCCGGTGAAAGACACGTTGCCTTATTTGATTCGCCGAGCAAAAGAAAATACGTCAGTTATTGGTCAAGTTTGCCGAGAACTTGAGATGATTGAAGAAGAGACAAAACGTAGAAAAATGGCGTGATTACATAATATTTAGCTTTTCTTGACATTTACCTAATGAAACCCATCAATTGTAACGCCGAACGATCTTCAATTAGGCGAGTTTCGGTTTTTTTCCAGATATTACAAGCCTCTAATTCTGATTCATTGAGGATAAAATTTCCGATTCGAGAAGCTGGAGTTCGCTCAAAGGCACGATTGGTCAATGCCATATGTGACAAATTTATCGTTAAGTTTTCGATATTATTTAACGCGATTTCTGCATTTTCGTAATCCGGAAAGAGTTCGTTATAACCAGATAAATGCCATATTTTCTCGCCATTTTCAACAATATCAATTGCCAAAATACGCAATAAACCATAACCGCTTTCGAGTTGAAAAATTAAAAAATCACCTGCTTCAAAATTTTGCGACACAATAAAAATCTCCTCTCTAAAGATTATCAAATTCAGAAAAAGTATTAAAACTTTCAATTTAAAAAATTACGAAATAAAATATTGAAATTGTCGAAACAACAGAGTTTTGATGCTATTATTTAGCAAGTTTTTTAGTGACTAATTGATTACAAATGCGAGAATGCCCTAAATGTGAAGTTTGTTTCGATGATGAAGCGTTAATTTGCCCAACTGACGGCGTTGAAACTCGTTTCACGTTGCCTGGAAGTCAGCAAATTGCTGGTCGATATTTGTTAAAAAGTCTGCTTGGCAAAGGTGCAATGGGCAGAGTTTATCTTGCACAAGATAAGAATCTCGGAGTCAGGCACGTTGCGGTAAAAACCGTGCGTCAAGATTTATTAAACAGCGATGATTTGCAAGAAGGCGAAGCAATCGCTCGTTTTGAACGCGAAGCAATGTCCGCAGCATCAATTCGTCATCCAAATGTTGTTGACGTTACTGACTTTGGCAAAACAACAGATGGCGTATTTTATCTTGTAATGGAATATGTTGAAGGCGAAACATTGCACAAATTGCTCCGCCGCGAAGGCACACTCAATGTTAAACGTGCCGTAAAATTATTAAAACAAATTGGTGAAGGTGTCGAAGCCGCACACGAAGCCGGAATTCTACATCGTGATTTGAAACCTGCAAATATTTTTATTATGCAGAAGACATCAGCAACCGCGAGCGATGGGTTTATTAAAGTTGGCGATTTTGGACTTGCGAAAATCGTTAACGAAACCGTTACTGATATTAGTTCAAACGCTTCGCCAGCTTCACGCGGAATAATCGGCACGCCAGAATATATGTCGCCCGAGCAAATGCAGCCTGAACTTGGCGTTGACCGGCGATCTGATTTATACGCACTCGGCACAATTGCATATCTGATGCTTGGCGGTAAAACTCCGTTTACAGGCGATTTAATGCAACTTGTGATGCAAAAAATAATGCACACACCGCCACTTATTTCGACACTTCGCACAGATATTCCAAAGTCTATTGAACGTGTAATTATGCACGCAATTGAACGCGAAGCTGCCAATCGTCCAGCATCTGTCGGTGTTTGGTTAGCCGAACTCGAAAAAGCCGCAGATGATTTGTCTGACAAAAAACAAGCTGGAAGTTCGCGTCTGATAATTATGGCTCCAGTTTCTGCGGAAGTGTATGTTGACGACGAAAGAAAGGGAAGTATCGGCAGTTCAGGGCGTTTAATATTGAGTGGAATTCCAGTCGGAAGACACATTTTACGAGTCTCAAAACTCGGCGAAAAAGATGATGAACGAGTGATTGAAATCCGCGAGGAAGGCAACGAACAAGTTATTCAAGCTCAACTTCGCACGCTTCACGCACCGAGCAGCAGCCAACCTTCATCATCGCTGGGAATTAGTAGCGGTCACGCCGAATCAAGTGTCTTGCCGGACATAGTTGCTTGCTCACGTTGTAAATCGAGATTTGCCGCCGGCGTGAAATTTTGCGGTCGTTGTGGAAATTCGCAATTTGATTTTGTGACGAGTTCGTCAAATCAAGAAGCGAAAAAATTTCCTTGTCCGAGATGTGCAACGCCTTTGCCGCAGTCATCAAAATTTTGCGGAAGATGCGGATTACAACTTGTTCAGGTGCCGAAAACAAATCCGGCTATTGCAGTTAATATTCTACAAAACGCTCCTAAAACAGTCGAAAGAGTTTGTCAAAAATGTCTTAAGCCTTATCCTTCATCAACAAAATTTTGTGGGAAATGCGGAATAACTCTAATTTAAAAATTAGTAGTTAATATATACGAAAGCATTTTTGATTGAACAAAACCAGTAAATCTAGTAAATTTTAGATATGAAGTTCGTAGATGTCACAAATGATATTGCGTTTCGCAAAGTATTTGGAAACGAAAATAAAAAGATTGCGTTGATTTCATTTTTGAACGCGGTTTTGGAACTT
>JANNVK010000108.1:0-7187 GCA_031414415.1 Acidobacteriota bacterium
TGGAGCGAGCGACAATGTGCGGCAGAAATTCACAGGATATTTGAAAGATAATGAAACGAATCTAGACTATGCCGAAGCGAGATATTATAACAATCAACACGGAAGATTTACTGCGGTTGATCCATTATTGGCTAGTGGAAAGAGTGCAAATCCGCAGACGTTTAATCGGTTTGTTTATGTAGGGAATAGTCCGCTTATGAGAATTGATGCTACCGGACTAATATGGGGAATCGCAGGAAAACATGTTCGTTGGTTTAAAAATGAAAGGGCATTAACTAAAGCAGGCTATGAAACGTTTCGCCCTGATAATTGGACTTACCAAGGTGAGGGAAATGTCACAGTTCGATTGAACCCAACAAAAAACAGCTTCCGAACTATCTCAAATGCTGTTCCAGGCGATAAAGGTTATAGAGAAATAAAGGATCAAGAGCTTCCTGCTGGTTCGCGAGCATTTCTTGTTTCACTTGCAGATAACACCCAGAAACAGGGCAAAATTGTTATTGTCGGAGTGGGTGGAGCGTTTTTGATAGGATCAGGGATTGGAGCAGTAGCAGGTGCAACTGGAGCTTTAAGCGGTGCAGGTTTGACTACGCTAAAACTAGGTGCTCCAGTAGTAGCCCAATATGCTGCGGCTAACCCAAATCAAACTATACGAACGTTGGAAGTCGCGAGCGACAAGGGTAGTTACATCATTTACCAAGCTATCGATAAAGCGACTGGTGCGGTAAGATATGTAGGAATAACGAGTCGAGATTTAATTGTTAGAGCGGGTGAGCATGCCGCAGAAGATGTGAATAAAGCAAATTTACGTTTTCAAGAGATTGGTACTGCAGCGGATAAGCTTTCTGCAAGAATTGCCGAACAAACAAAAATAAACGAATTAGGCGGAAAATCTGCAATGCAAGCAGGACGCTTGTTAAATCAAATCAATTCGGTTGCAGAAAAATATTGGCAGCAATATAACATTCCGCCACCAGTCCCGATACCATAGTTATGAAAAGAGTAATTACAAAAATCGGAGATATTTTTGAAGTAAAAATATCGGATACTTCCAAAGGTTATTTTCAATATATTGCAGATGATATGTCGCAATTGAATTCGGCTGTAATCCGTGCATTTTCGAAAAGATACCCAATTCAAACTGAAGTTAGTCCTGAAGAAATTATTAATGACAAAATAGAATTTCATTGGCATACGTTCATTAAGTTGGGTGTGAAACTAGGATTTTGGCGAAAAATTGCCAACTTTACAATTAAAGAGGAAATTGACCAAATTCTTTTTCGTGGAAGTAAAGACGACGGAGATCCTAAATTCGATATAAAGGATAATATTTCAGAAAAATGGTTTGTTTGGAAAATCAATAGTGAGCGAGTTGAAGTAGGAAAACTAGGCGGCGAATACAAAAAAGCTGAAATTGGTGATGTATTGCCCGCTTCAACAATCGTCCATAGAATGAGAACAGGGAAGAATGATTTTATATATCCGAGATCAGAATAAAGAGAAAGTAAGCTGAGACTAACTGATTTGAAATAAATTATGAAAAGAGTAATTACAAAAATCGGAGATATTTTTGAAGTAAAAATATCGGATACTTCTAAAGGTTATTTTCAATATATTGCTGATGATATGTCTCAATTAAATTCGGCTGTAATCCGTGCATTTTCAAAAAGATACTCTATTGAAAGTGACGTTAGTCTTGACGAAATCATAGCTGGAAAAATTGATTTTCATTGGCACACATTTATTAAACTGGGAGTCAAAATGGGTTTTTGGATAAAGATTGGAAATCACTCTAATCTTGGAAATCTTGATAATGTTATGTTTCGAGATACACCCGACTATGGCAGACTCAATTTTAATTACGAATACGATGTTAGCAAATCTTGGAATGTTTGGAAAATAAACGGACTGAGATCAGAAGTTGGAGAACTAACCAATGAATACAAAAAAGCCGAGGTAGGAATCGTTTTGCCAGCAGATACGGTTGTTCATCGAATGAAAACTGGTAAACATGATTTTGTTTATCCAAGATTTGAATAGTAATTGTTGGATGAAGGAGACAAATGGTGAAAAGAAATCATTTAATCAAACAGATAAAATTTCAGTTGGTTGATAGTTCGATTAAGAATTTTAAGGAAAGGTACGATAACACGACTACGAAATGTGAAGAAATCGAGTTCTACAACAGTTTAGATGAGAATAAGAAACAAATTTTCTTTAAAATCGCAGAACAGATTAAGGTTGACACAGTTGCGAGTTTCCTGTCTCTATTAGACGGAAATTTTTGGATGGAAGGACAATCAAATGACTTTCTTCTAACTTTTGAGAATGAGCCACAGATTCGAATCAATCGAGATTTAACTGACGATTTTTTGAATCTTATTGAATCCGAAAGAGAATAAGTTTCCGAGTTTCTTTTTTGTAAAAGTAAATTTATTGTAACTTTAGCAAGCGTGAATCCAAACACAAATCGGTTTAATGAAAATCAAGGATATGTGTTTGATAAAGGTGGAAATATTGTCCAAGATGTGAATCCGTTGAACAATTTGACACGGAATTTTACGTTTGATGGAAACAATAAACAGACGAAAATTACTGATTCGACAGGCGTTGTCGGGGAATATTTCTATGACGGCGAGGGGAAAAGAGTCAAGAAGAAAACACAGACCGAGCTAACCATTTTTGTCTATTCAAATGGCAAGCTGATTGCGGAATATTCGACCGCGACACCAACGCCAAACCCAACAACCAACTACACCGCAACCGACACACTCGGCAGTCCGAGAGTCTTGACCGACGCAAACGGACAAGTAAAATCACGCCGAGATTTTATGCCATTCGGCGAGGAAATCGGAGTAAATACGCCACAAACTTCTAACAGAAGTAGCAATCTTCAATACAACTCCGGCGATAATGTAAGGCAGAAATTCACTGGTTACCAAAAAGACGCGGAATCAAACCTAGATTTCGCGGAAGCAAGATACTACAATAGCAATCACGGAAGATTCACGGCGGTTGATCCACTTTTGTCGAGTGGGAAGAGTGCGAATCCGCAGACTTTTAATCGGTTTGTTTATACGATGAATCAGCCAACTACGAAGACTGACCCGAGTGGGCTTCAAGTTGCTGAAAGAATTGATAATCAATGGAAGGCAACCGTTAAAGTATTGATCGATTTTTATGATAAAGCGAGCGAAAGAGTATCGCGAACTTTTAGTTATGGTGGTGATACTGTGACTCAGCGTGAAAGGGAGCCGAATCTTTACGTGTATGAAGCAATGTCGAATTCTGATCCGCTTCAAAATGCGAATATGCAACGATTGCAAAACGCATTAGATCAAAATCAAGAGCGACCTGCGAGACTGATAGGAAATCAGGGACCGACAATTGATTCAGTATTGCAAACCACCACGGATTCTTATAAAACAGCTCAAACAATTGGTGAAATAAATCTCACCTTTCAAACCATGTATATCGGATTTAATCCAATATCGCAGGGATTGATTCGGAGTCCATCTTCGGTTACTACGAATATCGGTGGGTCTGTTCCAAGGTTGTCAGAAGGTATGAATATAATAAATAATATTCGTTCTTCTTTGAACATTGGGTCACAAAGAAATATAGCGATAGCTAATTACAAAATCGATGGCTCATCTGGACAATCTATTGCTGTAAGCGGACAAGCAAATCGACCTGGCACAGTTGATGTTCCAGGAACTCGGCTTTTTACTACAAAAAGTGTAGGAGGTTTTAGTAGAGCCAATGATTCAGAAGTAAAACTTTTCGAATTCATAGGTCAAAACGCAACACCTTCATCAACGGGATCGGTTAACATATTTACCCAAAGACCAATGTGCACATCTTGTTCAGATGTTCGAAATCAGTTTAATGTAATGTTTCCTAGAATTAATGTAACGGTTGGTTCAGGACCTCAGTAGTAAACTACTGTGAAGAAATACTATATGAAAAAAAAAATTTTTTTAGAGATTCGTAAAAAATTGGTTAGTTTTGGAATTGCAACGGACAGCCAAATTCAAGGGCTGTCTAAATCTGAAATAGATCAATTAGAACTTTACGCAATGTCGCCTTTGCCTGAAATTTACAAAGAGTTCTTAACTACAATGGGACGGCGTGCAGGAGCATTCTTTCAAGGTACGGATATTTTTTTTGAGTCAATAATTAATAACAGAGTCGCAGCAGTTGAATTGCTTGAAGAAGATAGAAGTGATTTTAAACTCTCTCAAAATGATTTTATTTTTGCCTCACATCAAGGCTATCAATTTATGTATTTTCATTTGAATGAAAATGATGATCCTCCAATTTTTTATTATGACGAAGGTGAGAAATATCCTTATCAGAAATGGGACAAATTCTCAGATTTTATAACAGAAAGTGTAGATGATTATTTGAACGTACCGACTTAAAAAATCACGTCGTCGAAACCTTTGCTCCGGTGTCGATTGGGCAAACTGGAGCGAGTCTCGGGATTACGGAATGGGGAATTTCGACTGAGCCGGGATTCGTTGGGACTTTCACGATTGCGACTGATGCTTCGGGGCGAAAAGCACGTTCGATAACTAATTCGCTCGGGCAACTAATTCGGATTGATGAACCGACTGGCATCAATGATTTGGGTTCGATTGCCACGCCAAATCAACCGACATTTTACAAATATAATCCACAAGGAAAGATGGTTCACGTCCAACAAGGCAAAACGGGCGAACCAGCTATCCAACATCGCTATTTTCTATACGATTTTCTCGGTCGTCTGATACGTGTAAAACAATCCGAACAGGAAGTAAACACAGCACTTAACATACTTGATCCGGTGACAAACAACAGCGTTTGGACAGCCGCGATGGAATATGACCTCGTTGGGAATTTAATCAAAACGACTGATGCTGAAAACAAACAAATCACGAATACTTACGACAACGCCGGACGAGTAACCAAGCGTGAATACAGTAACTTAGACACGCCAACGGTATTTTATCATTATGACGGAACGGGCTTGGGAGCAGTTCCCGATTACTCAAAAGGCAAGTTAACGAAAGTAAGTTCAAGCATTTCAGCAAGCCAATTTACTTCTTTCGATAACTTTGGTCGAACATTGAAAAGCGAGCAGATTACAGACGGCACAACATACGAATCGAAATACAAATATAATTTCTCAGGTGCGTTGGTCGAACAGACTTATCCGAGCGGAAAGGTTGTCAGAAACTTTTTTGAGAATGACGGGGACTTAGCAAAAGTCGTTAGAAATGGCAAAGTTTACGTCTCTGATTTTAATTACAACGCATCAGGCGGAGTTAATTCCCTAAAACTCGGTAACGGTCGGTTTGAAACCGCACAATACAATACTCGTCAGCAACTTACACAAATTGGATTAGGCTTAAATTCGAACGATACAAGTTTGTTTAAATTACAATATGAATACGGCGAATTGACAGCAAACGGAACACTGCAAAATGTTGGAAACGTTACGAAGCAAACAATAAGTGTGCCGAATGCAAGTTTTGTTCAAAACTACAAATACGATGCATTAGATAGAATTGTCGAAGCAAAAGAGACAAACAATGCCACAACAAATGAAAATTGGAAACAAACTTTTGGTTATGACCGTTTCGGGAATAGAACCCAATTTAGCCAACAAGTAAATGGTCAATCTTTGGCAATAAATAGCCTGACGCTCCCAAGTATTGACGCAAACACAAACAGATTTGTTGTGAATCAAGGTTTTATTTATGACAAAACTGGAAATATTATCCAAGATATTGACCAAAATAATAATCAGATTAGAAAATTTGTTTTTAATGGTGAAAATAAACAAGTCCATGTTAAAAACGCAGTTGACGAGCTGATTGGAACATATTATTACAATGGCGAAGGCAAGAGAGTTAAGAAAACGACCGCAACAGAAACAACAATTTTTGTTTATGACGCGATGGGGCAAATGGTTGCTGAGTATTCAACGCTTTTATCTACAACGCCGACAACAAGTTACCTGACAAGCGATCAACTTGGAACGCCAAGGATAATAACGGACAAAAACGGAAATGTAATTTCAAGACGAGATATGATGCCATTCGGTGAAGATTTATATGTTGGAGTTGGGGCAAGAACCACAAACCTGAAATATGGCTCAACCAATGACGAAATCAGACAAAAATTCACTGGCTATTTAAAAGATAAAGAAACAAATCTAGATTTTGCGGAAGCACGTTATTACAACAATCAGCACGGCAGATTTACGGCAGTTGATCCATTATTAGCGAGTGGGAAAAGTGCAAATCCGCAGACGTTTAATAGGTTTGTTTATGTTGGAAATAAACCAACAACAACTACCGACCCTACTGGCTTAATTTGGATGACGTTTGAAAAAGATGGGAAAACACGATACAAGTGGTTCGATAAAATGAAGGATGCACCGAAAGGCTGGACGGTGTTTATGGAATCATTTTACCAATTATCGGAGACAAAATGGGTATATCTACGCCCCGAAGGACCGAGTGGAAAAAAAGGTGATGATCATCATGCTAGGTATGGGTGGTCTGTTGGCAGTAACCCATACAATAGACCTTCAATGGGTGCACATCCTCTCGGAGAGTTTGGAAATCCGGCAAGTGCGACCTACAAACCAAATGGCGATGCGATTAAAGATGCAACAATCGAGCTCGTTTTGGAAGCGGAAGGATTAAGAGGGGCTGGAACAGTTCTTAAGGAAGGGTTTAATGCAGCACAATCGTACTTCCTTCGTAAATCGGCAGTAAAAGTTGAGCAATATGCCTTGACGGCGTTAGAAGATGGACTCTATCCAGTCTTTGAAAGAGGCTCGAAAGAAAAAGTCGGTGACGTTTTCCTTAAAGCAGGTGATGTATGGAAATATGGAACAACGAAAACTCCCACAACGCGATACACACAAAAGTTTCTTAGTAATACCGGAGAAGGTTTAAAATATTCAAGACAATTCAAGGGAACTCTCCAAGAAGCCCTGCAACAGGAAAAGAACAAAATACTGAACTTTCGCTCCAATTTCGGTATTTTGCCCGCTGGAAATAAGATAGTAAAATAAATATATGATTTTTAGAATTACAAGTGATGCGAATAGCGAAAGCAAAATTGACGAGGTGCATAATTCGTTCCGTGACTGCGGTTTCAAAGAGAATTTTCGGACAAAGCAATATGAT
>JANNVK010000109.1:0-13088 GCA_031414415.1 Acidobacteriota bacterium
TTTTGCGATTCAACTGCTTGGCAAACATCATATTCGAGAAAATTTTGATTGCGGCGAAGAAAGTTTGAATCAGTTTTTGAAAAAATATGCTCGACAAAATCAAGAAAAAGGTTTTGGTCGTACTTTCGTTGCTGTTTTGCCTGACAAAAAAGATGTTTTAGGTTTTTACACACTTTCGGCGGGAAGTATTTCGTTTGAGATTATGCCCGAAAAAGTTCCGCGTTATCCGATTCCGACGGCACATCTCGGCAGATTAGCAACTGATTTGCAGATGCGTGGTCAAGGTTTAGGCGAATTGCTTTTAATTGATGCACTTGAGCGAACTGTTTTAGTTGCGGAAAAGGTTGGAATCTATGCGATTGAACTGTTTGCCTTAACTGAAAATGCAAAAAAATTTTATCTGAAATACGGTTTTGTTCAACTGACAGATGACGAAAAACATTTATATTTACCGATAGAAACCTTGAGAAAATCGGGATTGATATAAGGAAGCTCTAAAAATCCATAAATGATTTATAGATTCAATAAATTGCCACTAGCTTCAGCTAGTGGACAGATTCAAATGAAAAAGGCTTTAGCCGAATAATATAAGTAAGTCATTCGTCCGCAATGCTTTAGCTAAAGCTGCAAGGATTAAAAATAATTTTTTTAGTTTGGCTAAAGCCGTATATGCTTCTTCAAATAATCCACTAGCTGAAGCTAGTGGCAATTTATAAAAGATATATCCGAACCATTGTTTAAAACTATGCTCGAAAAAATCCAAAACTCGCTCGAAAAATTTTCACGCGGAAACTTAAGCGAAAATGCTCTTAACCTCTTTCAAACACTCGGTTATGAAAGCACTCGTCAACAGCCGTTTGATGATAAATCGTTTGCAGATTTCGCCGAATTCATTACGGACGAATCGAATTTTAATCGTGAAAATGCTTTCGCGGATGAATGGCAATATGTTGATTTGTTGTTTCAACTGACGGGTGATGAATTAAGCAAACAAGTTTCGATTTTCAAAGATACTTCTATTGACCAACGAATAACTTCATATTTGTTTTTTGTAATTGAATTAAAAGAAGCAAATTATAATCGCACAAAACTCAGCCAAATTACCCGCGAAGTTAATAAGGTTTTTCAAATTCCCGTAATGATACTTTTCAAATACGGGACATTTTTAACGCTTGCATTAAATGACCGAAGACCAAATAAAATTGATGAAAATAAAGATGTTTTGCGTAAAGTTACACTAATTAAGGACATAAATTTTCAAAACACGCACTCTGCTCATCGTGAAATTCTCAAAAATTTGTCACTTTCCGAAATAAAAAACAACCCAATTTTCACAATTTCCAACTTTCTTTCACTTCATAACGCTTGGCAGAAAATACTTGATGTCGAACTTGTTACGAAGAAATTCTTCCGCGATTACAAAATAGTATTTGACAAGATTGAAGTTGAAGTTGAGAAGAACATTACTGATAAAGAATCTGCTCGGCTCTATACGCAACAACTTTTTAACCGCTTGATGTTTATTTATTTCTTGCAAAAAAAAGGTTGGCTAATCTTTGAAGGTAACAAGAATTATTTACGATGTCTCTTTAATGCGGCTGAAAACAATAACGAAAATTTTCTTAATGACAGACTTTTTTGGCTCTTCTTTTCGGGATTAGGAGCGAATGAAAACATTGAATTACACAACGCCAAATTGATGAAGGAAAGACGCGGCGAAGTTCCTTATCTAAACGGCGGACTTTTTGAAAAAGATAGTGACGGATTTGATGAACGCGATAGAATGGAAATAGATAATCGTTATTTTGGCGATATTCTAAATCTGTTTGAGCATTATCATTTTACATTAGAAGAATCTACTCCGATTGATGTTGAAATTGCTGTTGACCCTGAAATGCTTGGCAAGGTTTTTGAAGAACTTGTAACCGGAAGACACGATAGCGGAAGCTATTACACGCCTCGTGAGATTGTTCAGTTTATGTGTCGTGAAACACTCAAACATTATCTTGCCCCAAATGATTCGGCTGACACAATTGCACAATTTGTGGATGATGGCAATTGTGAAAATTTAAGCAATCCTGAGCTTATTTTGAAGTCTTTGCAACAGATCAGAATTTGTGATCCGGCTTGTGGTTCGGGAGCTTATCTGCTTGGAATGATGCAAGAACTCTTGCGTTTGCGTGAAAGCCTTTTTACTTCAAAACAAATTGGTAATTCAATACTTTACAATCGAAAACGTGAAATTATAGAACAAAATATCTATGGTGTGGACAAAGACCGTTTTGCTGTTCAGATTGCTTCGCTTCGATTGTGGTTATCTTTGGCAATTGAATCAAACGAACCGCGTCCGTTACCGAATTTGAAATATAAAATCGGTTGCGGCGATGCTTTGCTCGCACCTTTAGAAAATGATTTACAGTCAAATTTGCTTCGTCGTCCGTTGATTGATGAATTTCGTAACTTGAAAGCCGAGTATTCAAATGAAGATAATTCAACGCGAAAATCTGAACTGAATAAAAAAATTGAACATTTGAGAATAGAAATTGCTCAATCGCTTCATCATTTGCCTGAACCGCCGAAGCCTTTTCAAATAACGCTGGCGGAAAAAGAACTTCAACCCTTACGCGAAAAGATTCAACGATTGATAAATTCGGGCGAAAAATTCAAAGGGGAAAATGAACAGAAAAATCTCAATAAACTTTTATCGAGCATTGAAGAGTGGAAAAAACAGATAACCATCGAACATTACGACACGCCCGATTTTTTTGATTGGACGGTGGAATTTGCCGAAGTTTTCGGTGATGGCGGTTTTGATGTGATTTTGGCAAATCCGCCTTATATTCAACTGCAAAAAGACGGCGGACAACTTGCCAAACTTTATGAAAATAAAGACTTTGAAACCTTTACACGCTCCGGCGATATTTACTCGCTTTTTTATGAACGCGGTTTCGGGTTATTGAAGGAAAAAGGTGTTTTGTGTTTTATCACTTCAAACAAATGGATGCGGGCAGGTTACGGCGAAAAGTCGCGGAAGTTTTTTGCGGAAAAGACCAAACCGCTTTTGATTATTGATTTCGGCAGCGTCAAAGTTTTCAGCACGGCAACGGTTGATAACAATATCTTAATTTTACAGAAAGCCGAAAAAGAAGTCGGCAAAGGTGTTTTGGCAGTTCGGACGGAAAAAGATTTCGACTTTTCGCAAGGTCTTTCGGCATACATCGAACAAAACGGTTATCAGCTTTCGGCACTTTCGCAAAATTCTTGGGTAATCGGTGAAAAAGATGAGTTTGATATAAAAAGCCGTGTTGAAAAACAAGGCGTTCCGCTTAACAAATGGAATATTCAAATAAATTACGGAATCAAAACAGGATTTAATGAAGCATTTATTATACCAAGTAAAATTAAAGATGAACTAATTGCGAAAGATGCGAAAAGTGCTGATATTCTTAAACCGATTCTACGCGGCAAAGACATCAAAGCGTGGCAACCTGAATTTGATGATTTGTGGTTAATAGCTACTTTCCCGACGCTAAATCTTGATATTGAAGATTATCCGATAATCAAAGAATATCTCGAAAGTATTGGAAAGCATAGACTTGAGCAATCAGGGAATGCAGGAAGTCGCAAGAAAACCTCAAACAAATGGTTTGAAACTCAAGACCAAATTAATTATTGGCGTGATTTTGAAAAACCAAAAATCATTTACCCAAATATGACCAAGTATTTGCCGTTTATTTATGACGAAACAGGATTTTACACAAATCAAAAATGTTTCATCATTACTGGCGAAAGTCTGAAATATCTGACGTGCTTTTTCAATTCTAAACTTTTCAAATACTGTTTTTCCGATAATTTTCCTGAACTTCAAGGCGGAACACGCGAACTTAGCAAAATTTTCTTCGATAAAATTCCCGTCAAACAAATTTCCGAAGATGAAGAAAAGCCTTTCAAAGCAATAGTTGATTACATTATGCTGCTGAAAAAGCGGATTCAAAAGTTAAAAGCCGAAAGTGAAGAATACCAAAGTGAATTGGTAATGAGTTTGTTTTTCGAGCAACTTTCAGATGCGTTGGTTTTAGAAACTTATTTGAAAGAAGATTTTGAGAAAGCAGACGTTTCGGTAAAAGAATATCTGCCTGAATTTATTAAACTCGATAAAAACGATGAAGAAAAGTCTCTGCAATCGGTTCGCCAAACATACGAAGAAGTCGAGCTTTTTACGCATCCTCTGCGTGGCAATTTAAGTGCGATGAAATCAATTCCCGCCATTCAAATAATTTACAACACCGTTCGTTTTTAATTTCATAATGGCAAAAATCACAAAAATCAGCTTCAAAAACTATCGGGCGTTTTGGGGCGAAACCGACAACGAAATAAATATCAACGGCAAAAACGCTCTGATTTACGGAGAAAACGGAAGCGGTAAAAGTTCGCTCTACCAAGGCTTAAAAGACTTTTTCAAAGCCGTTGACACAAATTGGACAATCGAGAAAACGCCGATTCATCTCAAAGCCGAAACCACAAATGAAAACGATTACGAAGTAAAAGTCGTTTTTGATAATGACGGCGAGAAACCGATTATATTTAACGGACAAACCATTAAAAATGAAATCATCGGGCAAACATATCTTTTGAACAGTTTTCTTTCATACAAAGAATTGCTCAAAACACATTTCATCGAACAACACGAATTTAACGAAAAGTTTTTCGAGTTATTAACCCAAACGCTTTTGAACGAAAACGAAATCGGCGATTTAACGATTGGCAAAACATTTGAAGAAATAAAGCGATTACAAAAATCAAGAAAACAGGAAGACAAAACAACCGTAGAAACACTTTTAGATAATTTTAATGCTCAGTTCCCGGCGGAACTTACCAAAATTTCCGACCAATGCGGAAAAATTTTAGAATATTTTAATCAAGGTTTGAAAATCGAATTTCAACCGAAACCTATTTCATTTGAAAAAGGAGTTTTGAAAGGAAATATCGGACTTAAAGTTGATTACATCGGAAAAGAAGCCGTTAATCATCTTGAAATTTTGAACGAAGCCAGACTTTCAGCTTTAGCAATTTCAATTTACCTCGCGGCAATCGTAACAAATCCGATTGTTCAAAAAACCAACTACAAAACTATTTTTCTCGATGATATTTTTGTCGGGTTAGATATGTCAAATCGCCTCCCGTTATTAGAGATTCTGCAAAAATTCTCGCTTGACGGCACAAAACCTTTCTTTGAAGATTTTCAAATTTTCATCACGACCTACGATAGATATTGGTTTGAAATTGCCAAGAAAATTTTAGGCGATTCGTGGACAACAATTGAGATGTATGCGGGAAACCACGACCAAAATTTTGAGTATCCGATAATTATTTCGCCGTCTGATACTTATTATCAAAAAGCTGAAAAATATACCAATCGCAAGAAAAATGGAAACGATAAAGATATTGACTATCCGGCGGCGGGAAATTATTTGCGAAAAGAAGTTGAAAAACTTTTGAAAGATTTACTTTACGGTAAATATCGTTATAAAAATGGTGATGATGGTCAAACACTCATCCGCGAACAACTGCAAGATTTGTGGGATAGTTTTGTGTTAATGATGAATGGCTTAGAATTTGCCCTAGATAAGTTTTCAGAATTTGGCTTATTAAGCAAAACCGTTTTCAATCCGTTCTCGCACGATAATTTAGACAAACCGATTTATAGGGCAGAAATTGATAAAGCCTTCGCCTTTGTTGATGAATTATGCAAAATATCAAAAAAAGAACTGCTAAAAAAAGATGATAAAATTTATTTGAATGTGAGCGAAGAATCGGGAGCAATTCGCAAATATGAGATTAAAGCAAAAGATTCGGTATTTGTTTTTCAATCCTATGAAAAGACAGGGACAAATATTCTCGTGGTTGAGTTCACATCAAAAAAATATTCGATTGAAGAAGTAGAAACCACATTTCAAAAGCAAAATGGCAACTTAGCCCAGTTATTTGATAGAGCTATTCATAGCATTACATCCCAACCCAACGCTTCAAACGGAAAAGTTATGCTTGATGAATTTTTTGATAACAATGAAAGAAAATTACAACAAATGATTGATGAAATATAACATGAAATTATTATTCTTAAAAATCAACCGAAGCCCAACAAACCGAAATCGCGGAAATCGTCGAAAAAATCCTCGCGGCGAAAAAAGCGAATCCACAGGCAGAAACGCACGCTTGGGAATGCGAGATAGATAATTTGGTTTACGGATTATACGAATTGACGGAGGAAGAAATTGCGATTGTTGAAGGAAAATAGTTCTGAGTTCAAACTTCAGTTTGCTCTTCGCTCGGCGAAAGACACGCTGAAGCGTGAACTCAGAACGAACGCGAGATTGATAAATTGGTTTACGGATTATACGAATTGACGGCGGACGAGATTGCGATTGTCGAGGGAAAGTCGTGAAAGTGAAAAGTGAAGCGGAAAGATTGTTAAATTACTTCGCGTAGAATGATTACATTGATATTTGAAACTCGTTTGAAACCGTCGTCATTGGTGATTAGATATTCGCAGTTTGCCGAAAAAGCAGTTGCCGCATGAATTGCATCGGGAGTTTTTAAGTTTTGCGTGGCTCGAAAATTAGCAGATTCGCGTAAAATATCGAGGCTGATTGGTAGAAGGTTAATTTCGGTTGTGGTTAATAACGATTCGTAAGCCGAAATAAGCGTTTGATTATTTTGTTTGATTGGTTGAACCAAAGTTTCAAGCAAAGTAAGTTCACTCGTAAAAACTTCAATTTCTTGTGATTTTAACGATTGCCATAGTGTGGTTAATATTTGCCAATAATCCGTGTGTTTTTCAACGCTGTAAATTATCGGCGAAGTGTCAAGATACACTTTTGCAAACATCGGAAAAATTAGTTGTCCCAAGAGTCACGCTCCGCTTTCAAATGTTCCTCAACTTCTTGATTCGTAGCAAAAACTCGTTCATTTTGGATGTTTTGCAACAAATCAAAAGCAGACTGCGACTTTGTTTGCGGATGCGATAAACTTTGCAAAATAATTGTCGCCAGTCGAAGTTTTTCACTGCTTGGAAGCGGTAAAACTGCTTGTTGATAAATTGTTTCTACGTTTTGCATAACAACGTAATTTTATCACAAATAGAAAATAGTTGAAATCGTCGAAAAAATCCTCGTGGCGAAAAAAGCGAATCCAAAGGCAGAAACGTCCGCTTGGGAACGCGAGATTGATAAATTGGTTTACAGTTTATACGAATTGACGGCGGACGAGATTGCGATTGTCGAAGGCGTGGGAAAGTGAAAAGTGAAAAATTTATTCTTGAATTAACAATTGAAACCGATTTTGCCGATTTAAACGGCGAGAAGAGAAATTAGTCTTGCTTAAAAATTCAACTTATGAGATTCTTTTGGTGGCAGTCAGCCACTAATTGGAGTTAATATGTCAGTTGTAAAAAGTATAAATGAACAAAGTAGAATAAATTTTCGTCTTGCTTCTGAAATTAAAGAGCGTGTTGCCAAAGCCGCCACGATAGTCGGGCAAGATTTAACCGAATTTGCGATTGCGACACTAAACCGGCGAGCGGTTGAAATTATCGAAAAACACGATAGTATGATTTTGGAAAGCGAAGACTACCAATTTTTTCTCAACGCTTTGGGCGAAACGGAAACGCCTGAACCTTCAAGCAAATCAAAAGAAATTGCCGAAAAATATCGTCGTGGTTTGCGTAAAGGCGTGAGGTATCAACTTGCTGATTGAGCCTTTAACCCGCGAACATAACCGCAAAAAGTTCGATTGCAACGATGAAGCGGTAAATCAATTTCTGCGTGAAAAAGCGATGCAAGACCAAGAGCGAGATTTAAGTCGCACAATGGTTTTAGTTGATGAAAAAAGAATTATCGGCTATCACACACTCGTAATGTCGCAAGTTCTGCAAACGGAAATCCCCAACGATAAACCGAAAATTACACGCGGAATTCCAGTTATTTTACTTGGGCAAATTGGAATTGACGTTGAATTTCAAGGTCAAGGTTTCGGCGATTTATTGTTAATGGACGTTCAAGCCAGAGTTGACGAAATTTCAAGAAAAGTCGGGATTCGAGCGTTAATGCTTGACGCAAGAAACGAAAAACTCGCTGAATGGTATCAAAAACACGATTTTGTCAGATTCCCAAATTCGTTGAGAATGTTCAAAAGTATTCAGTCAATTCGCCAAATTGTTGGAGATTTACAATGACAAAACTTAATACAAAAATTCCCGATGCACTTTTACGCCAAGCCCAAACAATCGCCAACCGCGAACAAATTTCGCTTGACCAATTCATCGCAATCGCTCTTGCCAGTCAAGTTTCAGTTTTGGAAACACGCCAAAATGTTGCTGAACGAGCAAAAATCGGTGATTGGCAAAAAGCCAAAGAAATTCTCGCCAAAGCACCGGATGTTGAACCCGAAAATTACGACAAATTTTAATCACAAACTGAAATCGCGAAAATCATTAAAATAGTTGATAAAATCCTCGCGGCGAAAAAAGCGAATCCACAGGCAGAAACGTCCGCTTGGGAACGCGAGATTGATAAATTGGTTTACGGATTATACGCTCTTGACGGCGGAATAGATGGCGATTGTGGAAGGCGTGGGAAAGTGAAAAGTGAAAAGTGAAAAGTGAAAAATGAATGAATTAACAATAAAAACCGAGTTTGCCGAAGTTGTAGATTTAATCAAAACTTCCAGATACAAGGCTTTGCAAACAGTCAATGCTGAACTGATAAATCTTTATTGGCTAATCGGCGAACACATCAGCAACCGTGTCGCCGGCGAAGCGTGGGGAAAATCTGTGGTCAAAGAATTAGCGGAATTTATCCAACAAACCGAACCGACGCTGAAAGGTTTTTCACCGCAAAATCTGTGGCGAATGAAGCAGTTTTATGAAGCCTACAAAGATTCGCCAAAACTCTCACCGCTGGTGAGAGAAATTGGTTGGACACATAACTTGATTATTTTGACCAGATGCAAAACTGCGGAAGAAAAAGAGTTTTATCTGCGTTTGAGTGCAAATGAAAAATTTGGGAAACGCGAACTTGAGCGACAAATAGATTCGAGCGTTTTTGAACGCACAATGCTCGGTAATCTAAAACTCTCAGCAGTGCTGAGAGAATTACACCCGACCACCGAAAATGTTTTCAGAGACCAATATGTGTTCGAGTTTCTTGATTTACCCGAACCGCACAGTGAAAGCGATTTGCAAAAAGTATTGATTGAAAAATTAAAGAATTTTTTGCTCGAATTAGGCAAAGATTTCCTCTTTGTCGGACAAGAATATCGTGTCCAAGTCGGCAATACCGATTTTTATCTCGACCTGTTATTTTTCCATCGCGGGTTGCAATGCCTGATTGATTTTGAACTGAAAATTACAAAGTTCAAACCCGAATTTTTAGGTAAATTAAATTTTTATCTCGAAGCCTTAGACCGCGATGTTAAAAAACCGCACGAAAACCCAAGCATCGGCGTTTTATTATGCAAAGGCAAAGATGATGCGGTGGTTGAATATGCACTTTCACGCAATCTTTCGCCAGCTGTTATTGCCGATTATCAAACAAAGTTGCCCGACAAAAAACTTTTGCAAGCAAAACTCGAAGAATTTACAGCATTATTTGAAGAAACGAAAACTGAATAAAATTCTCGCTGCGAAAAAAGCGAATCCACAGGCAGAAACGCACGCTTGGGAAGGCGAGATTGATAAATTGGTTGATGGATTATACGCTCTTGACGGCGGAAGAAATTACGATTGTTGAGGGCGTGGGAAAGTAAAAAGTAAAAAGTAAAAAGGCAAAATTAAAGCGGAAAGATTGGGCGTGTATGGAACAACCAAAACTAATTATTATCGGCGGAGCAAACGGAAGCGGCAAAACAACTTTGGCGAAGGAATTTGTTTTGGTTGATAAAATTGAATATCTTGGGGCAGACGAAATCGCCCATAAACTCAACCAACAAAATCCTGAAAACGAAGCAATTTCCGCTGCTCGAATTTTCAGCCAAAGATTAGAAGATTATTTGGCAAATCGGAAATCTGTTTTGGTCGAGTCAACTTTGTCCGGCTTGAGTCTGCAAAAGTATTTAACAACGGCGAAAACGCAAGATTTTGAAATCACGATTTTGTTTGTTTATCTGGATTCGCCCGAACTCTGCATTGAGCGTGTCGCCGCCCGCGTTGCCAAAGGCGGACATCACGTTCCCGATGCAGACATTCGCCGCCGCTTCAAACGTGCTAATATCAACTTTTGGAATGTTTATAAAAACTTGGCGGATGATTGGAGTTTGTTTTATAATACAGGCGGAATAATTACTCAAGTTGCCAATGGCGACCGAGAAGGTTTATCAATTTTAGATAATGTGAGGTATCAAGAATGGCTGAAACTAACGGAAAAATGAAAGCAGAATCGGAAGTAAGCGAAAAAACTTTGCGTGAAATGGCTCGATACCAACGCATTGCCAACGATGCCGTCCAAAAAGCCCAAGATGAAAATCGTCGGCTCGGTATTCCGAATTGGTATTCAATCAACGGCGAAATTATCAGCGATATTCAAATTAAAGAAAGAAGCAAACACGGCGATTAAAAAGCAAAAAGCACACTTCCAACATACCGAACCTCGAAATTTCAACAAATTATATTCACAAACCGAAATCGTGGAAATCATCGAAATAATTGATAAATCCTCGCGTCGAAAAAAGCGAATCCACAGGCAGCAACGTCCGCTTGGGAACGCGAGATTGATAAATTGGTTGTAGCTGATTAGGTCAAGATTTTTGCCACGAATTAACACAAATTTTCACGAATTAAGCCTAGTTTTTTTGACCACTTTTTAGTAGTTTGAATCAAACTGATTAACTTTTAGTTTGAAAATATTTCAAAACAATTAAGAAATTCGTGTTGATTTGTGATAATTCGTGGCTAAATCTTTTTCAACTTAATCAGATACAATTGGTTTATGGATTATACGAATTGACGGCGGTTGAGATTGCGATTGTGGAAGGAAAGCCGTAACTGCGTGATGCTGCAAACTGTCAACACTTGTAAATATGTGCCGACATTATGTATCATATAAATTGTGATAGAACTTTCTCAAACCAAACAAATTTTGCAACTTGCCGAAGATAGAAAACTGATTCGGATAAATGACGTTACCGCAAAAGGACTCTCGCGTTCATCAGTTTATAACCTTGTCCGAAAAGGTATTTTAGTTAGTATCGGCAGAGGACTTTACGCATTGCCCGATTTGGAATTGAGCGAACATCAAACACTTTTGGAAACGGCAAAGCTAATTCCAAACAGTATTATTTGTTTGCTTTCAGCCTTGCGTTTTCACGATTTAACAACCCAAAATCCTTTTGAAATTTGGATTGCGATTAAAAGAAAATCACGCACTCCGCAGACCGCCACGCTTCCCTTACGAGTGATGTTTTTTACCGACAATGCCTTTACCGCAGGCATCGAAACACACGAAATAGAAGGCATAAAAGTTCAAGTTTATAATCCGGCAAAAACAGTTGCCGATTGTTTCAAATACCGCAATAAAATCGGAATTGACGTTGCTCTGGAAGCCTTGCGTGATACTTGGCGACAAAAAAAATCAACAATGGACGAACTCTGGCATTACGCGAAAATCTGCCGAATGACCAATGTAATGCGTCCTTATCTTGAATCGCTGGTATGAACGAATCAAAGAAAAATCTTGCCGCTTCGGTCAATCAGCGGCTTCACAACCACGCCAAAGCGTCAAATGAAGACTTTAATCTGCTGTTGATGCGTTTTGCCAATGAACGCTTTCTTTATCGTTTAAGCGTTTCAGATTGCAAAGACGGTTTTTTGCTCAAAGGTGCGTCGCTTTTTGTGCTTTGGTTCAACGTCCCGCACCGACCAACCCGCGATGTTGATTTACTCGGATTAGGTTCAAGCGAAATCGCCGATATTGAAAAGATTTTCCGCGTAATTTGTGAAATTGAATCAGAAGACGGGCTGATATTCGATTCAGAAAGCGTTAAAGGCGAAGACATCAAAGAAGGTCAGGAATATCAAGGCGTTAGAATCAAGTTTTTGGCGTTGCTCGGAAAGTCTAAAATAAATTTGCAATTTGATATTGGCTTCGGTGATGCTGTAAATCCGAAAGCTGAAAATGTCGATTTCCCGACGATTCTTGATTTCCCTGCTCCGCACTTACGAGTCTATCCAAAAGAAACTGTTGTCGCCGAAAAATTTGAAGCAATGGTTAAACTGGGAATAACCAACAGCCGAATGAAAGATTTTTGGGATTTACAATACTTGATTCGTGAGTTTGAATTTGACGGCGAATTACTCGAAAAAGCAATTCACGCAACTTTTGAACGCCGAAAAACTGCGTTTCCTAACGATTTACCGTTAGCCTTGACCGCAGAATTTGTAACCGATAAAGGTAAATTAACCCAATGGAATGCTTTTTTGCGAAAAAATAAACTTGATTCAAGCCTCGAATTTGAGCAAGTAATTGAATCTCTCAGAGTCTTTTTTCAGCGGTTCATTGAGTATAAAGAAGAGAAACTCGAACAGGTTTGGAGAAATAATAAGTGGGAAGTTGAGTAAAGCGAGTTGACTCCGAATAAATTTAGAAAGCTATATTCACAATTAAAAACTTCCCAATCCCCAAAGCAACCGAAGCCCAACAAACCGAAATCGCGGAAATCATCAAAATAGTTGAAAAAATCCTCGCGTCGAAAAAAGCGAATCCAAAGGCAGAAACGACCGCTTGGGAATGCGAGTTTGATAAATTGGTTGATGAATATGCAATTTGTTATGCGACATAATTGAGATTGTGGAATAAAGAATTTAGTAATCGCTTACTCAGAGTGAACGAATTTTATGATTAGCTACATTTGTTTTGTTTTTATCGAGCGTGCAAAGAGTATTTGCAAATTAACCCGATTTAGCCAAATACTAAAATCAAACAAAAGAACATAAACCAAAAGTCGTTGGTTAAACTTTTTGTTTCGGGCAACTCACGAAAAAGAGACACTATCAAAAAGTTTAATATCTTCGGAGTGTGCGGGTTCGATTCCCGCCC
>JANNVK010000110.1:0-17279 GCA_031414415.1 Acidobacteriota bacterium
CCGACAACCAATAACGCAACAATCCCAATCGGAAATATTCGCCCAAAACTCATTTTATTCTCGCTCGACTTGATAGACTCGCCCGACTCAACAGATTTCTCACTCGCAGGCTGGCAGCCCGCGTTCCGTTTCCCGACCGACTCGATTGACTCAACAAACTTGACCGACTCAACAGACTTTCTCTTCGACATACTTCTCCTTCCCAAACTTCCCAAACTTCCTAAACTTCCTAAAACGCTATCCACCCGCTGACGCAGGTGCTACTGACTTTTTACTTCCTAAACTCGACCGACTCAATTGACTCAATTGACTCGAAAGACTCAAAAGACTCGCCCGACTCGAAAGACTCGAAAGACTCAACCGACTCGACCGACTCGACCGACTCGAAAGACTCGACCGACTCAACCGACTAAAAAGAGCCGCAAAATCTGACTCTCAGACTCTACGACTCAATATCTATAAATTTTAACAACACACTTCCTAACTCTTGTCTTTCCGCATTCCGCATTCTGAAATCTGAAATCTGAAATCTGAAATCTGAAATCTGAAAATTTTTCCACGCAATTTACTCTTGTCAAGCCAAAAGAGGAATGATTAAACCTTTTGTGGAAAAAGTGTCTCATAATGTTTTATTGAGTCAGACTTTTACACATATCAAATCTCTTGTCAATAAAAATTTGCGAGACAAATAAAAAAGGCTGAGAAAATTTTCTCAACCTTTTTTTTTAAATGGGGCGACTAGTGGGGTTCGAACCCACGACCTCCTGAACCACAATCAGGCGTTCTAACCAACTGAACTATAGCCGCCATGCGATTTTGGATTTGTGATTTTGGATTGCCGATTTTTAAAGCACTTGCATGTTTTTAAAATCGTAAATCCTAAATCTAAAATCCCAAATCAAAATACCCTCGGCACGACTTGAACGTGCGACCCACAGCTTAGAAGGCTGTTGCTCTATCCAACTGAGCTACGAGAGCGAAAGAGCAACCAAAATAATAACACAATTAAGTAACAATGAGTCAAATTAGATTATATTTTTTGATAGCTCAGGCTAATAAATTTATGAAAAAATAAATTTTTGAAACCAGACGAACTATTTTGACGAAAACCAATTTACATCTAATTTGGTGTTTCAAATATTTTTGTAGAAATTATTCTGCAAAAATCCACGTAGTAAAATTTTCATTTCTAGTGAAAAAAAAACAAATCAAAGGATAAGGTATAAAAAATGAAAAATGTATTTTTGCAAAAAAGTAACGCTTTAAGATCTACAATTGCTATTGCAGCTATTTTAGTTTTTTCAAGCCTTTCGGTCTTCGCTAGTCCGACAAAATCATTATTTGGCGGTTCAACTTCAGTAACGTTTAGTAGTGATTTTACAGGTGCGTTAACTTCGCTTGGGTTAACTGTGCGGTCAACACATCCAGCAAGTAGAATTCGCAATTCGAGAGTGTCTTTTCCGATTGCTGCGGGAAACTTAGATTTTCAAAATGCAAAAGGGGAAATAATTCATGACGGCGGTCTCAAATTATCGAATCAAACAACGGTCGTAAAATTATCGAATTTTATTATTGATACAACCGCTGAGCAACCTGTTTTGACAGGATTAGTTCAAGCAAATGGCAGTGTTGTTGGGAGAATTAAACTTTTCAAACTTCAATTGCCAGCATTAACGCTTCCATTGCCCGACAACACATTTCAAATACATATTCCGAATGTTGGCGTTAAATTGACCGCTGATGCGGCGGCGGCATTGAATGGTGTTTTTGGTGTAACTGCTTTTGTTGAAGATTTTAATATTGGAACTGCAAGAGTTAGAACATTTGCTTTTGATTAAAATTTGCTAATTGTTTTTAACCAAATAACTCAGAATATTTTAGATGTTCTGAGTTATTTTGTTTGATTTTTCTTCAATAATTTTGCACATTCTGTCAAATGCTTGATGAAGGTCGAGTTCGCTCGTATCAACCACAATTGCATCAGTCGCAATGGAAAGTGGCGAATCTTCACGGGAAACATCGCGTTTATCACGTTCGTTGATTTCAGCTAAAGTGTTTTCAAGATTTGTTGCATTACCGCGTCGCAAATCTTCATCAAAACGTCTTTTTGCACGAGCTGTTGCGTCTGCCGTTAAGAAAAATTTCACATCGGCGTGCGGGAAAACAACAGTTCCAATGTCGCGACCATCAAGCACACAGCCTTTCAAATTTTGATTAGCAAGCTCGCGTTGGCGTTCGACCAAAACTCGTCTAACTTCTGGAATTGCCGAAATTATTGAAGCCATTTGGCTAATTTCCGGCGTTCTGATCTCATCAGTTACATCAATTTCATTGATTGAAACACGCAAATTTTCCGGTTCGCCAGACAAACTGACATTGGCATTTCTGACGCTTTCGGTCAATAATTCACGTTCATTAAGCTGAATATTATTGGTTGACAGAACTAAAGTTGCAGCCCGATACATCGCACCAGTATCAAGATAAAGCAGTTTCATTTTTCTCGCGAGCATCTTTCCGAGAGTCGATTTTCCGGCTCCCGAAGGTCCGTCAATGGCAATAATCATTGTGTGTTATTGTGCCAAAATTGTTTGAATTATAAAACTCGCGAATTTTGATTTTAGATAATCCGAGATTATTATAAAGAAATTTAACCGCCAAGACACCGAGAACTCCAAGAATATTTTCTGAAATATTAATTTCTTTCTGGCGTTCTTTGATACTTGGCGGTGAAAATTACTTTTTAAAAATTCTATTGTGTTCGAAAACGCAAGAGAATGATTACTAGGGCAATTTTATATTTATGCCAAGATGGTTTTCAAAATACTAATTGTAAATTCAATATCTTTTCGTGAAATATCATAATGCGTTACCATTCTGATAGCTTTCCCAAATGGAATTGCTAAAATGTGTTTTTCTTTGAGTTTACCGCAAATTTCAACCGAATTTAGTTCACAATTAGACACGTCAAAAATCACAATATTAGTTCTCACTTTTTCAGGATCAATTTTTACACCTTTAAAATTTTTAACGCCTTCAGCGAGCAACTTGGCGTTTTCGTGGTCAATATGCAACATTTTTGGCGATTCTTCGAGTGCAATTATGCCCGCCGCCGCCAAAATCCCAACTTGTCGCATTCCACCGCCAAATCTTTTTCGCCAAACTCTTGCTTCTCTAATAAAATCTTGGGTTCCTAAAAGCATCGACCCAACTGGTGCTCCTAAACCTTTCGACAGACAAAACTGCACAGAATCGACATTTTTTGTCAGTTCAGCGACTGTTTCATTTAAGGCAACTGAGGCGTTAAAAATTCTCGCACCGTCCATGTGAACCGGAATGTTTTTTTCGTGCGATTTAATGCAAATTTCGCTTATATCTCTAGCAGGCATTACACTTCCGCCGCCGAAGTTGTGTGTATTTTCGAGACAAATTAAACCCGTTGGACACGCATAATAAGGCTGATTAATGTGCAAAGCTGATTCTATTTCAGCCCAAGTCAACATTCCATTATCGTTTGCACTTCGAACTGGACGAATCATCACACCTGACGCGATTGCCGGCGTTCCCATCTCGTAATTAAAAATGTGACCGCGTTCTTCGATTACAATTTCATCGCCCGGATTTGTGTGAAGTTTGACGGCAATTTGGTTGCCCATTGAGCCAGTCGGACAAAAAATTGCGGCTTCTTTTCCGAAGAGTTCGGCGGCTTTTTCTTGTAAAATATTAACAGTTGGATCTTCGCCGTAAACATCATCGCCAACCTCAGCTTCCGCCATGGCTTTTCGCATTGCGAGCGTCGGTTTCGTTACAGTATCGCTTCTTAAATCAATCATTTTGGCTATTTTATCTTCAACATTTGCAAGATTTATAAAAATATAATTTTAAATTTAAATCATATGGCAGATTATTATTTACGACAAGACTTTGTGAAAAAAAATATGCAGAGCGTATAATTTAAATATGCCGATTCACAAAAATACAATTCGTTTTTTAATCGATTTAGAAAGCAATAATAATCGCGATTGGTTCAACGAAAACAAGTCACTTTATCTTACTGCAATTGCAGATTTTAATGCGTATCTTGATGATTTAATTATTGAAATTGCTAAATTTGATGAATCATTAATTGCCGTAAAAGCCAAAGATTGTGTCTTTAGAATTTATCGCGATGTGCGTTTTTCAAAAGATAAATCACCTTATAAACCGCATTTTAGTGCATATATTTGCGGCGGTGGACGCAAATCTAATTTGCCTGGATATTATTTTCACCTCGACCCATTTCAATCATTTATCGCAGGCGGAAAATATATGCCAGAAGCTGAAGAATTGCTCGCGATTCGCACAAAAATTGCCGATAATTTTGTAAGTTTTCAAGAGATTATCAACGAACCGAAATTTAAAGCAAAATTCGGCGAAGTTTCAAGAGATTTCTCGCTCAAAACGGCACCAAAAGGGTTTCCAAAAGATCACGCAGCTCTTGAATTGTTAAAATTGAAAAGTTTTACTGTTAGCCAAAAATGTTCAGAAAAAGAAATCAAGAATTTAGAGTTTGTTGCAGAAAGTTTCAAAACAATGAAGCCTTTGCTTGATTTTTTAAGATAGAAAAGTTGGTTTTAAGTAGAAATTTTATAAATGTAAAAAACAAACCACACAGTCAATTTATTTCACGATTTTTGCCAGATTTTGAGTCATCTTTGCTCTGATAATTCTCTTCAAGAGTTTGTCAGGAATTGGTCTGTCAACCGTAAATTGGATTGTGCCTTTAGATGTTTTGAAATCTTTTAATTCATCAAGAAATTCCTGCACAATTCCGCCCGGATAAAATCCCAAATGATTTTTATAACCCGCAAACCCGACCAACATTCCGTGAAATTTATACAACGGCATTCCGTAACTGATAACTTCTGAGGCTTCGGGTGCTAGTTTTTGAATAAATTCGCGAAGTTTACTCAAAGCAACGCGGTTTTTTTCTGGCTGATTTGCCAAATAATCATCAACATTTTGCATAGTTAAATCCTCAATAAATCAATTCTATTAAATATTTAGACCAGCCCAGTTTACTCTAAAATGCGGTTATTTTTGAACTGTAATAGTTGTCGTGAAAAAATTATATTTATGGAGATTTTTCAAGTGAGTCTTTTTTGAATTTCACTTTGATTGATTACTTTTTCAAGCCGTGCAATTCGTGTTTCTTCTTTCTTGCCTGACATTATCCAGTAAAGTATCGTTTTTTTGTAAGATTGCGGCTGTTCATTAAAAAAAATCCACGCTTTTAAATTCGCTTTGAAATTTTGTTCGAGAGATTTATCGAGTTCTTTTGCAGTATTTTCATAAGCATAAATTTTTGACTTATTCTCGCTTCGCTTTGAAAAAGCTACAATTCCAGCCGTTTGCATCAACTCTTTTTTAGTCAATTCAGCGACTTTTTTGATATTCACCGCACTCCAAATACTTCTCGATTTTCGCGGCGTAAATCTTATAGAATAAGAAATTTCATCAATCGATTTTCGCACACCGTCAATCCAACCAAAACACAACGCTTGATCGACTGATTCTGACCAAGTCATCGAAGGTTTTCTGCTCGCGACTTTGTAAAATCCGACGAGAAGTTCGATTTCACTTTGGTGATTTTCTTCAAGCCATTTGCGGAAATCATTTTGATTTGCAAAGAAGGTCAGTTTCATCTAGTTTTTTTGCTCTATATCGCGTAGCGATTTACTGAATTTAGCTGTGGATTTCAACCCACGGAAAGTTAGGACGAATTTTTGTCACATCGTGACAATTGAACAAAGCGGTCGGAAAACTTTTTCAATCGTCACGAAGCGACGAAAGCCCTTTCAAACCGTGTCCGTGGGTTGAAACCCACGGCTAAATTCATAATGTCGCGATGCGACAAATTTAATCGCTGAGATTTCCACCAATTCTCTCTCGCACGATCAATTCCTTGCGATGGATCAGCAATTTCCTGCATCCGTTCGTAACCGACTTTGGCAAGCCATTGTTTGAACGGCTCAGCTTTTGGCGATGGAATTGATTGGATTAGGCGAAGCAATTGTTCGACATCGGCGACATCGGTCAGACGCATTTTTCCGTCAGGTGCGAACATTTTCAACTGTCCCAATTTATGGGACAGTTCACTACCCTCAATCTGGAGTTTTGACCTCAAGGCGTTCCAATATTTTCTGGGTCTTGGGCTAACCGTCAAGATTTCTACTACATCAACTATCGAGAAATAACATTTCTCTTTTTCAGTATCGTAATGACTTCGCACTTTTTTTTCTTCAAATAATTTAATGTTGCTCATATTTACCCCTCATGAAGTGATACTTTTATTTTACCGCAAAAAACGCTTTCAAACTAAATTGACTATTCGATAGCTTCCGCAATAAACACGGCGTTTTTGTTCAAATCAAAGAAGCCGAATTCGTTTGTTTTCCAAGGTGTATTTTCGCGGAATTTATCAGCAGAAACCGTTCCGCGGGCGACGAATTCTTGAAAAAGCGGCTTAATATTTTTGACAAAAATACGGATTACCGAACCACCGAGCAGCGGATCATCGGGCGTATCGGCGTGCCATTGGAGGTGAATTACGAGATTTTCGCGATAGAAAATTGCAGACATTTTGTCAGCGAAATAGACGTTGAAACCAGTCTTTTCGACATACCAAGCAGCATCGCGTTCGATGCTTTGCGACGGTAAAACTGGGATAATTTGAAGAAATTCTGTCTTCATATCTGAAATTTTTTGTGATTATACAAAATCCTTTTAATTAATTTTTTGCGACTAATTTTCCGCCCAAATAAGCCATCGGAATATATGCGACAATCAAATCTAAAACAATAAACCAAACAGGTGCGGGAATCATAAACGCTGCCGCAATTCCGCCGAGCAAATGCACGCAGCCGATAACGATTGCAAACGTCATTTTACGACTTGCCGCAATCAACGCCGCAACCACTCCGCCAGCTAAACTGCCAATCGCGTGAGCGAGAAAAGGCATCAAAAAATGCTTTGGTTGGAGCAAATGTGCGTTCGCCTTAAAGCTCTCAAGATTGTTCGGATTCATTCCTTCCGGCAGTGGAATAATTGAGCTGCTCAACGAAATAAGAGTTCCGTTCACGAACATACACACGACAATGCCCACAATTACCGCCAAGATGTTTCTTACAATTGGATTCATATTTTTTCTCCTGTTATTTCACGGAATAATTTGTCCCGCGTCCCGTTCCGTGTTTTTCGATAAGTCCTTTTTGGATTAACTCCGCCAAAGTTCGCTTTACAGTTGGGTTTGGAATGCCAAGTTTTCCTGCAATTTCGCCAGATTTGATTCCCGAATTGTTTGAAATCAAAGCGATAATCGATTTTTCACGTGGCGAGAGTTCGGCTTCCGTGCCGCTTTGTCCGAGTTTTTGCAGTAGTTGTTCCTGAATATTTCTTAGGGCATCAAAGAAAAACAATATCCAGTCAGTTATATTTTCGTTTGGACGTTGTGCCTGGCAACTCCGCAAAACGCGATAATATTCCGATTTTCGGTTTTCAATTTCGTGTTCAAAACTAACGTATTCAATCCATTTATATCCCGTTTTGAGCAACAAAAGCGTTGAAAGCAAACGGCTTAGTCGACCGTTTCCGTCTTGAAACGGGTGAATGCTCAAGAATCCATATGTAAAAACAGCCGATTTTACCAAATTGTGCGTCTCGCTTTCAGAGAGATACCATTCACAAATTTGCCGCATCGCATCTTCGGTCGCAAAACCTGCGGACGTTGTTTGAAAAACAATTTGCGTCGTGACATCTGGATAAGTTGCCTCAACCGCGTTGCTCTGCGTTTTGTAATTTCCCTTGTGCCATTCGTCTTTTTTGCTATATCGCAACAAGATATTGTGCAGATTTTTGACGGCATTTTCAGTTACTTCAATTTCGTTAAACGATTCCGAAATTGCGTCCATCACCTCAAAATAACCGGCAACTTCCTGCGAATCGCGATCAACCAATTTAGAAATATCGATCGATTTTAACAAAACGTCAACTTCTTCATCGCTCATTTTTTAGCCTTCAATTCTGGTCGAAGCCCCGACGCTACGCACTGTCGCGATGCTTTTTAGCTGTTTTAGCGTTTGACCTTCTTTTCGCTCAATCGCCGTCCAATTTGCATCAAAACGATCTATTTGGCTAATTAAGTTTACAAGTTTCCAGTCTAAATCTATCTCAAAATTATATATTTTACTTTTCATTATTTCCGATTTGATACGCTATGATACGTAAATATACGATAAATTCTCCGATTTGCAAACAAAATGATACGATATGATACGTAAATATACGATTGTGAGACGATAAAAAATATGTCAACCGAAACCGAGATAATCTTGCGAATAATTTTAGAATCACCGCCTGCGGGAGTTGATTTCGCCTTGCAAAAAGGCAGTGGAAACAATTTTGAATGTGTTAAAAAACAACAATCTAATGGCGGCAATTTGATATTTGAATTTCTGTTCCGTGTTAAATTAACGGACGGCGAATCTCCAAATTTTCTTGGGGCTTTTGCACAAGGAAAACGCGATGAGCGATTTGTTTACATCGACATCGGAACGATTGCGGGGCAATTATTTTCACCGTGGTCGCGACGTTTAAAAGTTCCGTTAAAAGAGATTACAGCCGAAATGATTGCTGAATTTCAACACAGAAATAATATTATTTTTGAAACGAAGGTCGCCGGAACAGGTCGCGATGGCGGACCAAACTGTGCGACGGTAAAGCCTTTTGCGGGTTGGAAAATTGTTGCAAAATAATCCGCAAGCGTCCACAACGGGGACAAACAACATAGCGTTGGGTAAAGCGAGTTTTGCGAGCGACATCCTACGAATTTTGTCTATTTCGTTCCGAGACAAAATCATGCTTCCAAAAGATCTTTAAATTCTCCATCGCCATCACTCAACAAATCAAAAACCGTCGTGCCTTCGCCATTCGGAATCGTTTTATCCGCACCTGCCGCAACCAATAATCTCACGCATTCCGTGTAATCCGCACGGCTTTTTCCATCGCTGTTTTTTAATCCGTGAATCGTCCAAAACAGCGGAGTCGCCTGATGATCGATGCAAATTCGGTTAATTTCCGCACCAACTTGAATCAACTTTTCAACGAGTTTCGGTCGCCCACACCACGCTGCCCAGTGCAAACCTGTTCCGCCGTGAGTTCCAGCGTGTCGAATATTCGAACCGTTTTCGATATACAAAATCCCGACATTATCAGCGTTCAAACTCGCCGCCGCAATCAACGGTGTATCGTGCTTTTCAACCATCTCATTGCCGTTTACATTTGCCCCAAACTCCAAGAAAATCTTCGCGATTTCAACTCCTTCTTCATCCGTAATTTTTTCTGCAAAAACAGAATCACAAATCCGATGCAACGGATGAGCCTTCGTCAAACAAAACATTCCCAACGAAATGCCTTCATTTGCAAGTTTCGGATTGTTAGAAAGAGCTTCGCGGATGGCAGCGTAGTTTTTTGTTTCAAATAGGTTTTTCATGGCTGTTTTTTAGTTGAGGTTTGGTCGATTCCTTAAGCGTAATTAGCACAAATTTGCAGAACTGAAAATTAGGGCAATTAAGAAACAAAGAAAGCGTCTCAGGTTTTAAGTTGACACGCTTTTTAATCATTTTTTTGAAAACAAACATCCGTGAACGCAGTGTTTGGCAAACTAAAATTTGGACTCTGAACGAAAAACGTTACAAATTTTTCAAGATAAAATCTGTCATCAATTGCCGCATTTGTTTACTCTGCAATGGATTCGAAACGCCGTGGCGGTTTTTCGGGTAAAGCATTAGCTCAAATTGCTTGCCGTGGAGTTGTAGTTGGTTGACGAATTGCAGAGTGTTTTGCATATGAACATTGTCGTCGATTACGCCGTGAATCAACAAAAGTTTTCCGTGCAAATCTTTCGCAGCTTGTGTCGGCGAAGTTTTGTCGTAACCTTCTTTGTTGTTTTCAGGAGTCAACATATAGCGTTCGGTGTAGATTGAATCATATAAACGCCAATCAGTAACGCTTCCGCCGGCGATGCCAACTTTCCACGATTTACTGTGAGTCATTGCATAACTTGTCATAAATCCGCCATAACTCCAACCCGAAAGTCCGATGCGTTCGCCGTCAATGTAAGGCAATGATTTCAAATAACTTACGCCATCTTCAAGGTCACGAAGTTCGCCAACGCCGAGATTTTTATAAGCCGTCCAAGTTGATTCTTCGCCTTTGCCGGAAGCTGAACGATTGTCGCAAATCCAAATGATATAGCCTTTTTGAGCAAGCATTTGGAACCACATATATTGACTTCCGCCCCAACTATTTCTGACAGAAGGTGCGTGCGGACCGGAATATGTGAAACTCCAAACCGGATATTTTTTCGCCGGATCAAAATCTGGCGGCAAAATCATCTGTGCTTCCATCTCGAAACCATCACGTGTTTTTACTTTCAAAAACTGAGTTTTACCCAGTTTATATTGGCTCAAAACATCAACTTTATTCTCGCTTAAAACTTTTTCAAGTTCGCCATTCGCTTTGTAAAGCCGAGTTTGCATTGGCGTATTAACATCGCTCCAATTATCGACAAAATGCGTAAATGTTGAGTTAAAACTGACATTATGCGAACCATCACTCTTTGTCAGACGTTCGATTGAACTTCCGTCAAGTTTAACTCGATAAGCATTTGCGGCGATATGACTATCTTTTGTGCCGGAAAAATATGCGTAACCATTTGTCTCGTCAACTCCAAAAAAGTCGCGAATTTCCCACTTTCCGCTGGTTAATTGTTTGATTAATTTTCCATTTGATTCATACAAATATAAATGTCGCCAGCCGTCTCTCGCCGATTGCCAGACGACATTTCCGCTCTTCAAAAACTTCGGATTATCGTAAACTTCAACATAAGCCGGAGTTTTTTCGGTCAAAATGTTTGTCACAACGCCGTTATTACAATTTGCGGCATTTACATCGAGAAACGTCTGTTCGCGGTTAAGTGCTTGAAAAACAACAGCTTGACTGTCGGGCGACCAAGCAACGCGAGCAATCAGCAAATCGTCAGCTTTATATTTTGAAGTGTCTGCAAACTTCGCACTTCCGAGATTAATTATTGATGGAAGTTTTTTAGAAATCGAATTTGGTAAACGAACGCTACCAATTCCCAAAGCACGCGAAGGTGCGGCTTTAACATCAATAATCCCAAGTTTTACGGTCGGATTTGGCTGACCGGCTTTCGGATACCATTCGGTTTCGACATCTTGATTTACACCTTCGTGATTAACCACAATAAACGCTTTTACTGGCGTTGAATCAGTGCGAAGAAAAGTAAGTTTTGCAGAATCTGGCGACCACCAATAACCGCGTTTGTCACCGCGACCATAAAGTTCTTCTTCGTAAACCCATGGCAGATAACCGTTTAAGATTTTCTCAGTGCCGTCGAATGTCAGTTGTTTTTCTTTACTTGTCGCAACCTCAACAACATATAAATTCATTCCGCGAATAAAACTAATCGTTTTTCCATCAGGCGAAAAATCTTCTTCGACTTCTTCATCTTTTTCGGTCGATGTTAAACGGGTTACTTTTCCGGCGGCAACATTATAGATATACAAATCTTTGTTGTGATTAAAAAGAATCGCAGTTTCAGATTCGTTAAATTGCTGAGCGGGTGATTGTCCAATTTTGTTTGCTTCATCAAGCGTAAATCCGACGGTTTGAGTCAAGACGGAAACGAACTTTTTTACATCGTAAAATAGTTCCGAGTTACCGCTTAAAGCGTTTGTTCGCATCAACATTCCGTTAGTTACTTGCTTGAAAGAAACGCCATCTTTTGCCCATTGAACAAAAGTTGGTCGTCCACCAAAAGGAACTCGTTTCACCGGATCAAAAATGTCATCAATCGTCAGCATTTTCTCTTGCGAAAATGCCAAAGAAGAAAATGCAAATGTTGCAATTAGAAGGAAAATAGTTTTTTTCATAGTTTTCGTAAATGTTAGGAAGATTCACCACAAAGGCACTAAGTTCACTAAGATTTTTATCTAATTTTATTGCTGTTAATCTCTCTTTTTGTGTCCTTTGTGTCTTTGTGGTAAAACAAAATTTTACTTCGCTTTTCGCAAAGTATCGCTATTCAAATCAAGTTCACTCGACTTGATAACTTCAATTTTTTGATTCGGAAAACGCTTCGCCAAATCGTCTTTGAAGTCTCTGTAATCGCCGACGATAATAATGTCGCCGCCTTTTAAGTTAAACAAAGCAAAGTCCTTAACCTGCTCTGCCGTAACTTTGCTGGTGTCAGATGCAAAAGTATCGAGCTTGTTAAAATCTAATCCAAACGTCAACAAATCTTGAATCTGCTCCGAAATTCCGCCGTTTGTTTCAAATGAACGCCCGAAGTCGCCAGTGACAACATTCTTTCGCGGATTCAATTCAGCGTCGGTTGCCGATTCATTGATAAGTCGATCAATTTCTTTAATGGTTAATTCTGCAACTTCTGCTGCGGAAACTGTTTTGGTTTGGCAACGTGTGGAGAAATTTCCACCGCCAAATCGCCACGCGATTGAACTTCCTGCTCCGTAGCTTAATCCCCGTTTTATTCGAATTTCCTGATTCATTCGCGATGAATATCCACCGCCGAGAAGTGAATTAGCAACACTTGCGGGAAAGTAATTTTCATTTGTTTTAGTAGCGGTAGTGTTAAATATCGAGCCTAATCCATTATTTTCTATACTTTTGGCATAAACAACTGCCGCTTGACCGGAATCTGGTAAATCAACAACTAAAATTCGCTCAATAATGGGCTTTCTTATTGTTGCGTTTCGATAATCTTCTTTAGTTGTTGAATTAGGTCTGCCATTCATAAAATCGCCACGTAGATTAGATCGCGGCGGGTTTTTCCAAGGTCTAAAGTTTTTCTTAACTATTGAAGTAGCGTTTTCTAGTGAAATGTCACCAGTAAAAATCATTACGCTATTTTCAGGCAAATAAACAGTTTTATAAATTTCTAATAAATTTTTACGTTTTAATAATTCTATTGTTTGAGATGTTCCAATAACCGAATGTTCTCCAAATGTATAACGAGTAGCGACAAAACTAGCCAAACTTCCGGGTTGCGTGAGTCGTTGTGTCAAATTATCAAGCAATTGTGTCTTATATAAATCAATTTCCTTTTGCGGAAATGTTGGATTCAATACGACATCAGCCATAATCGCCATCATCGCATTTACTTTATCCGAAGTTGACTGAAACCCAATATTGGTCGTATTCCAATTTGCACCTGAGCCAAGCCCAGAACCAAGAAACTCAGTTTGTTCAGCAATTTGAGTTGCCGAACGAGTTTTCGTCCCTTTAGTTAAGAGCGAAGCGGTCATATCGGTTACGCCCGCAAGTTCAACATCTTCACTTGATGCACCTGAATCAATCATCAAATTTACCGAAACCAGCGGAACATTTTTCCTTTCAACGACGATAATCTTCAAACCGTTTGGAAGTTTTGTTTCGGTTATTTTCGGGACAGTTATGGCTCTTGGCGAACCAGGTTCGGGTGGCGTTTCTTGTGCCGTCACACAAATTAAAAATGCAAAATTAACAACTAAAAATGCACTGAACAAACATATTTTGAATTTAAAATTTTTCATTTTGAATTTATTTCCTTCGCCCAAATTTGAATTTCTTCAAGCCATTCATATCTATCAACCGAGGCACTTTTTATGATAAATGCGGACAAAATTTTGGTTGTTAAAATTGGCAAATGAATACTTTGCTGCGATTTAACATATTTACCATTTAATAGTTGCAATATATCGACTTGGTTACCGTTGAAATGCCAAACTTCAGAAACGCCATAACTTGCATAAAGCTCAAGTTTATCAAACGAAAAATGAGTAATGTCAACTTCGATAATCAAATCTGGCGGCGGATCAACAGTTAAATTTAAACGTTTTTTACCGCGAATTGCAGGTTCATTTTCAAAATAAAAACATGCGTCAGGTTCAAAACCGCGTTGATAAGCCTCGCGTTTGAAAGTTGCGGAACCAAGCCCACGAAAACGGGTTTTTGTTTCTAAAGCCAGCAAATTGACTAATGCGGTAAATGCATCTTTCAAATCTTCATGCTCAGGTGAAAGCGTCATAATTAGCAAAACTCCTTGGTTGTAAAAAAAGTGCGGATTCGGATTTTCGCCAACATCTTCTAATAAATGTTCGTAAGTTTCCCAACTGATTCCGCGAAGCAAAACCGAATTATCAAACTCATTTGATAACGCTGGAAAATGTTCTGTAACAGTCGAAGTTTGTATATTAGAAATCATTTCACATCACCTTTCGCTTGTGTGTAATAAATCACGACACGGTTTTTATCAGTCATATATTTTTTCAACACACGTTGCACGTCCGCCGCTGTAACTGCTTGTAAATTCTGCACTTCGTTGTTTACGGCTTCAGGGTCGCCTTGATAAACCATTGCATTTTCTATCGCAATTGCCTTGCCATCGTTGTCTTCAAGCGAACGAATTTTACCTGCAACCAACTGATTTTTGGCTTTTGCTAATTCTTTTGGTGTAATGCCTTTGAGCTGGATTTTCTTCAATTCTACAAGAAGCGATTTTTCCAATTGAGAGGCAGTTTTTCCATCAGAAGCTGTTGCAGTGAAATACATTAAACCAACGTCGGTTTTTATATCAACGCTGAATGATGCGTCTTGTGCAATTTGTTGTTTATAAACAAGTTGTTGATACAATCGCGAACTTTCACCGCCAGATAATACTAATCCTGCAACTGTCAAAGCGGCAAAATCGGGACTTTTTGAATTTGGTGCGAGATATGTGATTGCAACTGCCGGAAATGGGACAATCGGACCGGTTTTTTCGAAACGTTTTTCTGCCGTTCGTTGTGGTTCGATGGTTGTAACTCTCGGAATTGAACCGCTCGGTTTTTTCAAACGCCCAAAATACTTGTCAATCCAAATGTTTAATTGAGCTTCTTCAAAATCGCCAACCACGATTAAAGTTGCATTATCTGGACGATAAAATGTTTTGTAAAAATTAGTTGCATCTTCAATCTTTGCAGCATTTAACTCGTCTAAATTGCCGATTACGCCGCGTTTATAAGGATGATTTACATAAGACAAACTGTTGATAAATTCGTAAAATCTGCCATAAGGATTTGCCAACACGCCTTGCCGAAACTCTTCTTTGACCACATCTTTTTCGGAATCGTAATTTTTTTGGTCAACATTGAGATTAACCATTCTATCACTTTCTGCCCACAACAAAACTTCGAGATGATTTGAAGGCACAACTTCGTAATAATTAGTAAAATCATCGGAAGTCGAAGCGTTGTTAAATCCGCCAACGTCTTCCGTTAAGCGATCTAACTTCTCATTCGGCATATTTTTAGTCGATTTAAACATCATATGTTCAAACATATGTGCAAAACCAGACTTACCGTTTGGATCGTTTTTTGCACCAACGTCATACCAAACGTGAATCGCCACCGATGGACTAGACGTATCGCGATTTGTGACAATCTTCATTCCATTAGCCAAAGTTCGCTGTTTTAGAATCAACTTCGGAACTTTTACTTGTCCAAAAACCGCGGTGCAAAATGCCATTAAAGCTATGATAAATAATATTTTACGCATAATTTAATCCTTTTATATTGAATAGAAATTATTGAAACCCATTTTAACTAGACCTTTGCTCAACACTCCATCAAAAGTCCAAAGTTTTGCATCAAGTTCCAAAGCTAACGCAACAAAAGGTGTATCATTTTCGTCAATTTCACGACATAATTTCCAAGCCTGCGTCCAACTGCCAATTGAAATTAAATCATCCTCGTAAAATTTAATTCTGCTAATAATGCCAAAAAGTAGTTCTAAAACGTCATCTTGGTCAAGTTTTGCTAATTTTTGAATTCGTTCAGAATGTTTGAAAAGTTCAACAATCACAAACTTTGGAGAAACAAGAAGAATGCTTTTATCAGCCAAAATTTCTCGAATTCTGCGATTATTTGAAATCAAAACAGAAAAAATAATACTCGTATCAATAACAAGTATTTCACTCATTTTCATTCACCAAATCTAAAATTCTTGACCGATTTTTTTTCCACCAAGAACTCTTTATTTCATCAGAAAGTGTTTTAGCATCTTCCGAAGTGAGTTCGCTTTTTTGAGCGATAATTTCTGCTTTGAAAGAAGTAAGCAAATCTTCAAGATGTTGTGTTTGTAGATGTTTAGTCGGAATTGAAACGACCAAAGTGTCAGATGTTTTTTTTGTTTTAAGTAAAATACTCATCAAAATCTCCTAAACATAATCGTAAAAACCTTTTCCACTTTTCTTCCCAAGCCAGCCAGCATCAACCATTTTCACGAGCAGCGGACACGGTCGATATTTCGAATCGCCCAAACCTTCGTGTAAAACTCGCATAATTGCTAAACAAACATCGAGTCCGATAAAATCAGCGAGCGTCAGCGGTCCCATCGGATGATTCATTCCGAGTTTCATAATTCCATCGATGCTTTCGCGAGTTGCAACGCCTTCGTAAAGTGCAAAAATCGCTTCGTTAATCATCGGAAGCAAGATTCGGTTCGCGACAAACCCTGGATAATCCTGACAATCGAGCGGAATTTTCCCAAGTTTTTCTGACATTTCCTTAACGATCGCGTAGGTTTCGTCTGAAGTTGTAATACCGCGAATTACCTCGATTAGTTTCATCAGCGGCACCGGATTCATGAAATGCATTCCGATAACTTTATCCGGACGTTTTGTAACCGCACCAATTTTCGTGATTGAAATTGATGATGTGTTACTCGCGAGAATCGTTTTTTCGTCACAAATTAAATCGAGCTTTTCGAATATTTGTTTCTTCACCTCAAAATTTTCGGTCGCAGCTTCTACAACCAGAAAACAATCTGCCAACGAATCAAGTTCTGTCGAAGTCGAAATTCTTGCTAGAATTATAGTTTTTTCGTCTTCAGTCATCGTTTCTTTTTTGACAAAACGATCCAAACTTTTACCGATTGCGGTCATCGCACGTTCTAATAAATCTTCGCGAATATCACATAAAATAACGCCATAACCAGAAGCCGCAGCGGTTTGGGCGATTCCGTTGCCCATTGTTCCACTGCCGACAATTCCTATAATTTCACTCATTTAATAACCTCTTGAAATAAAAATCTATATGTAAAGATAAACTAACGCAATACAATAGTAAACCGAAGTTGATTTCAGAATACAGACAAGAAAATTGACCGCCAAGAAGCCGAGAACT
>JANNVK010000111.1:0-20597 GCA_031414415.1 Acidobacteriota bacterium
TTTTATCGAAGCAAAGCCGCGTTCAAAAAACGGAAATCCGCCCCACAAGACGACAGGCAAAGTAAATATAAACTGAATCCACAACGAAATTTGAGGCGAAATAATTTGACTAAAACTCGGCAACATTTCGAGCATTGCCAAAGCGAAAACGGGCAACGTCAACACTAAACAAACCCAAAATCGCCGTGTCATATTTGCAAGTTCGGCATCGGGTTTATCGTCAAGCGAAACAACTTTCGGCTCTAAAGCCATTCCGCAAATCGGACAAGTTCCCGGACCGATTTGCACAATTTGCGGGTGCATCGGGCAAGTGTATTCAACATTTTCAGAAGTGTTAATTACTGGTTTTATTGTCGGCTGAAGATATGATTCAGGATTTTGCTCAAATTTCTTCAAACAACTCGCCGAACAAAAATAGTAAGTTTTATCTTTGAAATCATATTTTCCCGCCGACATTTCGGGTGAAACGGTCATTCCGCAAACGGGATCTTTAACTTGCATTGCCGTCGCCGTGTTATCCATATATTTTTAATTATTTTTTATTTCGACCATTTCGTTTTCCAATCAGCCATCATTTTTATCTCGGCTTCTTGGGCTTTAATAATGTTGGTAGCGAGTGTTTTGATTTCAGTATGTTCAGCTTTTTGCAAGGCTTCTTTCGCCATTGTGACGGCACCTGCGTGATGCGGAGTCATCATTTCGAGAAACATAATGTCAAAATCTTTGCTCATCATGCCTTCCATTTTTTTCATTCCATCGCCCGCCATCATCTTCATCGAATCAGCCATTCCAGCCATTTCCATATTTATTGCAGAAGGTTTTCCGGCAAACCATTTTTCACGCCAATCTTTCATTTGGGCGATTTCTTTGTTTTGATCGGTGATAATATTCTGAGCAAATTTTTTCAATTCTTCATTACTCGATTTGCTCAAAACCATCTTCGCCATCTCAACCGCACCTTGATGGTGATGCGTCATCGTATCTAAAAACTGCAAATCGTAAGGCTGATTCGCGGCGTTTACATCACTTTTCATCTCCGAATGATTCATCGGCATATTCGAGTTCATTGACATCGAATTATGATTCATTCCATTCATATTCATATTCTTATTCATCGAAGAATTTGAATTCATCATGCCGTTTCGGTTCATTGACATATTGCTGTTCGCGGCATTATCCATACATGAAATGGTAAAAATTCCCACTCCAACACTTAAAATCAAACCTAAAATTATTTTTGTTTTCATTTTTTTTCCTTTAAAATTATTTATCTGTGACTGAAGTTTTTACCCTAAAATCGGCAAATATTTTTCGCGTAATCCTTTTATCCAAAGTTCAAGATTGCTGCGACCCGTTGACCAAATTATCAAAACTGCAAATGTGCCGTAAATCGGCAAATGTCCGATAAGTTCCGTCCAATTAAAAACTGTGAGCGAGATATTTATCGGAATCCACGCAATCAAAATAATTTCGCGTGGGAAAATACCGAAAATTATCCATAAACCGACCAGTAATTCGACCGCTCCGGCACATAAAATAAATGTTTCGTTAGACATCTGAATACCGAAAGCAGCCGTAAAATTGAGCGGATAGCGTTCGAGAAATGCCATTGCCAGCGGAATATTTGCAAATTTTTCGGTGAACGCGACAACAATCAAGCTCAAACCTAAACCGGTTCGCAACGCCGGAATTGCTTTTTCCATGGACGAAATTGTCGGTTCAAGTTTTGGCAAAAGCAGACGGTCAATCGAAATTGGACCGCGTCCGGCGAAGAAAAAGAAGGCGGCAAATCCGAGATACATCGAGCTTTCGAGCATTGCTTCAAGTCCGATTATAAAAATTCCCAAGAACCACAAAATTGCCAACGCAACGGCGGCTAATCTGGTTAAAGCACCGTAAAATAACGCCAACGCAATGCCCGTTTGTGCCAAGCCAAATAGATACAACCACGCTCCGGGCAGTTTATTATTCGGCGTAAACAGTTCGCCGCTGACTCCGCTAACCAACAGCGGAACAGCAACGTGAATGCCCAAAATCAATGGAATTAAGCCGTATAATGCTGAACGGCGGTCGTCGGTTGTGCCAAAATTTTCAGGTCCCGGAACAAATCCTTTTTGTCGTTCACGCCACCAAAATCCGACGGCAATGGTTAACAAAATAATCGCTCCAAAAAATATCAGAGGTATCGGGCGAAAAAATAAATCCCAACGCAAACCGTAATTTGCAGTTTCGTGAAACCATTTTTCGTGTGCTGAAACCTGCGATACGGAAGCAAAAAGTATCAGTAAGCCAAGTTTTATACTTCTCAAATTAATTTCCCCGCCCATTTTGAACCTCATTTCTAACTTTTTGACAACAAACAAATATCCGCCTTTTGCCCAAGCCGAAAATCGAATGGCTTGGGCATTTGGTCTCTAAATATGATGCGAACTAACTGTTCCGCAACAACTTCCGGCTTTGTTCACCACAGGCAAACTCGTTGATTTATGTTCGTCAAGTTTCGATTTTGCATCTGCCAACGAATCTGCTTCACCGCAACAGGCGGAAACCGGACGCATAATTTCCGCAACGCTGATTTCAGACGCAATTCGATTATCAGCCGCTACGCTATGACAAATATCGCGTTCGGTTACAACGCCGACAAGATTGAGATTTTCTTTGTTTTCAACCACAGGCGAGCAACCGCAACCCGATTGTTTCATCGCTTTCGCGGCACTCGCCACCGTGTCTTGCGGCGTGCAACATGCAGACGCTTCGATAGGTTTCATAACATCACTGCAACAACTCATATTTTTCTCCTAGATAAACTACATTTTCATTTTCTTTGCAGACATCGCCTTCTTCTTGTCAGGTATATTCATTTTTTCAAGTTGCATAACAAGTGCCGTAGCGTGTTTATTTACGTCAGCGGCATTTGGTGCGGTTGATTGTAAAGCGATTTCAAGAGCCGCGATATGTTCTTTAACCAACATATTTTCTGTCTTCATTTTCTCCATCATTGGCTTCATCGTTATCATCATTTCCGGTTTCTTCATATTCATATGCAGCTGATGAACTTCGTCCATTTTTTCCATGCTTCGCTTAATTTCGGCAAAAGCATTTCTTGCGAGATCAACGTCCTCCAGATTTCCGGCGTTTGACATATCGCGTAACGCCTTCGAAAACGACAGCAAATTATGTTTGTATGCCATCATAACGAGGTGATGCGGACTCTTTTTCATCGCCTCCTTATCCATCTTGTCTTTTTTCATCATTCCGCTATCTTGAGCGAAAATGCTCCCAATGCTCAAAATGACCAGCATCAATAATTTTCCAACTATCAAAATTTGTGTTTTCATAACTAACTCCTATTTGTTTTATGTTTGCTATAAACTCGTCTAATCAATTAAATCGGCAATAATTAACTTGTGTTTCTTAACGGTTTATAAAGCAATTTGCTTTCCAATGTTTATGAAGTTACGAGATGAATAACCAAAATGACTTATCAAAAATAAACTAAAAATCTATTTTTGTTGTATTAACTCAGAATATTTGAAAAAATGGGTTCAATAATTAATTTAGTTATTATTTTGAAAAGAGTGTTTTTTAATTGAAATAATTTCTCACACGATGTTTGTGTATGGTAGGTTTGTATTAAATCAGTTCACAACTTTTGAAATTTTATGAGTCAAAGTTTAAACAAATTTTCATTGATTGAGTAAATTTTCTCTAAAAGCCCGTAATTCTTAAAGTAAACGCTAATGTCAAGACATAACTTGCACTTAAATATGATATGGTTAAATTTAACTTGACACAAAACTCTCTATGAAATGAGGGAATGAGAAAATAGAGAGACTTTGTTGTCAGCTTTATTTGACCACTTCAAACTTTCAGTAAAAAGTCTAGATGTTTATTTTCTTACAACCAGTTTGATCCACCACAGGCTCAAACGGTTGTTTTGTTGCTAAAATAATTTATAAAGTAATATAAAAATCAAAAAGGCTTCGCTGTATTGAACTATTTTGAATCAAGTTGGTTTGAGATGAACTTATCTGATTTTCCGGATTCAGTGATATATCTGCTTCACACATTTCGTTATTACGGACAATTGTTTTGATGTTCAAGATTGATTTTGAAATGGTCGAGGCTTTATTTTTTTGTGCAGAGATTATGTTTATTTTTACCGGGCTTACTTCCCTTTCTTCAGTATCAAATACTTCAAAAGCTGCCTCGACATACCTCTTTTTTCTCCCGACAGTTTGTATCCTGAGACCGATTTGATGCCGCACAAAGTTTGAAATTGAGCCAAACCTTTCTGATTCTGACAAGACGAAATCTCTTTCTTCGGGTGTAACGTAGAACTTCATCGGCAGAACATATCTTTTTTGCGACACTGCAATTTTTACCTTTTTAGTTTGTTTACTTTTTATTTTTTTCAACTTTTTAAGATTTGTCATTTCTCAATTCCTTCAAAGTAATCCACTTCAGACGCATTTTACAAACGTTATCGAAAGTATCAATTGAAGTGACGTGATAACAATGTATGACTACATTAGCATAAACTAGAGGACTACAAAACAGTCATTTAACATTCACTACATTTAAAAAACATTGTTGTATTATTTCTTGAATGATTATGATAGCTTTAATTTATTGGGTTGTAGATTCGAGTAAAGGAAATAGTGTTGTTAATGAAAAAGTTGTCTTTGTGTAAGTCCTTGAAAAGAATAGATTTAAGGTTATATTTTGTTACTTGTAATCGCGAAGTTGATATTAAGTTGTGTGTTATCAGTAGTTTAAGAGGCTTTATAAATTCAAAGAAATGGATCGGCTGGTGTAGGGTAGGATACGGCTTGTGCTACCGCACTACGCCCACGACGACAAAATGTCGTGTCCAGCTCTGCGAGGCTTGAAGTTCTCGATTTTCGACATATTAAATTTCATTCCATTTCAGAATATTTCGATTTTGATATTTTTCAAAATTGAAAAAATATCAAAATTGAAGACAGAAAATCTCGAAAATGATGTCGCAAAAATTGCTCTCGTTCACGACTTTTAAGTAAAAAAGACAACAAAGAGAAGAAGGAAATAAGATATTAAATAAGTAAAATAAGTAAAAAGTTGGAAAGGTAAAGTTGGAAAGGTAAAGAAGATATGGAAATAAACGAAAATAAGGAAAATAAGGAAAATAAAGATAAAAAGGAAAAGAAAAAAAGAGCTTGGAAGTCTGAAAGTTTGCCTCGAGTCTTTACGGTTAGGACGAATGATGAGAAGTATCGACGCTTGAAAGCCTTATCCGTAAGGACAAAAATGTCTCTGTCGAGGATGTTGGTTGAGGCAACGCTTCATTGTGGTTTGAAATCGCCTGAGGAGACTTATGAGGAGAAGCGTCTTAACGAAAGTATGTTGTTTGAAGTCAGAAAAATCGGCGTTAATCTTAATCAGATTGCACATGCTTTGCACAGTTCAAAATACGTTGCCGATGTGTCTGTCAGTGCTTTGGAAATTGATAATATTTTTATAAAAATTGAAGAAGTAGTTTTTCGTCTGAGTAAGCAAATTAATAAAAAATAGAACTTAAAAGTTAGAAATTCGAGAAAAGATTATGAGCGTTGCAAGATTCAGTGTTGGGAACAGCGGAACCGCTGGTGCAAACGCGAGTTACATTACTCGACAACCGGATGCCGAAAAAATATCCCTTTTTAACCTAGGACACCTAATTGCAAATGATAATTTTGAGACAAGAACAAATGCAATTGCTTATGCCTATTCACGAGAAGATGTAGAAAAAGGAACTGGTAAAAATGCGAGAGTTCATTATCGGATGATTTTGTCTTGGGACAGAAAAGAAGATTCTGACAAGGCAGCTTTTGAAGCGGAAAAATATCTGGAAAAAATCTTACCGAAATCTCGTGCAATCCTAGCAGTTCACCAAGATACAGACAATACTCACGTTCATATATGGATTGATGCAAGGCAGATGGATGATCGGAAGATCAATCTTCGTGGAAGAGAATATCTTTCCCTAGATGAGAAATGGACGAAGCAATATGATGAGTCATACGGAACGAGTTTTGCCGACGAATATAAAGCAAAAAAGGTGCAGACACGAAAATTTAAGCAACTTGTAGCGTCTTCGAAAAATCAGTCCCCGGAAATTCAAGAGAGTATTAAAATTGAATTCAAACCCGATCACATAGATAAATTCTCTGCTAAATACTGGAGACAGAAAGAATTGGAAAGAATTACAACGGAGAAAGGTTTATTCGGAAATATTGAAGAAAGTGGAAATGCTCAAATCAGTGAAAAGTACTCAGTCTTAACTGCAACCCTTAACGAAAAGAATTTCGGAAAGTTAGCTGAAAATAAACATACTGGATTAAGAACAAACATTAGACAAGGAATCGGACAGGAAATAATTGAGGTTAAAAATGAACAAAAAGGACATGGAGATTGTAGCGGAACACTTGAGAGAGAAAATCAGTTCATACGAAACCCAAAATCTACTCTTAAGTATTCAGAATCAGACACACGTAGAGTTATTAGAACAACTGAAACTGAATCTCAGAGAGCAATCGAGGAAAAACGAAATATTGCAGAACTCGCATCTGGAGATGGAGCAGAATTTGAACACGGTCACTTCCCTATTCCCGAAAATGGAACAGATTATCAAAGACAATCAGAAATTAGAAGTCGAGATTTTGAAGGTCAGAATGAACAGTCATCGGGCACTTTCCCGGATAGGTTTTCTGTTCCGAATTCTATTGAGTTTACAAAAAAGATTGATTCTCAAGAAATATTTAGTGACGAATTTTATAGAACTAGATTGGGAGAAGATGAAAATCGAGGAGGATTCGCATGTAACGAACTATCACGCTTTATCGCAACAGTTGAAGGATATCAACCGATAAATACATTTCAGACTGATTCGATTGAACCGGTTGAGATTACACTCCAAACGGTAGAACTAGCTCATAATACCACTCAATTGGTTGATGAAATGTTGGCAATGACACAAGAAAGTTTGAATCGTCAGAAGATTGAAATTTCAGAAAGAGCTTGGGTGTTGATGCAAGAAGCACTTGTTAAGAACTCAGAAATCGAGCCAATGCGTGAAACTATTACTTTGGCTCAACAAATTAACAAAACCTTGTCTAAAAACGAACAAATACAAACAGATAACACGTCACAATTGGAAATATCATACGATATTCTTTCTAAATCTAATGACAATATGCAAGATAGATCGTTTTCAGCATCAGCAATAGAGGTGGAGAAAGTTGCTGAAGATGAAAAAGCCCAGAAAATCAGATCTGAACAAAAAGACGTTGAAATAGAAGTCGATCGAGGATTTGATTTTGATTTGTAGTCATTTCGAACCAACTCTTAAGATTATTGCTTTTTTCAAAAATATGCATTATTATTATAAAACCTTAAAAACAGGAAAACATAAAAAAGTATAAACGTAAATGATTATTTCTTTATTAAATCAAAAAGGCGGAGTAGGAAAAACAACTTTGGCAATTCACATTGCAGTTGCCTTTGCTATGAGTAACAAGCGTGTTTTGTTAGTTGATGCAGATCCGCAAGGAAGTGCGATGGATTGGTCGGCTAGCCGTGAAAGTGATATTTCCCTTCCAGTAATTGGTTTGCCGAAAGCCAGTTTGCACAAAGAACTTCCCAAAATGGAATCTGATTATGACGTAATTGTGATTGACGGCTCACCGCGAGTTTACGATGTTGCACGATCGGCTTTGATGGCTTCTGATTTGGTCTTGATTCCAGTTCAGCCTTCGCCGTATGATGTTTGGGCGGCAAAAGAAATTGTTGATCTATTACAAGAAATTAAACCTTTCAAGGAAAACCTTAAAAATGCTTTTGTTATTAATCGTAAAATTGTAAATACAGCGATTGGTCTTGCAGTCAACGAAGCACTTTCAGAATACAACGTTCCGGTAATGAATTCTCAGATTTGCCAAAGAGTAAGTTTTGCAGAATCTGCGGCTACTGGACAAACCGTTCTCGAAACTGAAACTGAGAGTTTGGCAGCAAAAGAAATAAAAGCTCTTGTAAACGAAATTGTGGAGAAGATGAAATGAGCAAAAAAGTAAGTTTTGGGAGTAACCCGCGAATTAAAAATACAAACGTTGAAGTTTTAGCAGATGAATGGGTAACAAAAGGTTCTGTTGAGATTCCAAATACAGAAACTATAGAAACTACTAGGTTTACGATAGATATCCCGACTGAGCTTCATCGTAAAATTAAAAGTTTTTGTGCACTAAAAGGTGTGAAGATGAAAGAAGAAATACAAATATTACTGGAAAAACATTTTACTGAGTAAACATTTATACTTTTTTAAGACAAAAAGTATTTAAGGATTTAAGTTTCATAAAGTTTCCCACCAAATATGAAAAAAAGAGAAAACCTAAGCTCAAGATTATACGAAGTTGAGAATTTTTTGTGTGAAAAACCAAGAACGCAAAAAGAAATCTCTGACTATTTCAACGTAGATCGAACAACAGTTCGGCGAGCAATTGATAAACTTAGTTGGACTTTATTGATTGAGGAAGAAAAAGACGGCAGAAACACAGTTTATCGAGTTGGAAAGTTTGAGAATCCTTCATTTACACCACTTGAATTATCCACCTTAATACTTGCACAAGAATCGATCATAGCCACAGGCGAAAAAACAATCGGTTCTCCATTCGCAGAAAGTGCAAAGAGTTTAATTGAAAAAGTCCGTGAAAAAATAAATCCAAATCTAAAATTACGGCTTGATGCACTCTCAAAAGTTTTCGGGTCTGCTGTTACTCCAAATAAAGATTTTAGCGAACATTTCCCCACAATCGAAATGCTTGTAAAAGCAGCAATTGATTGTGTTTACGTAGATTTAACATATCAAAATCTATATGATGATTCAGCCAAAACTCGACGGTTTGCTCCATACTCAGTATATTTTGATCCCGATGGAGCAACATTGAAAGTGCTTGGATTTGATGAAAAACGACAAGCCATAATTCCCTTCTCTATTGACCATATTAAAAAAATCACCTTACTTAAAGAAACTTTTGAGCGTCCGTTAAATTATGATTTACGACAGTTTTTAGAAAAATATTGCTTCAATGGTATTCACGGCGAACCGATTACAGTTCGTTTAAAAGTGTCTGGAATAACATCTCGCATTTTTTTAGAACGAAAATTCCACATTTCACAAAAAATAATAAAAACACGAAAGAAAGACAACAACGAAAGTTTGATAGTTGAGCTTTTTGTGGCTGAAGGACGCGGTTTAGAGCGATTTATACTAAGTTGGATGCCTGACGTTGAAGTGATTTCCCCGATTAAATTGCGTGAAAAACTCAAAAACACACTCTCAAAATCCTCTGAAAAGCATAAATAAAGTTTTTTTAGAATTTGCGAAATATGTAGTGTTTTACGATACATGTGAGTTGTAAGATGCTAAAAGTTTTAATAATAAAAGGAAACGTTTTATGAAAATTGAGCAAAACTCTGTTATTAAATTTTGGGCGAAAACTTCTCAAAATCCTGAGAAGCCAAAAGCCTTTCATCCATTGATATGCCACTTGATTGATGTTGTCGTTGTTACGCATAAAATGTGGCAAGAAGTTTTGCCGAATGCGACGAAAGAACGGATTGCGAATGCTTTTGGTGAATCAATTTTTGATGATATAACTTTAGAAAGAGTAGGTTTGCTCGTTGCTTTCATTGCAGGTTTGCACGATTTGGGCAAATGTTCGCCGCCGTTCACATTACGCGGAAAAAATGATAACAATAAAACCTTAAATAAGTTTTTAAGCATTTATGATAATACGGATTATTATATTAAAGGTTCTGTTCCAAAAGCAATGGATGCACCGCACGGATACATTACTGCTGTTGAGCTTCCGCATATTTTAGCTGACAACTTTGGGTTGAATGACAAAATTTCCAATCAAATTTCGCAAATGATAGGCGGACATCACGGAGTTTTTCCGACGAGTCAAAAGCTGAACGATTTGAAGTGGGAAAGTTACACCGGAAACGAGCATTGGAAAAATGCGAGAAGGGAATTAGCCGAAACGCTCGGCAATCTACTCGAAGTCAAACCGACTAATCAAAACAAAGAACTAAAACTCGACAACGGGACGATTATGATTCTAGCTGGACTTGTTTCGGTGGCAGATTGGATTGGTTCGGATACGCAGTTCTTTGAATGTGAAATAAGTGATTTAGAAGACATTCCAGAACTCAACCTAGCCGTTTACCTTGAAAAAGCCAAAACACAAGCTGAAAAAGCCTTAAATGAGCTAGGTTGGCTCAATTGGACAGAATATCAAACCGAAAAATCATTCGATGAACTATTTCCTGAACTAAAAAAGTATCCAAAAAGGGAACTGCAAACTCAAGCAATCGAAATTGCCAAAGATTTGAAAACGGCTGGAATTGTTGTTATCGAATCGCCAATGGGCGAAGGAAAAACTGAAGCCGCGATGCTCTTGGCAGATTGTTTTAATTATCATCTCAAACAACGAGGAATGTATTTTGCCTTACCGACACAAGCTACCAGCAATCAGATGTTCGGACGAATTAAAGCATTTCTTAAAGAGCGATTTGATGAAAAACAAATAAATTTGCAACTACTTCACGGACACAGTTCGTTGTCTGCTGAATTTGAAACACTTAAAAACGCTTTTAAGGAAAAACATAAAACAGGTTTTATGGAAATTCACGATATTTTTGATGAATGTTCAGGTGATAGTTGCGTTCCGCACGTTGTCGCCGCCGAATGGTTCACTTATCGCAAACGCGGATTGCTCGCACCGTTTGGCGTTGGGACGATTGACCAAGCGTTGATGGCGGTATTGCAAACGAAGCACGTTTTTGTGCGTCTGTTCGGATTAGCACATAAAACCATCATTATTGACGAAGTTCACGCCTACGATGCGTATATGTCAACGCTGCTCGAACGCTTGCTTGAATGGCTCGCAGCTCTCGGTTCGCCCTTAATTTTGTTGAGTGCGACTTTGCCGATTGAACGTCGAAACAAACTGATTATGGCGTATCAAAAAGGTTTGGGCGTTGGAACAGATGTGATTGAAACGGCAAATTATCCGCGAATTTCTTATGCTACGGATTCGACAATAAAGGTTATAAACATTGACGTTTCCGCGAAAACTCAGACTTTGCGTATTGAAAAGATTGACGAAAACTTTGTCGAAAATTTGAAAGATAAGTTAAAGGACGGCGGATGCTTCGCAATAATTTGCAATACGGTCGGACGCTCGCAAGAAATTTACGAAAAACTTTCGGATGATGAATTTTTCAAAGACAAAATTGATTTGCTTCATTCGCGTTTCCGCTTTTGCGACCGTGAAACGCGAGAAAAACGAGTTTTGGAAAGATTCGGCAAACCTGACGAAAACGGCAAAAGCCCGAATCGTCCGAGATGTGCAGTTCTAATCGCCACGCAAATCATCGAACAATCGCTCGACATTGATTTCGATTTGATGATTTCCGACCTTGCTCCAATTGATTTATTGCTTCAACGTGCGGGCAGACTTCATCGCCACGACCGCAAGCGTCCAAGCGAATTTAATCAACCTGAACTTTGGATTATTCAACCCGAAATGAATGATAATTTGCCCGATTTCGGCGTTTCAAAATTCGTTTATGACGAACATATTTTGCTCCGCACTTGGTTAGAATTGCAATCCATAGAACAAATTGAAATTCCAAGCGAAATTGAAAGATTGATTGAAGCGGTTTATGACAAAAAGCGTGAATGTTTTGACGAAAAATATCTAATCAAATGGGATGAAACTAAGGTTGAAATGAACGACAAACTTAGGTTGAAGCGTGCAAAAGCAAAGACTTGTCGCATTACTGATGCTGACGACGAAGATTTGTTTGAAAATGTAATTTTGCAACTTGATGAAGATAATCCCGAAACGCATAAAACTTTTCAAGCATTGACTCGTGATAGTGATTTGCCGAGCGTTTCATTCGTTATTTTAACTTATGAAGAAGTAAAAAATATTGATTTCGATGCGAAACCAACGAAAGAAATAACCGAATTTTTGCTCAGGCGTGAAGCGAAAATCTCGAAAAAAGGATTGACGCATTTAATAATCGCCGATGAAACCTTAAAACAAAAAAGCTGGAAAAATTCCGCACTTTTAAGACATCACCGATTACTGAAACTTGATGAAAATAACGAAATAATAATTGGCAATTTCAAAGTTTCGTTGGATGAAAAATTAGGAATATTGACAGAAAAAACAGGAGGTAAAAATTGAACTATCGCAAAGTCGCCAAAGGCGACAAATATTATAGCGTAGGGTGAAGGCGTTTCGCCGCAACCCTACGTTTGACAAACATTCAATTCGACGCTGAAAGTGTCGCACAATCAACGATTGATGTTCGTCACCTTTGGCGACGACACCGCATTTTGAATCTGTCGTAGCGATTCTCGCTACGCTATATTGTTCGTCATCTTTGATGACAAGAAAAAGTTGCTGAATATGTGATAACTCAAAAGAAAAATATGAATAAATTTAATTTAACTGAAGAACCGTGGATTCCGTGTTTAATGCTCAAGACCAATGAAACAAAAGATTTAAGTTTGTTAGACGTTTTGAGCAAAGCCCACGAAATAAAGGAAATTACGGATAATTCGCCGTTGGTCGTAGTTTCGTTGCATCGGCTTTTATTAGCAATTTTGCACCGAAATTTCGGACCGAAAAGTTTTGAAGAGTGGAAAACTCTCTGGAAACAGAGTAGTTGGAACGCGGAAATATTAAAAGATTATTTCGATAAATGGAAAGATCGTTTCAATCTTTTTGATGAAGAAAGACCGTTTTATCAATATCCGAAAGTAACCAAAAAAGAAGGGAAAGAAGCCGATATTGTGCCGTTGGACGTTTTGATGCAAGAAAAAGCGACAGGTAACAATGGAACACTTTTTGACCATAGTTTCGAGGCAAATTCACAAAGCTATTTGTCCGCGATTGCTGCACGTTGTTTGATTGCCCGACAATCATTTTCTTTTGCTGGCGGAGTGAGTTTTCCGTTTAATTTTTCCAACGGATTATTGATTTCGGGCTTCAGCGTTTTGGCTACAGGTCAAAATCTCTTTGAAACATTGGCGTTGAATTTGGTTGTTTATCACCGTGATAAACCGATTCCGATTCAAGACGATGACGAAGACGTTTTTGATGTTCCGTTTTGGGAACGTGAAAAATTAGTCCAAGCAACAGAAAAAGATAAGGATGGAACTTTGCCGCTCGGTTATCTTGATTATTTAACTTGGCAAAGTCGCCGCATTAAATTGATACAAGATGAAGCTAAACAAGGAGTTAGGAGTTGCCAACTGCAACAAAATTTCAAATTGAAAGAAGCTGCAACGCTTTTCGATCCGTTCAAAATTTATGTCAAAGGCGATAACGGATTTTATGGAATTGGGTTGCGGGAAGATAAAAGTCTGTGGCGAAACAGCCATACGCTTTTGCAACAATCAACGAGCATCGAGAATCGCTCAAGTCTTTTCAGTCATTTGGCAAAGGTCGAATCATTCGTCAGAGACTCGGAAATTGAAGGTGTCAAAAATCACTCGTTTTCAATTTTCGGCGTGATTAACGATAAAGCAAACGTCAAATCTTGGACGCACGAAAAACTGCCTTTGCCACTTGAGTTTTTAGATAATGACGAGTTATTAAAAGACTTGGAAACGGCGATTAAGTTTGCGGATGAAATTGGTTTTGCATTAGAACTTTCTATGAAAACACTCAGGAAAGAAATCAATATTCAAGCGTGGGAGTCTTCAATAAAAAGTGTGAAACCACAAGACAGACCCAAGCGAGAAAAACAACTAGCAAATCAATTTCCAGCATTATCGGTTTATTGGGCAAGCCTTGAAATAGCATTTCAAAAACTTTCTTCTGCTTTAATTGTGCACAAAGAAAACGCTTTAAAGGAATGGTTTTATTTTGTTTATAAATCTGCAAATGATGCTTTTGATAAAACTGCAAAAAATCTAAGCAATTCGGTTGCGGAACAAAAAGCGATTGTTAAGGCTGATAACAAATTTTATTGGGGAAAGAAAAACCTAATTGATGTAAACACAATTTATCAAGAATATTTACCAAATTACAAAACAAAAGGAGGTTCGGAATGAGTGAAATTGAATTAAAACCAGAAAGTAAGTCTATTAGTGACAATCCTGTAATTCATTACTTGAAAGACAGATGCCAAAAAAACGACCGTGCTATTTTGGCAACTTTACGAAACGGTTTAAGAGAAAAAGACTGTAGGTCAGTGGAAATGTATCAATTTTTGGGTAAATTTCTATCTGATTCAACAAGTCAAAATTATGAAGATGCAGTATTCATCGTCTCGGCTCTCTTTGCCTCTTATTCACAGGCAAAGAACGTCAAGGGAAATTTAGGCGATTCATTACGCGATTATCAAAAAAAAACTGAAAGCGAAAGCGTAGAGAAGCGTTTTGTCAGTTTACTAAACGCTGAAAGAGATGAGTTATCAACCTATTTGAGAAATATCATTAATCTATTGAAATCGCAGGAAATAGGCGTTAATTGGGAGAAACTTTTTAACGATATTCGACAATGGAATACAGATAATCGCTTTGTGCAAACTCGATTAGCACGAAGTTTTTGGGGAAATACCTCAACAGAAAACACAGAAAAAGGAGAACAAAAATAATGATTTTAGAATTACACTTAATACAAAACTTTGCACCGTCAAACCTTAACCGCAGCGATACGGGTTCGCCGAAAGACTGCACATTCGGCGGATTTCGGCGAGCGAGAATTTCAAGCCAATGCTTCAAACGGGCAATGCGTGAGTATTTCAGAAGCAATTTTGTGAGCCAAGCAAATTTGGCGGAAAGATCAACTCGTCTTGTTGAAGAAATTAGCAATCAACTTGTCGCAAAAGGCAAAGAGGAAACCGAGGCAAAGCGAATTGTCGAAACGGCTTTGAGCGGCGTTGGTTTGAAAATGTCAACGAAAGACAAAACTAAAACTCAATACTTGCTTTTTCTCGGACGCGAAGAAATCAAAGCTGTTGCCAATGTTTGTTTGGAACATTACGACACTTTACTAGCCGTTACTCCAAAAGCAGTTGAAGAAGGAACATCAGCCAAGCAAGCGAAAAAAGATGCAAAAGGTGCTGTTCCCGGTGAAATTTCAAAGGCTTTGCAAAAAGTTTTGGATGGCGGAAAGGCTTCGGATTTAGCGTTGTTCGGCAGAATGATGGCGGATTTGCCCGACAAAAATCGTGATGCTTCGTCGCAAGTTGCCCACGCTATCTCAACTCACAAAGTCGGAATGGAATTTGATTTTTTTACCGCTGTTGACGATTTGAAATCCGAAGACACTTCCGGTTCTGATCATCTCGGCACAGTCGAATTTAATTCAGCGTGTTTCTATCGCTATCTGAATGTTGATGTTACGGAGTTACAGAAAAACTTGCAAAGTGATGAAGATTTGACGAAAGCGACGGTTGAAGCGTTTATTCGTTCGGCGATTGAAGCGATTCCGACGGGCAAGCAGAATTCTTTTGCGACACACGAAAAGCCGAATTTTGTCCTTGCGGTCGTCCGTGAAGCTGGAATGTGTTCGCTGGCGAATGCGTTTGTGAAACCTGCGAGAGCAAGCGAAAAAACCGATTTGGTGGCGGCTTCGGTCGAGGCGTTGGAAAGTCATTGGCAGAAAATTGCGGAAGGTTACGGCGATGATTCGTTCAAAAAATCGTTCAATATTTCAAACCACAATTTGACTAACTTGAAGGAATATACAGACAAAGACAGTCAATTAGTTAAGATTCAAGAAACAAAAATTGCCGATTTAATTTCAGGAACGATTAAGAAAATCTTTCATCGGGAGGCTTAAAATATGTCGAATGTTTTACTTTTACGGCTTTCTGCACCGCTGCAATCGTGGGGAATGTCGAGCCGTTTTTCGATTCGGGACACGGCGAAAGAACCTTCAAAATCCGGCGTGATTGGTTTGCTTTGTGCCGCGTTAGGGATTTCGCGGGATGATGCAAATACAAATAACCCGACATTTAACGCTCTGACAAAGCTCAAATTCGGCGTTCGCGTCAATCAAGAAGGCGTAATGCAGAAGGATTATCACACCGCCCAACATATCGCCAAAGCCGACGGCGGAATTAAGGAAACCGAGCTTTCGACTCGTTGGTATTTGGCTGATGCTGATTTTTTGGTCGGCTTTGAAAGCGAAGATTTGCAGTTTTTAGAATCTTTGCAAAATGCCGTCAAGAATCCGAAATGGCAGTTGTTTCTCGGTCGCAAATCGTTTGTGCCGTCTGTGCCGATTTATTTGGCGAAAGATAGCATTCAAAACGGAAATCTCGAAGATGTTCTGAGCAACTTTACATTGGACGCTGTTGAAGCGAGCGAGATACGTTTTGTGCTTGAGAATGAAAATGGAACTGAGGTTCGCCAAGATGTTCCGCTGTGTTTGAAGACTCGCCGTTTTTCGATTCGGCGGGTTGAGACAAAATTTATCGAAGTGAAAGGAGGTGAAAACGATGGAAATTTATCTGACGAAGTTAAACCTTAATCCGCGAAACAGGGAAGTTAGAAGACTCCTTGATTCCCGGAATTGCCAACATTTGCATCATTTTGTAATGAGCGGTTTTCCAAAAGTTGACGGCGAAAAGGCGGAAGTGCGGAAAAAGTTCGGCGTTTTGCATCGTTTGGAAGTTGACGCAAAACTCGGAACTATTTCGCTGCTTGTTCAATCGGCTTTTAAACCGAATTGGAATTTTACGGAAGAATTTCTGCTTGATGGTGGTTATTTAACTAAAGAAGTCGGGCAAATTTATTCAATTTTGCCAAATGAAACCGAGTTAATGTTTCGCATTCGGGCGAATCCGACCAAATGCGTTTCGGCAAAAAATACGGATTTCGCCAAGTTTGCCGGAAAGCGTGTCGAACTGCGAACGTCGGAAGATCAAATCGAATGGCTCAAACGAAAAAGCGAGCAACACGGTTTTTGTCTGACTGCGGTTAAGGTTAATTCAGAAGTTGAAAATGTCGCCGCAACGCCGAACGGTAAAATTTTCGGCAATCATAAACAGGGAAAGTTGACGTTCAATTCGGTTATATTCAATGGCAATTTGAAAATTACGGACGCGGAAAAATTCAAGGAAACTTTGATTCACGGCATCGGGCAAGGCAAGGCTTACGGCTTTGGTTTGCTTTCGATTGCTAAGAGTTTAAGTTTTTAAGGATTTATGTTTTGACGGCTTTACGGATGATTGTTTGGATTATCAACCGTTAAACCTTCAGCGGTGGCGGCAATGTTTAAGTGATTATCGGCTGAAATAAAGGTCAGAGGAGTGCCGCCGATTGCAAGGCGATCTTGATTTGCTTGCAATGCGGAGGCAAGTTGAACTGCGTCATAACCGCGTAATGTGTGGTTTTTGGCTAAGGTCATCGCCCGTTTAATAATCTGCGGACTGACTTCAATCAGCAAATAACGGTTTGCAAATTCGCGTTCAAATCGGGCAACAGCTTTATTCGCGGCAATTGAAGTCAGGGAACCGACACGCATTCTTTTTGTCAACGCGGCAATTATTTCAACGCCGGTTATTCGAGCCAAATAAAGACGGTTTTTGGCTGAAGGACGGACGAGGCTGAAAATCCAACTTGTTCCGGTTTCATTGGCAAACCTTTTGACCAAAGAACTGCTGTCTAAAAATAAAGCCGACACTTATTCGCGTTCCTCCAAAATTGTTTCGGAAAGTGGCTTGCCGTCTATTTCGATTGGTTCGTAATGTTCTTCGTCTTTGTCGGGCGAACGTTTCGGAATTTCGCTGATAAGACCGTTGGCGAGTAATATTCGTTCGATTTCATCTTCGCTCGGACTTGAATAAACTGGTTTCTTCAAGTTTTTCTGCAAAGTTTTGACAATTTCTTTTTGCACACCAATCGGAAATGCTTGAACTGTGCTGATTATTTCTTGCGGACTTATTTCCATAATAATTTTCCTCAATCAAAGGCGAATTATAAATCTTTTATCAACAAAACACAATAAAAAGGAGTTAAATATATGTCAATCAAAGATTTACACGTTTTACCAAAAGTTAAAGACAGTCAAACTTTTGTTTATGCCGAGCATTGCAAAATCGATCAGGACGAAAAATCAATCGCTTTGCACGATGTTGACGGCAAAACACAAGTTCCGTGTTCAAATCTGACAACGCTACTTGTTGGACCAGGAACGTCAATCACACATGCTGCGATTCGCACTTTGGCGGAAAACGGTTGTTTGGTGTTTTGGACGGGCGAAATGGGCGTGAGATTTTACGCACAGGGAAACGGCGAAACTCGTCTGGCAAGAAATCTTTTGCGGCAGGCAAGACTTTATTCGAGTTCAGAATTACGGATTCAAGTTGTTCGGAAAATGTATGAAATGCGTTTTCCCGAAAAACTCGATGAATCATTAACTTTGCAGCAGATTCGCGGAAAAGAAGGCGTTCGCGTGCGTGATTCTTACGCGAAAATGAGCAGGGAAACGGGTATCGAATGGTCTGGGCGAAGCTATAAACGAAACGATTGGCGAGCCGCTGACTCAATAAATCGGGCGTTAAGTTCCGCACATAGTTGTCTTTATGGCATCACGCAAGCCGCGATTATTTCCGCCGGATATTCGACTGCACTTGGGTTTATTCATACCGGAAAAATGCTCTCGTTTGTTTACGACATCGCCGATTTATACAAAGCCGATGTGACCGTTCCGCTGGCTTTTAAAGTTGTTGCTGAAGGCGAAGAAAATCTCGAAAGTCGTATTCGCAAGGCTTGCCGCGATGCGTTTTACGAGAGCCGAATCTTGTCAAGAATTATTCCGGATATTGATAAGGTTTTAGATGTCAAAATTCCAGATGATATGCAAAATGAATTTGATATTGACGATGCTCTGCCCGGCGGATTGTGGGATGGCGGAAATACAAGCGTTCAAGGCGGCGTGAGTTATGAAATCGCTGAAATTGATGATGAGGAGTTACCTTTTTAATTATGGTAGTTGTAATTTTAGAAAGCGTCCCGAAAACCGTTCGCGGCGAATTAACTCGTTGGCTGTTGGAATTACGTGCAGGAGTTTTTGTCGGTAATATTTCGGCAATCGTCAGAGAAAAACTCTGGGAAACCTTATGCACGAAGCTAAAAAAAGGAAACGCTGTGATTATGCACAGTGCCGCCAATGAACAAGGCTTTTTGATCCGCACACACGGCGAATCAAACTATAAAGTCCGAGATTTTGATGGTCTCCAACTTATCACTATCAAGGAAAATAAAAAGGAATGATGAATTGTGAATAAAGAATGATGAATTAAAACTTTACATTAAATCATTTCAGACTTTTCAAAATGTCTATTTACTTTTGCTCACGGTTTTAAGTTAAAATAATCAGGTTGAGACTTCGGGCAGGTAAAAGGCAGTATCAACCTGTGTTTATCAAGTATTTTCTCCGCACACGCGGAGGTGAACCGTCGTTGCCCAAACCTATCGCCTTACCGACTGCATTTTCTCCGCACACGCGGAGGTGAACCGACATATTCGAGAATATGGCAGTCACAACTATCATTTTCTCCGCACACGCGGAGGTGAACCGGTGCGATACCTGCAAAGGTTTTAGCACAAGCAATTTTCTCCGCACACGCGGAGGTGAACCTCAATCAGCGTTATCACACTAAATGATATTGAGATTTTCTCCGCACACGCGGAGGTGAACCGATAGCTTAGGGGCTAAACATGGCGTAGGACTAATTTTCTCCGCACACGCGGAGGTGAACCGGTTTAGAAGGTGAAAAAAGTGGATTGTGGAAAATTTTCTCCGCACACGCGGAGGTGAACCGTTTGTCCCTGCCGTGATTGTCTCGCCCGTAGCATTTTCTCCGCACACGCGGAGGTGAACCGGTCAGAAAGTCTTTTTACAGATTAGAGACAAGATTTTCTCCGCACACGCGGAGGTGAACCGAAAAGCGGCTATCTATGGTTGTTTGCGACTTAATTTTCTCCGCACACGCGGAGGTGAACCGGGTGAGGTTGTGACATCGGATAATGTGAAAGAATTTTCTCCGCACACGCGGAGGTGAACCGCCCACCCCCGCCTAAAATGTTCATTGTGGATAATTTTCTCCGCACACGAGGAGGTGAACCGCTTATACGTTAATTTGCAAAACTCGATCTTCAATTTTCTCCGCACACGCGGAGGTGAACCGTTAGGTGAATATTGGTCAAGCGGTGTTTTTAAATTTTCTCCGCACACGCGGAGGTGAACCGTTTGCGTTTGATTCCTTTTCCGCCCGAAAGATATTTTCTCCGCACACGCGGAGGTGAACCGTATGTTCCAGATGGTCAATACAATTCGTTTGACATTTTCTCCGCACACGCGGAGGTGAACCGTATTACGTGTTTAAATATCCGTATGTAAAAAAATTTTCTCCGCACACGCGGAGGTGAACCACCTTTGTTTACTTTAGACCAGCCAGAAGGGCATTTTCTCCGCACACGCGGAGGTGAACCGTGTGAAGTCGGCTCACACGAATATTTTTTTCCATTTTCTCCGCACACG
>JANNVK010000112.1:0-27134 GCA_031414415.1 Acidobacteriota bacterium
TAATATTTGATGCTTTCGGCATTTACCGTTTAGGTCGTTTTACTGATTCGCCCTATTCCTGAAAATTAAAGATAAGGAGTTACAGACGAACTGATGAAATCACGCTTTTTCATACATACAATTTTATTATCATTTTTTGCACTTATTTCAATTACAGCAAATGCCCAAATCACAGGTTCAAAATCTGGTTTAAACAATTTACCAACCGACGTTTCTAACGTTGAAAAAAAGGTTGCTCTTGTCACAAACGATGCAGGTCGTTTTTTCAAACAAGGTTTATTGAATTTACAAGATAATCGCCGTTCACAAGCTCGTGCTGATTTTGATAAATCAGTTGAAGTTTTTTTAAATTCAAGTTTAGATGTCAGAAAAAATCAAACATTACTTGGTTGTTATTCACAATTAGTCGAAACGATTTATTTAATTGAATTTCCGACAAGTAAACAGCCAGCAAACATTCGCGGGTTAGCAACAACTTGTAGTTGGGATATTCGCAATGAAACAATCGAAGCGGTTGCAAAAATGCTTTTACCAGCAACTACGCCAACCCAAAATATTGATACAGCTTTAATAACATCGGTTGTCAGTGGTTCTGGTCAAAAAGATTTGAATCAGACTGGTTTTTCAGAACAGACATTTGAACCTTCGCCACTTGATGAACTAGCAAAGTTAGAATTAACAACTGAAGAAGTTCAATCAGTAAACACACCAGAAGCTCAACAACAATATCAACTAATTCAAACAGCAGTTAATCGCGGTTCTTTAGGATTTAATTTCGAAATGAACGTTATGGTTCAACAATTTTTGAGTCATTATCAAGGACGCGGCAGAGCAACAATGGAAACCGGACTTTTTCGAAGCGGAATGTTTACGAAAATGGCACGTAAAATTTTCCGTGAAGAAGGCATTCCCGAAAATGTTGTATGGCTCGGACAAGTCGAAAGTGCTTGGAAACCAACGGCTCAGTCTTGGGCGGCGGCGGCGGGATTATGGCAATTTATTCCCGGAACCGGAACGAGATTTGGTTTAAGAATTAATGGTTCAATTGATGAACGCCGAAGTTTTGAAAAAGCTACGCGTGCTTCAGCTCAATATCTAAAGTTTTTAGCTAATCGCTACGGTGGAAATTGGGAACTTGCAATGGGAGCCTACAACTGCGGCGAAGGAAACGTTGATCGTGCAATTCGTCGTGCTGGTGTTGCTAATTTCTGGGCGGCTTATCCATATTTGCCAAAAGAAACAAGAAATTATGTTCCTAATATTTTAGCTACAATACTTATTGCAAATAATCCAAAAAAATATGGTTTTGGACATATTTCTCCAGCTGCACCAATGGCATACGATCAAGTTCGTGTTCCATCATCAACAAGTTTAGGTTTAATTGCCCAAGCATCTGACACAACAGTCGAATATTTACGTTATTTGAATCCAGAATTTCGAACAAACACAACTCCAAACGAACCTTATATTGTTCGTGTGCCGGCTGGAAAAGCAAATGCAACCGTCGCAGTTTTGAGAAAAGTTCCTAATTCGGGTCGTTCGACCGCTAATTTAGCAAATGTAAATGTTGGTGATAATTATCAAACTATTGCAAATCGCACAGGTGTAACTGTTGCTCAGCTTCAATCAGCAAATGGTAATGCAGTTCCAAAAGGTAAAGTTATCGTTCCTGGCAATGGAGTGACAAAAACTTCTTTGTCACGACCAACATCGCCTACTTCATCACCTTCAACAAGTGCAATTCGAGTTGTCAAAGCACTTCCTGGTGACACAATTGCAAAAATTGCTGCTCGATATGGTGTTTCTGCAACTGAAGTCGGCAAGCAAAATGGTATGACAATTAATTCTGCATTAGCTGCTGGAAGAGAAGTTAGAATTCCTACAAAATAATTTTCAACAACTTTTTTAGTTTACTAAATTTATTAAGGCGTGAGTTGTTCACGCCTTTTTGTTTGCTTATTTATATTTTTCTTGACTCAATGAGCTTCAAAGTATTAACATATATTTTGTGTTGTTTAACATTAACAACAAATGTTTAATTCTATTTCTTCGCAATCATAATTCTCGCTCAAAAGTGAGATTCTTTCAAAAAAAGGAGACAGTCGTGAAAATTGTTAATTTAAGTTTAAGTTCTTTGGTAATTGCAGTTGTTGGTATTGTTGGTCTAAACACATCGGTTAACGCACAAAGGCAAGAACAAATGCCAAAAATTACAAAATCTTTGGAACGCAAAGCAGTTGCCGTTGCACGTGGAAATAATCTTTATTGTGCAGGTTTTATTGAAACCGGAAAACTTAATACCACAATGGAAATTGTCGGTAGTGATGAAGAGCCAGAAAAGTTTTCTCATGCAGAAGGTGATTATGTTTATATCAATTCTGGATCAGACCAAGGTGTTAAAGTTGGAGATGAATTTTCTGTAATTCGACCAAAAGGAAAAGTTAGTAACAGAAACACTAAAAAGTCTAATTTAGGAGTATATGTCGAGGAAGTTGGTGGTGTAGAGATTGTTAGTGTTAGAAAAGATGTTTCAGTTGGGTTTGTAAAATCTTCTTGTGATAATTTGCTTTTTGGCGACTTGCTCCAACCAACTGTCAAAAGAGTTAGTCCAACTTCGCGAAAAGCTCCAGTATTAGATAGATTTGCAGACGCTAATGGAAAAACATTAGGAAGAATTATTTTTGCTCGAGACGGCAGAGAAATGCTTTCGCGAGATCAAATTGTTTATCTCGATTTAGGAGAACAAGATAGTGTTAAAACCGGAGATTATTTGACAGTTTTTAGACCTCTTGGAAAGGGAAATCCGATTAATCCTAATGTTGTGGAAGAGTCAAATCCGGCACGCAACTCTGGTTTTGGTAGTTTTGAATATAAAGGTGGCTTGTTTTCAAATCAAACTCCGAGAAAAGCTGGAGAGGAAGCTAATGGCGGTGTTGTTCAACCGAAAGATGTAAAAAATCGTCGTCCAAATGGTTTAAGAAAAGTTGTTGGAGAAGTTGTTATTTTGAGTGTTCGTGAAAAAACTGCAACCGCAGTCATTACTCGAACAGCTTCTGAAATTCACACCGGAGATATGGTGGAAGTTCAGTAAAAAAAGCAAAAAGTAAAAAAGTAAAAGTAAAAAGAAACTGCATTTTATGTAGTTTCTTTTTTTATTTTTTGGAGTCTATCTTCGCGAACGAATACCATAATATATTGATACATTGACCAAAGTGATGTGATGACCGCAACCCAAAGTCCACATCTCCCGACTAAATATCCGAAAACTCTCCAATCACTACTTGAAAGATTAAAATTATAAAGATTAGCGAATGCAATTTGAACTTCTGGCACTTCCCAAAAGCGAAAAGTTGGCAGAACAAAGCCGAAATTTGAAACAGGCGGCGTTATATTTGCTCCAACAACAAGAAGTGCAACAATTGCAATACATTGAGCCCACATTTTAACTTTACCAACCGTTTGGGCAGAAATAATAATTCCCTCAGCCGCAGCAACCGCACGTAATCCTGTGACGACAAACTCACGCCCGAGAATTACAACAACAGTCCACGCCGGAGCAAGATGTTTTTCAACCAAAACAATTAAAGCCGCAGAAACAAGTAATTTATCGGCAATTGGGTCGAGCAATGCTCCCATTCTTGAAACTTGATTGCGTTTTCTGGCAATGTGTCCGTCAAGAATATCAGTGATTGCTGCGATTAAAAATATTATAATTGCGAGAGAATATCGTTCGATTCCGAACCAATTTTCCGAATATGGCGTGAGCAAAACAACAACGAGCAATGGCACGAAAAATATCCGAAAAAGTGTTAAATAATTGGGCAAGTTCACATTTAGAGTTTAGTTTTGTGGTGGTGAAGTGTCAAGATGTTCATCGAAAATTAACAAAAAAAGCGAGAAGTTCTTACGAACACCTCGCTTAAATTAATAAAACCAAATGCAGATTTAAGGCAACAAAAAGCCCAGATCAGTTGTTGCAAAGTTTCCAATATTTGGGAACACAAACGGCATATCTGTCGGCGTAACTCCATACCACTTTGCCAAAGTTGCGGCATATTGTTCGACCGATGTAGTCGGAATCCAACGACCACGAGCATTTGTTCCATTGTCAGCATCATCCGGACCATTTTGGACAATCGTCGGAAATGGTGTTCCGCTAGCATTGTTAATTCCGTAGAAATCAGCACCTGATAATGCACTACCAATTACAATATGATGATTTCCCCAAGCGTGATCGCTTCCAACAGTCCCAGCACCAGTTCCAGCTGGATTAAATGTTCTGTTGAAATCAGACATTGTAAAAGTTGTTACTTTATCTGAAATACCTTGCAATACCATCTCATCATAAAATGCACGTGTTGCTTGACTAAACTGAGTCAACAAATTTGTTTGCGTTGCAAGCTGATTGGTATGTGTATCAAAACTACCGATTTGAACATAGAAAATTTGACGATTCACAGTTAAATCAGTGCGTTTTTTAATCAAACGAGCTACTTGTTTGAGTTGATTACCAATTGAAGTGTTAGGAAATGTTGCCGTAACTTCTTGAAAAGTAGCTAAAGCCGCATTTGCCGCAACTGCCTGATTTGTGATGTTGCTAGCCGCAGCAACAACATTTTGGCTCAAATCTTGGCTTCGTAGATTAGTATATGCAGTTCTGCGAGCAATTTCTTGAGTTGTAGTTCCAAATCCATTTAAAGCTAAAACATTATTAAGACCAGTTGGTGCACCAGCTATCGCCATCGGCAAAGTAACTTGTCCGGCGGTAAAAAGCTGAGAACCTGCGATTGATGAAATCATCGGAACTAAACCAATTGGATTGTCTTCCGTCGTTCTACGATCTGAAATTCTTCCGCCCCAACCCGTGAAAGTTTGCATATCAGAGCGTCCAGATTGATATTGTGATACTTGGTCTGAATGCGAAAAAAGCTGATATGGTTTTTGAATGCTACCATTTTGAAACTGAGCTCTCGTCATTGGTCTGACAAGTGTTCCAACGTTAGGCAAAATCGCTAATTTACCTAATCCCCAAAGTTCGTGTATTCCATTATTAACTATATTTGGGTTCGGCGGAGTTGTTGGAACTTGTATTCCAAGAGCTGGATTTAACCCGTAGCTCAATCCGCCAGCACGAGGAACAGAAATAGGCAGCAACGAACTTTGAGGAAGTGCTAAGCCTTGTGTCCCACGAGCAGTGTTATATGCGGCGTAATTACTAATCGATGCATCGTTATGGTTGGGAATAACCATATTATTACCATCATTTCCGCCTTGAAAAAACACCATAACTAATGCTCTATAATCGCTTGGTGCATCGCTTTGCGATTGGTCATCAGATTTTTGAGCCATTGCACTCATCAAACCAAAATGACTTGCTTGCGAAGCGAGTCCAACCATACTCAAAGCTGCACCAGATTTTGCAATAAATTCTCTTCTTGATTGTTTCATTTTTTTACCTCTGAACCTGATATTGCGAAGATGTCGCAATAAGGTAAATTGCAGCCTGTGCTCTTAAAGCAGGACTAGCAGCCGGAAATGTTGTAACAGCAGTTAAAATTGTGCTTCGCATTGATGGTGTCATATTGCCGCCCATCATCCTTGTATTTAAGGCATCAAGCAACTGATTTCCACTTGCGTCTGCTGTTGAAATGGCTTGCAAATCAGTAAATGTAATCGACGTTCCAAGTGGAGCAAGACCCGATACATTTATTCTGCCGTAAACCATTGTGTTGATGAAATTAGTTCTTTGAACAGTTGTTCCGGTTGTAAGAATTGCGAATTCTGGTCCGTTCAACGTTGTTCCTGGAACTAAATATTCTGGCGGAAAATAATTGAAAACTGTTGGTGAACGTAATGGATTTTGTCCCATTCCGGCAAGTTGTGGTGTGACATAACCATCACTTATATTTAAGCCATCAGCAGATTTAACGTTAAATGTTCTGAGCAAATTACTTGCGAACAATACAGGTTCACGAAGTTTGCCATATTTTGGAGCAGTTTTAACATTTCCGCGTGCTTCCGGATCAAGTAAAATTGCTCTGATAACAGCTTTTAAATCTCCGCGAACATTAGAGCCGTTATTTGCAAAAACATTTGCAATTCTTTGAACAAATGCTCCAGACGGATCGCCTGTAACAAGTTGTTGAATCAAAAATCTGCTGACAAATGGCGGAACGTTCGGATGATTAAAAATATTATCCAATGCCTGATCAAGCGAGTTGTTGGCGTAAGTTGTCAGTGCAACTCCTGTGCAACCCGTGCAAGCAGCAACATTTGTAGTAGTTGAACCAGGATAAGTAAACAATGTTTTTGCTGTAACATCGTGATTATTTGTGTTTAAAAGTAATGGATCTTTGAAGTTAATTGCTCCAAGAACAGCGTTTGGACAAGCTGTAGCTGAGTTACAAAATCCCCAGCCGGTCATTACTTTTGTGAAATTATTGACTGTGGCTTGATCGTAAGAATCGATCGGAACTCCACCGCTAGTTTGAATCGTTCCATCCATATTCAACTTAAATAATCCAATGTTAAAAAGTTGAAGAATTTCACGAGCGTAATTTTCGTTCGGGCTGTTTTTCGAACTCCGAACCATATCTAAATAATCACCCATCGTTGGACTAAGCGTCATTTCTTTCATTAATGTTCGCCAATTTCCAAACGCATTTCTTGAAAGTATTTTGTGATATTCAACCATATGACTTGATTGTTGAATATCTACACCAGAAGTAACCCAAATTTGGCTTAACGCCCACGCAACTCGATGTTTTAGTTGAGCATCACCATAATATGCTTCTTGTGCTAACCAATTTTGCGGTAAATATTGCGTGTATGTATCCCGAAAACAAGTTACTGGTACATCAGGAGTTACAGTTTGATCATTGTCGCAATCTGCCGGAGCATTTACTGGTTTGAAAGGAACATCAGGATATGGAAATTTTGGATAAGTAGCATCAAACTGTTCTGCGAGCCAAGTTCTGAGTCCAATTCGTCTGATTCGATTGTCTAAATCTGTGGTTGGACCAAACGTAGCTTGTTGTAAGAATCTGTGCCTGTCGGCTGAGAATCGGTAACCAACATAATTAGGTGTTGGAGTTCTTAAAGATTTCACAGAATCGATTGGAGTTGGTGTTGCATCAACTGCATCTTTGATTTCTCCACCGATTTTACCGAGACCAAGACGAACTCTATTGCTTGTCAACCCACGCCAAGTTACATTAACTAAAACGTCACCGTTAGCTTCGGGTTGTCCCCAATATCCTAAATCGTCATATAAAACGGTAGTTAGAGCATAAACAGTTTTGGTGACTTGCTGAAAATCAACAACTCGCATTTGAAACTGTGTCCCTTTTTCATTTTCAAGGTAAACGCGAAAAGCATTTGCACCTTCATCAGGTAATAAATCCAAATTTGTCAAAAATAAAACGACTTTGGATTTTTTCCCAGGGTTGAAAGCACGGCTTGCTAGTTTTTCTGGAAGTTCACCTTTAAAACCTTTGCTACTAACAGCGAGAGCTCGAGTTGAATCGGTCTCACTGAGTAAAACTGGTGTTGGCGAATTAGGATCGGGGTCACTTTGTGCCAATACAGGCAAAAACGTTGCTGCTAACAATAAGAACACGCAAAAAATATAAATACTAAAGCGTGATTTGTTTGATTTCATGCCATTTCCTCCTTACTTTGCTCGAATAAATTTTATTTACTTAATTTTTCTCAGAACTTTTGGCAATTTGGAATTGCCATAAACATTGTTTTACACTTCATATAATGTAAATTATCGAAGTCTAAAAAACAAGTATTTTTATATTTAAAATAAGTTTATTTACAAATTAAACCGTATTTAGTTAAAAATATTTTGTTTTTCAAATATTAAGACGCACAATTATGTAATAAAGACGAAGTATTTAACAAAAATTGCCTTTTATTTTTTGACTTGGCAAAAAAATTTAAATGTAACGTCATAAAAGTTTGAATTAACTAAATATACGTTATTTTTCTCAAAAATAAAATAATAAGAAAAGAACAAGGGGTTTGCTAAATGAAGAAAAGTTTTAGGGTTTTAAACTGTTTTGTCTCATTTATATTGGTTTTAAGCATATTGACAAATTGTGTTTCTATTTTAGGTCAAGATATTATCTCAACTTCTGATGACATTTCTGACTCTAATTTAGGGGTTTTTGTTTTTAAAGAATCACAAAAAAAAATACAGGTAAAAGTTGCTTACAAAAAAACAACAGCCAAAAGAACTGTTGCCAACAAAACCGAAACGAGGGCAAAAGTCAGCCTGCAAATACAGGCGACGAAACAATCTAAACCATTAACACAAAATCCATCTACAACGCTGAAAAGCCTGCCAAATCCTAGTATTAAACCTCCAAAACCTGACCAAACTTCAACTCAAATTCAAACTGAAGCATCGGTTGCGTATGTAGAAAATGCCGAAAGTTCATTAAAAAGAAAAGAATTTGACAAAGCTGTCGAACTTTATCGCAAAGCGGTTCAATTTGACTCGAAAAATAATGTTGCAAAAATAGGTTTAAGCGACTCACTTATTCTCCTTGCTAATCAAGTTTTCGAGAGTGGTAATGCCGAATCTTCACGCATTATTTATGAAGAATCAATTAAAATTATTTCCACGAATGCAACTTCTTATGCCGGATTAGGTGAAGTTTACGACGCTCTTGAAGACGACACAAATACTCCAAAAATAGCGTCTGAGCTAAAAAATAAATCTATATTTAATTATGAAAAAGCCTTGGAATTAAATCCTTCTTTGTCTGGACTTTTTGCACCGCTTGGTGTGCTTTATGTGGAAAAAGGCGAGATTGCAAAAGCTGAAACTATCTTAGCGAAAGCTACATTAGCAAATCCAAAAAACGCTGAGGTTCAGTTTTTACTCGGTTTAGTTCGTTATAAACAAAATCTCAACCAAGAAGCCTTAAATTCACTAAAAAAAGCGGTTAAATTAGACCCAAAACTGTCGAACGCACATTATTACTTGGGTGAAGTTTATGATCGTCTGAATCGTGATAAAGAAGCTAGCCTGGCATACAAACAAGCATTAAAAATTAATCCGAATTTTGTTGAAGCGTGGTTTGATTTAGCAGTCTCGCATTATAATCGCGGAAGATATTTAGATTCGATAACGGCATATAAAGAAACTGTTCGTTTGAAAAATGATTATCTTGAAGCTCGTGTTAATCTCGCAGATGTATTGAGGCAATCTAACAAGTATGAAGAAGCGATTAGTGAATATCGGATTGCAACTGTGCTAATTGAGAGAGATAAAGAGACGACCGATTCTGAAAAATCTAAAGTATTTAGTAAGTATGGTTTTTGTCTTGGAAAAGTAAAACAGTGGAATTCAGCTCTCGAGAACTTAAATAAAGCGATTGAATATGAGGCTGATGATGTTGATTACACTAATTTAGGCTGGGCATATTACAACGCGGCTGTTGCGAACAATCAAGACAATAAACCTGAAGAAGCCAAGCAAAATTTTAAACTTGGCAGAAAAGCTCTGGAAGCCGCAACGAAATTAAATCCGAATTCTATTGGAGGTTTACTTAATCTTGGAGTAATTTTAGTCGGAAATGGAGAAATACAATCTGGAATTGAGACCTTGAAAAAAGCAGATGAATTAAAAAAAGATTGGGACGTTGTGAAATTTCAACTTGGAATTGTTTATGAACAAACAAAAGACTGGAAAAATGCTGCTGATCAATTTAAACGTGTTACTGAAATTAACAAAGATAATATTTACGCATACTATCGTTGGGGAATTGCAGAAAACTCACGAAACAACAGAATTAAAGCTCAAGAAATTATTAAACAAATGAAACTTATGAAATCTGCGAATGCTAAGGCGTTGGCTAATCAATTAGAAACAATAGTTTTAGAGAAAGATTCTGCTAATCCAAAAATCAAATCTGAAGATAAACCGATTGTAGTTAATCCTATAATTTCCAAACTAATTAGTTAAATAATCAATGAATTGATTAAAAAATTGCTTTTTTTATCAATAAAAGTGACAATAAGCACACAAAATGTCATCGAATATTTGTGTGTGAGTCTTATTGTGGTCAATTTTAGTATTTGAAAGATTAAAATAGAGGTTTTTATTGAGATGAAAAATTGGTTTAAGTTTCAAAGTTTTGGCGTGACATTTTTATTGATATTCAGTATTTGGTTAAATAGTATCTCAGTTTTTGCTCAAGATATTGTTTCAACATCTGATGATATTTCAGGTGGATCAAGTGTTTTTGTTTTCAGACAATCACGCAAAAGCAGTCAACTGAAAGTTGCATTTCGCAAAACTGCCGCAAAAAGATCAACTGCTAATAAAACTGAAACAAGAAAGAAAGTTCGCCAACAAATTCAGGTAGCCAGAAGCACAAAACCAGAGCGTGTAAAATCTACACCACCAAAAAAACCAACAACTACGGCAGCAAAACCACCAAAACCTAACCAAAAACCGACACCAACACAAGTTGAAAATTCAGTTGCATTTGCCGCTGGAGCTGAAGAGTTTTTGAGAAGAAATGAAGTTGATGATGCGGTTGAATTATTTAGAAAATCTTTAGAATTTGACCCAAAAAACACAAATGCCAAACTTGGGCTGAGTGAAGCCCTAACGCTTCAGGCTGACGCATATGCGGAGTCAACTAGCCCAGAATCTGCAGTGGTTATTTACAACGATGCAATATCAAATAATTCAAATAATTCTGCAGCTTTTGCAGGACTCGGAGAGGTTTATGACACGATAGAAAATAGTGCTCAAACACCGGAAAAATCTAAAGAATTTAAAACGAAAGCGATTGCTGCATACGAAAAAGCATTAATACTAAGTCCTTATTTATCTGAGCTTTATGCACCACTTGGCGTTCTATATGTTGATCAAGGTGAAATTGCTAAGGCTGAAACAACGCTTGCAAAAGCAGTTGCTGCAAATCCTGATAACGCTGAAGTTCAATATTTTCTTGGACTCGTAAGATACAAACAAAATCTTAACCAAGAAGCACTTGCATCCTTCAAACAAGCAATAAAACTTGACCCAAATTTTGCAAACGCACACTATTATTTAGGCGAAGTTTATGATCGTTTAGATCGCGATAAAGATGCTGTTGCTGCTTATAAAGAAGCTGTCAGAATTGATCCCAAATATGTTGAAGCGTGGTTTGATTTAGGCGTTGCCAATTATAATCGCGAAAAATATGATGATGCTGTTGCAGCTTACAAAGAGGCAATTCGTATAAAAAATGATTACATTGACGCAAGGACAAATCTTGCTGACGTTTATCGTCAATTGAAACGATTTGAAGATGCAATCGGCGAATATCGAATTGCTACAACTCTCGTCGAGAGAGATAAAAACATTAGCAATGCTGACAAATCTGAGGTTTTTAGTAAATTTGGATATTGTCTCGGACAAGTTAAAAAATGGAATTCTGCCATTGAAAGTCTGAATAAAGCAATCGCGTTTAAGGCGGATGATATTGATTACACCAATCTTGGTTGGGCGTATTACAACGCCGCAAGTGTAAATTTAAGAACTCGCGATCAAGTAGCGGCAAAACAAAATCTTCAACTTGGTAAAAAAGCCCTAGAAACTGCGACAACTTTAAATCCTAAATCAATTGGCGGTTTTCTAAACCTAGGTTTAACTTATGTTGGCACCGGCGATTTTCAATTAGCTGTTGATGCTTTGAAAAAAGCTGATGAGTTGAAAAATGACTGGGATTTGGCAAAATTTGAACTTGGATTTGCATATCTTCAATTAAAAGATTGGAAAAACGCATCTACTCAATTTAAACGAGTTACCGAACTCAACAAAGATAATTTTGAAGCATTTTATCATTGGGGAAAAGCCGAAAATGCTTTAAATAACAAAGATAATGTCAAAGATATTTTAAAACAATTAAGGAAATTTAAATCACCAAAAGCACAGCAAATGGCTCAAGAATTAGATTTAATTTTAAGAGGTGCCGTTTTAAATGAAACTAAAAACGTTATCGAAAACAAAATTAATCAAAACAATCCTTTGAATAAAATTCCGAAGATTCCTAAATTGCCTTATTAAAATCTAATGAGCATTGAAATAAAAACTCAAGTGCCTTTAGCTGATTTTACAACATTAAAAATCGGTGGCGAGGCACGTCTTTTTGTTGAAGTTTCAACTGAAGAGCAATTAATAGAAACCGTTCAATTTGCAAAGCAAAACGACTTGGATATTTTTGTCCTTGGCGGCGGTAGCAATTGTCTAATTTCAGACAGCGGTTTCGACGGAGTTGTTTTAAAAATTGCACTAAAAGGTGTTGAAATTAATGGAAATAAGGTTGTTGCTCAAGCCGGAGAAGATTGGGATGAGTTTGTTAAACTATGTGTTGACAAGCAATTGCAGGGAATTGAATGTTTAAGTGGAATTCCCGGATTAGTTGGCGGAACACCAATCCAAAACGTTGGAGCATATGGACAAGAGGTTTCGGAAACAATAGAAATGGTGAGAGTTTTTGACCGAAAATCAGATCAAATTTTGGAATTAAACAATCAAGATTGTAAATTTTCATATCGCAAAAGTATCTTTAATTCTAGTGAAACAAATCGTTTTATTGTGGTTTCTGTGACATTTATTCTCACTGAAAATGGAACGCCAAAAATAGTTTACAAGGATTTAAAAGAATATTTTAATGGAAAAAATGCGAGTTTGGCAGAAACTCGCGATGCAGTTTGTGAAATTCGAGCAAAAAAAGCGATGCTTGTCAGACAAAAAGGAAAAGATTCGCAATCAGTTGGTTCATTTTTTAAAAACCCGATTGTTTCAAACGAAAAGTTGTTTGAAGTTGAAGAACTCTCAAAAAAAGTGGTGCCAAATTTTAAGTTTGATGATAAAAATGTGAAAATTCCGGCGGCTTGGTTGATCGAACAATCAGGATTTAAAAAAGGTTATAAACTAGGAAACGTCGGGCTTTCCACCAAACATACACTTGCCTTAACAAACCGTGGCGATGCTAAAGCTACTGATATTTTGGCTCTCAAATTTGAAATACAAACAAAAGTGAAAGCCAAATTTGGGATCGAATTAAATCCAGAACCGGTTTTAATTGGTTTCTAAATTTTATGCGTCAACAATCCATCGCGAAGTTTCGGTTCAAACCAAGTCGATTTCGGTGGCATAACCTGATTTTCATCAGAAACTTGCAACAAATCGTCAATTGTCGTCGGGAACATTGAAAATGCAACTTTCGCCTTTCCTGAATTTACTAATTTTTCAAGTTCATTTGTCCCACGAATTCCGCCAACAAATTCAATTCTTTTATCTGTTCTCACGTCTTTTATTCCCAAAATCGGGTTTAGAACATAATTTTCTAAAATGCTGACATCAAGTGAATCAATTACATTTGGTGTTCTTAAAAAATTTACAGCAAATCTGGCGTTAAACCATTTTCCACTCAAATATAAACAGAATTCGCCGCGATTTAGCGGAATTTTTACTTCAGTTTCGGTAACAACAAAATTTTCAGTTAATGACTCAAAAAATTCACTGTCTGTTTTACCGTTAAGATCTTTCACAATTCGATTATATGCAAGAATCTTGAGTTGCTCCGCAGGAAATAAAGCCGCGATAACAAAATTATAATCTTCATTTCCCGTGTGATTTGCGTTATTTTCACGAAATTCTGCTCTTGCACGTGATGCACTTGCCGCACGATGATGACCGTCAGCAATATAAATAGCTTCAACCTTTTTGAATTCCTGCACGAGTTCATTTGTTTCAGAAATTTGCCAAATTGTGTGTTTTACGTCGTCAATTGACATAAAGTTATACATTGGCTTTTCCTTGCAAATATCTGTGATTAAATTATTTATATCATCCGAGCCTTTGTAACACAAAAATATCAAACCTGTTTGGGCTTGTGTTGTTAAAATGTGCATTGTCCGATCATTTTCTTTATCAGGACGAGTTTTTTCGTGTTTTTTTATCAAATTATTGTCATATTCATCAATTGAACATGTCGCAACAATACTCGTTTGAACCTGTTCGCCCATTTGAAGTCTGTAAACGTAAAGCATCGGTTTTTCATCTTGAATCAAAATTCCTTCACTTTGAAGTTTTTCAAGATTTTTCTTCGCTGTTTGATAAACTTCGGATGAATAAACGTCAGTATTTTCTGGTAAATCTATTTCTGCACGTGAAATGTGTAAAAAACTGTGTGCATTGTTTTGTGCAATATTTCGTGCTTCTTCGACGTTCATCACGTCATAAGGCTGGCTTGCAACTTCTTGCGAAAATTCAACTTTTGGTCGCAAAGCTCTGAATGGTTTTATAATTGACATATTTTATTCGTAAAGGTTATTAAATTTATGACATTTTAGCATTTTTAGAATAAAGTTGAGAACAATGATTGCATACTTTTTTTTTGCCATAATTTTAATTTTACTTGGTTATAAATCTTTGAAAAGTGGAATTAAGTTTTATAATTACTTTCAATCGGAAATTGCCAAACCAACATCAAGTTTTACGCCATTCGCTACAATAATTGCTCCGTTTTGTGGATTTGATGAAGATCTTGAAAAAAATATTGCCTCACTTTTCACTCAAGATTTTCCTAATTACGAAATAATTTTCGTTCTCGAATCAAAAGAAGATATAGCTTTAAAGTTTATTGAAAACGCAATAAATTTTTACGATAAACAAAAAGTTGAATCGAAAATAGTATTTGCAGGTAAAGCTAATGATTGCGGACAGAAAGTTCATAATTTACGAACAGCAATTCGGCAAACCTCACAAAAATCTGAGATATTTGCATTTGTGGATTCTGATGCAACGACTGAAAAGCAATGGTTGTTAAATTTAATTGAACCACTAAATGCCGAAAATATCGGCGTTTCAACTGGATACAGATGGTTTATTTCAAAAAATAATAATTTTTCATCTCAACTTAAAACAGTGTGGAATGCTTCAATTACTTCGCAACTAGGAAAAGAAACAAAAAATAACTTTTGCTGGGGCGGATCAATGGCAATTCGCCGCAAAACCTTTGAACAATTACGACTTGATGAACTTTGGGAAGGAACTCTTTCAGACGATTTTACTCTCACAAATGCTTGTAAAAAGGCAAATTTACCAATTTATTTTGCCCCAAAATGTTTAACTGCAAGCATTAGCGACTGTGATTTTTGGGATTTATTGGAGTTTACGACTCGTCAAATGAAAATTACCAGAGTTTATGCACCAAATCTTTGGAGAGCAGCTTTAATCGGTTCATTATTATTTTCCGTAATATTTTGGAGCGGTTTTATACTTCTTTTATTTACTTTTGGATGGGAATTTTGGTTAATCGTATTTATTCAATTTAGTATAATTTTTCTCGGAACTTGGAAAGCTGCGATTAGACTTTCGGCGGTGCGTTTAGTTTTGAAAAATTATGAAATTGAACTTAAACATAGTCAATTGTCACATTTAACTTTTTGGATGTTCACTCCGTTGATATTTTTATACAATTCACTAGTTGCTCTGTTTTCACAAAACATTGTTTGGCGAGGCATTAAATATAAACTCAAATCTCCGACAGAAACCCATATTTTAAAATAATTAAATTTATCTAATATTTTTGGAACAAAACATATTTTCTGGTGTCTAACCCTTTGAATGAAATAATTCATTCAACAAAAGTTTGGCATCAGAGACAATTTGGAGGGAAAAAATGTTAGAACAATTTATCGAATCAAAATCAAATAAATATGAAAATAAAAACCGTAGAAATCTATTATTTTCAACATTTAGCTTGCTTACCTTAATGTGTTGTAGTGCATTGCTGTGGAGTCTTTTTGCCAGAAGTTTAGATTTAGGAAATGATAATTTAGAAATTGCAGCAATGGTCGCACCGGTGAGTCTTGCAGAAAACGAAGTTGTTAAAGAACTTATAAAAAAGAATGACATAAAAAATACGAGTTCTACAAAACCGCAAGAAATTACTAGAAAGGTAGATATGTTGCGAGTTGAAGACAACACGGAAGCACCAAAAACAATTTCAACTGTACAAAATACTGAAATGTCACGTCCGATTTCAGGAAAAGTAGCAAAATCTGGTGTTGATTTTGGCAATGATGTGAATAATGAAAATTCAACCGGAAATGAAAGAAATGTAAATGGAAATGAAAGTGGGAAAAAGGTTGAAAGTGAAATTAAAGCAGTGAAAAAAGTCGAAGAAGTTGAAGAAATTCCAGTTCTTGAGAAAAAGATAAAAGTTGAGAAAGTTGAGAAAAAAATAACACAAAGCCTTGGTGTGATTAATGGAAAAGCTACTTATTTACCAAAACCTAACTTTTCTGCGGCAGCGAAAGCAGTTGGAGCAAGTGGAACAGTTTCCGTGCAAATAACTATCGATTTAAATGGAAATGTTATTTCGGCAAACGCTGTTTCCGGACATCCTTTACTTAAAGCAGATTGTGAGCGAGTAGCCCGTATGACTAAGTTTTCACAGACTTTATTGAGCAATCAAGCTGTAAAAGCTACCGGAATTTTGACTTACAACTTCGTTAGGTAATATTACTAGCCGATTTACAACCAACCATCAAAGGCGGAAATTCATATTCCGCCTTTGCCTATTCAACAACTCGCAAAACAAAACATTTTAGGTAATAACTTTCTGGCATTCCGAGAAGAATTGGATGGTCAATCGGTTGAAGTCTCTTCTCGAGCAAATGAACTTTACGACGCGAGTCTCTGGCACATTCTTCTAAAACCTCAAGAAAAATCTCTTCTGAAAAATGAAATGAACAACTGCAAGTTATCAAAATTCCGTTTTTGTTGAGCAATTTAAAAGCTCGCAAATTAATTTCTTTATATCCGCGAATTGCTGCATTTAATGCTGAACGAGATTTTACAAATGCCGGCGGATCTAAGACGATTGTGTCAAATTTCTCGCGTTTCATTTCATAATTTCGCAATGCCTCGAGAACATTTGCGGTCTTAAAATTAACATTTGTAATGTTATTTAGCTCGGCGTTTTGTTTGGCGAGCATAATTGCTTCGCGAGAAATATCTAATCCGACAACGCTTTCGCAAGTCTTGGCAAGATTTAGAGCAAATCCGCCATTGAACGTAAAACAATCTAAGGCTTTACCAAATGCAAATTTGCGAACAGCAAAATGATTCTCTCTTTGGTCGAGAAATGAACCAGTTTTTTGTCCAGAAAGCGGTGAAACACGAAATTTAATTGAATCTTGTTCAATAATAAGTTCTTCCGGAACCTTTCCGTAAAGCACAGAATTAACTATTTCTAAACCTTCTAATTCTCTTACTTTAGCATCATTTCTTTCGAGTATTGCTTCAACTAAGAAAAGCTCAATTATTATTTTGACGAACACAGATTTTAGAGTTTCTGTGGTTTGTGAAAGTGTTTGAATGACAAAAACGCCATTGTAATTATCAACTATTAAAGATGGAATAAAGTCAGCTTCGGAATTAATTAAACGATAAGCGTTTGAGGTGTTTTCGATACTTTTTCGGCGTTCATAAGCGGTAAGAAATTTCTGTTTCCAAAATTCAAAATCAATTTCAACGTTTTCAGTTGTGATTATCCGCAATGAAATTTCGCTCTTATCGCTGAAAAACGCTTTTCCGATAAAGTCATTGGCTTCATCAAAAACATTTACAATTTCTCCACCGTTTGCGTTAATTTTGACAAGATCGCTGCGAAATATCCATAAATGTCCACCGCGAACTCGTTTGACACCTTTTTTGTTGACAACAATTTTTGACATAACCAAATAAATTAACCGATTAAAAAGTATTTGGCTAATCCACACAAACCGCCAAGTATAACAATCAATAAAACATCTATCTTTAAGAAATATAAAGCGATAAATGCAGCGACCGAAAGCAAAACGGCAAAAATATCAATTTGTGAATCTGGAAATGCAACCGCTGAACCAAAAGTTAATGCCAAGTTAAGAATTACACCAACAACAGCCGCGGTCACGAAAGACAAACCCGAGGCTAAATATCTGTTTTGACGAAGTTTATCAACATATTGAGCTCCAACAAAGATAAACATAAATGATGGCAAAAATGTTGTGTAAGTCGCTATTAACGCACACAAAATTGCGGAAAAAAGTTGATTCAATTCGCCAGGATGATTCCAACCAGCCATAAAACCAACAAATTGAAGCACCATAATCAGCGGTCCGGGAGTTGTTTCTGCAAGTGCCAATCCATCGACAGATTGTCGAGCAGTAATCAGTCCAGAACTTACAACAGCTTGATTTACATAAGCTAAAACGGCATAAGCACCGCCGAAAGTGACGAAAGCGGCTTGGGTAAAAAATAAATATTTTTTTACAGGTAAACTTTCAAAGCCAAGAAAATAAAGAAGCGTTAGGAAAGGCACTAACCATAAAAATAAGCAAACCGCTAAAACCTTGAAAATATTTGTTTTACGTTTAATTTCTTGAATATCTGTTTGCGAAATTGAATCAATAACACTAAATTTAGAAGCAATTAATCCTGAAATAAAAGCAGTTAAAACAATTATTGGAAATGGAATATGGAGAAAAAATATCGCAATAAAAGCAAGTGCAGAAATAATAATATACCAATAAGATTTGAATGCTTTTTTGCCAATTTTAAGAACTGCTTCAACCACAATTGCGACAACAACCGCTTTAAATCCATCTAAAACGGCATTTATTTGTGGAATTGAACCATATTGAGCATAGATGTAAGAAAGCACTAAAAGAAGAAATATGGATGGAATAACGAAAAATGCACCAGCGATAATGCCGCCTTTGATGCCGTGCATTTTCCAGCCGCAATATGTAGCAAGTTGTTGTGCTTCAGGTCCGGGAAGCAACATACAAAAATTGAGAGCGTGAAGAAAATCTTCGGAATCAATCCATTTTCGTTGTTCGACAAGTTCGCGTTGCATTAAAGCAATTTGTCCGGCTGGACCGCCAAATGAAATGAAACCAAATTTTAGCCAAAATTTGAAAGCGTCAAGCAAAGTTGGTTTTTCTAATTCTCCACTCATAGATTCGTTTCTTTCAAAGTATTGCAAGTTGTTGATTAAATTAAACTTAAGAATACATTTTAGACACAACAATTACAACTCTTACAAATATTAGAAAATTTAGTGTAATGTTTTGACTGTTTTGTCATATATAAGTGAAAGAAAAAATACAAAACTAATTTTGGAGGAAAATAGTGTCATGGAAACAGAAGAAAATTTACAATTATTTATTGCACTTTCGCGGATATTAACCGGAGAAAATATTTTAGATGCAGCATTATCAAAACAATACTTTGAGCGTTTGGCGGCGGTTTATCCAAACGAGTTAAAAACAATTTTGCCGCAATTTGCGAGTTTGCCTGGACACGATTTGTCGAGCGAATTTAAGGCAAACATTCTAAATTTAGCGACTCCGGAAGTGCTTCAATTAATCAAACAAATTATAAATGTGTGGTTTACGGCATCGTTTTTTATGCCAGAAAACAAAACTTCGTTGCCCCCAACTACCATTGAACAATATAAAGCACAACTGATGTATCCGATTATCAAAGCACCTGTGCGAGCTTATTCAACGCTCAATTACGGTTACTGGAGAAACAAACCTTAATTGGTTAAAGGAGAAATTATGGCTATTGATACATACGATTTCGTAATTATTGGTTCCGGAGTTGCCGGAGCCTTGGCGGCTTACAAACTTTCATTGAAAAACCCAAAACCGACAATTTTAATCATTGAAGCGGGAGAAAATCTCGTTTCTGATGATGAAGTTGAAAATAAAAAACTACGAGCAGAATTTGTTGATCATTTCGCTTTAGCTGAACATCGAACGCCGCTATCGCCTTATCACCAACTTGAAGGCAATAAATTTGTGCCGAGTCCAGATGGAACCAGCAAAGACGACTTGAACAAGTATTATCAGATAAAACAATCCGAAGGTGATTCGCAGTTTTTTAAAGCCACTTATCAACGTATTAACGGCGGTTCAACTTGGTCATGGCGTGGTAACTGTCCTCGTTTTGTGCCGAAAGATTTTTTGCTAAAATCTGAATATCTTTCAAAAAACTTGAACATTTCATCAAATGCGGAAGATTGGGCAATTACTTACAGCGATTTGGAAAAACATTATTGCGAAGCCGAAAAGGAGTTGGGAATTTCGGGTAATCACGATGAATGGAATACGCACTATCACGGTGCATTTCGGTCGCAAAAATTTCCGATGGAGAATATCGCCCAAAGTTACAGCGATGAGCAAGTGAAAGGACGAATCGGAAATTATCTAGTAATTAACGGTGTCAAAATTAAAATTTTAAGCACACCGCAAGCCCGCAATTCAAAACCATATAGCAACGATGGCAAACAATTAGAAAGAAAAGCCTGCGAGGGAAACGGAAATTGCATTCCAATTTGCCCAACCGGAGCAAAATATGATGCAACGGTTCATTTAAAATTAGCCAAACAAAACAGTGTGGACTTTTTGCCAAATTGCGTTGTAACTGATTTGGAAGTTGATGGAAGCGGCAGAATCAATCAAGTAAATTATTTAAATTGGAAAAGCGACAATCCACAAAAACGACTGAGCGTAAAGGCAAAAAACGTTATTATGGCAACGCACGCCATCGAAACAGCGAAAATTTTGCTCTATTCAGGTTTGGCAAACAGCAGTGGACAACTCGGGCAAAATTTGATGGATCATCTCAACAATGAAGCCACTGGATTGATGCTCGAACCGATTTATACGTTTCGCGGTCCGCAAGGAACTTCAAGTATTCCGGCTTTTTGTGATGGCGATTTTCGCAAAGAATATGCCGCTTTCAACATCACTTTCGGCAACGATGGATGGGGCAGATCAGAATCGCCGCAAGCGTCTCTGGCTAAATTAGTTGACAATAAAATTTTCGGAAAAGAGTTGCAAGATCAATTTAAAAACCGAATTTGGCGACAGATTCGATTTAGTTATTCGACGGAAATGTTGCCGCAAACTTATAACAAAGTTACGCTTGGCGACAAACTTGATCCGCTCGGAATTCCGCGTCCGCAGATTGCGTTTAAACTAGATGATTATTCGCTAAAAGCCTTTGTATATGCACAAACTGTCTTGAAACAAATTTTGCAAGAACTCAAAGCGACCGAAATTAAACCGGATTTTCCAAAGTTTCCGAACCTTGAATTCAACACCGCCGGACATCCGATGGGAACCTGCCGAATGGGCAACAATCCGGCGAAATCAGTGGTTGATTCGTTTGGCAAAAGCCACGATCATCCGAATTTATACATTGTCGGCTCAAGCGTTTTCACAACCGGTGCGACCGCTAATCCGACGCTGACTATTGCGGCTTTAACGCTCCGAACAATTGACTCAATTCAATAAAATAATGAGGTAAACTATTATGCCAAATGCACTTGATGTAACGAAAGATAATTTTAAGATTGGAAATTTTCAATTTGGATTTCACGGTCAACAGCGTGGAAGCGTCAAACAAATTGTTCACGATGGCGACACAGTTAGTTTGAATGCTTCGCTAAATTTTAGCACTCGATTTTTGGGAATTGATACGGCGGAAGTGAGTTTTAATATCCGAAACGATAGTTTTATTTCACTCAGTAATCCACAGTGGACGCAATTTTTTGTTTCGGGTGATTGGAAAAATAATTTTCCGGTCACGCCAGCTTTGCGAAATCACCTAATTATGCGAATTGGTGATGGAACAAAAATTGCACCAAATCACGATAAACACGCTAAGAATGCAACCAAAGCATTGGAAGCGTTGATTCAGGCAGATTTAGATGCGACCGGAAAAACGAAAGATAATTTTGAATTTTTCACATCGTTTGGCTACGAATTTCTGGATGTTTACGGACGTTTGCTGTGCTATTTGACCGCAGATGAAAAAAACTTCAATCCGCCACAAAGAAAATTGAGTTACAACGAATTTCAATTGGCAAACGGAATGGCGGTTCCATATTTTATTTACCCGAATATTCAACCGTTTCTCAGCATTCAACCGTTTGAAAAAGAAAACTCAAAACCTATCGGTTTCTGGAAAAATATCAACGGTGCAAAAAAACTCCAAGCCGCGAGAAAAGCTGTCAGCGATGCGAGAACGGCAAAACTTGGTATTTTTGAAGCAGTTGATCCTTTGCTATTGTTGCCGTATGAATTACGGTTTATCGCCCGAAAAGATACGCACGGACCGGATCGTTTCGTCATTGATTTAGGGCAAAACGGCAACAATGTGATTTTGAAACCTGAAAAATATTTCAAAATCAGTAATTACGAAGATCGTTTGTTTATCCCGAAAGAATTTGTGCCATTATTCACCACCAACGGTTGGGTTGTTCAATAGCAATAATTTTTATGCAAAATACAACTATCTGTATTTATGAAAACTTGCTTCGAAAACAACAAAACGTTATTCTGAATTCGGTTAACTAACCAATTAAATTCAGTAAATAAGGAGACGCATCCAAAATGTTAAAAGTTGGAGATATGGCTCCCGATTTCGAGTTGGCTTCGCATAATAGTAAAGAAAAAGTGAAGTTGTCGAATTTACGGGGCAAAAATGTAGTAATCGCGTTCTATCCATTAGATTGGACGCCTGTCTGAACAATTCAAATGCCGTCTTACGAAGCAGATCAAGAACGCTTCGCAGGATATGATGCTCAAGTTTTGGGCATATCAATTGACAGTATTCCTTCGCACGTCGCCTGGGCAAAATCGCTCGGCGGCATCACTTACGATCTCCTCGGAGATTTTCATCCAAAAGGTTCAGTTGCAATGAGTTACGGTGCTTGGCGTGAAGCCGATGGCATTTCGGAACGTGCTTTATTTATCGTCGATAAAGAAGGCAAAATTGCTTATGTCGATATTCACGATATTGGCGATCAACCCGATAATGAAGATCTTTTTGACGTTTTGAAGAAGTTATAAGTAACAAATTGCGGTCAGTTTTTATCAACTGACCGCAGTCATATTTAATTTGAGGTTCTATGAATAAAATAAAAATAATATTTGCTTTATGTATTTTTTCAATCACAGTTTTTGCCCAAACTGAAACTTTAACCAATTTAGAAATAATTGAAATGTCTAATGTTGGTCTAGGAAAGCAGTTAATTTTATCAAAGATTAATACTTCAAATAGCGAGTTTGATGTTACAACTAAAGGAATTATCGAACTTAAAAAGGCTAACGTTGATGAAGAAATCATCGCCAAAATGTTAGAAAAATCAGAATCTAAACGTCAAAGATTCACGCAATCTGAGGAAAAGAAAGTAACTGTCGGAACGTCAAATTCAGTTATCAAACCAACTAATTTTGGCAATAATTTAACTCCGTCAGATATGTTGAAAAATGCAAAAACCATTGCATTGACCAAGGATTCGATTCATCCTAACAAGCAAAATCTCGAAAAAGCATTGCTCAAACGTGCAGATTGGAACAAATTTAATCTCTCAATTACTGAATATAAAGAAACTGCAGATTTGTTTGTCGAAATTAGTTTCGTCCATTTTTCGATTATAACGCACAGATACGTTTACAGAATTTACGACCGCAGAAGCGGCACAGTTCTCGCTGCTGGTGAAACAACTTCTTGGGGAAGTTTATCTGATAATTTAGCAAAAAATATTATTAAATCGTTGAATCGTATCTCTACTCAATAACACATATTTATGAACAAAATTATTCTGATTATTACAATACTTTTTATTTCTATGACAACTTTTGGGCAAAGTATGTCATTTGAAAAATATGAAGTAGAAATATTGAAAAATCGAGGATTGGGAAATCGCGACACGAGAGAGGTAAATGCAATTTTGATTTTTGAGAAAGATTTTTTGACTGTAAAATCACGAAGAAACAACGAAGTTTACAAAACATACGATTATTCGAAGATTAAATCAGTCGAACATTTATTTCTTTCTGGAAAACCTTCAATTGATGATTCAGATTCTTCCATTATAAAGACTTTTTTTGGCGATATAAGAACAATAATGTTTGAACGAAAGCCAAGTCATTGGTTATCAATGACTACTGAAAACGATTTTGCGGTTCTAAAGTTAGAGAATGATAATTTCAAATTAATTACTTTAGAGTTTAAAATTCGTAAATTTAATTTAGATAAAGTGGTCGATAACAAACCTATCGTAACTCCGATTAAATAAAGGAAAATATTATGGCTTTTTCAAGAAAATGTGTTCCATTTACACCTTTTGATATGGATTTATCAAAAGCGACAATTGCGATTGTCACTGCGGCTGGCGTTCATCAAAAAGATCAGGAAGCATTCAATATCGCCGATGAATTAGGTGATTTAACTTACCGTTTGATGGGCGAAGATGTTGAGTCTTCTAATTTAATGGTAACGCATCATCATTATGAACATGAAGATGCTGATTCTGACATCAATGTTGTTTTTCCGATTGATCGACTTCGCGAACTTCAAGCGGATGGATTTATTGGAGGAATTGCACGTAAACACATCGGTTATATGGGTTACACGATGCGTCTGAAAGACATGTATGAGCAAACTGCTGTGCAAATTGCAAATGAAATTGATAAAGGTTCGCGGGCTGATGCGGTAATTTTAACAGGTGGCTGACCAAACGTATGTCACCGCACGGTCGTCGCGGTTCAAAGAGAAATAGAAATGCGTGGAACGCCAACAGTTTTAATCACAGTTTCGCCTGAAGTTTCAAATCAGATGCGTCCGCCAAGAGCGATTTATCCAAATGGATTCAAAATTGGAAACAGCTTAGGCAAGCCGAATATGATTGATTTGCAAAGGCAAGTTTTGATTGATGCACTGACTTTATTAACTCAAAACACACGTCCAGGAAGTTACAAAACCATCGAATACCCGCAATACGGCGAATTTCATGAGCCGCCAACTGTTAAAAAAATCTAAACTACTTCAAGACTTCGCTTTGCTTATTAAATTTCAAAGTTTATAATTACAAATTATTTTGCTAGGAATAATTTGTAATTTTTTTTTATGTATAAACAAATTGGAATTCTCACAGGCGGCGGCGACGCACCTGGATTGAATGCCGTAATTCGTGCAGTTGTTAGGACGGCGATTGGCGAATTTGGGATGAAATGTATCGGAATTGAAGACAGTTTTGAAGGAATTTTGGGCGAACCAAAAGTCACAAAACTCACGATGAAAAGCGTCAGCGGAATTTTGCCTCGCGGTGGAACAATCCTTGGCACTAGAAACAAAGGAAGTTTTGCTAAAATTGTTGATGGAAAATGCATTTTTCCTGAAATGCCAATTGCCGAAGCTCTCGAAAATCTCAAAAAACTCGAAATTGAAGCATTAATTGTTCTTGGTGGTGAAGGAACTCTCGCAATTGCTGAGCAATTTCACAAACATAACTTTCCTGTCATTGGCGTTCCGAAAACAATCGATAATGATTTGGCTGCAACCGAATTAACTTTCGGTTTTATGACCGCAATCGACATCGCGACCGAAGCACTTGACCGACTTCATACAACCGCAGCCTCGCATGATCGGGTAATGATTTTGGAAGTAATGGGAAGAAATACGGGTTGGATTGCTCTCCACGCTGGCTTAGCTGGCAGTGCTGATATAATCTTAATGCCTGAGATTCCTTTTTCGTTTGATTCGATAATTAGAAAAATCAAACAACGAGAAAAAAATGGTTCGAGATTTACAAATGTTGTGATTGCCGAAGGTGCAATGGAAGTTGGCACTCAACCGATTTATTTAGATTCTGAAGCCTTGAGACTTGGTGGAGTTGGTAGTCATTTGAGACGGCGAATTGAAGCAGAAACGGGAAAAGAATCACGTTGTGTTGTTCTCGGGCATTTGCAAAGAGGCGGAAGTCCGAATGCTTTTGACAGAATGTTAGGCACAAATTTTGGTGCGTGTGCCGTTCGGGCATTGGCTAACGGACAGACCGGAAAAATGGTTGCTTTACGTGCAAATGAAGTTATAACTGTGCCGCTTGCAGACGCAATTGCGAACATCAAAACTGTCAATGTTGAAGGACAACTCGTTCGCACAGCTCGCGATATTGGAATATCTTTTGCTGCTCCAAACGAAGTAAAACGTTAGCGTTGTAGCGTTATAGCGTTATAGCGTTAATAGAGTTTAAGAGTTTAAGAGTTGTGTTTCAGACTTATATAATCAATTAAATCTTACAAATAAATGTATTAAATTTAAAAGAACAGCAAATTTCAAAAACATACAAACGCTAAAAACGTGATAAACGCAACAAACGCAATAAACGCTAAAAACGCAATAAACGCTAAAAACGCAACAAACGCTAAAAACGCTAAAAACGCTATGGAACATGTTAGAAGAAAATTACAAATTGAACTTGCAGATTTAGAAGACGAACTTCGTTTTAAATTGCCAAAAGAAATTCAAAAAGCTCGCGAATATGGTGATTTAAAAGAAAATGCTGAGTATAAAGCCGCTTTAGAACGCCAGAAAATTGTTTCTGCCAGACTCGTTCAGCTAAGTCAGAGAATCGGCGAACTCGAATCGATTGATTTGACGAAAATTCCGACTGATCGTGCAGCTTATGGTTCAACTTTAAAACTTTACGATGTTGACCGCGATATTGACGTAACATACAAATTAGTAACATCAGAAGAAAGTGATCCTGAAAATGGTCTAATTTCAACAGTTTCGCCAATCGGGCAAGGTTTAATGGGAAAAGAAGAAGGTGACGAAGTTAAGATAAAAACGCAAAAAGGTTGGCGATCTTTTGAAGTAAAAAAATTGACGACTATTCACGAAGGAAGATAGATTGGTCAGTAAAACTGGCTAAAATTAAAATGTTTGGAGCAAGCATCGGACGCGGAGCAATGCGAATCATCAATTCGATGGTTCGTGTCTTAGCGTCTGCTGGTGTCTCTCCAAATCTTCTAACAACCATAGGTGTTTTGATAAATGTTGGTTGTTGTGTGTTGTTCAGCACAGGTCAGTTTTTTTGGGCAGGAGTTGTTTTAATATTCGCAAATTTGTTTGATATGCTTGACGGAAACGTTGCCCGACTCAGCGGCAATGTCACGAAATTTGGCGGTTTTCTCGACTCAACGCTTGATAGACTTTCGGATATGGTTGTCTTTCTCGGCATTATGATTTTTTATGCTTCAAA
>JANNVK010000113.1:0-29624 GCA_031414415.1 Acidobacteriota bacterium
CGGACAATACGTCTGCAAACCGTAGCGTTGCGAAATATAAAAATCGTCCGTTCCGTGTCCGGGAGCTGTGTGAACCAAACCAGTTCCGGCAAATTTATCGCTCTTTTGCTCGTCGTCACCAACTGAATTGTCGCCCAAAGTTACGTGTTCGCCGCACATTACAAGCGAAGTACGGTCAATCCATGGATGCGAGCATTCTAGTCTGTCAAGAACACTTCCTTTGAATTTCGCTAGTTCTTTGCTGCCGTCAAAACCACATTTTTCTGCAACTTCTTTGACCAAATCTGTCGCAATTACATAAACCTCATCGCCAACTTCAACAGCCGAATAGTTGAAATTCGGATTAACCGAGATTCCTAAATTAGCAGGTAAAGTCCAAGGCGTTGTTGTCCAGATTACAAACTTGACGTTTTTGCCTTCCAACGATGAATCAATCAATTTTGCATCAGATTTTAGTGGGAATTTTACATAAACCGAAGGCGAAACAACGTCTGCATATTCAACTTCTGCTTCAGCCAACGCAGTTTGATCATAAACGTCCCAATAAACAGGTCTCGCACCGCGATAGACATAACCGCGTTCGACGAATTTCCCAAAAAGCCGAGCAGTTTCGGCTTCGTATTCGTGCGACATTGTAAGATATGGATTTTCCCAATCACCCAAAATGCCCAAACGCTTGAAATCTCGGGTTTGATTAACCATTGCGGTCGATGCGTGTTCGCGACATATACGGCGAAACGCATTCGTAGGAATTTCTTCTTTGTTTTTACCTTTTTCCTTGAGCTTTCGTTCTACATAATTCTCAATCGGAAGACCGTGGCAGTCATAACCAGGAACGTATGGAGCATCAAAACCTGACATCGTGCGAGATTTTACAATAAAATCCTTGAGCATTTTATTTAGAGCAGTTCCAATATGAATATCGGCATTAGCATAAGGCGGACCATCGTGCAAAATAAACTTCGGCGAATTTTTTCGCGATTCACGAATAGATTCATAAAGTTTTGCATCGTTCCATTTTTGCAGACGTGCAGGCTCAGATTGTCCGAGATTCGCTTTCTGCGAAAAACTTGTGTTAGGTAAGTTTACGGTTTTTTTAAGTTCTAAAGGTTCGCTCATAAGTTTTTTAATTGTAAATGGTTAATTGTTAATTGTTAATTGCAATAAATAAAAAAATCCTTAATCTTTCGACTAAGGACAAACGGCACAAGCAAGATTTTCGTTCAAACTTCTAGCCGTCGTCTTCGGATATAATAACGCTTTTTATGATATTAAAATTTTTCATTGATTTACCTTTTGCAAATATTATAAAACTAGTCAATGTTTATGCAACTTCCAAACGAATCTCTTTCCCAAGTGCCGATGCATATTTACGCAGAGTAGATAAACGAATGTCTTCAGAATGGTTTTCTATTCGCGAAATAGCAGACTTTTTTGTATTTAATTTTTGTGCGATTTCCTCTTGAGTAACACCGGCACTTTCTCTTGCTTGCCGCAACAAAACGCCAAGTTTGAAGTTTTCGTAATCTTCATCAAAATTTATCGCAAAAACAGGATCGTTTTTCTTCCGTTTCTCAATGTATGCTTTCAAATCACTCATTTATTTCTCTTTTTCCAATCTTTTTTTCTGTTTTCTGCCAAAGCAATTTCCGTTATAGGTGTTTTTTGAGTTTTCTTAGCAAAGCCATTTGTTAAAATCACCAGATTTCCTTTATCAAAAAATCCTAATAATCTGTAGGTGTCACTGCCCGAATCAATTCTAACCTCCCAAATGTCGTCTGTTCCAACTAATTTTTTGAAATATTGAATCGGAACAAAGGCAAACTCTTCAATAATTTGCAAAACCCAAGCTACTTTTTGGGCTTGTTTCGCATTTAAAGAATCTAAGAAAATTTCAATCGGACAATCTTCTTTCTCAGTTTTGTAAAAGACAATTTGTCTCACTTTTATAAGTTAGCAAATATGTGAACTTTTGTAAACGTCATTCTATTTCGAAAAAACATAGTCAGACCGATTTTTTACAATCGTGTTTGGCTGATTAACCGTAACCTTTATCTGCCTTCGTTCACCTTTTTTTGGCTCGTCTTTTGGGTAATAACCAATGCTGTATTGAAAGCGTAGTTCGTCGGCGATTTGACCGAAAACCTTGTTGAAATCTTTTAATTTATCGGCTCTGAAAAACATTCCGCCGGTTTTTGTGGGAATTTCTTTCATAAATTTATCGCCTTCTTTCGAGCGAAAATTTGAATCAAATTGGATTGAATAAATTTGTGTTCCGGTCTCTTCAGCGGCTTTGATATTCGTTTCGGCGGTAAATTGTGGAACTGCATTTTTGGGTTGATCCCAACTCCATGCTTCTTGTCCATCAGTAAAAACGATCAAGGCTTTGCGACCTTTCAAACCTCTGAAAATACGATTGATAACGCCTTCAATTGTTGAATGCAAATGAGTTCCGGCTCCAGTTGTCATATTTTGAATCGAGGTTTTCAGCGTTTCGCGGTCACGAACTTTGTTGTTCAAAATATAAGATTTGCGGTCAAAAGCAATTCCAACAGCTCTGTCATTCGGACGAAGTTGGTCAACAAAAGAAATTGCGGCTTTTTTCAAATCGTCAATAATCGGAGCAACCGAATCGCTTCTATCAATTAACAAAACAACTGTAAAAGCCTCGTCAACTGGTGCAAAGTATTCAATTTGTTGCTCAATTCCGTTTTCAAAAACTTTGAAATCTTCTTTTTTTAAATTTTTGACAAACACACCATCTTTCCCCAAAACACTAACCGGAAAGTTTACTAAATTTGTCTCAACACTTATAACTTCATCTTCTTCGGCTGTTTTTTCGACAATAACCAGTGGTGTAGGTGTAGCGTTTTGAGCAAATAAAACACCTGAAAAAATCAGTGTTAAAATTGCTATATTGTAAGAATTTAATACTTTTTTTGTGTTGTTCAAGTTATTGCTCTGTTTCATAGAATTGATTATTTGTTAAATTATAGACATATTTCAAGTTATTTAATTGCTTGTTGAAAAAAATGCTCGAAAGTTTGCGATTTTGAACAACAAAAATGCTTGTGCTAATGGAATTTTATAATGTAATATGCAAATGTCACTTTACACAATTTTTAATTTTTTTTGAAAAAAACACATTTTAACGTAACTAAATTTAGGCGGAAACTCAATGCTAATTTCTTTTTCACGACGATTTCTCTATCTTGTTTTTTTTACTTTAGTTATTTCAATTTCAGTATTTACACAAACTGTTTGGAAGTCTATTTCTCCAACGGAACTTGCTTTGAAGACACCAACTGTTGAGCCAGATGCTGATGCAGAAGCAATTTTTTGGGAAATTCGAATTGATGACAAAAAAGAATCGAAACTTTATTTTGATCATTATGTTCGTGTAAAAATATTTACAGAACGAGGACGCGAGAAATTTAGCAAGTTTGATATTCCTTTTTTTAAAGGACGAAAAGTTTCAGATGTTGCTGCTCGAGTTATAAAATCTGATGGTTCGATAATAGAAATTGCTCAATCTGACATTTTTGAACGTGAAATTTTAAAAGCAAACAAAGTTAAAATATTAGCGAAATCTTTTGCGGTTACTGGTATTGAGCCGGGAGTTATTCTGGAATATAAGTATCGCGAAGAAATAAAAGATGGAAGTTTGAGCGGTCAAAGATTAGTTTTTCAGCGAGATATTCCCGTCCAGAGGCTGACTTATTATGTTCGTCCTTACGAGGGCAACTTTTTGAAAACAAATGTTTTTAATCTTCCGCAAGATGTTTCATTTGACAAATCTGATGATAAATTTCAAGTTGCAACACGTTTAAATGTTCCGGCTTTTAAGGAAGAACCGCGAATGCCGCCGGAAGACACGGTTCGTTCGTGGGTTTTACTTCAATATTCGAGTTTTTTTGGTGGTTCGGATTGGAGTCGAATGGCAACTGGTTTTCAGCTTGCAATGAAAGATTTGCTCAAAGCTAATAATGATGTCAAAAAAATCGCACTCGAACTGACTGCTTCAGCTTCAAGCGATGAGGAAAAAATTAAAAAGCTTTACGAATTTTCTCAAACGCAAATTAGAAACCTAACTTACGACACTACTTTATCTGACGAGCAACGTGAAAAAGCATACGCCAAAAATCCGGGCGAAACTCTCAAACGAAAAGCAGGAACGGCACAAAATGTCGATTTACTTTTTGCGTCAATGGCAAGTTCAATAGGTTTTGAATCTCGTGTTGCACTCGGTGGAGACCGGAGCGAATTTTTCTTCGATCCGCAGGTTCACACTCACTCATCATTTGTTCATCCGATGTGTGTTGCGGTAAAAATTGGTGGCAAATTTCGATATTTTAATCCCGGCTCACCTTTTTTAGGATTTGAACAGATGGTCTGGTATGAAGAAATTGTCAGCACAATTTTGATAGGCGAAAATAATTGGATTTACGGCTCAACGCCTTTATCAAACGAAACCTCGTCGAACGCAAAACGCACAGGAAAGTTTAAATTGCTTGAAGATGGAACGCTCGAAGGCACAGTAAACATTGAATATTCTGGACAACAAGCTATCGGACGAAGACGCGAAGGTTATCTCCAAAGCGAAACAAAACGCGTTGAAGAATTTCGCGACGAGATAAAAACTCAAATAAGTTCTGCCGAAATTTCAAACTTAGCCGTGACAAATTTTCAGAACAATTCAATGCCATTAATTTATTCTTTCAGTGTAAAAATTCCAAATTACGCACAGAAAACCGGTAAACGCTTGTTTTTACAACCTGGATTTTTTGAATATGGCGAAAAACCAGTTTTTAGCGATGCGAAGCGAATTCATCCGATTTATTTCAGATATCCTTGGTCTGAAGATGATTTGGTTGAAATTGAAATACCTGCAAATTATCAAATCGATACGCTTGATTCGCCAGCAGAAATTTTTGATCCAAGTAAAATTGGATTTTTAGCGGTAAAAATTCAGCCAAATGTAACTAAATCTGGTATAACTTATGAACGAAAATTTTATTTCGGAGCAAGTCAAAAAATACTATTTGGTGCAAATTTTTACACGCCTTTAAAGAATTTGTTTGACCAATTTCATCGTGCAAATTCACACTCAATAACTTTGAAACAAAAATAGAGGAACAAATATAATGTTGAAAATAAAACACAATTTCCTGCTTTTAATAATTACGACGCTTACCATTTTTTCAACTTTGGCTTTTGCCGGAGACAATGATTGGAGACCAATTTCGCCCGAAGAACTTGCACAAAAAACACCAAAGGTTGAGGCAGATGCAGATGCAGAGGCAATTTTTTGGGAAGTTCGTGTTGATGACAGCGGTGAGGGACTATCGCTAAAACATTACATTCGTGTCAAAATATTCACAGAGCGTGGCAGAGAAAAGTTCAGTAAAATAGATATTCCTTACCGAAACGGCTACAAGGTGAAAGATGTTTTTGCCCGTGTCGTCAAACCTGACGGCTCAATTATTGAGTTAAAAAAAGAAGACATTTTTGAACGTGACATTGTAAAAGTGCAAAGTGCAAAAATTAAGGCAAAGTCGTTTGCCGTAGCCGGAATTGAGACAGGTGTGATTTTTGAATATCGTTATCGTGAGGTTTTGGATTATGGTGGTGCAAATAATATGCGAATGATTTTTCAGCGTGATTTGCCGATTCAAGACATGACTTATTATTTGAAGCCGACTGATACACGAAGCACTTTTACGCTTTCGTTTAATATGAGAGATGTCAATCTCTTTAAAGACAAAGGCGGCTATTATAAGGCGACAATGGTAAATGTTCCGGCAACAAAAGAAGAGCCAAATATGCCGCCGGAAGATGAAGTAAGAGCGTGGACATTTGTCTTTTACTCTTTAGATAGTAAGTATGATCCGAAAAAATATTGGTCAAATGCTGGCTATGAATTAGTTGAGGCTTTTGAAGTAAAAGACGCTCTAAAACCAGGTGGAGATATTAAAAAAGCGTTGCCTGAAATTATTGGAAATGCGACCGAAGATAATGAAAAAATTCAAAAGAATTTATGACTTTTGTCGAACTAAGTTTAGAAATATTACTTACGATACAACAATTACCGATGAAGAACGCTCAAAAATAAAATCGAACAATTCACCTTCTGATACTTTGAAAAAACAACAAGGTAGCGAATTAGAGATTAATGCTGTTTTTGCTTCTTTGGCGGTTGCGGCAGGTTTTGAAGCCCGATTGATTTTTGCCGGAGACCGAAGCGAGATTTTCTTTACATTTAAACACGCTCATTATTCGTTTGTTCATCCTGCTGGTGTGGCAGTTCGCAATAAGAATCCTTTAAGCGATTTTAAGATTGGAAAAGAGCTTGAAGTATTGCTGAGTGGTAAAAATATTACACTCGGTTCTGATTGGCAATACTTTAAACCAGGCAATCCGTTTGTCGAACCCGGAAATTTAGCTTGGTTTGAAGAAAATCAAACAGCGTTTTTGCTTGGAGCAAAAGATTACATCACTATAAAACTGCCGCTCACGAATTATGATAAATCAAAAGCAAAGCGGACTGGAAAATTCAAACTTCTTGAGGACGGAACACTTGAAGGCGTTGTTAGAATTGAATATTCGGGACATTTTGGGAATCAATATAAAACAAATAATTATGATGATTCACAAACGAAACAAGAAGAATCACTGAAAAATACCGTAAAAGAAAGAATGAGTACGGCTGAAATCTCAAACATCTCAATTGAGAATATTAAAGATTCGACCAAACCTTTTGTTTACAATTACAAAGTAAAAATTCCAAATTACGCCCAAAAAACAGGTAAACGATTATTTCTACAGCCCGGATATTTTGAATATGGTGCGAGTCCTGAATTTAGTTCGGCTAAAAGAACTTATAATCTCAATTTTAATTTTCCTTGGTCTGAAGAAGATGAAATTAGCATTGAAATTCCAAAAACCTTTTCGCTCGACAATGCTGATTCCCCACCTGATGCTGGCGATCCAGATAAAATTACATCGCTAACATTCAAAGTTGCAATCGACAAAGAAAAGAATATTTTGGTTTACAAACGAAATTTTTATTTTGGCGGCGGTGGAACTATATTTTTCCAAAAAGAAGTTTATCCACAAGTAAAAGCAATGTTTGACTCCTTTAATAAGTCTGACACGCACGTTATTACTCTAAAACAGAACTAAAAAAAGAGGTTTTTATGATTTCACGAATAATTTGTTTAACTTTCACAATCTTGTTTACTTTTTCGATATGTTTGGCAGATGATGTTCCTGCTTGGCTCTTTCAAGATGCTGGTTTGAAACCGCCGACTTACGACAAAGATGTTCCTGCGGTAGCATTGCGAGACGAGCAAGTTGTAAATTTTGGAACTGATGGAAAAATTGTTGTCACCACAACTTATTCAATGCGAATTTTACTTCGCGAAGGAAAGGAAATGGCTACTGCATTTGCTCCTTATTTGGCTACTACAGGGAAAATTCGTGAAATAAAAGCCTGGTTAATTAGGTCGAATGGAACAACGAAAAAATATGAAAAAGATTCTATTGTTGACCGTGTTTCTGATACAGACGATGTTTATAACGAATCTCGTGTGAAAATTATTGATGGCTCGAGTGAGGCAGATGAAGGCTCTGTTTTTGGTTATCAAATTGTGAGCGAGGAGCGTCCACTATTTTATCAAGATATTTGGGCTTTTCAAGAAAGACTTCCGACGCTTTATTCGCGATACACATTAAATTTACCAACTGGCTGGAAGGCTTCAAATGTGACTTTTAACCACGAAAATCTTTCTCCGCAAGTAAATGGAACAAGCTATTCTTGGGAATTACGCAATCTCCCGCCAATTCCGCCGGAAGCCGCAAGTCCTTCGGTCAGAAATTTAGCACCGCGAATTGCTGTTAATTATTTTCCCGAAAATTCGGCACAAGCCAGTTCAAATCAAGTATTCACAAATTGGCAAGATGTTTCGCGTTGGGCAACTCAACTATATGATCCACAGGTAATTATTGACGATGCTGTTGCGTTAAAAGTTCGTGAATTAACCGCAAATGCCGAAACTGAACTCGATAAAATTCGTGCAATTTCACGATATGTTCAAAACTTGCAATATATCTCAATTGACATCGGCGTTGGCTATGGAAATGGCTACAAACCGCGTTCATCAAGTTTAGTTTTAAGTCGCGGTTATGGCGACTGCAAAGATAAAGCTAATTTGATGCGGGCAATGCTTAAAGTGTTGAAAATAGAGGCTTATCCGATAATAATTTTTTCAGGCGACCCAACTTATACACGCGAAAATTGGGCTTCGCCAAGTCAGTTTAATCACTGCATAATCGCGATTAAAATCTCCGATGCAACCAAAGCCGCGAGCGTTATCACCGACGCAAAACTCGGTCGTTTACTGATTTTTGACGCAACTGATGCTTTTACCCAACTTGGCGATTTTCCAGATCACGAGCAAGGAAGTCTGGCTTTAATTATTGCCGGCGACAATGGCGGACTTGTAAAAATGCCAATCACATCACCAGAATCTAATCTTTTAGATCGGAAAATTGACGTAACTTTAACCGCCGATGGTGGAATTAGCGGTCTTATTAAAGAAACTGCGTTTGGACAAACTTCGGCATCTTTTCGTCGTGAGTTGCGAGTAATGTCTGCTGATGATTACAACAAAATGATAGAAGGTTGGCTAACTAATGGTGCAACTGGTGCAAAGGCTGGAAAAATAAACACCAAAGACAACAATATTGAAAGCAAATTTAATCTTGATGTAGAGTTTTCCGCTCCGCGTTACGGTCAGTTAATGCAAGGTCGTTTATTAGTTTTTAAACCTGCAATTGTTGGACGGCGTGATTCACTTCGGTTTACTGAACCAACTCGCAAACATCCAATTTTATTTGATTCAACGTCTTTTTCTGAAACAGTTTCTTTTAGTCTTCCTGCTGGATTTATCGTTGATGAAATGCCTGATGCTTTAAATATGTCCACTGATTTCGGGAAATATTCATCAAGCTATGCAGTTAAAGATAACAAACTCGTTTTTACACGTTCATATACGCTCAACCAAGTTTCAGTTTTGCCCGATAAATATGAATCTGTAAAAGATTTCTATAAAAAAATATTGAATGCCGAGCAATCACCAGTTGTTTTGCTGAAAAAATAAGTGTCCCGCCGTTCATCCTAACGGCGGTCTTGCGAGCATCTTGCTCGCAACTCTTAATTTCTAAAAAATTACTTCTGACTCGAAAGGCGTTGGCTGGAAGCACAACGCGACCGCCGACTTGAAGTCAGCGTTACGTTGTATCGCCGTTCATCCTGACGGCGGTCTTGAGAGCATCTTGCTCGGCAAGTCTTAATTTCTATGAATTACTTCTGACTCGAAAGGCGTTGGCTGGAAGCTCAACGCGACCGCCGACTTGAAGTCAGCGTTACGTTGTATCGCCGTTCATCCTGACGGCGGTCTTGCGAGCATCTTGCTCGCAACTCTTAATTTCTATGAATTACTTCTGACTCGAAAGACGTTGGCTGGAAGCACAACGCGACCGCCGGTTGGAAACCAGCGACTTGAAAACCTACATTTCCAAAGCTCGCTCAACCGCTTTTCTTGGGTCAATAACGCCCCAACCTTGGCGGTCAACTTCATAATGTGGCAATCTTTCGGCAGTTAAAATCAAGATTCTTCTAATTTGTTGCGGTGTCAATCTCGGGTTTGCTTCGAGCATACAGGCAACGACGCTCGAAACAATCGGAGCGGCAAACGAAGTTCCATCAACATATTTATAATGCCGCGTAATCATCGCTTCGTTTCGCATTTTAAGAGCAATAATCTGCCTGATTGAGTGAACCGGTCGGTCTAAAGCAGCTTCTAATTCGGGAATTACATTAAGATTTGCCGCAATTATTGAATGAAGATCTTCATCACGAGCTTTGTCTAAAAGCTCGAGAAACGCTGCTTCTTGAGCTGTCGGCGTTCCGGGCAAAATGGGTGCCGGAACCCAAATTGACGAAGCAATTACCTCAGGTTTTTGCAATCCATCGAGCGTTGGTCCATAACTCGATCGATACATTCCGCGTTTCGCACGATTGAGCGAATTATTGTCATCAAGTCCGCCAACCGCGATTGCTGATGGCGAAGATGCTGGCGGAAAAACCGGATGATTTGGCAAATGTCCGGCGTTGCCGACTGCACAAACTATCGTAATTCCCTCTTTTGCACAAAATTCAACTGTTTCCGAAAGCGAATCGTGCAAATAACTTTGTTCAAAATCGCCACCTGCAGAAATGTTGACAACTCGAATGTTATATTTCGTCCGATTTGCCAAAACCCATTCCAAACCGTCTTGAATATTTTGCTCGGTGATGCGTCCGGTTTTTGCTAATTTAACCAAAACAACTTCTGAGTCAGGTGCAATTCCGCGATAAAACCCATTGGACAAAGCTCCATTTCCCGCCGCCACAACCGATGTCATCATGCCATGCCAGCTCGCGACATCGCCAGCATTTAACGAAGAATGATCGCCTTCTTTGTCGATTAAACTGCGATACGCAACAATGCGATTTTTTGGTGTCGTCAAATCTGCGTGGGGATAAAAACCCGAATCGAGAAACGCAATCGTGATTCCCTTGCCGGTAAAACGCTCGTCCGCATCAAGCCGAAGCGGAGTTGAAAGAACGCTCGAACCATCTTTTTGCATCGCCGCGTCTTTCAAAATTTGGTCTTTTGCACGTTCAAAAATTCTGACACATCTCACGCAAACTGAATCAAAAGATTCGGCAACTGATGCGTTTGCACAAATTAACGCTCGCAAATCAGTTTTCATCGAATCAAGACTGACGTATTCTTCGAGAGTTTCACGAGAGCAAACCGGACACGCTTTTTCACCTGCCGCAATATCCGCAGAAGTTTTTATTCGTTCAAATTGAATTGTTTGTTGTGAAGTCATATTTAAAAAATGCTTTCTGTTAAAATGTTGTTAAGTTTTCCATAAACGCGACTTAAAATCAATTTTGAATTTATGACAATTTTAAATATATGAAACGAAAGAAAATAGGTTTAGCACTTTCAGGCGGTGCCGCACGCGGATTTGCCCATCTCGGCGTTCTCAAAGTACTCACAGAAAATAATATTCCAATTGATATGATTGCCGGAAGTTCGGCAGGTTCATTTGCTGGCGGAGCTTTTGCCTCAGGAATGTCTATTACAGAAATTATCGAAATGTCAAAAAAAATCTCGTGGTTTGGAATGGCAAGTTTGGGTTTTTCGACCCAAGGTTTACTTTCAAATGCACCGATGGGCAAATTTATTGAACAAAATTTTCCGCAAACGAAATTTGAAAATTTATTAATTCCTTTCGCCGCCGTTGCTGGAGATTTAGAAACCGGCGAAGAAGTTGTGCTCAAAGAAAGCGGTGATTTAGCATTGGCAATTCGTGCGAGTTGTGCGATTCCTGGCATTTTTACACCGATAGAAATTGAGCCTGGCAAGAAATTGGTCGATGGCGGAATCGTCTCGGCATTGCCCGCGAGAGAAACTCGTAAACTTGGTGCAGATATTGTTATCGCCGTTGATGTGATTGGCGACGGCATCAAATATTGGGGAACACGAAAAACAATGTTCGGCATTTTATTGCAATCCGGAATGATGCTTTTAAAAAATAGTTCAAGCCATCAACACGCTGACGCAGACATTGTGATTATTCCAAAAATCGGTCATCTTCGCCCCGATGAAATGAAAAAAATTGACGAATTTATCAAACTTGGCGAAGAAGCAGCACTTGAAAATATTGAAAAAATCATTGAACTCGTTAATAGCTAAAAAACGTTTTCTACACAAAGATACGATACCGCAAAATTAAAAAATCAATTAAATATTGTTTAAACCCAATTTACGCAATAGGATAAATGAAATGCTTTCTTTAGTAAACAGCTGTATAAACAAATTCGGCTTTAGCCAAATTAATAGAGATTGAGTTTCAATATGCTTTAGCACAAATTAAGTTCAAGTAATACGAAATTTTAATTCACAGATATTCGGTTAAAGCCTTGTTTTATTTGCCTTTGTCCGACAGCTCAGGCAGACGGCAATTCAAAAATTCAAGTGCGTAATTTGGATTTTACGCAAAGTCGAAATCAATAAAAACCTTTTTCGCCTTTCGGTCGCGTATTCCAGCGTTTATGAATCCACATCCATTGTTCGGGATATGCTCTGACAAATTTTTCGACGGAGTTTGTTACTTTTTGTGTCAGTTCGAAAACGTTTTTTTCGGTGTCAGTCGTTTTTTTGAAATCGATAGGTTCTTCGATGTTGACAATATATTTTTGCTTCATTTCGTCCCAAACTGCAAAAACCGGAATCACAACAGCATCAGTTTTGAGTGCGAGTCGGGCGATACTGGCGGTGGTCGAAGCCTTAACGCCAAAGAAATCAACAAAGACACCTTCGCGTTCTTGAGCGTTTAAATCAGCCATAACGCCGAGCATTTCGCCATTTTCGAGAAGCCGAAACATTGCTCTCGCCGACTTTGTTTTGTCGATTGTTTTTGCCCCAAAAGTTGTCCGCAAAGAATCGACGTAAGCCTCAATTTTTTTATTATCAATTCGCCGCACCAAAACATTAAACGGGAAACCAAAAGCTGGTGGCAATAAATTAAACACTTCCCAACTGCCAAAATGTCCGGTTATTAACAACATTCCGCGACCGCTGGCGTGAATTCGTTCAAAGATTTCGCGACCTTTTATTTCAACTAAATTTTGGACATCTTCAGGTGTAAAACGTTTAAAATGAGCGATTAAGCCAAGTTGCCGACCGAGTGATTCATAACAACCTTTAATGATTGCAGATTTTTTTTCGCTTGATAATTCGGGCAATGCAATTTCGAGATTACGATTGGCAGTTTTGTTGAGTTTCGGAACAAAAAAACCAAGCAATGTGCCGAGAAATCTTCCAAGATATTTGCCAAAAGACATCGAACTTTTGAGCGAAAACATTCCAACAATCGCAAAAATTATCCGAACCGCCAAATATTGAAGTTGTGTTAAAAATTTACTCTGCGACTTTGCCATCTGAGAAAGTTTATAACAAGTGTTGAAAAATTGTTAACTTACAGCACGTCGTTTTGTTTTGTGAGCAATAGGGAAAACGAGTCGAAATTGGGTTCCGGAGTTTATTTCGCTGGTAACTTTTACTGAGCCAGCGTGTTCTTGCAAAATTCCGTAACTAACCGCCAAACCCAAGCCTGTTCCGCTTCCGACAGCTTTTGTCGTGAAAAACGGATCATAAATTTTATTGAGATTTTCTTCTTCAATGCCACAACCTGTGTCTGTTATTTCGACTATTACATCGTTTTCTGTGGCTTCAGTTTTAAGCGTAATTTTGCCGCCATCAAACATCGAATCACGAGCGTTGAGAATCAAATTTGTAAAAACTTGTTGAAGTTTTCCGGCGTTTCCAAAAATTTTTGGCGGAATTTCGCTGTAATTTTTTACGATTTCAACGCGAGATTTTCGCATTTGCGGTTCAAGAAGTTGAAGTGTGTCGTCGAGTGTTTTATTGACATCAATTTCCGTAAATTCGGCAGCGTTTCCGGTTCGCGAAAAATTGAGCAGATTATTGACGATATTTGAAGCACGGTCAGTCTGTTTTTGAACTTTTTGCAAAAGAGCGTGTTTCGGATCACTTTCAGGAATCATTCCGAGCAACATTTGTGTATAACTCGAAACTCCTGTCAGCGGCGTATTTACTTCGTGGGCAACGCCAGCGGCGAGCAATCCAATGCTCGAAAGTTTTTCGCTTTGCTGCAAAGTTTCTTCTAATTTTACGCGAGTTGTGACATTTTCAAGAACTACAATTGCACCTTTTCTTTGCCCTTCAATTGAGCGAAGTGGAGCAATTGCAACGTTTAGCATCAAAGAATCGCCGTTGTTATTTTCGGTATGAAGTTTGTAAGCATGTCTGTTTTCGGAAACTTGCCAGCGTGTTTTTCCTAACAAATTAGACAAACTTTCAGCAAAATTTTTGGAGAAAACTTCCTCAATATGTTTTCCGATTGACTCGTTTCGCGTTGTTCCCAAAATTTCTTCAAACGTTGAATTACAACGTGTTATTCGTCCTTCTTCGTCAACCGCAAGCAATCCAACATTAACCGATTCAACGATTGATTCGTTAAATTCTTTCAACATTTCGAGTTCTTCGGTGCGTTTTTGTTGATCTTGATACAAAACACTATTTTCGATTGCAACCGCAATATAGCCGGAAACGGTTTGTAAAATTTCTAAATCTTCTGAAGAAAGCAAAGAACCGTCAACTGCACGCCCGAGACCAATTACGGCAACCATTTTTCCGCGAGCAACGCACGGCACAAAATAGTGTAACTCTTGTCTGACAGGCGTTTGCGAGTCATTAATTTCAAAATCAAAATCAATTTCATCCGCTCGAACAATGCCTTTATTCGCCGATTTTTCTCGAATCATTTGGCGAAAATCGCTTGGAACAACATAATTTAGCGAAAGTCCGATCTGTTTCGCAACTCGATATGAATCGTTTTCTTCAACAAAAACTGCAACTTTTTCGACATCTAAAACTTGGCGAAGCCGTTCTGTCAGAGCATTTAACAAAGGTTCAATTGCGGTTGTTGCGGAAAGTGTTTTGCCGAAATCAAGCAAACCGCGACGCAAATCATATCTTTCACCATAGAAAAACCGATCAGTTCGCATTTGCAAATAGTTCTTTAATGGCTCAGAAAATAAAACCAAAACTGCCATTACGACGATTGCAATTAGAGCACGAACAACGTTGGTTGTTGAAAAATCGGCACCGATAATAGCGAAAACAAAAGCAAACGCGACTGTTCCAATCATCAATGCAATAGTCGCAGTTGTAATCGCATAAACCAACGCCCGACGCATTACAACATCAACATCCATCAGTCGATAACGAACTACTGAATGTCCAAAACTGAGCGGAATGAGTGCAAGCGGAAGTGTTGTAAAAGCCGAAATCATTCCATCTTCCGGAAAATAAACAAATCGTTTAGCGATTTGAACGCCAATAATCGGAATCGCTGCGAGGATTGTTCCCCAAACTGCCCATTTTAATCTTTGGTGAACAATTGGTTGTGAATTTTTAATAAATCGCCAAATTAGAATTCCTGAACCAATTGAAATTCCCAAAACGAAATGAAGGAAACTAGCAAAATAAAGATTTCCGATTAAATCATAGCGTTCAATAAATTCAGACCAAGTTGTCATGAAATCCGCAGGAAAACTAACGTATGTCGCTAAAAGTCCAATAAAAATAATTGCGGCTGGTAAGTAAAGTGCGTATGTGTGCCATTTTTTTGCACCAAAAACTTCGCTCCGGGTTGGATATCGCCAACAAAAATGAACAAATATTGCGGTGAAAAGCAAAAACGCTGCATCGTCTAAAATACTAATTGCAAGGTCAAGATCTTCACCTAAACCGATGGGTTTATAGGTGTGAAAAACGAAAGCTGCGAGACATAATGTGGCAAATCCGAGAACAAAAGGCGAGCGGCTTCCTTGGTTTAGAAGAACAAAAAATCCAACGCAAAGCCATATTAAACCGACAATTGAAAGAAAAATTAATGAAGCAGTCCAGCGTGGTTGAGTGTCTAATTTTGGTAAATCGGCAAAATAAATATTGTCAGCAAAGGTGTATGAAGTTTTTCGATAACGATAAGTTAAACTGCCTCCAACTCCAGCTTGCTCGAGATAAATTTGAACCGCGTTTGGTGAAGAAATTTCGTCAAAGTTTTTTTCGTCGAGGCTTATTTCGAGTAGTTGGTCGCCGACTGAAATTCCGGCTCGCGAACCTGAAAAACCTTCCTGAACCGAATCCGCAAAAATTCCGTTATTTTTTTGAATCCAAGAAACTCCGTCGGTTGGCGGAAGATCATGAAAAATTCGTTGATAAAGATTGAGAAAACTTCCGCCGATGAGAAAAATCATCGCGAAAATCCAAATCATACTCCAACTTGTGAGAACTTTTCCTTTCATTGTTTTCAGCCATTAAATAACCAAGAACTTCCAAGTAAACTATACGCAAACTACGTTCCAAGAAATTGCTCTCGGTCAAATTGACGCAATCAAATTTTTCGGTTCTCAAAAAACTTAAATTTTCGCCAATTACACATATAAATCGCGACGAAACTAGATAAAAACAAGTTCAAAAATTAAAATAATTGATTCAGTTTTTTAGCTTTCAATCCGAGATTTTGGAGACAAAAAAAGCCCAAAATCAGACGACTTTGGACTTCAAAATAATAATTTAAATTTAAGCTCAGAATCGAAATGAAATTATGCCACGCAAAACTCGCCGTTGAGAATTGAGCGTAACGTTGGTTTCGCCATTCGCAGAAGTTTGAAAATCAAACAAATTTCTCGCGTCAACTATTGCTTCAGCCCGAAAAGGCAATCCTAAATTTGGCAAAGGTTGCGAAACCAAAATACTCAAACTTGGGTCGTAAATTGCCAATCTTCCTTGAAATGGATCAATTGCAAAAACCGTTGCGTCTGGTGAAAGCCGAAAAATTGTTTTAACTTTCGTGCCGTTTCTGAAACTCGCATTTAGCTGACCAACGAATGTTTGGAAAAAGGCATTTTCAAAAAGCTGATTAGGATTTGCAACCTTTGAACTTGATAATTTTTGTCCTTTTCCGGCGGCGTAGCCAATTGATGTGGAAAAAGTTTTTCCTAAACGGCGAGTGTAAACAACGCGAACTCCTTGCGAATTTCCTTGCTGATTTGCGACGAAAATGTTGTCCGAATTAGCAAAATCTACTCCTGAAACTCCAACGCCACGACCGCTTATCATATCGAAAAAAGCTATTGCTTCGAGATTTGAATTATTGTCTAAAACACGCTCGATTCCGAATTCAAGTCTTCGGCTTTTATTCATTTTTGGCTTATAGTCTTCAACCGCAAAACTCTGTGCTTCGAGTGGTTGGCGAAATAAAACTTGCGAATCTTCGAGTTCAATTGCACGCGACCAACTTCTTTCTTCTGTTTGAGTTGTAAAAGAACTTTTGACACGAGTTTTGCTGTTCATATCAACTTGCAAGCCAAGTCTCGGGCTTGCTGAAAAGTCGTTTCCACCGCCAACAAACTTTGCATAATCAACGCCTAAAACAACAATTACACCTTCTCTAACTTGCCATTCATCAGTTGCTTGCACTGAAAATTGACCTAAATCTTTGCTATTAATTGTTCCAAGCCGTGAAATTGAACCTGCAATACGGACTTTATGTTTGTTATTTGGACTAAATTTTACAGCCGTTTCTAAACGTTGCGGAGCAAATTTGCTCGTTCCGGTTTGAGCGGAAATAATGATTTCTGAGCTTTCGCCAAGTGGTTGAAGCGTTGCAATATTAATCGCTTGATAAGATTTTTTGCCGTCACTTGCAACATAAGTTTCCACAACATTTTGGCTTTTGCGGTTATTAATATTTTCAGTTTCAGCAACAGTTTCTTTATTTTCTTCGAGTTGTTTTGCGGTTTCAAGTGCTTGATAAATTGAACGTCGAGATTGGGCAGCACGAATTTTCCATTTAGAACTATTTCTGTCAGGCGTTCTGTCAACTAGAGTTTTTCCGCTGTTATTTTTTTCTAATTTAAACCCGAAAGTGTTGGCAGAAGAATCTGTAACCTTTACAATTGAAAGAGTTTGTGGGTTAAAACCCTCAGCAACTGCTAAAATTGTGTATGTGCCGGGAAGTGCTTTGAGAAAGAAACTTCCATCAGTTTTTGCACGAATTTGCTTAACTAATTTTGATGTTCCAACGCGGAAAATTGCGACAATCGAATCGGCGATTGCGTTTCCTTGTTCGTCTTTGACAACACCGCGAACAATTGCGGAAGTTTTTCTTTCCAGAGAAGTTTGAGCTATAACAGCTGAAAAAGGTGTAGAAAAAAAGCCGAACATCAGTGAAACGCCAAAAGTTAAGTATATTTTATTTTGCAATTTCGAAGAAAACATCAAACAAAAACCTCCGCTCAAGAGCTCGGGGAAAGTCTCACATTAAGAGTTTTGCAGATTATATGTTAGGCGTAAAAAAATTATTACGCAGAATTACAGTTTCATAGTAAAAATCGAATGTGTCAAGCAAGAATGACTGTTGAAAGTTTGATGCAGATCAGTTTTAAATAGGTTGCTTTTTGGTGAATTTCTTTTCGAGTTTCGCAAAAATCAGGTAAAAGGTTAATATAAACGTTTTGATTTTACTTTAAAAACTGGATTTATTTGAACTACATTTATGTTGCAAGCTGGAATTGTTGGACTACCAAACGTCGGAAAATCTACTTTATTTAATGCCTTAACATCGCAAGAAGCTGCTTTGGCGGCAAATTATCCGTTCGCGACAATTGAACCAAATGTCGGAATTGTTGCTGTTCCTGACGAACGTCTCGCTGTTCTCGAAAAATTAAATAAGGCTCAAAAAGTTGTTCCGGCGAGCGTTGAATTTGTCGATATTGCTGGTTTGGTAAAAGGTGCTTCGGAAGGTGCCGGACTCGGAAATCAATTTTTGGCGACAATCCGCGAAACTCACGCAATCGTCCAAGTTGTCCGATGTTTTGATGACGACGATATTATTCACGTTGAAGGTTCTGTCAACCCAATTCGCGATATTGAAACGATTCAGATTGAACTTGCTCTCGCCGATCTTGCATCGTGTCAAAAACGAAAAGATAAGGCTCAAAAAGGAGTTAGAGCCGGAGACAAACAAGCGAAAGCTGAATTTGACGTAATTGAAAAACTCCTCGCAGTTTTGGAAGAAGGAAGACCAGCGAGAAGTGTAAATTTGGACGAGGAAGAAAAAATAATCGCTAAACAGCTATTTTTACTTTCTACAAAACCGACGATTTATGCCGCAAATGTTGACGAAACTTCGCTTGCAAATCCGGACGAAAATCCTTATGTAAAAATCGTTAAAGAACACGCAAAGTCTGAAAATGCAGAAGTTGTGGTGATTTGTGCCAAGCTCGAGGCTGAACTAATTGACCTTGAACCTGAAGATCGGATTGAATTTTTGAAAGATGTCGGCGTTTCGTCAAGCGGCGTTGATAAACTAATAAAATCAGCCTACAAAATGCTCGGTTTGATGTCTTTTTTAACCGCTGGCGAAAAAGAAGTTCGTGCGTGGACGATTCCAATCGGGACAAAAGCACCGCAAGCCGCTGGCGAAATCCACTCCGACATCGAACGCGGATTTATTCGTGCAGAAATTATCGGTTATGATGACTTGGTTGTTTGCGGAACTCGCAAAGCCGCCTCAGAAAAAGGTTTAGCTCGATTAGAGGGCAAAGAATATATTATGCAAGACGGCGATGTTGTTGATTTTAGGTTTAATGTTTAAGCAAAGAGTTTTTCTTCAATTTTTTTCTAAAGTCTGCTAACCTTGCGTTGGAGAAAACGATATGAGTAAAAGTAATCTAGCCACAGTCGAAAGTCTTTTCACAGATGAAAATTATCTCGAGTTTGAACGCCAAGCGTTTGAAAAGCACGAACTTATTGATGGAGAAATTGTCGCGATGGCTGGGGCAACTCGTGAACATAATTTAATTGGCACAAACACAACAATCGCATTAGGCACTCAATTACGCGGCAAAAGTTGTGAACTCTACGCAAACGATATGCGTGTGAGGATGAAAAAAGGTCGTTATAGTTATCCTGATGTTGTTGTAGTTTGTGGCGAACCGCAGTTTGCCGATGATGAATATGATGTTTTGCTTAATCCGGTTGTAGTTGTAGAAGTTCTCTCTAAATCGACTCGTTTTCGCGACAAAACCGAAAAACTCGCAACATTTCAGAAAATGGACAGCATCAGAGAGGTCTTGCTCATTGAACAAGATATTCTCCGCATCGAACATTACATTAAGCAAACTCCAATGCAATGGTTACTTCGAATCTACGAAGATCTAAACGATCTAATTACTTTAGAATCAATCGATTGCAAAGTTTTATTAGCTGACATTTATTCGCAGATTGAGTTTAAGGAAATCGTTGATGAATTTAGCTGAGTTCTAAACAATAATGTCTTAAATATTTGAAAATGAGTGAGAGAGTTTCAAATGAAAAAATAAACGAATTACTAAAAGCACTTTCTCCCGAAGGCGAAGAAGCTGCGACTGCCTACACAAAATTGCAAAACTCGTTGGTCAGATTTTTTCAAATAAAAGGTGATTTCGATTCTCTCGAAGCCGCTGATTTAGCTCTTGACCGAGTTGCCCTCAAAATATCGCAAGAAACCAAAATAGACGATCTAACAAAATATGCATTCGGTGTAGCACGGTTAATTTTTTTTGAAAGATTGCGACAAGTAGAAAAAGAAAGAAAAGCTGCGGATGGGTTTTATGCCAACAAGATTGCAGAATATAAGGTTAAAGATGAGGATTCGGATATTTTCAGGCTTCACCGCGAATGTTTTGAAAGTTTAGAAATAGCAGAAAAAAAATTGCTTGCAGATTATTTTTTAGATTTGCCTTACCCAAAACAAAACGAAAATCGAATCCAATTATCTGCAAAACACAGCATTTCTATGGTAAATCTTAGGCTTAAAGTCTTTCGTTTACGAAAACGCTTAGAAGAATGTTTAAGGAGCAAACTAAATTAATTGTTTGAGATATGAAATTTTTAACTGGGTTTTGCCACTTAACATTGGAATTAGAAAATAAGCTAGATGAAAGACGAAACGATAAAAAATTATTTCTTGGGCACACTAAGCGAAGCTGAATCAAGTAGCTTGGAATTAGAAATTGCCGAAGATGAAAATTTATTCGAACAATCAGAGATTGTCGAAAATGAGTTGATTGACGATTATCTGCGTGACGTGTTTTCTTTGTCTGAAAAGCAGTTATTTGAATCGAATTATTTAACAACTCAATCTCGTTTAGAAAAAGTAAAATATACTCAAGTTTTCTTGAGCAATTTAACTAAACAGCCAAGAGAGATTTTAGTAAACAGCGAACCGCATTCTTTTTGGAAATCAATTAATGCAAACTATAAATTATACAAAGCCTTTGCTCTCAGCGGTTTAGCGGTTTTAGTTATTGGTGGTATTTTCTCCATTTGGCAAATTCAACAAAAAAGTTCAGAAATTGTTGTGAAGCAAAATTCAAACCAAGCACCAACTCCGATTGTCGTTCGAAGTGTTGAAACAGCGAATTCAAATAATCTAATTACAAAAACGAACGCAAATTCCACTCCAAAGCCGTCTAACATTTTAAAACCAGCACCAACGCCAGAAGTAACGGCAACACCAATCATCAAACAATCTAATAAACCAACTTTAGCGACTTTTACTTTGTTTCCCGGAGCTTTGCGAAGCGGCGGCGAACAGTTTATCAAAATCACTCCGTCAACAGATAAAATCACCCTTCGCTTAGTTTTACCGAAAGACATCACAAAATATTCGAGTTATAACGCAACAATAAAAACTGCTGATGGCGAAAAAGTTTCTACATTTTCAAATCTCAAATCTTTGAACCTAACTTTGCCTGCCAATAAGTTTTCCAACAAAATCTATCTCGTTTTTTTATCGGGTAATTCCAGTGAATCTATTGCGGAATATACGTTTCGAGTAAATCGCTTAAATTAATTTAACTTTTTTTGGTTTTCTTGTAATTTTTTGACGGGTTTTGACATTAGTGATTGAAAGGAAAATACTAATATTAATTCTGTGTCTTTAGTCAAACGAAGAAAATGAATAACAAATAGTATTTTTCTGAAGTTTAAAAAATAAACCTTGGGGAAAACTAAAAATGAAAAAAATTATTGTTTTATTGTCTATTTCGTTCTGCTTTTTTGGTCATTTATCAGCCAAAAATCTTGATTTTGTTGGTATTGAATATCCACAACCTTTTGTATATAAATTCTCAAAGCTGGAATTTGAGAAAGCGTTAAATGTCATTGCAAATTTTGAAGTATCAACTTCAGGTTGGGGTGGAGTGACCGGAAATTTTGATGATCAGGGAATTTCAGCAGGAGTGCTTCAGTGGAATTTCGTGCAAAAATCTATCTATCCGTTGCTCGATGCCTTCATTCAAAAACACGGAATTGAAAAAGGAAGACTTTTGATGGGTGAGAGTTGGGATGTGCTTGCTCAAAATGGTTGTCTTAACACGACTTTGTCTCGTTTCAACCTAGCTTTGCATAATAATTGTATTACTTATCTAAAGTCTGTTCAGCCAAAAAAGGAATTACCGGATTTATTACGGAATGATTTCTCCAGATTTATGAACTCCCCAGAAATGAGGCAGATACAGGTAACTAATGCTTTAAAGACAATGCATAATGCACTGAATCTAACTAAGAATTTAGGAAAATTATATAACAATCACGGGAATTTTGAGTTTTGGGAAGTAGTGCTTTTTATGAATGTCAAAACTCAGCTAGGCAGTTTTAGTAAAAGTTCTATTGTATCAGTAGATAATATAATTGCTAAAGCTAAAAAGCGTCAAAGGAAACCAACTTTGACTCCAATCGAATGGAACAAATGTCAGGTCAAACTGGATGATATTACCAACTTTAAGGACGTTTCTGAAAACATAAAAATATGGGATCAAAAATTAGCAAATATAGATGATAAAAGAGAAAAATTGTTGCTTCATTCTTATGTGAGAGCAAAAGTTGCTTCTGGAGGAAACGGAAAATATCAATCGGATGTATTTACTAGGCTTGCTACCATAATTTTTGGAAAAGGTTACGTCCATGGAAAGTGCTACGATTTTGAAAAAAGTGATTTTAGTTGCAGTAACTAGAACACAGTCAATAGGTGAAATAAATACCTCCTCACCGCCATTCACCTGTCAAAACAAACCCAGCCCAAAAACGTGGATGCGAGAATCGTTTTATTTGTCGCATTTCGTTTTGGGCTGTTTTTAATGCTGTTGAAGGTTTCAAGTTTTCTTTGAGCATTGCACGATAAAAACGGCTCATAAACTCTGCCGTTGCGGCATCGTCAACTTTCCAGAGTGTGGCAACTATTCGCGGCATTCCGTTTGCTAAAAAACCTCTTGTCAATCCTGCTAAACCTTCATTTGCGACTTGTTTCCCGAGTCCGGTCTGACAGGCAGAAAGCACAACTAATTGCGGCTTAATTTTTAGTAAAAACAAATCTTGGGTTCGTAAAAATCCGTTTTGCTGATTTCCCTGTTCATCAACTAACGATAGAACTAAGCCGGAAAGTTCTGGATGTTGGTTGTTGAGAAAACCGTGAGTAGCAAAATGCAAAATATCAAACTGATCGAATTCTCCATTTAAAAGCCTCTCGCGGCTTGCCTTAAAATCAAGATATAAACTGGTGTTATTTGGTAAATTTTGACCAATATCTTTGGCTTCCGTGCGTGAAAAAGGAAGACGCGAAAGAGTCGTCAAACTAAAATCACGTAACGTAGCGGCTAAATCACTCGTCGCCGTGATCGATTTATTTTTGCCTTTTGTGCGTTTAGCTAAGCGTTCATCTCCGTTTGAAAAAACCGGATCAGCAATCACAGCTAAAGAAGTTGGTGCGAATGGTTTTGTGTTTCGTTCACGTAAAACGTGCAAAGTGGTTAATGATGGCAGTTTTACCGTTTCAAATTTTTCACCAAGAACTTTTTTCTCAGCATTGACAAAAGTTAAACTCGAAAAAGGAACTAAATTCAAAGCTCCATCGGCAACAAAAACCAGACGTTTTGCCGATAGATTTGCATATTTTTCGACCAATAACAATTTGCTCAGCTTGTCTGCTTCTTCAATTACATCTTTAGCAAGAATCTTCTTTGTAGCTGATTTTTTATCACTTTGCCGACTGTTTTGAGCTTCAATCGGTTCATTTAAAGATTGATAAAAGTTCTTGGCTTGTGTCTCAATTTCCAAACGTTTGGGCAATGTGAAACTTTGAAAACTATTGTTGCCGACAATCCACAAATAACTACGTTTTTCACCAAGCGAATATTCAACCAAAACCGTGTCATCATCAAGTTCCGCTTGCATTTGGGCGAGCGAAAGCGGTGGTGGCGATGCAAGGTCGGCAACATTCGGATTACTTTGGCGAAGTTGTGCTTTTAACGATTCGTCTTGCTTGTTGAGCTTTGCAATTGTCTTTTCGATGTCTGGAATATTGGTCGATTGGTTAATGTTGCTTTGTGCCTTGGCAAGCACCGAAAACTGTTCGCCTATTTGTAGCTGAATTTTTTGAATCTGCGTAAGTAATTGAAAATCAACAGTTTGTGGAGTATTTTTAACTGCTTCACGGTATTGCCAAATCAGGGTTCGCATTCTCGCTCTTTCACTAACCTGCAAGGCTTTAAGGGCAAAACCTTCATTCGGGCGTTGTTCGTCTAAACGCATCAAAATATCAATATACAGATCAAAATAACCACGCCGAAATTCTAAAAGAGTCGATAAGTTTGGAACATTATTGTATTTAGCCTGAGCATATTCGTGTTTCTGGAGAGCATTTTCAATTTTGATTTTCGCCGCATCAAGATTATTTTCAGCAAATTCTAATCTTGCAAATTGATACAAAGCTCTCGTTTCACCGTCAACATCGCCGAGTTTTCGATAACCAAGTAAGGCTTTTTCAAATGCAATTCGGGCTTCGCTAAAGTTAGAAACGTGAGTTTGAGTAACACCTAAAGTGATATAAATTGTGTTTAGATTAACAGAATTTTTATCGTTAAAAAGTGATAAGCCTTGATTTAGCAACTCAATCGCTTTTTGCGGATTTCCTGTATCGCGATAATTTACAGCGAGAAAAGCAAGTATGTCTGATTGAGTTTCAATATCATCAAACTCCAAACTAAGTGGCATTGTTTTTTGTAAAATTTCAATTGATTCAGAAAATTTATTTGTATAATAATAAGCTACACCAAGAAGTGAAAGCGAAGCCGCCATTCCGCGTCGGTTGCCAAATTTTTCGCGTAGATCTGCCGCTCTTCTAAAATTTATAATCGCGGAATCGTAATCCTTAAGCTTAATGTGTAAGAGTCCAATTGTGTAACACGCTTGGGCTTCGTTGTAAATATCAGGAAAGTCACTGATGTTTTTTAATGCTTTGTCGAAAGAAGTTTTAGCAAGTTCAAATTCATAAATTGTTTGATAATAATTGCCCAAAGCGGTGTGCACATTCGCCTGCTGTGCCGTGGCGGTTGAAACTTGCAATAGTGCGTCTTTCATCGTTTTGATGGCTTCATCTATCTTACCTTGAACAAACTGGCTTTGTCCGATCTGATAAAGTGCATCAGTTTTATAAAAATCATATTCAACTAAATTAGGAAACTGCAAAACCTGTTCGCTTAATTCATTTGACCTTTTATAATCACCAAACTGTCGATTTAAATAAGATAAAGCTCCAAGCGTGCGAATCTCACCCGTTTTATCACCAATTTCTTGCCAAATTAGCAAAGATTTTTCATAAATCATTTTTGACTGGGTGCGATCAGCCGTTTTTCCAGTTATTCGCAATTTTTGTGCTTGCGAGATTAAATTTTCAGCCTCAACACGTTTGTAATCTTCGGGCAAGGCTTTTCGCAACTCGTCGAGTTTTATATTTATCGAACCTCTTTCATCGGGAAATTTAGAGATTACTTCAAGCTGATAAGTTCCGGGTTCATTTGCTACAACAAAAATTCGTTCTATGTCTTGTTCGCTGAATGGATAATCTGAATCTGCAATTATTAAACCCTTTGGATCAACTAGTTTAACTTTCACATCCATTCCATTTTGTTTGATTTCAATTGAAATTATCTGTTGTTTTTGTGACTCAATCTCAAATGTAGTTTTTGTTAAATATGAGTTATTTAATCTTATATTTTCTTGCGGGCGGAGCGATTTTGATTGACCAAACAAATTAGCAGAAAATAAGGTCAACATAATTGTTATCGAAAAAATAAATAGAAGATAGTTTTTATTTATGAATAATTTTGTCATATAGATTTTTTTTGATAGAAATTAATCAAACAACTTCTTCCCAACAAAATACGAAACCGCCAACAAAATAATCGCTATGCTTGTTCCCAAAACACTTTCTCCGGCGTTGTAATGAGCCATAAAAGCCAGCACGAAATCGTAGAAAAATCCGGCATAAGCCCATTCTTTGAGCGTTCGTGATTTTTTTGTTGTGATTGCGATGACACCGAGTATTTTTGCGAATGCGAGCGGATAAATAACAAATGTTGGAAACCCGAGTTGCTTGAAAATTTCGCTAACTCCTTGGTGATTAACGATATACATTCCGGCGGAAGCCAACATTAAAGCACAAATAAGACCTGTCGCAATCCAATAAACGATTTTTTGAGTTTTCATAGACCAAAAGTATATGTCGAATATTTTTCAAACGCTAGACTTTTGAGGTTTATTTTGCTAAGTTGCATTCAGATGAGAATTATACGCACGAAACTTAATCAAATTTTGCTGAAAAGTCTTTCGGCTTTTTTTGTCGTTTGGTTGAGTGGCGTGTTGGTTTTAGTCGGTTGTGGTTCGCGACTTTTTATGTTTTCAGCCTTGAACGTTGCTGAGGAAGAAGTTGTAAGTTGTCCGCTTGGCGAAGGTCACGATTGTTGTAAAAAGAAAGCGAAAGCTGATGATAATTTGCCAAAAGTTTCAGAAGATGAAAGCAAAACAGTCGATTGCTGTGCTTTTAAACCACAAAAAACTTTATCGGCTGATTTATCAAATTTAAAAAACACCAAGCAATCGCAAGTAATTACCGCGAAAGTTGAAACTCCACAATTTGTTTTTTTCGTCAAACAAACCTCCAAAATTCCGCAAGTTTATCATTCCGCTGTCCGCAATCGCGGCAGCACATATCTGCAAAATTGTAATTTCCGAATTTAGAGCGAAAGTGTGTTCAAATTTGCACTTTCAGGTTCGAACTGCGTTTGCGGTTCGATAAATATTGGCTTTAAATTATAAAAGGAAATACACAATGAGAAAGAAAATCATCATTTCAGTTGTCGCGTTAATGCTCTTCGCATTTTCAATCGCGGCTTTCGCATACACAAATCACACAACCAATAATCAAACAAACTCGTGTTGCCAAATGGCAGATTGCTGCAAAGACGGCGTTTGCAAAATGAATCACGAATGTTGCAAAGACAAAGATTCTTGCCCGATGAAATCAGGTGAATAGGAAATTGTAAATTGTAAATTGTTAATGGTTAATTGTGTCGTTAGTTACGAAACCGATTAACCATTAACGATTCACCATTTACGAGGGTTTTTTATGAAAGTTCTATTTTCTATATGTTTCGTGCTGGTTTTGTCTTGTCAAATTTTCGCCCACGGTGGTGAAGATCACGGCGACAGCAAACCGCAGATAACTACCGACACGCAAGGCACGGTTTCTGTCACCAAAAATGTTGGTGAAACTGAATTACTGCTCAAATACTTGCCGTTCACGCCTGATTCGCCAAATTCGGCTCGGCTTTTTTTCTCTCGTTTCGCTGATAACGAAGCGTCAAAAGATTTGTCGCCAAAGGTTGAAATTGTTGACCACAACGGAAACTCGCACGAAGTTACGGTTAAAAAGAACGAAACATCCGGCGGATTTGAGTTGCAAATTCCGCCGATTGTGCAAGGCGAAGCAGATTTTCGGATAACTTTTAAGCACAACGGCAAAAATGAAACAGTAAGTTTTGGGAATGTTTCGGTTGAGCCGAAGTCGAATGTTTCGCCACTTGGAACTTCGTATTTTACTTTTGCCTTGTGGTTGTCGGCTTTTATGTTGTTGTTCGCAATGTTTTGTGTATTGGCTTACGCCGTTTGGCAAAGTGCAAATCGAATCAAAAACAATTCGCTCGAAACTAAGGAAAATTCCGTTGTCGCCGAAGCCTAAATGAGCAAAATTATACCGACAATTAAATATTTCGCCGCGTTCGGGCTGATTCTGTTTACAATATCGTTTGTTCGCGGACAGGCTGAAAAAGTCATTTCCGACAACGGTTTAACGATTGAAAAGCTGGTTGAATCAGCGTCGAAAAATCGGCGAGATATTGCTTCGGCACGGCAAAAAATGTTGATTGCCGAACAAAAACTCGGTCAGGCAAATTTGCGTCCGAATCCGACTTTGAACGGTGAATATGGAACGTCTCGTTTTTTTGGCGAGAAAGAGTCGGATTTTAGCATCGGGATTTCGCAACTTTTTGAAACATCGGGCAAACGCTCAAAACGCGTAAAGGTTGCTGAAATTGAACTAAGCAAAGCGAAATCCGAAGTCTTGACTTTGGAAAGACAGCTTTTTGCCGAAGTCCGCACGGCTTATTCCGAAACTTTGGCAACTGCTCGCCTGCTTGATTTACAAGAAAAGTTGTTAGCGATAAATGAAGATATTTGGCGGGTGACAAACGAGCGTTTGAAGGAAGGCGATGTTGCTCCGTTGGATGTCAATTTAGTGCGAGTTGAAGCCGATCTTTTGCAAATTGAGGTCATCAAAGCCCAAGGTATTTTGCAAAATAACTTGACCGAACTTAAAACTTTGATTGGTCTTAATCCCGAAAATTCGCTCCAAATTGCACCGCAAAATGAACGTCCGCCGCGACTTGATTTGGGTTTATCCGAACTAACGGCGATGGCTTTGCGTGAGCGTGCAGATTTGCAAACTTTGACTTTGGAAACCGATTTAGCCGATGCCCGAATCAACTTAACCAAGTCGCAATCTACGCCAAACATAACGGGTTCAGTCAGTTACAAACAGCAAAAACAGAATTTTAATTTTTTTCCGCCGAATGAATTTATCCAACGCGATAAAAGTTTGACCTTTGGCGTTTCTGTCGAATTGCCTGTTTTTAATCGTTACAAACAGGATGTGGCGATTGCTTCGATTGAAAAATCGCAGACAGAAAATAGACGAGCTTTTTTGCAAACGCAAATCAAGCGTGATGTTGCCGTGGCTTATCAAAAATATCGGACGGCGGCTCTGACACTTGTTTTGTATTCAACCAAAATTATTCCGGCTTCCGAAGATAATTTGAAGAGCATTCGGGCGGCTTACGGATTGGGCGAATATACGATTTTTGAAATTATCAATCAGCAAAAGCGTTTGCGGGAAAATATCGGCGGTTACAACGAATCGTTACGCGAATATTACGAGGCACTTGTTTTGCTCGAAAAAGCCATCGGCACGACCATTCCCGCAAATTCGTTAAGCCCGACTTCGACAATTTTGCCGAATAACGATTTTATCCCGTTGGATAAATTAAAGTCAGTTGAAATATCAAAAAAGGAGAATCAAAAATGAATAAATTTTTAATAGTTGGAATTATTGCGTTGCTCGGACTTGCCACAGCTTGTTCGTCAACAACGCAACCAACTGCAAACACAACAAATACGGCAACTAAATCGGCGGAAAATACGGCAACTGTTCCGAAAAAAGAGGACGAAACGCCAGCCGCAATTAAGGCAGTTTTTGCCGATGCGGAAAGTATTACCAAGCAACACAAAGATATTCCAAAAGAGGCAATCGCGGGTATCGAAAAGGATTCGGGGGCTAAAATTCCCGATACGGATCATCATTCATATTTGGCTTTCAAGAGCGAAGGCGGCACTCGCAAACAAATCGGAGCGGTGACAATGGTCAAAGTTGACGGTAAAGATGCGGTGATTATTTATGAAAACAAAGAAGGTTCGCCA
>JANNVK010000114.1:0-1910 GCA_031414415.1 Acidobacteriota bacterium
TTCTTGTGCCATTGTTGATTTTCTTTCTCGGATTTTCAGCAATTTCAGGCGACAGAGAGAGTGGAATTTTACGTTTGATATTGTCGCAAGGCGTGGCGTGGCGTGAAGTTTTGATTGGTAAAACAGTAGGGATTTTGACTATTATTTTTGCGTTGCTGACACCACTTTTAATAATTTCTTTGGGTTTATGGTTGTTTTTGAACAATTTTCAGGTCAGTTTAGATTCGCTCTTGCGACTAATATTTTTATTTGTCGGTTACGCAGTTTATTTTATTGTTTGTGCGGTGATTGCAATAACAATTTCTTCGCTAATCAATACTTCGCGTAATTCATTGATAACATTGATAGTTATTTGGATAACGATTTGGATTGTAATGCCACGGGCAATGCAAAATCTGGGGGCAAGTATTTATCCGACACCTTCAAAATCGCAATTTGACAAACTTCTCGAAGACGATTTAGCCAAAGAAGGCGACAGCCATAATCCTAATGATCCGAAGTTTGCCGAATTGAAACGCGAGATTTTGGCAAAGTATAAAGTAAATGATGTCAAAGAGTTACCGTTTAATTACAGCGGTTTTGTAATGAATCAAGCCGAAGAAATCAGTTCGTCAATTTTCCGCAAGCATTACGGCGAACTTTTGCAAAAGTTTAAATTACAAAATTTAACAGCAGAGATTGCCGGACTTTTTAATCCATATTTGGCAATCCGACATCTTTCGATGGCAACGGCAGGCTCGGATTTTACTGCTTACGAAAATTTTCAGTGGCAGGCAGAGGAATTTCGCTTCAATATGATTCAAAAATTGAATGATTTGCACACCAACAAAATTAAAGCTGAAAACGATAGAGGACAAAAAGTCAGCCGCGAAATTTGGGAAGAATTTCCGAAATTTGAGTATCAGGAACCGACCATTTTTGAATCTTTGAGCAAACAAAGTTTAGCCGTTTTTTCAGTTGTATTTTGGTTGATTTTGGCTGGTCTAATGATGTGGTTTTTACCGAGAAATCAAGCCTAAAACAAAGCGTGTCAGAACCGTTTGCGGTAGCGAACGGTTGAACTTTGAGCATCGAATTTTTAGCTTAAACCATTCGCTACCGCAAATGGTTCTGACTATCAGATGAATTTACAAACATTTCTAAAACTCGAATTAAAGAATTTCGTAAGTGGAAAAGCGGTTATCATGGCTGTTTTGTGTCTTTTGTTGGCAGGAGTTTACGCAATTTTTTACGGCAACAGCGTAATTAATAAACAAGAATCAATCATCGAAAAAGTTCCTGAATTTCAAGCCGAACATACGAAAAAACAGATTAAATTGAATAATGATGACCTTGGAAATTTGCTTTATTATCATCAATTTTCGACTGTTCATCAGCCATCAAATTGGGCGGCATTTTCAATTGGTCAACGCGACGTAAATCCTTTTAACGTAAAAGTTACAATGCTGACGTTGGAAGGGCAACTATATGATTCTGAGATGTCAAACCCGAAAAATCTGCTTTACGGAAACTTAGATTTAGCATTTGTCCTTGTCTTTCTTTTTCCGCTCCTAATAATTGCTTTTTGTCACAATTTGATTTCCGCCGAACAGGAAAACGGCGTGTGGAATTTGCTCCGTTCGCAACCTGTTTCACTTGGAAAACTAATTGCGTGGCGATTATTAATCAGGTTTGTAGCTATTCTGTTAATTGCGTTTGGACTAATTACGGCAAGTTGTTTTTATCTGCAAAGTGCATTTGATATACGCTTTTTTTACGCTCTTTTGATTACATTTTTTTATTTACTTTATTAAACCAAAGATAAATTCTACAAATATTTTTATAATTGTAAATTATTTCCGTTTTAAATTTACAACAGTCATAAAATATTTTAACAAGTTTTCTAGACAAATAAGATAAATCAATATTAT
>JANNVK010000115.1:0-2364 GCA_031414415.1 Acidobacteriota bacterium
GCTGACTACGATGGCGATGGAAAAACGGACGCGGCGGTTTATCGACCGAGTCAAGATTCCAACGGTGTCGCAACGTGGTATATCTTGCAATCTGGCAGCGGAAATTCCTTTTATTCGCAACAGTTTGGCTTAGCGACAGACATTCCCGCACCAGCCGATTACGATGGCGATGGACGAGCAGACATCGGAGTTTGGCGAGATTCGGACAAGACATTTTTCTCGAATGGCAGTAGCAATGGGCAGTAGGCAGTCGGCAGTATTCAGGAAGCAGTCAGCGGAAGTAAGCCAATTTCAGCTGATTATGACGGCGATGGACGTGCGGATTACGCGGTTCGAAGCGGGAGTAATTGGATTATCAAAAACTCGAGTAACAACCAAACAAACACAATCGCGTGGCAAAATTCAACCGACATCGCCGTCCAAAACGACTACGACGGCGACGGAAAAGTTGACATCGCAACGTGGAATAACTCAACAGGAATTTGGTCAATCAAGCAAAGCGGCAACAATCAGACCCGAACAGTCCAATGGGGAATGATGGGCGATATTCCGGTGCCGGCGTTTTATCGAAGACAGTGAATAGTGAATAGTGAAAAACTAAAAGTGAAAAGTGCAAATCAGAACACGGAGCGATAGCGACTTGGCAGAAATTAGCTTCGCAAGTAAAAAGTAAAAAGGCAAAAGTAAAAAGTGAAGAAATGACTCGACCGACTTGAAAGACTCAAAAGACTCAAAAGACTCGACCGACTCGATTGACTCAAAGGACAAAAGACTAAGGACTAAGGACTCATTAAAGCAATGAAAAACTCAAGATTAGCGAAACTTATCGGGATTGGAATTTTGGTGATTGGAATGTCTGGGAGCGTTTTCGGGCAGCAACATACTGAAAACAAGGCTGACCAAACCTTACGCGGAAGCGGACGTGTAAATCCTTCAACGCTCGGAATGGAGTTTGATTTGCCACTCGGAAGCTATTCGGGACGCGGAATCAATGTGCCGATTGGGTTGAGTTATTCTTCGAAAGTTTGGCGGATGGATTCAATCGGTAGTTTCCCGATTCCTGTTTCAGGCGGACCGCCAAGATGTGTGAATGTGAATGAAGCTAGATTTGGAGAAAATTCTGCGTCTGGTTGGACGACCTCAATGCAAGAAGCATATATCGAATATACAGGTTACGACAGCAGATTTAACGGAGTAGGATATGCAGTGAGCAATGAAATCGGTTGTATTCCTGAAGGTGGAAACAACGGAGATCCCGGAGCAACCTATATCAAACGGATTCAAATTCATCTACAGAGTGGTGAATCTCACGAATTCAGAATGGACGATACGCCTGTAGCTTTTTCAAATCAGTCTATTACTCCAACACATCCTGATTATGACGCAAATTGGAACGGTTGGTATTACGCCGTTGACGGTTCAAATCTGCGATATTTTGAAGACCGAACAAATAACGTTTACAAGTTACATTTGCCAGATGGTTCATATTACGAATTTGGAACCAAGGCTCCGAATTCAAATTATAATTTCAAAACTATCCGCACAGCGACAAAGTTTTATGATCGAAATGGCAACTTTACAACTTACCACGAGCCGACAACTCTCTTCCCAAACGGTTATTGGACTGACACATTAGGAAGAAATCTGAGCGTTCCTCTGCCGCGAAAAGCTCCGGATGTTACAGGTATTCAAGACTATTTAATGACTGGAATGAGTGGCGGTAATCCGATTACTTACAGATTTCATTGGAAAAAACTAAAAGGTGAAGATGCGGCAAATAGTGGACTCACGAACTTTAATCAAACTCCGCAATACACCGCAAGTAACAATTCACCGCCCGGAATGTTTGCACAACCGCCACGCTCAGAAATAACTCTTTTTCGTACAACTTGGCATGCTTGGGTTGTAGATACATACACAATTGAGAATGTTCCGGCGATATTTAACCCAATTTTGCTGACTGCGATTGAACTGCCAAATGGTCAAATATATCGGTTTAGCTATAACATTTATGGAGAAATTGACAAAATTATTTATCCAACTGGTGGAAAAGAGATTTTTATTCACGACAAAGTTCCGCCGTTAACGTATCCGGCAATAGGTAGTGCTTTGAATAATCAGGCGAATCGAGGAGTTACCAACCGCAAAGTTTTTGAAAACGATAATGCTATTCCATTAGAAACAAATTATAATGCGGAATATGTAAGTTCAAATGGCTTTCAGATTGGCTATAAAGTGACAACTAATAACCCTGATTTGACGCGGACTGAAAGAATTGTCAATCAAGGTAAACGAAACATCAACAACCAAACAAATGGCGATTGGGGTTTCGATAAAGTAATCGCCGGAATGGCTTACGATGAA
>JANNVK010000116.1:0-3079 GCA_031414415.1 Acidobacteriota bacterium
CAAATGGTTTATTGTCGATGCAAAAGGCAAAACAGTTGGTCGTTTATCGACTGAAATTGCACGCATTTTATCAGGCAAAAACAACCCAAAATGGACACCATTTATGGATATGGGCGATCACGTAATTGTGATTAACGCTCGTCATGCGGTTTTTACAGGTTCAAAAAACGATCAAAAAATGTATCGCCACCATACGCTTTATCCGGGCGGTTTAAAAGAAATAACTGTGAAAGATCAGTTTATTAAATTTCCAGAACGTGTGATTGAATCCGCGGTTAAGGGAATGCTTCCAAAAACCAAACTCGGCAAAGCAATGGGTAAAAAATTAAAAGTTTACGCCGATGCAAATCACAATCAAACGGCTCAAAAGCCAGAAATTATCGAAATTAATTAGATTATGTCAGACATTCAATATTACGGCACAGGAAGAAGAAAAACTTCGGTAGCAAGAGTTTATTTGCGTCCCGGAACAGGCGAAATTAAAGTCAACAAACGTTCATTTGAAAATTATTTTCCAAATGAAGCATTGCAAATGATTATTCGTCAACCGCTTCGTTTAACAGAAACCGCATCTAAATTTAACATTTTAGTAAATGTTGATGGTGGCGGAATTTCTGGTCAAGCTGGTGCAATCAGACACGGAATTACGCGTGCTTTGATGCAATACAATTTAGATTTACGTCCTTCACTTAAGAAAGCGGGTTTTGTAACACGCGATCCGCGGATGAAAGAACGCAAGAAATACGGACAAAAGGGAGCAAGAAAACGCTTCCAATTCTCGAAACGTTAAGACGATTTTTGAATTTAAACTTTACATTGCGATTGGGAAATATTGTTTTCCAATCGCAAATTGCTAGTCTAAAATCAAAAAATCGAACATTCCATTGATGCAATTTTATTTGGTTAAACACTAAATTGCGTCGATTACACAACCAGATAAGGAGAAATATTTTGGCTACAGTCACGATGAAAGAACTTCTCGAAGCAGGAGTTCATTTTGGTCACCAAGTTCGCCGTTGGAATCCGAAGATGAAAGAATACATCTTTGGAGAAAGAAACGGTATTTACATTATTGATTTACAAAAAACTCAAAAACTATTTCGCGATGGTTTAAATTACGTCACTAATTTTATGACGGAACATCCGAACGCCAAAGTGCTTTTTGTAGGAACCAAACGCCAAGCACAAGACGCAATTAAAGAAGAAGCTGAGCGTTGCGGACAATATTTTATTAACAACCGTTGGCTTGGTGGACTTTTAACGAACTTTCAAACAGTTCAAGGTTCTATCAAAAAAATGAAAGAAATCGAAGCGATGAAAGAAGACGGTCGCTACGATATGTTGACAAAAAAAGAACGTTTACAACTTGATAAAACTCACGAAGGTTTGATGAAAAATCTCGGCGGCATCAAAGATATGAATCGCTTGCCTGATTTGCTTTTTATCATTGATGTTCGCAAAGAAGATATCGCAGTTGCGGAAGCAAATCGTCTTTGTATTCCGATTGTTGCTGTTGTTGACACAAATTGTTCGCCTGATGGAATTGCAGCCGTGATTCCAGGAAATGATGACGCTCTTCGTGCAATCAGATTGTTTGCTTCGCGTATTGCAGATGCAATTATTGAAGGTAAACAAATTGCAACTGAAGGCTCAACGCCAGTCGCTGTTTCTGATGATGCAACCGAAGAAGTAACACCTGAGTTGAATGAATTATCAACACCTCCTGTTACTGAAGAATCAAAGAAGAAAGTTGTTAAAACTAAAGATACAGAAGAAATAGTTGCCGAACCTGTTGTTGAAATTGTTGCTGAAAAAGCACCTGAAGTTGCTGAAAAAGCACCCGAAGTAACTGAAAATGCAATTGAAGTTGCAGAAGTAGTTTCTATTGAAGTTGTAACTGAAAGCGTTACAGAAACCGCAATTGAAGAAACAACTGAAGCCTCAGCAGGATAAAAATAACACAAAACTTTTTCCTGAAGCGTAGCTTAAATGATTAACGGCTACGCTTTTTTATAAAAAATTATCAAAGACATTTATTGGAGAGATTTATGGCAGATATTACAGCAAGTAGCGTAAAAGCATTGAGAGAAAAAACCGGTGCTGGAATGATGGAATGCAAAGCAGCTTTAACCGAATCAAACGGAAATGAAGCTGAAGCGATTGAACTTTTGAGAAAAAAAGGTGCGGCTTCTGCTGACAAAAAAGCCGGAAGAATTACCGCAGAAGGCGTTGTCGGTTCATACATTCACATGGGCGGAAAAGTTGGTGTCATGGTAGAAATCAATTGCGAAAGTGATTTTGTTTCTCGCGGTGAAGAATTTAATCAACTTGTCAAAGATGTTGCAATGCACATTGCCGCAATTGACCCAAAATATATGATTCGTGATGAAATTCCGGCTGATGTCATTGGTAAAGAACGTGAAATTCTGTTGGAGCAACTTAAAAATGATCCCAAAAACGCCAACAAACCTGCTGAAGTTTTGGAAAAAATAATCGAAGGCAGAATCGCTAAATTCTTTGAGGAAAACGTTCTTATCGACCAGCCATTTGTCAAAGATCCGAGCAAAACAATTGGCGATTTAGTCAAAGAAAAAATTGCTTCAATTAAAGAAAATATCACAATTCGGAGATTTACGAGATATAAAATGGGCGAAGGCATAGAAAAGAAATCAGATGACTTCGCCGCTGAAGTTGCTTCGCTAACTGCGGGAAAATAAATAACTTAGAGGTTCAAGGTGACAAACCTTGAACCTTTCTTTTTGGGATAAAAATCATGAAACCAGCATTTGAACGGATTTTATTAAAACTTTCGGGCGAAGCCTTAATGGGTAATCAAAGTTATGGCATCGACACGCAAGTTGCAGAATCAGTCGCCCTCGAAATAAAGGCTGTTCACGATTTAGGTGTTGAAGTTGCGGTGGTTGTCGGCGGTGGAAACATTTTTCGAGGTGTTTCAAAATCCGCCGGAAATATGGATCGTGCCGCTGCTGATTATATCGGAATGCTGGCAACTGTTATGAATGCAGTCGTCTTACAAGATGCTTTAGAAAAACAAAATGTTTATACTCGCGTAATGTCT
>JANNVK010000117.1:0-16192 GCA_031414415.1 Acidobacteriota bacterium
GGCATCGAAGGAATATTTACCTAAGTCGCCTAAATCAAAATAGCCGTTACCGTTGAGTGCTAAACGCCTTTCGGCATCGAAGGAATATTTACTTGCACAAGAAGTTGACCGTAACTATGACGCGGCAGTGCTAAACGCCTTTCGGCATCGAAGGAATATTTACCACTCTATTAGTAATTTCTTTTTGAGTTTCTTACCCTGTGCTAAACGCCTTTCGGCATCGAAGGAATATTTACAATCATCGTAACTTGCTTCAATTGGAATTAAGTCACGTGCTAAACGCCTTTCGGCATCGAAGGAATATTTACCAAATAAGTGTTGCCGGAGATTATAGTTTCTCCCGGTGCTAAACGCCTTTCGGCATCGAAGGAATATTTACGATTCTCAAAAAGATATTCGCGGCGGGTTGGCTGATGTGCTAAACGCCTTTCGGCATCGAAGGAATATTTACCTCGAATTAGTAGGTAATTGGTAATTTCCATAATTGCGTGCTAAACGCCTTTCGGCATCGAAGGAATATTTACTTTTTATGGCGGCACAGTTCCATTTCAGTATTACGTGCTAAACGCCTTTCGGCATCGAAGGAATATTTACCGTTTCGAAACGCACTTATCAATTTTTACAACAACCAGTGCTAAACGCCTTTCGGCATCGAAGGAATATTTACAATTCGTTCGCGTTCTGTTTCGAGCTTTGTCCGTTGTGGTGCTAAACGCCTTTCGGCATCGAAGGAATATTTACACGAGAGCGAACCCGCCTGCATGATTTCGATCGAGTTGATTTTGTGCTAAACGCCTTTCGGCATCGAAGGAATATTTACCACGAACGCCGGGCAAATGCTCCGCACGATCTCACTAGTGCTAAACGCCTTTCGGCATCGAAGGAATATTTACCGCCGAAATTAAGTGACTACAATCGTCTCGAACCCAGTGCTAAACGCCTTTCGGCATCGAAGGAATATTTACGAAACTGTCTAAGGTTGGGGTGTTTGATTCTTCTAGTGCTAAACGCCTTTCGGCATCGAAGGAATATTTACCAAACCAAATCCGCTCGCAAATTATTGTATGATTGGTGCTAAACGCCTTTCGGCATCGAAGGAATATTTACATTTTCTGAGGCTTTGGCAATTTTGCAGATAAACCAGTGCTAAACGCCTTTCGGCATCGAAGGAATATTTACTGAAACTGCATGGATTGAGGACGAGCCGCCGCCGCGTGCTAAACGCCTTTCGGCATCGAAGGAATATTTACCAAGAGGCATTGAATCAACCGCTAGAGTTTCCATCGCGTGCTAAACGCCTTTCGGCATCGAAGGAATATTTACTCCGTGTAACTTAACCATAGTTATTGCAACACTTAGAGATGTCTTTGCGGGTATCTCCGAAATTATTCGAGTTTTGCTTTAATTTTGATCTCATAATGCTTTTGCCTCCTTTTTTAATTTGTTGATTTTATTAAACTTAACTTGTGTTTCAAGCACTTTTTGCTGTCGGTTTTTGCCTAAACCATTATTTCTAAACATCTTATATGCAATTGTCAAAGAACTTGTCCGGAACATTCGCAGATGCTTGAGTCTTAAATTTGCTCAAAATTTTTTGTTTCAGGCGAAATCGAAAGTTTTATCTTCCTTTTCCCACGATTCGGGACGATTTAATGAAACAGTTTTATTTTCGCATCTTTCGCAGACACTTAAGATTAACAGTTTATCATCGGTTGACAAATCTTTCTCCAATTCCCAACGCAGTTTTTCGACCTCGATTTTCGTCAGCCGACAACGGAATATCGAAAACTGCAACCTTCTGCCGTAACCGTTTAAGCGTTTATAAACTTTTTTCCAACGCTTCGGGTCGCCGATGTCATATGAAATTACATACCAATTTTTTTGACTCATAATTTTAATGTCAGAGTTACAAGCTAGAGTTACGCATTTATGCGTGATTTACATCGACACAACAAGTTAAGAAATATGTAAAATAACTTGCAACGAATGAATTGCCGTCTGCTTTAGCTGACGGAAAAGGTTGTGTCAACTGACAGGCTTTAGCCGCATAACAAAAATAAAATAACTTCCTCAGAGCTTTAGCTAAAGCTGTAAGGATGATTGATATTTTTTACGATTTTGGCTAAAGCCGCCATTTTTGCTATCTTATGCCGTCAGTTTAAGCAGACGGCAATTCATAAAAATTAAACTGTTATAAATTATTTTTTACACGTTCCTCAAAGTTCCAAATAAAATAAACGAACTTACACGCTTTTTCACGCATAAATGCGTAACTCTAACCGCTCACCGAATCCGCATTCTTGCAAAAAGTCCTTTTGGTTCAAGATTTGTTGCGGTTGACGAAAGTTTGTCTGTCCATTCTTTTTCGAGCAAACGAACTTCCAATTCCAAATGCCTCGCATACGACAGCGAATAGCCGATAACCGGATGTTTCCATTGGTCGGATTTGCGGCGTTCGTAAATTTGGATAAACTTTTTGCGTCCGCTGTCCGACAACCAAACCTGCTTTCCCGCAATACTGAAATCTTCGTCTTCGTCCCATTGTTTGCGGTTAATCGAACCGATAACAGTCAAATCAACCAATGTAACGCGAAATAATTCCATTAAATCTAATGCCAAAGGATGTGCTTGCGAACGCGGTGTGTGATAAAACCCGAGACTCGGATCAAGCCCGACCACCAAAATTGCGTTGGTAATATCTTTCAATAAAAGTGCGTAACCGTAGGATAAAAGTGCGTTGCAACGGTCTTTCGGCGGACGACGATTTCTGCCGTCAGGCTTCATCGAGTCGCTGATTTCATCCGATATAATGTGTGGCAAAGCCTTGAAATAACTCGCACCGATGCTGCCTTCAAACCCACGCAATGAATCAATATTTTCCGCTCGATTAAGTGGCGAAAGCAGTTTGCGAATGCTCGAAATCGAGTTTTTTACATCATCGATCTCGCGTCCGTGTTCACGGCTCGCCCGAAGCAAAAAACCAAGTTGCATTTTCACTTTTGCCTGAACCAAACGTTTCGTCAACGCCAGACAAAAATCTGCGTTGGTCAAAGCCGCATATTGCCGAATCCGGCGTTGGACAGAACCTTGCCCGCTCGTCCACGCACCCATATAACGTCCGCCGTAGCCAATCCAATGAACGCCAATATTGCGATCCGCACACAGACGCAAAGCCTGTGTCGTAATCTGTGCAAAGCCGTGAATCACAACTTGCCCGATTTCCTGCACCGGATAAACCTGCTTTTCTTCGGTTTCCGGCGACCAAACTTGCAATTGATCGCCTTTGCGTCCGACCTTTGCCCCGTTTGTTAAAATATGCAGAATTTGACGGTCATCTTCGGCGGGAAAAAGGCGGAGGATTGGAGACGCGGATAGTGGGAGACGCGGCGACGCGGTGAAAAAACTCTCCGTGTCCCCGAGTCTCTCCGTCTCCGCATCTCTTTCTCCCCGCGTCTCCGCATCTCCGTTTCCCCGCGTCGCTAAAACTTCCGCCAGCCTTGCTTCTTCCGGCAAACAAATTGGAGCCAGCGAACATTTAACGCAAAGTCTTTCATTCGCGGCAACCGGCGGACGCTCGATGCTTGTCTGCAACTCCTTCGCCCGTGTCAGATGAGCAGCAAAATCCGCTCGTGCTTTATCATCAATCGGGACGCGAACCGTGACATTATCAGCGTGATAACGCACCCGACCTTCGGAAATTATTTTGCCCGATTTTTCTTCGACCAACAGACAATAAGCAATAATCTGCAACCGATCCGAAGCCCAAGTTTCTGCCTTTTTATCAACAGAGCGAGCCGCTTTGCCGCGTTTATGCTCGTAAGGAATAATCTCGCCGTCGCGTTTGCGAATGCAGTCAACCTTGCCGATTAATCCGTAAATTTCCGATTCAAAACCAAGCGAAACAATTTCATCGTCTTCATCACGCTCGATCTCAACGTGCAGCGTCCGCCCGGCATAAACTCGCTCATCAGCCACCCGAAGCCGTTCAACCTCTTCCAGAAAAAACAACCGCTCGCAATACGCCAAAGCGTGAAGCGAATGCACACTCAAATAACTCATCCGATTTTCTCCTTTATTTCAAAATCGCCCAAAGGCATCAAAGGAATTTTTCGGGAAGTTTAGGAGCACTTTGAAAACGATGATTTATGTTTTTTATCGCCAAAGGCGAATGACAATATAGCCCAGCGAGAATCGCTGGGTAAGTTCAAAAACAAATTCCGTCGCCAAGGGTGACGAACATAAACCATTGCAATTTGATTGTTCGACACTTTCAGCGTCGGACTAGATAATCATCACAACGTAGGGTTTCGCCGAAACGCCTTCACCCTACGCTATACTGTCATTCGCCTTTGGCGACAAATTAATCCAGTTTTTGTGTCGCCTCGCGACAATTGAATTTAGCCGTGGGTTTCAACCCACGGAAAGCAGAACAATATTCGTGTCGCGTCAGCGACAATTGAACAGACAATGAATTCAGTTGTCGCTCTCGCGACAGTTGCTAATTCTTATCTTGACCGTGGGTTGAAACGCCACGTCTAAATTCATAACGTCGCAACGCGACCAAAAGTGTCAAGCAAGTGTTGTTTCCTTTGGTGTCCAAGTCCAAGCGTGCTTTGGCAAATCATCGCCAAGGTATTCCTCCGGAACATATACAAAACTCGTTGTTTTGCTGTTATCCGTGCGATTGATGCCGACATACAAACGACACGAACCTTTTACTTCCGTGGATCAATGATTTGAGTCCATCGCCAAAATTCTTCATCTGGTTCCGAGATTATTTCAGTTGCTTCATTTTCTAATTCGTATCTTTGCAAACGAGTATCAACCCCTCTAACGTGGTCTGCCCAAACAGGTAATTCAAGCGAACCTTTATCATTTGGCAAAAGACGATGCCATTCACCTTCAGTTTTTTCGCACAAACTTATATCATTCACGGCATCATCACTTAGCCCAAGACACACAACACCTTGTCTGGTAATTTCTTGCGGATTTCGCAAAGCACCTACCATTCGTTGTTCTAGTGTTTCGCCTTTTGAATTTCCCTGAGAATCAAGTATTTCCTGCGATGAATCAATCCAACACAGAAACTCAATTCCGCAGAGTGTTTCAACAAAATCGGGAGCATTTCCCAAAGAAGATTGTTTGCTTGAAATTCCGTATTTGTAACGGCTTAATTTGCGAATAGTGGTCGCAATTTTGGGAATTCTTTTATAAGCAAAAGCAAGCCTTACGCCTTCGTGTCGTTTGCGAAAATGTTCACCGACGAGCGAAAGCAGCATTCCGTAAACGGTTGAAGGCGGCGGCAAACTATAAGTTTCCGCAAAAGAACGGGCGAAAGATTTACGGAAACTCGCAAACGGAACTTCAACGTAAACAGTTATCATTGTTTGTCTCCGTTCTGTTTGAGAATTGCAAAACTTTCGCTTTTTTCGGCAATTCTTTTTCTCGCTTCTTTTGCCGCTTCGCTGACTCCGTTGAAAACCGTTACGCCCAACTCTTTCAGTTTTTTACCTTCATCGGTATTCGCAATTTCACCACCAATAATCAGTTCATTCGCCGAAATATCTTTGCTTTCAACTCGTTTGATAAGTCGTTCAACTTTAAAAGTGCGGTTATCTTCATCGTGTTCAAAACAATTTTGAATCTTGGATGAATGGGCGTTTGTTACCCGAAAAACTACCGAATACGGCGAAAAATCATAAGCAAATCGAGCGTGGTTTCCGGCAACTTGCGGCGGATCAATAACCGCATCAATTAAATGACCGATATTTTCTTTATTAACAACATCGTCAAGATTTAATCCAAACGAATATTGATATTCAGTGGTGTGCATTTCGGCAGCATAAAGCGATAATTTGCCTTTCACCTTTTCTCCACTAACCGCATTAAAGGAAATTTCACCACGATACGGACGCAAACTGACGGCTCTGCCTGTTGCCAATGGACTTGGGCGAACAGTTGCTTGTTTACCTTTAAGTTTTTTCTTTTTAGTTTCTTCCGGCACTTTTAACTCTTCCGAGTTTTCAGCCGTATTTTCACTAATAACCGCATCTTCCTTTTCTTCCTTAGCAGCTTTCGCGTCCATAAAACCCATCAAATCATCATCGATCAGTTTTTCTTCTGAATTAAACCAGTAAGCACGATCTTCATCAATATACTCTAATTTGTTTGATTCGTAAGTGCGATTGGTTTTCAAGTCTTCAAGTTGAAAACGATACCGTAAAGCAAAACGAATCGATTCAGCCGAAACGCTTGTATGAACATCGTCTTGGTGAAAAACTTTTTGTAAAGTTGTCGTATTTCCGAGATTGTCGCCACGATTATTGGCGGCTACTGCTTCATTAGTCAAAATTGTTCCGTATAAGTAATTAGTTGCCATTTGTTTTGTCTCCTTGTTGTGAATTATTTGTTAATGTTTCCTTGCTCGCGTAACTTATTAAAGCGAATAAAAAAAGATTCTGAAGTCGTTCGGAATTTCGCGGGTTGAAAATGAATTTACGAACTCTTTCGCCATTTTCGCGTAATTGCGGAAGCGAACTCCCTTTTGTTGCGTCAGCACAAAACTGCAAAAACCAACCTGCTACACCATCTACTGTTTTTATGCGTAAGATGTCATTTCGCATTTTCTCTCTTCGCACGTCAATCAAACGATAAAGACCTTCATTGCCTAAATTTTCTCTCTTAGCTCTTTCTGCCAAGTTTCCCATTGTGAATTTCCACGCTTCTTGAAAAACAGCGATGATAATTCGGTCATCCAAATCTTTAATTTCATCTTTCATTTTTTGTAATCCTCCTATTGAATAAAACATTTGTTGAAAATCTTTTTTCTCGCTCACCAGCGAGATGAAGTTTGAACACCAATGGCGTTCAGCGGCTAAATTAGCCGCAATTAACTCAGGAATCGGACTTGAGGGGATAACAAAACTGTCGCCGTTTTCTAGTTTGATAGTTTTGCTCATTCCTAAATATTGTCGAGCGGCAGTAAAAATATTTATTTCGTCGTAATCGCCTCGCACTCTGGCAATCATACTTCGATTCACTTGGTTTTTATCCCAAGCCACTTTTCCCATCGCCACAACTACGCAACCGTTGACACTCTTATATTCTGTCTGCACCAAATCATCGGCTTGCAAATCAAGCAAAAATCGAAGTCCTGCTTCTTCTGCTCCGCCAACCACTCGATTTAAGTAGTTATTACTGAACTTTTTCAAATCTTGACTCTGTGCATTTATAAACGAAATTGCTTTTGCAAAAGCTATAAGGTCAATTACATCAGGCACGACCAAACAAGACTGGGCTTTTTCTTTGAATGTTCGCGGACGAAGCATAAAAATTACACTTCCGACCATTAAAAACATCAGTAGAATTGCTTCTTCGGTTGAAACTGACAATTCTTCCGCACCACCTGTTAATCCCGGAATTGTCCATTGTTGGATTGCCGCATAAGGCGGCAAATTTCCTTTCAGTTTTTCATCAAGCAAACCTGTCTTTTGTGCTTTTTGATGAGCAAAACTATCAATTGCCTTGTAAGTGAAAAAGTTTTCGGTTGCATCACCAGTTTTCAAACCAATTTTGCGAGAGCCTTTTTCACCTAAACGCATCTTCGGATGTTGTAAGAAAGTTGCCGTAATACCGTTATGAACCGCCAACCGCAAATCTTCACGAGCCAAATCAAGTCTCTGTCCGGGCAAATCAATCATTTTGTCATCCGTCAATTTGAAAGAAGCCTCAATCAATCTTCGCAAAAAATCTTGGTCTGATAATTTTTCGCCGTCCCAACTAAATGAAACCTCATCGCGTTCAACTTTGGCGGTAATTCCATCAGGTTGATTTTTCCCCCAAGCGGTAATTGTTGAAGCCAAACCGCCAAGTGCCGCCCGATGATAAATCGTGTAATTCGGATTATTGAGCCGATAAATTAATGGATTCGGCAGTCTATATTCATCTTTTACTTTCGCCATTTTGCTCCTGTTCCTTCGTCTGTAATTGGGTTGTAGTCATATTCGACATCTTCACCTTTCGCTACTCGCAAACCGCCAAAAATTTCCCATCCAAAGACTTTATTTTTTATCGGAATGGCAACTTCGTTTTCTCTCAACCAATATTTATCGGGTTGTTTATTACCATTTACCTGTTTCCAATTTTCATAATCTTCTTCGAGAATTACATTGATTGTGTAACCTTCGCCGCGAGTCATTCCCGGATATGTTTGCCATAGACCTGAGAAAAAAACTGCTTTTTCTTCCGCTGTTTCAATATCAAAATCTTTTTCGTTACTGAATTTTCCGAAGCAATCTGCTAAGTGTTGTTGACTTAGCGAATTACCATATTCATTTTGAAGTTCGGCAATCCAATCTCTTGCTGTTTTGAGTTCATCAAGTTGATAAGGCATCGAGTTTGTTTCGTCTTCGGGCAATAAATAAACTAAAGCCGACTTTATTTCTCGCTCATTTTCGGGCGTAATCGGTTTTAGTCGCCGATTTAATCTGCCTAATCGTTGAATTAAAGCCGGAATCGGGGCAATGTCAGTAATCAATAAATCTGCCGACAAATCCAAAGACATTTCTGCAACTTGTGTAGCTACAAGAATTGCGGGAAAGCCATTTTTCTTAAAATCGTCAATAACTTTCCGATGACGTTTTGAGCGATGTTTATATTTAAGCCTCGAATGATAAACATCAATTTTTAAGTTTGGAAAATCTTTCGTGAATCTATTCAAACAATTTAAGTAAGCAGCATTTGCCCAATCAACTTGATTACGAACCCACAAAATTTTTCCATTATTTGCCACGCACTTTTCAATTGCGTCAAGAATTTGCTCATATTCTTGAACTTCGTTGATTGAATAACGCTCAATTTCAGCAAAATCCTTATCACCGTTGATGCAATGCTCATCGGTAAAATCAGGTCGAACCTTTTTAATAGCTTCTAACCTTTTTTCGGGTAAAGAAGCCGTCATTAAAAGGATCGGTAATTTTGGAAAGTTTTTGAGAAAAACGATTAAATGCCCAAACATTTGGTCATCAAAAGCGTGAATTTCATCAAAAACAATCGCACTACATAAAATTGACGGCAAGCTATAAACTGATTTACGGGCGTTCGCCATCAAACCTAAAACTGTGTCCGAAGTAGTTACGACAAGCGGGGTAGTCCATAAAGCCAATGATTCAATTTTGTCCTGTTCAGCACGAAGCATTTCTTGTGCAATGTCTTTTGAATTTTCACTTGCTTCCTCTTGCGGAGCAGTTTTAGCAATAGTCTGTAAATCAACCGTAGAACGCGAATGAGAAAGTTTCAGCATTTCGGGTGGAACGCCTGATTCAAGTGCGTAATCCTTAAAATGCTCAGTTGTTGTTCCGGTTGTCGGCAAACAGAAAAATAATCTAAAGTTTGTTTTGCCTTCATCAGAAAACTGTTTGCACCAATTTCTTGCCCAAAGATAAGCCGCCAAACTTTTTCCCGAACCGCAACCGGCTTGGGCAAAAGTTAGATATGCTTTAGAATCGGCAACTTTTTCTTGAAAAGGATAAGGCGTTTTGTCCCCGATAATTGGAATAAAATCTGTTTCTTTCAATCCATATTCAAAACTGTCTTTAATGAACACCGCTAAAGAATATCTTTTTGCGGATTTCTCCTTTTTAGCAATCGCACTTGCTGACACATCGGCGGCAATTCCAAGAGCTTTTATCAAAGCTAAATAGCGTTTGTCGTTTTCATTTGCAAACAAATCTATTTTATCTTCAAAACAGTCTTGTAAATCTCGAAGTTCTCGTTGTGCATTTATGTCGCCTTTATCGCAGTGATTTTGTGTTATCACAATTTCCTTTTCAAAATCAAGTAAATTCTCAAATCCTAAATCTTGGCTCATTTCCTTTAGAATTTGCTTAAAATCAGGATGCAAAGTATCAACGGTTAAACGCAATGCTTGCTTTGGCTGAGTGCTTTTATCGAATTTTCTGTGATGTCCCATTGCCGCCCAAATAATTGTCAGCAATGATTTTTCAGAGAATTTTTGAGTAAGCCAATTCCGTAAAGGCAAATCTTCCTTATAAGCCAATAATCCCGAAATTGTTTCGTGTCGGAGTAGTTGTGTTCCGTCTAATTTGCCTTCAACCATTTCTTGAAAATGACTGTTTGCTTTGCCTACATCTTGAAGCCAACCGTTTGCTTTTAGCCCTAATTTAAAGTCTTCAAAAACTTCTTCGTCTAACCCAAGTGCGTCTAATCCAAGTTTTCCGACAACATCTGCTAAAGCTGAACAAGCCTGTGCTACATCCCGACTGTGTTGCGTCAACAAAGCATAATCCGGCGGATAGTTTGGATATTTTGTCTTATTGTAGGATTTGGCTAACAACGGTTTCATTCATTTTCTCCTTCAAAATCAACCGGTTTGCGAATCGGATTAAACAAACCGCAGCCCATCGAACGCCGTCCGCCTAAGCCTTCGGATTGTAGTTTTAGTGAATCTACATCGTTTAAGCCGTGGGCGATGAGCGAGAATCCGACAATTTTTTTGCCTTTGATGGTGATGATTCGGCGGTGTCGGCTGCGTTCTTCTTTCGGGATTTCCAAGGTTGCCGTAATTCCTTTTTCCAATAAATCTCGGTTTGCCGTTTCTAGAAACTTCGGCACTTCCAACGAATTTTTGAAGGTTACGATGCGGGCGTAAAGCGTCGGAGAAGGAAGCAACGGGCGTGCCGTCGGGATTCCCAGACGAAGTTTGTAGCCGTCAATATCGAGTTGTTTCCCCGCGAGAAACATAACTTCGCCGAATTTGTCCGCCGGAATTCGCAGCCGCAGATTTGCTCCGCGATTCGGCAACGCAATCAAGCCTTGGTCAAACGGAACGCCGCTGATTAGCTCAATGCCGAGCCATTTAATCTCATGCAGTTCGGGTTTTATTTGGCTGATTGCCGCATAAACCGGATAACCGTGATCGGCGGGAAGTTTATTTCCTTGTATCGGAAATTGGACAGTAATGGTCGGTTGTGAATCATTCATCGGTTCATCTCCAGTGCAATGTTTAATTTTTCGTTGATAATTTCTCGTAATTTTACAGGTTTCTCGGCGATGCAATTCCCTGCATATTGCAAACAAAATCTGGCAACAGCTTCAAGTCCGTTTTCGCCTATTTCAAATGACAGTCTCAAACTGCTATCTGGTAATTCTTCGCGTTTTTCGTCAGGATGAAAGTGTTTGCGACTGCGAATCCATTGGGCTTGATATGAATCAAACCAGATTTCAACCTTGGTCAATTTTCCGCCACGCATCATATTGAAACCTTTTTTGAGGTAATCTTCTTTGTTCCAAATTTTCTTGCGAATCTCAAAACCTTCATTTGTAAACTTTAGATTTGAGATTCTTCCAACGTGAAAATCTCGCATTGCACTTCGCGAATGATCGAAAGAAATTGCATACCAATCGCCGCCAAAATTGTGCAACAAATAGACATCAACCTTTCGCCGTGACGATTTCTGCGAATGCGGTGAAAAATAATCGAATTCAATGGTTGTCAAATCAGTTGCTGATTTTGCTATCTGCTGGCGAATTTCCGGTTCTGACAATTCATAAGCCGGATTTTCGAAACTAATGTTATCGCTCAAAGTCGCTAGATCGTAAGATATTTGCTCGGGCAAATACGAAACGAGTTTGGCAAGTGCTTTTTTCAAATCTTGTGCTTCGGGGAGATGTCCAGTTAGTTTGAGGGCATTTTCTGCAATAAAAACAGCTAAAACTTCCTTATCATTGAGATTTGAGAGCGGCAAAGTCCAGCCGATTTTGGAATAACGAAAGCCTTTTTGTTTACGTTCGTAAATTATCGGTGCATTTAATTCGCGTAGTAAATTTAGGTCGCGTTTAACGGTTCTTTCGGTAGCTTCAATCGCTTCGGCAATTTGCTTGACGCTCGGAAATATCCCCGAAGCAATAATTTTATGTATTTTGTTGAGACGCACGAAAGCTCTTGGATAAACTCTTTGTTTTGTGGAAGTAACTGTCATATGAGAAATAGCCTAACATAAGTTGAGTGCCATTGAGTGGAACTTAAATATTCAAATAATAATTATTTATTTATTGTTTGAATATTTGAAATTCCTTGAAACCACCTTAAAATTCGATGGTATGACTCTAACCGACACTCAAGAAAATAACAACCGTTTGACTTAAAGAAAGCAACGAAATATAGTTCTATATCTTCAATTTTTACGAGTTAAATGTTCAAACTTCAGCGTCTAGAAATTACAGGCTTTAAATCTTTTGCAGATTACACCGAAATCGTCTTCACTGGCGAAGGAATAACTGCGGTTGTTGGTCCAAATGGCTGCGGAAAATCTAACGTAAGTGATTGTATTGCGTGGGTTTTAGGCGAACAAAAAGCAAAATCTTTGCGTGGCGAAGATATGAAAGACGTTATTTTTCAAGGTTCTGGCAAACGAAAACCGAGTGGAATGGCGGAAGTTGTGTTGCATCTTGTGCGTGACGAATCGGCGATTGAACAAGACGAACTTCACGATATTGATGAAGAACTCGCTCAATTTGATGAAAATGCACTAAGTGTTGAAGACTTTGACCCGCAAGATATTGAAGTTGAGCCAATAAACGCCGAAGTATTCGAAACTACGGCATTGGCTGGTGTTGCGACGGCAACTGCTGTTGCAAAAATAAAATCAAAGCGACATTGGCGACCAAGAAATCGAGTTTTTGACTTTGCAGTTGGCGAAGCAGTTTCGATTACTCGAAGACTTTATCTTTCGGGCGAAAGCGAATATCAGTTAAATGGAAAAACTTGCAGGTTGCGTGATATTCAAGATTTATTCTCTGGAACAGGACTTTCAGGAACAAATTACGCCTTAATCGAGCAAGGAAGAATTGGGCAAATTCTTTCCGCAAAACCTTCAGATCGACGAACTTTGATTGAAGAAGCTGCCGGAATTTCTAAGTTTCGAACACGACAACGTGCGGCTGAATCTCGTCTTGAATCAGCAAAATCAAATTTACGAAGAATATCCGATATAGTTTCTGAAATTGAAAAGCAAGAAAATAGTTTGCGACGACAAGCAGCTAAAACGCGTAAATACAAAGTTTTACGAGATGAACTTCGTGAACTTTTACGACAAGTTTTTGTTGCAGATGGAAGCAGGTTAGGATTTTTAGTTGAAAGTTTAGACGAGCAAATGTCTGCTGCCATTACTATCGAAGAAGAATTTTCAAAAGAATTAATTACAAAAGACGAAGAATTTCGTAACTCTACGCAGCAATCAAGACTAGCTGAAGAACAACTCACAAAAATTCGTGCTGAGCATGCAGAAAACTTGCTAAACCGAGACAGAACTCAACGACAAAAAGTTTATCAACAAGAGCAAATTGTAGATTTACACAACCGCCACGAATCTTTAAATGAAGAAATCGTTACAACAAAAAAACGAATTGAATCAATTTCAGAAGAAGCCAAAAGGCTTAAAAGCGAAGAACTTTCGCAACGGCAAGTTTCAGAAAAAGAAGAATTAACGCTAAAAATAGCCGAGCAATCTTATCAAGATAAACAAAGAGAAGTTAAAGAAATAGAGGCAGAATTAGAAAAAATTCGCACCGAAGTTTTTAAACACACATCTGTTGTTGAGCGATTTTCTGATATTAAAAAACAGCTTGAAGATAATTTAACAAGATTAACTGAACGATTTGGCGGTTTGAGGCTAGAAAGCATTAGAGCCGAAAAAACATATCGCGAAAATATTGATAGCGTTGATCAAATCAGAAAACAAATTGCTGAGTCGATAGAAAAACTTGAAGAGCATCAAGCTGAGAAAAAAGAATTTGTTGAGTTAGTCACTGTTGCAAGACATAATCAAGCAGCTTCGGAGAAAGTTTTAAAAGAAGTTTCTGAGCATTTTTCAAGAACAAAACATCGACTTGAAACCTTACAAGAGCTTGAAGAAAAAGGAGCAATTTACGCACCTGCGATTCAAAAATTATTTGCTGAGCAAGGGAAGATTGGTGTTTTATTCGACGGAGTTTTAGCAGATAAATTGAACGTAGATTCGCGGATAGAAAAAGCTGTTGAATTGATATTTGGAACAGATTTGCAAGCAGTTTTGGTGAAAACCTCGGCTGATGCGAGAAAAGTTTCAACTTGGTTAAAAGAAAATAATGTTGGCAGAATTAGCATTATTTCAAAAGAGGTTAATTTAAAACAAAATTTTGAAAATAAATCAGTAACCAATTTTGTTGATTTACTCGGCGTTTCTGAAGATTATCGCAACGCCTTGATGAATGCTTTTCCGCGTGAGATGTCTTCGCAAGTTGTTGAATCAATTGATGATATAGATGTCAACAGCAACGAAAACTTCATCACTTACAATGGAGATTTATGTTTTGGTGGAAGCTATTTCGTTAGCGGAAAGCATAATACAAATGAAAAAAACACATCGTTACTAGCTTTCAAAAGAGAGTTGCGTGAGCTTCAGGCAACGAGCAAAAATCTGATAAACAATTTGGTAACTGCAGAAACTAAGGTTGAAGAAGACCGCAAAACATTTGCCGCAAAAGAAGAAAAAGTTTTTGATATTCAACAAATTATTGCTTTCCGCGAACGCGAACTTTTGTCGCAAGAATTAAATGCAAAGTCTCTAATTCAAGATGCTGAGCGAAACGAGCGACATAAAAAGGTTGTTGCGGCAGATTCTGAGCAGATTCAAAAAGAAATTTTAGACCTAAAATTGCGACAAACTCAAGCCCAAGAAAACGCTGAAGTTGCTGAGAAATCACGACTTATTGCTTCAGACAAACAAATAGAGATTTCTGATAATTTAAACACAGCCCGTTATAAAATTGAAATTGAAAATATGACGCTGAGTGAAACGCGAGCTATGGCGGCTGCGGCGGCGGAGCGAAAACGTTCGGTTGCGAGTGCTTTGCGACGTGTTGAAAATGAATTAACTGATCTTGAAGGAAGAATTGTTCAAACATCGCTCGAAAAAAATGAAATTGAAAGTAAACTTCACACACTTAACGCTTCGGTTGCAGAATTAATTGGGAAAATTGAAACAGTTGAAGAAGAAAAACAACGCGAGGCGGACGAACTTTCCAAAGCAACAGAGCATCTTAAGAAATCAAGAACTGAAGCCGATTCAGTTTCAATAAAATTGGCGGAATTAAATAAACACTCAGCAGAAGCTCGAAATAAACGTGCAACAATGGAAGTTCAGCAAGCCGAAACGGTTACGCGATTGCAAAGTTTGAAAGAAAATTGCTTCCAAGAATTGAACGTGCCTTTGCGTGAATTGATTGAAACTACGGAAATTATAGAAGATTTTGATCTTGATGAAAACCGAAAAATTGTTGAAGATTTGCGTGAAAAACTTGAAAATTTTGGTGCAATAAATATGTTAGCACTTGAAGAATTGGCAGAAACTGAAGAACGTTTGTTGTTTTTAACTTCGCAACGCAAAGATATTATCGACAGCATCGGAACTGCGGAAGAAGCCTTGAGAGAAATAAAACGTCGTTCACGTGAGCGTTTTCGCGAAGCCTTCGAAGCTATTAATTTCCACTTTATTGAGTTTTTTCAAGAGCTTTTTGGTGGTGGAAAAGGCGAAATGAATTTGCTCGAAGCCGAGGATATTTTAGAAGCCGGAATCGAAATTGTTGCCCAACCGCCGGGCAAGCGTCTCCAAAACATTTTGCTACTTTCTGGTGGCGAAAAGGCAATGACAGCAATTGCACTCGTGATGGCAATTTTCAAATATCGACCGTCTCCGTTTTGTTTGTTAGACGAAGTTGATGCTCCGCTTGATGAAGCAAACGTTGGAAGATTTGTTAAAAAAATCGAGCAAATGTCTGCGAACACACAGTTTATTGTTATCACACACAACAAACGAACAATGGAAGCCGCGAAAGCTCTGTATGGTGTCACGATGGAAGAACCTGGAGTTTCGAAGGTCGTTTCAGTAAGATTTGAGTAATATGAAACCTTCATGATTTAGGCAAACACAAAAGGGGATGAAAATTTGGTGCAGAGGGAGAGATTTGTGTTAGAAAAGAAGGATGAAAACACAAACACAAACACAAAAACAAACACAAGTTATCGAATTTGAGCAAGTAGTTGAACGCGGATGCGGGATGGATGTCCATAAAGAGACGGTTGTGGCAACGGTCGCGGGGATTGGGGTTAAAGCGGAAACACGGACGTTTAGCA
>JANNVK010000118.1:0-4196 GCA_031414415.1 Acidobacteriota bacterium
CCTAAAGGTCGCGAAAAGATGGGATTCCTGAATGAAAAAGTTAGAGTTACGCCTTCAGGCGTGAATTACGTTGAATAGTTTCAATTTAACGCTTGACCGCTCAAGTTGAATCACGCCTCAAGGCGTAACTCTAACATTTGAATCACGCCTTAAGGCGTAACTCTGACAGTTGAATCTGCCGGATGAATTTGAATAATCGTCTAATTGATTTAACATTATTACGAGAGCGTTATGTATCCTTGAATTCACGGGAGGTTTATTTTCAGATGAAAATTCTAGTTTTGTTATGTTTGTTACTATGCGTTTCTTGTGTGGCTTTGGCTCAAAATACACAATTGAAAATTTACTTAGGAAATAGCGGGAAAAATCCGCAAATTGAAGATTGCAGCAAGGTTTTTGTTGTTAATAGAAATGTGCCGAAAACTAAAACGGTGGCAAAAATGGCTTTGCTTGAACTTTTCAAAGGAGTAACTGATGAGGAAAAAGCAAAAAACTACGAATCAGTTTTTTCGGCTGAATCGGCTTCAATTTTGAAAAGTCTGAATATTAGCAAAGGTTCGGCTTTTGTAAATTTCAATTCGAGTATTCAAGAAAGTGTTAGTTCGGCTTCAGCAAGTTGTGCAAGAGAGACGTTTTTTTCACAAATCGAAAAAACTCTCAAACAATTTTCTACTATCAAAAGAGTTTTCTACGCAATTGATGGAAAACCTGCTGATTTTTATGATTGGATCGGAATTGGCGAATGTCCGAAACAACTCGGAAAATGCAGCGGCAAAAACTTCAAATAGAGTTATTTACAATTAATAACTCATCCAGCCATCATTCGCCCAACCGAGATTTCCGTTGTAATCAACCCGACACCAGCGACCTTTTTTGCCTTTTATGGCAGCTTGACAACCCAAAACTTTAAGTTCGGCACCGTGCGGAATTTGGAGAATACGCTCGCCGGTTTCGCTGCTCGGAGCAGTTCTGAGAGCGAGAAAACCATCGTTTGGTGAGTTTGCACGTGCAACGGTAGCACCAGGTTTAGGCGTTGCGGGCGAATTCGGAAGAGTTGGAACCGAACCTTTTTGATTCTTTTGATCTTTAAGCTGCTTCTCAAGATTCGCGAGTTTTTGTTTCATCGCCGCGGTTTCGTCAGGAGTTGCGGACGTGTTCGGAATTGAATTTGATGAAATATTCGAAACGATATTAGCATTAGTTTTTGGTGAATTATTCGCGATTAAAACATTGCTATTCGAATTCAGACTCTGCCAGTATAAGTATCCACCAATTCCAGCCACGCCGACAATTCCGAGCAAAACTACTGCCAGCAACCCGCCAATTAGTAAACCTTTTCCGCCTTTTTTCTCGGTAGCAATCTGAGGTCTGACAAAAACCGTCGGGTCTGACGCTGGAGGAATATTGATTCGAAGCGGATCTTGAATTTGATTGACAACGGGTGAAAAAATCATAGTTTCTTCCTCATTTTGAACTGCAATTAATCCTGCACCGTCGTTCAGGCAGAAAATTTGTGTGTCATCGGCATAGTTGGTTTTGCATACGGGACATTGTTTCATGTTGAAAATTTAACGATAGAATCGCTCGAAAGTCAAAAATTCTCACGCGATGCTTTGAGGCTTTGGAAAATTTGCGTTTGCCGTTAAGATTTGCGTATGAATGTAACTCATCTTTACTGCTCGGCTTGCGGCGAAAAATACGAGCCGAATAAACTTTACAATCTTTGCGTTTGCGGAATGCCTTTGCTGGTTGCCTATGACCTTGAAACTGCCGTGAAAACTTTGACGAAAGAGAGTCTAAAGTCAAGAGTGTCAACACTTTGGCGTTACGAAGAAGTTTTGCCTGTGGTCAATATCGAAAATCGTTTGACGCTCGGCGAAGGTTTTACGCCGCTTCATCACGCGGAAAAATTAGCGGCAAAATACGACTTGCCGAATCTGTATATCAAAGACGAATCCGCGAATCCGACGCAATCTTTTAAGGCTCGCGGAATGGCAATGGCAGTTTCGATGGCGAAAGAATTAGGCGTTACGAAAGTCGCCGCACCGTCTGCCGGAAACGCCGCCGGAGCTTTGTCTGCCTACGCCGCACTCGCGGGAATGGAATGCCATATTTTTGTCCCGAAAGACACGCCTAAAGCCTTTATTGTCGAGTGCGAAGTGCTTGGAGCAAGCGTAAATTTAGTTGACGGTTTGATTCACGATTGCGGGAAGATTGTCGGTGAACGCAAGGAAAAAGAAGGCTGGTTTGATTTTTCGACGCTCAAAGAACCTTACCGAATTGAAGGCAAAAAAACGATGGGTTACGAAATCGCCGAGCAATTAAATTGGACTTTGCCCGACGTGATTTTTTACCCGACAGGCGGCGGTACAGGCTTAATCGGAATGTGGAAAGCCTTTGACGAAATGGAAAAAATGGGTTTGATTTCGTCCAAACGTCCGCGTATGGTTGTCGTCCAAGCCGCAGGTTGCACGCCGATTGTCTCGGCTTTTGAGCAAGGTTTGAAACACGCAGTTGATATTCCAAATGCTCACACGGTCGCGTCAGGTTTGCGTGTGCCGAAAGCAATCGGCGATTTTATCATGCTTGATATTTTACGAAAATCGAACGGCACGGCGGTTTCTGTTTCAGATAAAGATTTGGTCGCAGGTGCGAGGGAAATCGGCAAACACGAAGGAATTTTCGCCGCTCCCGAAGGCGGTGCAGTTTTGAAAGCAATGTGCAAGTTGTTGGAAACAAGCTGGATAAAACGCGATGAAAGCGTGGTTTTATTTAACACGGGTTCAGGTGTGAAGTATTTGGAAGCGTTTGAATAAAATAACTTTAAAACCAAATTATCGTTAATTTTTACAACAAAGATTTAAGTTTTTTCAGCACTTCATCAACTACGGTTTCCGGCAGTTTGGCGATAAACTCGGCATTTCTCATTTTCCAGTCCAAACTTTTTGCTTGGTCTGCTAAAACAACACCTGAAACACCTAAATCTTTTGGAATCAAAACTTCAAACGGATAGCCTTTAATTTGATTTGTGATTGGACAAAGCAAGCACAGCCCAACTTTTTCGTTGTATTTATCAGGCGACAAAACAATGGCAGGTCGTCTGCCGGCTTGTTCGTGTCCGGCTTGCGGGTTGAAGTTAATCCAAACGGCATCGCCACGTTTTGGAAAATAACTCATTACCAAATCTCCTTGCCCACCGAATTGCCGGTATCAATTTCACCGTGCAAACTTTCCGGCGTAACTTGTGCCAACATTTCATCAAGAGAAATCTCGTTTTCAGTTATCGGAAAAACAATAATTTTGCCGCTTTCCAGAGAAACTTCAACCGATGAACCTTGCTTAATTTTAGATTCAACCGCAAAGGATTTCGGAATCCGCAACGCTAAACTGTTGCCCCATTTTTGAATTTGAACTTTCATACAGCCTCCAAATGTTTCTACAATGAAGATACAATATGCCGGTTTATTTTACAAGCAATTAAACTGAAAGCGTGGTTTTATCCAACACAAGTTCGGGTTTGAAGTATTTGGAAGCGTTTGAATAGTTTGGCTAGCTTGTTGATTTAACCATTACTTTACCAAACTTGAAATAGGATTTGAAGGTTTTAAGAATGGCTTCAAAACTGCCCACGAATAGAAATATTCAGGAGATGCTTCTTCACTCAATATCGCCATAGCAAAACCTAAAGTTGTATCATAATAAAAACTAATTCCGCGATTTGATACTTTGAATGCTTCAATTTTTATCTCCGAATAGTTTCTGTTGATTTTATTTTTCCAATTATCTTCATAACTAGGGTCATCAAGAATACCTTTTTCATACCAAGAGCCATTATCGTTTTTTAAATAATTGTTTTTTGCTCGGATGAGTCTTTTTTTAGAATCGTTAAGAATCATTTTTTTTGAGATAGTATCAAAAGTTGTGGAAATGGTTAAAAAAAAGAAATAGCGTATTCTTGTTTTGGATTAAAAAACATAACAGGCATGAAGCCTAAAGGAATACGCTATGAAGAAAGAATATCCTAAAAGCAGGGAAAATTACAACAACAAAAACGGCAGCAACGAAAACAGTATATTTTTTGGCGAATATGTTGATGATGAAATGTTTGGAAAAGAGGTTGAAATGCCGCAATTTAACCTTGAGGCGATGGCGAAATATGCGGCACAGCGAATGATTCAGGAAGCGTTGGAGGAGGA
>JANNVK010000119.1:0-7599 GCA_031414415.1 Acidobacteriota bacterium
ATTTTTCAGATTATCGTAAAGATATTCTGCTGTATCGGAAAATGCGGTAAAAACAATCACCTTTTTGTTGTCGGGATTAAGCGGATTGTTTACCTTTGCCGCAATTAAATCTTTTAGTTGCTTGAGCTTTGCATCGCGTTCAGGTGTTATATCTTTTGCTCTCAAATACAAATCATATAACGCATTCTTATCGCTTTTGAGGTCAATAAGCCAGCTATCTAAATCCAAATGTTTAAGTTTGAATTTTAGCTTTTTTCCGACTTCTAATTCTTCAAATTCATTGTCATTATTTTCGGCGTCCAAATCGTTATACGACGGCTCATACCCAGTGTCCGTTCTTTTTTGTTGAAATTCTTTAATGTCATTTTCTAATCTTTCAATTTTGTCAAAAGTTCTTTTAATTGATATTTCAAAAGACTCGATTGAACTTTCCAATCGCTTTAAGAAATTGACCTTCATCATTCCAATTAAGTAATGTTCACGATCACTTTGGTCAAAATTTGGTTCGATTACCTGAGAAGGATTTTGTTTTTTGAGCTTATTTCGTTTTCGTTCGTCTCTCTCTTTTTTCTCCTTAGCTTTTTCTTCGTTGGTTTTAACGCCATATTTTGTTTCGAATCCAAGTAAGACAAACTTTGACGGATTAAAAAGCGAAAGTTTGTATTCTAGTATTTTTTCGTTTAATGATTCGTAGGAAAAAAATCGATCTTTTAAGTCAATTTCCGCATAAATCGAAATTGGTTTTAGACGTTCTGAAAATTTCCCGATTGCTTCAAGGTCATAAAAACTTTTAATATGTTTGCGTGAACGGGCAATTGTAATTTCGTCAAGCATTTTGAAAAACGAAGAATCTAATCTTTCAAGCAATTGTTTGACGTTTCGAGTAGGATTTTTATCTTTATTTGCCCAAGCCGTAAATTGTTTCTGAGCTGTTTCAAGCGTTGATTTGATATTCCTAATCCCGGTTTTTTCAAACATACCATCGCTATTGCCCTTGTTCATCAGCAAAACTTGGTTTCGCAAATCTCGCAAATCGCTGTTCACGGGCGTTGCGGAAAGCAATAAAACCTTTGTATTCAAGCCTTTCTTGATAATTTCATCTAAAAGAAACTTCGCTCGGTTCGGTTTTGTCGTCCCGTCTTCTTTTCTTTTATCAACCGGATTTCCGCGAAAATTGTGCGATTCATCAATTACAATCAAGTCAAAATTGCCCCATTTGAAATTGTCAAAATCAATGCCGTCGGCACCCGATTTGCCGTCGGTTCTGCCCATATCGGTATGATAAAGAACGTTGTATTTGAAACTATCTTTGGTAAAAGGACTTAGTTCGCTGTTTTTGCCGGTTTGATAAATAGTCCAATTTGCCGAAAGATTTTTCGGACACATCACCAAAACTCGGTAATTTAGCCGTTCAAAATATTGAATTACAGCTAGAGCTTCAAAGGTTTTCCCCAGCCCGACGCTATCGGCGATAATGCAACCGTTATGTTTATTGAGTTTGTTAATTGCACCTTTCACGCCGTCTTTTTGGAAATCGTAAAGCATATCCCAAATTTCACTTTCGAGAAAATCGCCACGATCGTCAAGCAAACGATTTTCTTCTTGCTCTTGCAAGTAGTTCCCAAAAATATGAAAAAGTGTTTTGTAGTAAATAAATTGCGGCTCATTTTCGGCTGACAGCAAACCTAAATACTCTAAAACCTTTTCTTTTACGTCTTCAACCAAACCGGTTTCATCGTTCCAAACATCTTTAAACCAATCTTCAAGATCATTCAAATCGCGTTTGTCATTGACGATTAAGTTCAACTCCATATTTGGCTTTCCGCCGAAACCAAGACCATTTACCGTAAAATTAGAACTTCCGGCAACAGCTTCTTTGACACCATTTTCGCTTTCAATTAAATACAATTTTCCATGCAGAAAATTAGGTTTAACCATCGAACGAATCTCAGCTTTTTCGGCAAACCATTTTGCACACTCAATCGCCGCATTCTTTTGGGAAAGCTGTTGAGTTAAAGAAATGCTTTCACTTTCATCCAAAATCGCGGCTTTGCGATTATTTGCTTGCTCATTTCCAAGCGAATTTATAAATGTTGGCTCACCAAAAAGGAATCGCAAATTTTCAACACTATCAAGACTTGCCTTGAGTTTTTCATAAGCAAAAATGGTGAAATATGCAGAGACAAACGAGAGCTTCGAATTTGGTTTAATGCTATCCGCGAGAAATTCGCCGACTGTTCCGCGTTTTCGGTTGTCGATTATGGAGGATTTTATGGAATTATTTTCGTTTTTCATTTATAAAAGTCGTGTGCTGTGAAAGTCAATAATTTGAAAACAAGGAAATTAGGCAGATTGTATTCAATTAATACGTAAGTCTCAAGTTGAAAAGAGTTTGGAATTGGCTAGTTAATCTCAGTTCCGCATGTTGAAGTGAATTTTAAGGGGAAAATCGTTTAATGCTCGGAATGGCAAAGATTGGTATTTAGTAACTTGAGATGTAAAAACATTTACATTTAAGAAAATTAAATCTGTTTAGAAATTAAAAAAAACACTCTGAAGAATGTCTTTTTTTAAGTTTGGTTGGTGCTCGGGGCGGGAATCGAACCCGCACACTCCGAAGAATACAGGATTTTAAGTCCTGTGCGTCTACCAATTCCGCCACCCGAGCACTTTGAAAAATATACACGAATTCTGAGACAATTTCAACGTCAGAAACAGAACTTTTTGGTTCGTTATAATCTCTATGCTACAATTCAAACATTAGCAGAAAGGAAAAAAATGGAACAATACAGTTGGGTATTTTGGAGCATTCTTGGTGTTTTGTTTATTATAGCTGAGATTTTTACGCTTGGCTTCGTGCTTTTTTGGTTTGGTATCGCAGCATTTGCGGCGTTAGTAGTAAGTCTTTTTGGATTTGGCTTTCTAACTCAATTTCTTGTTTTTGCTGGGGTTTCTATAATTTGCACGTTGCTTTCAAGAAAAATTTTCGCTTCAAAATATAATCTGACAACAGATATTAGAACTGGAATTGATTCTTTGCCAGGACAAGTCGGGACTGTTACAATTTCTGGAAAAGGGACATTAGGCGAAGGAGCTGTCAAAGTTTATGGTTCTGTTTGGACTGCTTTTCCTGAAGATGACGAAATGCTTGTCAAAGGTGACAAGGTTGAAGTTACGCGAATTGCTGGTTCGTCTATTTATGTCAGAAAATACAAAGAACTACCTGAATGGAGAGATTCAGAATAGTTCATTTGAATGCTTTACCTATTTTTTAAAGAATTTCGGCGGTGTCTTCTTGATCGCTTGTATCGTGAATATTTCCAAAATTTAATTGATGAATCGTTACTTGTTCTTCGGTTGCTTGTGGTAAATTATCGCCGCTAAGTTTTGCCAAAATAACGGTTATGTTATCTTCACCACCATTTTCGTTTGCATCACGCACTAAATGAGCGGCAGCTTGCCCAAGATTGTCGATGTTTTGCATGACAATTGCCAACATTTCACTACTTTTTAACTTATTAGACAATCCATCCGTGCAAATTAATAAAACATCATTTTGATTCGGAAATATTCTTGCCGGAACCGGATAAACCTCGTTTTGAGCACCGAGAGCTTGAAGAATCACGTTTTTTAAAGGATGAGTTTCCGCGTCGGCTGCTTGTATTTGTTGTGCATCAATTAATTGTTGAACAAGCGACTGATCTTTAGTCAATTGTGTAATTTGAGAATTTCTAATCAAATAAGCTCTACTGTCGCCAACCTGAACTAAATCTATGGATTCGGGAGTTATTGTTGCACCAGTAAAAGTTGCTCCCATTCCGCTAAATTTCGGATCTGAACGACCTTGACGATGAATTAAATGATTAGAATAAACTGTTGATTCAAATAGTTTTTCAACCAAACTATTGCCATAAACATCAGGCGAAATTGTTGAGTCTGGATCAGTATCGAGCAATCTTTTGCTTACAGTTTCGACAGCCATTTGACTTGCAACTTCACCCGCCAAGGCTCCACCCATGCCGTCAGAAACGGCTAGAACTGCACCGTTTGCATTAATTTCAAATCGCTGAGTTTCAACGATAAATTCGCTCGGTTCTTGCGAACTCGTCCAAGTATTAAGTCGTGCAAGGTCAAGTAACAAATAATTGTCCTCATTTCCTTGGCGAACTCTTCCAACGTGCGATGTGGCAAAAACTTCAACAATGAACATAATAAAAGTGGTAAATAAAACGATAAGCGTTTTAAAAGTTTGCTAATTAAGTGCTTGCTCCAAATCTGCAATAATATCTTCAATATCTTCGATTCCGACTGAAATTCTCACCAAACCATCAGTAATTCCAAGTTCGTTTCGTTTTTCAATTGGCACTGAAGCGTGCGTCATACTTGCCGGATGTGAAATTAGACTTTCAACACCGCCTAAACTTTCGCCAAGTGTGCATAACTTGACGCTTTCTAAAACTTTTTTTGCATTTGCCAGCGAACCTGTTTCAAACGCAACCATTCCGCCAAATCCTTTTTGCTGTTTTTTCGCAATTTCGTGCTGCGGATGCGAAACTAAACCTGGATAGTAAACTTTTTCAACTTTCGGATGCTCAGCAAGAAAATTCGCGACTATTCGCCCATTTTTGTCATGTGCTTCCATTCTTACAGCCAAAGTTTTTGTTCCACGCAAAACTAAAAAAGAATCAAATGGAGATAGAATCGCACCGACTGCATTTTGAATAAATTTTATCCATTCTGCATCTTTGTCATCATTTAAAGCAACAAAACCGCCAACAGAATCAGAGTGTCCGTTTAAATATTTTGTTGTTGAATGAACAACAATGTCAACGCCAAAATCAAGCGGACGTTGCAAATATGGCGACATAAAAGTGTTGTCACAAACAACTTTTGCTCCGTGAGCGTGCGAAATTTTAGAAACGGCTTCTAAATCAGTAACGCTCATGACCGGATTAGTCGGTGTTTCAACAAAAACCATTTTTGTATTTGGTTTAAATGCAACTTCAAGATTCGAAGCGTCTGTTGTATCAACTAAATCAAACTCAACGCCATAATTTGATAATACTTTGCTGAACAAACGAAAAGTTCCGCCATAAGTATTGTCACCTAAAATAACGTGTTCGCCGGCTTTTACGAGTTTTAAAACTGTGTCGGTCGCAGCCATTCCAGAAGCAAAAGCGTATCCATATTTTGCACCTTCGAGTGCTGCAATGTTCGTTTCCAAAGCCGAACGAGTCGGATTTTGCGTTCTCGCATACTCAAACCCTTTGTGCTTACCCAAAGAATCTTGAGCATAAGTTGAGGTTTGATATATTGGCACAGAAACTGCACCAGTTGTCGGGTCAGGTTCGTTTCCTGCGTGGATAGCAATAGTTGAAAATCCCATAAATCAATGTAATTCTAAACGTAAAACGTATTTAATTCAAATTTCGGATTCATTCAGAAATGTTTAATTGCCGAATTCCTTCATATAAAATAATACTTACCGAATTTGCGAGATTCAAACTTCGCACATTTGCGTTGCCCATCGGAATTGTCAAGCAAAATTCGGCATTTTTTTCAAGTAAATCTTCTGGTAAACCACGAGTTTCACGTCCAAAAACAAAACAATCGCCATCTTCAAATTTGTAATCGAAATAAACGTTACTTGATTTTGTTGTGATATAAAAAAAACGCGATTTTGGCAATGCAATTTGTAAATCCGCAATAGTTCGATGACGAAAAAGTCGCACATCGTTCCAATAGTCCAAACCTGCACGCTTAACAGCTTTTTCGTCAAGTCTAAATCCGGCAACCCCAACAATATGTAAATTAGAAAAAGTTGCCGCACAAAGGCGTGCAATGTTTCCGGTATTTTGCGGAATTTCCGGCTCAACCAAGGCAATATTAAACATAAAAAGCACTCAGCGGGGATTTTGAGTGAAAGATTTAAGAATTTTGATTTGAAGGCAAAAGTTCGTAATTTCCCATTTGACGATTGTGCGAATCAAGTAAACCCATTGCGTCAGATGTCGCGTCAAGCATTTGTTTGGTCATCGAAATGGAATCGCTTAATTGTTCAAAGTCAAGCAGAGAAAACTTCTCAGGCGTTGACATTGTAACAATTTCATCATTCAAATAACCAAAAAAGTTTTCGATAGATTGAAGCTGACCTTCGACCGACTTTACGCTTCTTTCAAGCTCGTCAAACGAACCGATTCTGCGTTTCAAAATCTCAACATTCGTCTGCTGAATTCTCTTTGTTTTTTCGTCAGGAGCCGCTTCAGCCGAACGAAATGCTTGTGCTAATTGGTTATGAACTGACTGTCGATTAATAGATTTTAGATGCTGTTTACGACGACGATAAACGTCAAGTAAATCGACAAAATCTTCCCAACGTTGATTAAGAGAAGTCAAATTTGAAGGTATTTCTTTCGCACCTGTAAATTTATGATAGTTACGAAAAATCTGTTCTTTTTGATACCGCAAAAATTCCACAGCTTCGCGTTCACGTGGGCTAAAGCTCTTAATCATTTTCTCTCGGTTCGATTGATTTAAGGCAAAGAGTCTTTGTTTGTCGCGTGTGTTTACAAGTTTTCGATAAGCAGGAATCAACGGCGTAACGAATAAATAAATCAACTCAAAAAGTAAGGCAATTGCAAGCGGAATAACGCTTTGTGTATATGCCGCAGCGACCGCAAATCCGGCTAAACCCCAAAAATTGACCGGTTCTTTGATCGCTTCTTTGTGATATTTAGTGTTGTATTTGCTGAGGTCTTCTTGATATTTCGCTAAATCTGCCATAAAACTTTGATTTTATTTAACTAAAAACCGTTGCCTTTTATTGTTCATTAACCTTTGCTTTCGTTGAGCAAAACTTGATCTAAAACATCCGAATTTTGGACGTTTTCGCCAGCATTCAATTGATTTGTGTTCGTTGTTGCACCGCCGAGCAATCCCATTTTTGATTTATATTCAAGAAGTTTATCTTGAAGTTGCATATCCATCGCTTCGCGTTCGATGTCTTGCATATGATTATCAATTGACGAAGTTCCAAGCTGAAGTTTTGCCTCTGCCGCGGCAACACGTTGGTCAATTTTCTCACGCATTTCGTTGAACGTTGAAGCATCGTCGCCCAAATCAAAACTCGACATTGTTTGTGCGAGTTGCTCTTGCAATTTTGCTTGTTTCGCAGAACTGATTAATTGCATCGCTTCGGCAGTGCGGTTTTTGAGTTGAATAACGTAATTGTCGCGAGCTTTCAGAGCTTGTTTCGAAGCCATTCCGGCATGATCAAGTTGGGCACTTGTTTTTTCAAGATCAACTTGCGATTGTTGCAATTGACCGATGTAAGCTGTGGCAATGTCGTCGCGACCCATTTTAACTGACGCTTTAATTTTAGAATCAAGGTCAACAACTTGAGTTGCGAGTCGTTCCTTGTTTTTTGCCAAAAGCCTTTCAGTCGCCATTACTTGAGCGACAGAATTGTTTAATTCCGGCACACGATCACGCATATCGCGAATGGTTTGCTGCAAAACCAATTCAGGATTTTCCATTTTGTCCATTGCCGCACCTGTTCCCGCACGAAACAAACGCTTTACTCTTGTCCACAATCCCATC
>JANNVK010000120.1:0-48585 GCA_031414415.1 Acidobacteriota bacterium
CAACTGCAATTGACCAACTAAATGGTAAAGACCACGAAGGTCGTAACTTAACAGTTAATGAAGCTAAACCACGTGAAGATCGTGGCGGCGGCGGTGGCGGCGGAAATCGCGGCGGCGGATCGCGTTGGTAAAACGTTAGTATTTTTTATCGGAGCGACTTCTGCAACTTTTATTTGTTGTGGAAGTCGCTTGTCCGATTTTTTACAGTCGCTCCCAAAAGGTTGAGCGTTGAACAAGGATTTAATGGAATTTACAAATCTCGGCTTGCAGTCTGCTTTGGCGAACACGTGCAAGTCACTCGGTTATACTGAACCGACACCAATACAGAAGCAAGCTATTCCGGCGGTCTTGAATGGAGCAGATATTATTGCAATTGCTCAAACAGGAACCGGAAAAACCGCAGCATTTTTGCTGCCAATTCTTCATAATTTATTTGAGAAAAAACTAAGAGGCACAACAGCTTTGGTGCTTGCTCCGACACGCGAATTAGCTCTTCAAACAGAAGCGGCTTTTCGTGACCTTTCAGCCAAAAAATTTAGATGCGTAACGCTTATCGGCGGTGCGTCTTATCGTCGGCAAGAAGACGCAATCAACAAAGGTGTCAGCCTGATTGTGGCAACGCCCGGACGTTTGATGGATTTTATGCAACGCAATGCGATTGATTTTTCAAAACTCGATACGCTTGTTTTAGATGAAGCCGATCGGATGCTTGATATGGGATTTTTACCATCAATTAAGCGAATTATCGCGGCACTTCCGCAAAATCGTCAAACTCTTTTATTTTCGGCAACAATGTCGCCGGAAATTGAAAAAATTGCACGCACAACAATGCGTAACCCGAAAGTTTTAGAAGTTAGTCGTCCCGGAAAAACAGCGGCAACAATTGAACAATTTGCTTATCCTGTGGCAACGCAATCAAAAACTGTTTTGTTGCTAGATTTATTAGAAAGAGAACGATTTTCGAGAGTTTTGGTGTTTACCAGAACACGACGCGAGGCTGAAAGGCTTTCGCACATCCTTGAAGCCCGCGATCATACCGTGAATCGAATTCACGCAAATCGTTCGCAAGCTCAACGGCAAGTTGCACTTCTTAATTTTAAAAGTGGTAAAACACGGATTTTAGTTGCAACTGACATTGCCTCACGCGGAATTGATGTTGATTCAATTTCACACGTGATTAATTACAATGTTCCTGATGCACCTGAAGATTATGTTCACCGAATTGGTCGAACCGGAAGAGCTGGAAACACAGGTCGAGCAATCACTTTGGTCACATCTGATGAAGAATCAAACTTGCGTGCGATTGAAAAAATGACTGGACAATCAGTTGAACGTATCTTACTTCCTAACTTTGGTGGTAAACTACAACCAGTTAATGTAGCGACAAAATTTTTGGGTGGAAATTTGGGCGGAAATAAAACAAGTCGTCCGGCTACACGCTCATTTCGTCCAAGAAGATAAGGTAAACGTTTATGATTGAAAAGAAAAAATACGCGGTTGATGAAATTGTAAAAAGATTTTGCTCCGGTTGTGACTCAGAGCAAGATCATGTTGTTATTACTGCCACAAAACAAGGGCAAATAACAAAATTAACTTGCACGGTTTGTGAAACTTCGAGTAATTATAAAAGCGGTGTCAAAACTGCCGTCGAAATGATTGCTTCAAAAGCTCATAATCCATACGATAGAACGCGGAAATACAAAAAAGGACAAGCAATGTTGCATTCCACTTTTGGACTCGGCGAGGTTTTAGAAACAATTGAACCGCAAAAAATAGATGTTCTTTTTGGCGACAAAGTCAGAAGATTAATTCACGCACAAGTTTAATTTTTGAATAATAGAAAGGGCAAAGCCTTGCGGTTTTGCCCTTTTTTTGTGAAATTTAACTCACTGATTATTTTTATTATTTTCTTCCGCCGCGGAGAATTAAACCAATAACTAACCCAACTGCCGCTGCAATTGCAATTGTTTGTCCAGGTTTTTGACGTGCAAATTCTTTTGCATCTTCAACTAACTCTTTTGGGTCTTTTGCCGAAATTTCTTTAAACTTATCGCCGGCTTGAGTTAATTTTTCGTTTGCAAAATCCTTTGCCTTGATTGCCGCGTCTTGAATTTTTTGCTGATATTCTTGAGCTTGCATTTTCAAATCTCCTAAAAATTCATCGTTTAAAAAACTGTTTGTTTCTTCAATATGTTTTGGCACAACCGGCACCAAACTCTGCTCTAATTCTTGTTCCGCTTTTCTAACTTCTGTTTCAAATTCAGACATTTTTTTATCTCTCCTAAATATAAAATTATCAAAATACAATCAACTTTCGCAAATTTATGACGCGAGTGTTTTTGATGAAAACTACTCACAAAAAGTTGTAACGAATTCTTTAAAAAAAAGTTCGAAGATTTGCTTGACACTTCAATTTGAGTCTGTGAAAATACAAGTAAGTAAGCACTCACTTTATGTGCGTTTTTATCTGCACTGAGGGAAAAAACATTATTAAGGAAACACAATATATTGACTAAAACAACAGAAAACACTGGCATTACATCAAGAATGGCAGGCGACGAAAGGCATGAGCAAATACTACGTGTTGCAATTAAATTATTTTCGCTAAATGGCTTTCGCGGAACAACGACAAAAAAAATAGCTGAGCAATCAGGCGTTTCGGAAGCGATGGTTTTCCGTCATTTTGCCACAAAAGATGAACTTTATTCGGCGATTCTCGACCACAAATCTTGTGTTATTGATAATGGTATGTTGCCTTGGGAGGAAGATAGCGTTGAGCAAAAAGCGATTGCCGAAAAAGATGATTACAACGTTTTTTACAATTTTGCTTTGAAAGCAATGCAACATCACGAAACGGATGAGGACTTTATGAGATTGTTGCTTTTTTCAAAATTAGAAGATCACAAACTATCGGAAATGTTTTTTGAGCAGTTTGTCAGCCCGCTTTATGAGTTTTTGGGTTCATATATCAAAGAAAGACAACTTGACGGAGTTTTCAGGGAAATTGAACCAAAAATTATTGTTCGATCGTTTTTAGGAATGATTATTCACCATTCGTTAAACAATATTTTATGGGACAAAAAACGAAGTTTACTTGATATTTCTAATGAAGACGCTGCAAAAAACTTTACTGAAATATTATTAAACGGAGTCAAAAAGTAACGAAATGAAATTTGGAATTAATCAAATTTCAGACAAAAAGTTTATGAGAAACGTAATTTTATTTGGAATTATTTTATTAGCATCAATTGGTTTTTCATGTGGCTCAAAAAAAGAGTCAGCAAATTCCGACACAGCGGCAAATTCTGCTACACAAACAGTTGATGTCACAACAACAGCCGCAGTTACGAAAGATTTACCGTCATTTTTGGAAGCAACCGGAACACTTGGAAGCGATAATCAAACTGATGTTGCACCAACAGTTGCGGGAAAAATTACTGAAGTAAATTTTGATGTTGGAAGTTATGTCACGAAAGGTTCGGTTTTAATCAGACTCGACCCGCGAGACGCACAAATCAGACTGGAGCAAGCTGAGCGACAAGTTGATCAAGCAAATGCTCAAATCGAACAAGTAAAAGCGACTGTCAAACAAGCCGAAGCAGGAGTTGGGCAAGCAATTGCAGTTCTCAGACAAAATCAGATTAGACTTGGTTTAAATGAAGGTTCAACTTTTAACATAGAAAAATTTTCACAAGTTTTGGCAACTAAAGCTCAGTTAGCATTTGCCGAAAAAGAACTTGTCAGAGCAGAAAAATTGCTCCCGACAGGTGATGTTTCAAAATCATTTCGTGACCAAAAACTCGGAATCCGCGACCAACTTCTTGGTCAACTTGAAGAATCAAAATCAAACGCAGCAGTTTCGATAAAAGCAATTAACAGTGCTCAAGAAGGCGTAAAAACAGCACAAGCACAAGTTTCCACCGCACAAGCAAATGTCAGAAACGCCCAAGCTGCTGCAAATACTTCGCTGACAGCGGTTGACCAAGCGAGAAAGGCAGTCAACGACACCGCTGTTTATGCACCGCTTTCGGGTTATGTTTCGGAAAGAGTTGCGGATGTTGGCGAATTTATCTCGCCAAACACGCCAAATTCAAAGGTTTGCACAATTTTAAGAACAGCAGTTTTGCGTTTAAAGGTTGATATTCCTGAACAAAGTATTGCTTTAGTAAAAGTTGGACAATCAGTTTCAATGAAAGTTGCGGCTTATCCTGAAAGAAACTTTGCCGGAACAATCGCCAGAATCTTGCCTAATGTCAACGCAACATCACGAACTTTGACGGTTGAAGCCGAAGTAGAATCTGACGGCGGAACTCTCAAGCCCGGACTTTTTGCCACTGTCAGAATTGCTCAGTCAAAACCTCAACCAACAATCTTTGTTCCATCAAAATCTGTCAGAACTGATGGTGGCGTAAACAAAGTTTTCGTCATAGAAAATGGACGTGCGAGCGAAAAACTTGTTCAAATTGGTGAAGTTGAAGGCGATATGATTCAGATAAAATCAGGCTTAAAAGAAGCCGATCAAGTTGCTGTTGCAAATGTTGAACAACTTTTCGACGGTGTAAGCGTCAGACAATAAATTCGTCCGTTGCCACTGGTCATTTGCACTTTGCAAATTCGCATTTTGCACCTCGCAAACGACTAAGGATTAAAGACAAATGACAAAGGACAAAGGACTAAGGACTAAAAAAGATGCAATGGTTAGCAGAAATATGTGTTAAGCGTCCGGTTTTTGCAACGATGATTATTATGTCGATGGTCGTTGTTGGAGGATTTTCGTTTTTTTCGTTGGGACTCGATTTATTTCCAAAAATTGACTTTCCGACGATTACAATAACTACGGTAAATCCTGGATCGTCGCCGGTTGAAATTGAAACTGAAGTTACGCAAAAAATCGAAGAAGCTGTGAATACAATCAGCGGAATCGACGAATTGCGTTCATCTTCGGTCGAAGGAGTTTCGCAGGTTTTTGTCCAATTTGTCTTGGAAAAAAATGTCAATATTGCTGCTCAAGAGGTTGAAAACAAAGTAAATACGGTTATTTCCGTATTGCCTGATACAGCTGAAAAACCTTTTGTCCAAAAGCTCGATACTGATGCCGCACCAGTTCTTCGGGTCGCGATTTCTGCACCGACTTCGTTGCGAGAAGTTACGGAAGTTGCCGATAAAAAAATCAAAGAACGCATTGAATCTATCAACGGTGTTGGGCAAGTTAGGATGATTGGCGGACGAGATCGCGAAATTCAAGTTTGGGTTGATCCTGACAAAATGCGGTCTTATAACGTTCCTGTATCTGATGTTGCAACCGCGATTCGGTTGCAAAATCTTGAATTTCCGGGCGGTCGCGTTGATGAAGGAAGCACTGAAAGAACAGTTCGCACATTAGGAAAAGTTACGAAACCTGAAGATTTTAACGAAGTTGTAATTGCAAATCGAGGTGGTTACAACGTCAAAGTAAAAGATTTGGGTTATGTTCAAGACGGCACTGAAGAAGTTCGCACCGAAGCACGTTTGAACGGAAATCCGGCTGTGGTTTTGGTCGTTTCCAAACAATCTGGAACCAACACGGTTAACGTTGCCGATGAAGTAAAAGCTCGTTTGGCGGAAATTGAACCAACGTTGCCAAAAGGTTACAAAATTCAAATGGTCGGCGATAATTCGCTGTTTATAAAAGCTGCGATTAGTTCGGTTGAGGAACATTTAATTGTCGGTAGTATTTTGGCAGCAATCGTTGTTTTTCTTTTTCTCTGGAATATTCGCTCAACTTTTATCGCTGCTATTGCGATTCCAACTTCAATTATTGCAACGTTTGGCTTGATGTATGCTTTGAGTTACACGCTCAATCAAATCACGATGTTGGCATTGACCTTGATGGTTGGAATTGTGATTGACGATGCGATTGTGGTGCTTGAAAACATTTTCCGCTTTATCGAAGAAAAAGGAATGTCGCCATACGAAGCGGCGATTGAAGGCACAAAAGAAATTGGAATGGCAGTTTTGGCAACAACGCTTTCGTTGCTTGCGGTGTTTGTTCCGGTCGGGTTTATGGGCGGAATTATCGGTCGATTTATGTCAGCATTTGGCTTAACTTCGGCTTTTGCAATTTTAGTTTCGCTGATTGTTTCGTTTACTTTAACGCCGATGTTGGCAGCTCGATTTATCAAAGTAAAACATCCGTCAAAACCAAAATTATCAGATGAAGAAATTTTTGGCGATGGAATGATTCAAGGCGAATCTGAAATAAAATCGATGAAGGGCGACAGCCGCGATGGACGTTTTTATGGATTAATCGACGCAGCTTACACTAAAATGCTGCAGTTTTCGATGGCACATCGGTGGGTTATTTTAGGTTTATGTATTTTGGTGACAATTTCAACTGTTCCGTTATTTATGATGGTTGGAAAAAACTTTTTACCGGTTGATGACCAATCACAATTTGAAGTTTCGGTTCGTGCAACTGAAGGTTCAACGCTGGCTTCAACTTCAAATATAATTGAAAAAATTGCGGCTGATATTCGCAAAATGCCCGAGGTGGAAGACACTTTAACCACGCTTGGCGGCGACAATCAAAAAATTGTAAACAACGGTTCAATTTACGTGAAAATGAAAGATGTTGACAAAAGAACACGTTCGCAAGAGGAAACAATGGTTGCTTCGCGTGATATTTTGGCAAATTATCCGAAAGAATTAAGGACTTCTGTTCAGCCCGTTCAAGCATTTTCCGGCGGCGGATTTCGTAACGCCAACGTGCAGTTTTTTATCGGTGGACCTGACCTCAAAGAACTCGAAAAATATTCAAATGTTTTGCTCAAAAAACTTGAAAATTCGGCTGATGCAGTTGACGTTGATTCAACGTTAATCGGTGGAAAACCTGAGTTGCGTCTAACGGTTGACCGTGATAAAGCTGCTGATTTGGGCGTGAGTGTTGCGGCAATTTCGCAAAGTTTGAACACAATGGTTGCTGGACAAGAAGTTTCAACATTTACAGCCGGAAGCGACCAATATCCGGTTCGCGTGCGGGCAATCGGCGAGTTTCGTGCCAGCGAAGATAAATTAAAACGACTGATTGTTCCGTCAACAAAACTCGGAATTACAACCCTCGATAATGTTGTGAAAGTTCAAGAGGGAACTGGTCCGGCTTCAATTGATCGAGTAAATCGGCAACGGCAAGTTACGCTTTTGGCAAACGCAAAACCCGGCGGATCGCAGGCAAATATCATTTCAGATTTGAATGCCGCGGTGGCAGATTTGCAACTTCCGGCGGGTTACAGCAAAGGTTATGTTGGGCAATCGAAAGAGCTGCAAAAATCGGCATTCTACTTCGGGTTGGCGTTCGTGCTGTCGTTTGTGTTTATGTATATTATTCTCGCCGCACAGTTCGAGTCTTTCATTCATCCAATCACAATTTTGCTGACGCTGCCGCTTTCTGTGCCTTTTGCGATTTTGTCGCTGTTGGTAATGGGACAAACGGTGAACATCTTTTCGGGACTCGGAATTTTGCTGCTTTTCGGTGTGGTGAAAAAGAACGCGATCTTGCAAATTGACCATACAAACCAGTTACGCGAACGCGGAATGAGCCGCTACGACGCAATTATTCAAGCCAACCGCGACAGGTTGCGTCCAATTTTGATGACCACAATCGCACTTGTCGCCGGAATGATTCCGCTTGTTTTATCACGCGGAGCAGGTTCCGGCACAAATCGTTCAATCGGCGTTTTGGTCGTCGGTGGACAAAGTTTGTGTCTGCTTTTAACTCTGCTTGCCGTGCCAGTTTTTTATTCGTATTTTGACGATATTTCAAACTTTGGAGTTTTTAGAAGGTTAAATGGGCTTTTGCAAAGTTTTTTAAGCGGAATAAAACGAAAAACGGTCGAAGCAACAAGCTCAATTTTTGGGAAAAATTAATAAGCTGGTTGAAATGATAATTTATTGAAAATTTGAATAATGTACCATAATTTGTCAATGAGGCTGTCTGAAAAGTCCAATATGCCCGTTTGCGGGCTATAGAATTAAGCTCCATGCGTAAGCGTGGAGTTCGGTCAAATCATAAAACAAGCCCGTTTGCGGGCGACAGATGAAACGTAAACCATTTAATTTCAATGTTTTACTTCAGCTGTAGCCCACAAATGGGCTTAAATAATTTATTCAAAAAACTCCACACTCACGTGTGGAGCTAAATTCTAGCGTCCGCAAACGGACTTTTCAGACATCCTCATTTATTTTTGAGGCAAAAACTAATTCATTGAATGCAAAGCCATTTTATTTCCTTCGGTGTCGATAAACATCGCGAAATAACCCATTTCTTGGCTGATTTGAGTTTTTGGAACGATGACATTTCCGCCATTTTGCTCAACCTTATCCAAAACTACTTGAAGATTTTCGCCGCCATTTAGATAAACTGTTACGCCATCGCTTGCCGGTTTATAATCTTCGCCGTGAACAATTGCACCCGAAACATTCTGTCCATCTGACGGCAGCATACCCATTTTTGTTCCAAACATATCCATTTCCTGAATTTCTACTCCAAGAATTCCTTTATAAAACCCGACCGCTCTCGTAAAATCGCTCGCCGGAATTTCAAACCAACTAACCATATTATCCATTTTAATTTCTCCTTTTTTTTTCTAACAATCGCAATATTGAATCATTTCAAAACTATAAAATTGTAAAATTGCGACAAACTATTCGGCATCCAAAAATAACATCGACATTTTCAGACTATTTGCGTAAAACTGCTTCGGACTCATTCCGGTAAACTCCTTAAAATCTTTAATAAAGTGAGCTTGATCGTAATAATTTCCCTCATAAGCAATCGCCGTCAGGCTCGTAAATTGTTTGTTTGCAATCATTTGGAGCGTGGCTTGCAAGCGGATTATTTTCGAAAGCTGTTTCGGGCTGAGTCCAATCAGTGACGAGAATTTTCGTTCCAATTGACGACGATTTATTTTTAATTGATCTGACAATTCATCAACCGATAATTGTCCGTTAAGTTCAAAAATGATGGCGACACTTGCTTTTGCAATCTGATCTATCGACTTTGGCGAGATCAATTTTTCAAGCAAAAAACGTTCAATAATTTCAATTCTGTCTTCAATTTTCAGTGCGGACAACACCTCGTTTTCGAGTCGAATTCCGTCTTTGCCAAAAATTTCAGCAAATGGAACTGGTCGATTTTCCATTTCAATAATTGGGATTGTCGCAAACGGAATAAATCCATCGGGATGAAAACGGACTGCAAAAATACCTGTTTCGCCTGTTGGTTCAATCTCCAAAGGCTCGGTTATCTGCCCGAAAACAAAGCACTTAGGTTGGATAAAAAAACTGCCATCACTACGATATTGCCGATATGAATCGCCGTATTCAAAAATCATTTCGACGCAGCCATCTGGAACAATTCTCTGCTTTTCGGGCGTGTTTTCTGCTGGCAAATCGAGTGTCCAATAACACTTTATAAATGCGGCAAGGTCATCGTTTGGTTTATAAGTGTTGTAACTCATTGATTTAATCGAAATGTTCGCAAAACAATCTAAATTACAATACGATTTTTTAATTCGATAAACAAAACTCAATTGTGCGGTTCTGCCTTAATTGCAGAAAGCCGCATTTTGAGTTATTTTTATACTATGAACTCGCTTGAATTCACAACCACAATCGAACATGGCATCATCCATTTGCCTAAGGAGTTTGAAGAATACGACAACGCAGTCGCTCACGTTACTGTTACGCTTGAAAATCGAGACGAAATCAAGGCGAAAAAAGACAGGTTGTTCGCGGCTTTTAAGAAAGCACAAGAAGCAAACCTTTTTGCCGAAATTGATGACCCTGTTGCGTGGCAAAGGAAGTTAAGAGATGAGTGGGACTAATGCGATTCTCGACAGCAACACGATTATTTTTGCCACTAGAGAGAAGATTGACGTTGAGGAATTATTTTCAAGATACGATCAATTTTATGCCTCAATAATCACATATATTGAAGTTTATGCGTTCGATTTTCACGATGCCGCTGAAAAAGCCGTTGCCGACGAAATTTTTGCAAATATAGATATAATTGAAGTTACCAAAGAAATCGCTGACCAAGCAATCCTCTACCGAAAAAACAAAAATAAAAAGATAAAACTTCCCGATGCAATAATTCTCGCTTCTGCCAAATACGCCAATGCCGATTTACTAACCGATGATTGGGACGATTTTCAAAATATAGATTCGGCGGTAAACGTTAAATCAATTGATGATTTAAAGGTCTGAAAGGTTATTAAACCAAAAGAGATTTAAAATGTTTTTAACCAAACTTTGGTTAATTAAAATTGCGAGAATTAGCTTGTTTCGAGGTTTAATAATGATAAAATTTTCCATGCTCAAAACAACTGTAATCTTTTTCTTCGTGTTGATGTTCAACGTTTCGGTTATTTCGCAAACCAAAACTCTCGATAATGTTTCGGTTTTTTGGAATTCGATGCAGACTCTTTGCGGAAAGGCTTTTGAAGGAAAAGTTGCCGCGGCACCTGCGGATGATACGACTTTTGCGGGAAAAAAACTTGTGATGCACGTTCGTTCTTGTGAGAAAAATCTTATCAGAATTCCTTTCTTTGTTGGGGATGATAAATCTCGAACGTGGGTTTTAACTCGCAAAAAGAATCGGATTTTGCTCAAACACGATCATCGGCACGAAGATGGAAAGCCAGATAAAGTAACAATGTATGGCGGTTTGACAACAAATTCAGGATCGCCAACGAAGCAAATGTTTGCGGCTGATGAAGAAACAGTTAGAGTAATTGCCGCCGCCGCGACCAACGTTTGGTGGATTGATCTCGTTTCAAAAGATTATTTTTCTTACAATCTCCGCCGAATGGGCAGCGAAAGATATTTCAGCATTAAATTTGATTTGACGAAAGAAATTAAACCGCCCGATGCACCTTGGGGCTGGAAAGAATAAATTCAGATCTTCAATTTTTACCTTTTTACTTTTACTTTTTTACTTTGCATCGCCACTGGAAAACCGCGTTGAATCATTAAGGCTTCAACTTTTGGCTCTCTGCCGCGAAATAATTTATAACCTTCGGCTGGATCGATTGTGTCGCCAACTGAGAAGACATATTTTACTAATTTTGCGGCAACAGCTTTATCATAATCGCCTTTTCCTTCGGTAAATGCTGCGTAAGCGTCTGAGCTAATTACGTCAGACCAAATGTAGCTGTAATATCCGGCGGCGTAAGCATCGCTCGAAAAAAGATGCCCAAACTGCGGTAAACGATGTCTCATCACCATTTCTTTTGGCATTCCGAGTTCTTTCAGCGTTGATTTTTCAAACGCATCAACGTCAATTTTTTTCCCGCCGGCGAGGTGCAATTTCATATCGACCAAGGCACTCGCCATATATTCGACCGTTGCAAAACCTTGATTAAAATTCGATGCTTTTGTAATTTTTTCAACTAAACCGGCTGGAATTGGCTTGCCGGTTTTGTAATGCAAAGCAAATTTATTAAGAACTTCGGGTGTTTTTACCCAACGCTCGAGAATTTGCGAAGGAAACTCAACATAATCAGTAGCAACGTTGGTTCCGGATTGGCTCGGATAAGTTACATTTGAACTCAAACCGTGAAGTGCGTGTCCAAATTCGTGAAACAAAGTATTTGCATCGTCCCAAGAAATCAGAACCGGTTCGCCTTCTTTTCCCTTCACAAAATTAGAATTATTAGAAACAATTGTCTGAATATCGCCGTTCATTTTTTGCTGATTGCGATATTGATTCATCCACGCACCTGAACCTTTACCTTCGCGGGCAAATGGATCAAAATACCAAAGTCCGACATATTTTCCGGTCGTTTTATTTGTAACTTTCCAAACTTTTACGTCCGGGTGAAAGACAGAAACATCAGTTACAGGCGAAAAATTGAAGTTAAAAAGCTCGCCCGCAACCCAAAACATTCCTTCACGCATTTTGTCGAGTTGAAAATATTGCTTAACTTCGTTTTGGTCTAAATCGTATCTTTCTTTACGGACTTTTTCCATATAAAAGCGATAATCCCACGCCTCTATTGTGATTTTATCGCCAGATTTATCCGCAAATTTTTGCATATCAGCAACTTCTTCGTGAACTCTGGCAACAGCAGGTTTCCAGACAGCTTCCATCAAAGTCATCGTCCGTTCGGGCGTTTTCGCCATCGCATCAGCAACTGACCAATGTGCGTGCGTTGCGTAACCTAACAAATTTGCACGTTCTGCACGAAGCTGTAAGATGTTTGCAATCAACAGGTTATTATCAGTTGCATCGTTGTTATCGCCACGATTTACAAATAATTTAAAAACTTTTTCGCGTAAATCTCGACGCTCTGAATAAGTTAAAAAAGGATCGACTGAAGAGCGTGTGTTGGCTATCAACCAACCTTTTAGTTTTTTTGCAGTTGCCTGTTCAGCCGCTGCCGATTTTAAATCGACGGGCAAACCTGCCAAATCCGCTTCGTTTTCAATTAATAAATATTTGCCTTCGTCAGCTAAAAGATTTTGGTCAAATTTTGTATAAAGTCCAGCGAGTTTTTGATTAATTTCAGAAACAAGAGCCTTTTGCGTTGCGTCGAGTTTTGCACCAGAGCGAACAAAATTTGTGTAATATCGCCACGTCAAACGTTTTTGCTCTGACTTCATTTTTGAAGTCTTACTTGCGTTATAAACTTTTTCGATGCGTTTAAAAAGTTTCGAATTTTGCGTAATTTTATCGCCAAATTCTGCAAGTTTGGGACTCATTTCTGTTTGGACTTTGGCAAAATCATCAGTATTTAGATTTTCACTCCAAATGCCATAAATCGGCATAATCCGATTTAAAGTTTCACCTGCTTTTTCCAGTGCTACAATTGTATTTTCAAAATTTGCTGGTACAGAATTGTTAGCAATTTTGTCAATTTCAGCAAGTTTTTCAGCCATTGCAACTTCAAGTGCTGGTTTGAAAAGCGAAACTTTCACTTTATCAAAAGCCGGAACGCCACCATAATTTCCAATCCATTTTTGCAATAACGGATTTGTTTCAGCATCATTTTTCATATCAAAAAATAGGTTATTTCCAACAGTAGATACAGCAAAAACACCGCTAACTGTAATTAAGACAATAAATACCGAAAATAGTAAAACTTCTTTCCGCAACGGTTTACGCATAAAACTTCTCCCCAAAGACTAAAACTTAACGAGTTTTTATTATTGCATAAATAAGAGTTATGTTGAAATTGTGTCTAACCACTATTGAATATCTTTAAGTTTTAAAATGAATTAGACAATCGAGATTTTGGATGTATTGTCAGGTCGTTGTTTACCGCCAAAAACTTAAGAACGCAAAAAAAAATTATAAGGTGAATATATTGCCTTGGAGTTATCTGCGTCTTGGCGGTCAAAATTTCTAACGTGTAATTTGGGTTTATCTAAACGTGTAGTTCCGAAAGGTATCAAACTTATGATAATTTTGATTTATGAAAAAGTTAACTCGTTTTGTGATGCTCTTTTGTCTGGTTTTTGTTCTGCAAATAATGACTTTTGCCCAAGAACAAACGATAATTTTGTTTCGTCACGCTGAAAAAGATACATCATCAACTGCCGATAAAAAAAATCCTAATCTCAGCGAAGTAGGAAAATTGCGAGCAGTTAAATTGCTTGCAACGCTGAAAGATTACAAACCGCAGGAGATTTTTTCAACAATTTTTAATCGCACAAGAGCGACTGTAACGCCTTTGGCTATTGAGTCTTACGATATTTTTCGGCTTCAAATTCAGATTTATGATTCGGCTGAACCAGAAACTTTTGCGAAAAAAATAACTACTTCAACATCACGTTGTATTTTAGTTGTTGGACATTCAAACACAATTCCGGCATTGGCAAATGTTTTGTCGAGAGAAACTAAATATAAAGATTTGGCAGACAACGAATATAATAAAATATGGATTTTTAAGTTAAAGAAAGCAGGCAAAAAGCCCTATAAAATTCGAAATGTGAGTTTAATTGAGTATTAATTTTTACCTTTATTTTGATTTCTGACAATTTTTAATGCATCTTTTAAATATTTGGTGAGTTTTTCGTTTTTATATTCAAACTCTGCCGCTTCGTTTTCAAAAAAATTAAACGCAAACGCAGTTTCTATCAAACTTGCTTGTTGTTCGGGATTAAGTTTTTCGAAAGATTTTCCTTCAACAATTCCACGCAAAAAATTGTAGCCAAACCCACGATCACCAGTTCTTAAAATTCCCCAAGTTTGTGCAAAAATCGACTCGCTCATATAGTTTGTTCCGCGGTTTTGATGTTGCCAAATATGAACAGTTTCGTGGACAAATAATTGAATTTCTTGTGGCTTATTTTTTACCCAATTTGGCTGAACATAAATTGTGTCGCCGTGTGTAAAAGGTGCATGAATCAGCCGAAACAAACCGAGTTTATCTTCTTTTATGCGTATTTTTTTATAATCTATACTTTTTGCAAAAATCTTTGTAAGTATATCTATTTCAACACTTGTAAGATTTCGCCCAACTGTTTCGATACCAAAAAGAACCTGAAACGCACTTAATAACTTCCCAATTAGTAACAAAAAAGCATCAACAGGTGTTTGGAAAATTGCCTTCAGAAATCCGCGAAAAATCTTGCCATTTCTAATTGTTTTCCAGCTTGCCGAAAGATTTTTGCAAACACCAAAATAAGTGTCTCGCAAACCATAAGAAATTGTTTTGCGAGCTGAGGAAATGCGTTTTTGTGTCTTGACCTTCACGCTTGTATCGTATCAAATTTCTTTTATGAAGTTTACTATTCTTGGTTCAGGTTCTTCAGTTCCGCATCCGAAAAGAACGAGTTCGGCTTATTGGCTTGAAACAAATTCTGGTTCAGTAATGCTCGACTTTTCTCCATCTGCAATTCACCGAATGGCTCAAGAAAATCTCGATTGGGCTAATCTTGACGCAATTTGGATTTCACATTTTCACCTTGATCACTGCGGCGGACTTGCTCCATTTTTATTTGCGACAAAATATGCAAACGAAACTCAAACACGAAAAAAACCTTTGCAAATTTTTGGTGCTGTCGGGTTAAAAAATTTAATTAATAGCTTTGATAAAGCCAACGATTATGATTTATTTGATCAGCCGTTTCCGCTAGAAGTTATTGAGATTAAAGAGCTTAATAGATTTGAAATTTTACCTGACATCGAAGCTGTGACTTTTTCAACGCCTCATACAATTGATAGCCACGCAATTAGAATTACAGATGAAGCTGGTAAATCGATTGTTTTTACGTCAGATACTGGATTAGATAAATCAACCGGAAGTTTCGCAAAAGCGACTGATTTATTCGTAGTTGAATGTTCTTTTTTAAAAAATAAACCAACCACAAAGCATCTCGAACTTGCGGAAGCAATGTTTTTAACACAAATCGCGAAGCCAAAAAAAGTTGTGTTGACGCACCTTTATGCAGAATGGGACGTTGTTAATTTTACAGACGAAATCGCTCAATTTTCGCCAATTTGTGAAATTATTGAGGCTAAAGATGGATTAATAATTGAGATTTAGAAAATTATTGCAGCTTTGCCTCAACGTCGTTTGCTTTCAAGGTGTTTCCTGTTGCTCTCTGCAATTCAGCAATCGCTTTGTTTAGTTCAGTTTGCGAACGAAGTTCATTGCTTTTTGCGTTTACCAAAGCTGTTTGGCGTTCTAAAACTTTGTAAACATCTGATTGCCCAGCATCGAGTTTCCGTTGTTCCGATTCATATTGAAGTTGCGAATTTTGTCGAGCAATTGCGGCAGTTCGGAGTCTTGCTTCGGCTGTTTTTAAAGTCTGCAAAGCGTTTCTGACTTCAAGTTGAATTGCTTGTTCAAGTTGCTCGCGTTGGGTGTTAATTTTGTTTGCTTCAACCAAATTTTTACCCAAATTTGCCTCAGCAGTTTTATTTTTTAAGGGAAAATTGAATGTCACACCAACACGAACTATCGGATAGCGATTTTGCAAAATATCTGCCGGCAAACTCTGAATTCCGCCGGAGAAAACTTGTGCATTTGTGCGGACAATATTGTTAAAAGCCGCAATCGCAGCTTGGCAAGCAACCGGATTTACTGGTTGAGTTGTGCATTCCGTTGGTTGAAAAGGAGCAGCAAAATTTTTGTTAAAACCGCCGCTAAGTCCTGCACTTGTATAACTTGCAGTAAAATCAATTTGAGATTTTGCTTGGTCTTTGAGAAAAATCCGATCAATTTCGTTAATTTCTTTTGTGGTGTTGTTGATTTCAATTTCAGGACGATTTTGAATCGCTAAATCTAACGCTTCGGGAAGTGTAGTAATCGGCGATTCAATTTCAACTTTTTCTATTGGGACAATTGAAACATTCCAAATTGCATCATTTTTATTACTTGCAATCAAATTTTTTAAAGCATTTTCCGAGCGATTTACAAGTTCGAGTGCGTCGTAAACAGCCAATTCTAAATTTGCGACTTGTGTTTCTGCCGCAACAATATCAATCGGTGCAAGAAAACCTTCGTTTACAAGTCGGCGATTGTGTTCGAGTTGCTCTTTAGCATCGCGAACTCCATCTCTCTGAACCTGTAAATTTCGCAAATAAAATGTTAAATCCCAATAAGCACGCTGAACTGTGGCGACAATTTCAATTGATTTTTGACGAAATTGAATATCGGTTAAACCCAAATTTCTTTTCGAGATTTCAATTACTCGCCGCTGTTGGTCAATTTTTCGACCGCGGCGAAGTGGTTGAACCAAGCTAAAATTAAAACTCGAATTATATTGCGGACTTAATATTGAAAGCGTGTTATCTGTAATCAACCTTTGATTATTTAGTGAAAGTGAATAGGTTGTGCCGTATTTTTTTATAAAATTTTGATAACTTACATTCGCTACTTGTGAGTTATTAGTGATGGTTTTATTGCTACTGAAAACACTTAAATTTGGAGTTGATGCACGTTCGTAATATGTTTGCCCTGAAAGTCTCGGACCGTAAAAACCATTTGCCGATTGAAGGTCAAATTCAGCAGATTTTACATTATCTCGTGAAACTTCAATATCTTTATTATTTTCTAAAGCAAGTTTTATTGTTTCTCGCAAACCTAAAGTTTTTTGAGTTAGCATATCAACGCCAACTCGACCCAAATCTGGTAAAGACCGATCTTTTGACTTATATTCAGGCTGAATTTCCGGAACTCCTTTTAGTTTTTCAGGCTGAATTTTTTGCGTGTCATCAACCTTTTGTTTTTCGTTTGGCAAGGCAGCTTGACCGTTTACTACTAAACTTAAGCAAATTAAAAGTAAGATTATAAAGAATAATTGCTTTTTCATAAAAGTAATATATAAACAAAGTAAGTGCTTACTTACTTTTTAAAAGACTAACATTTTTGATTTCTCATTTCAAATTCAGCTTGCAATAAATTGTGTATAAATAAAACCAATTACCAAGATGAAAACTCCGCCAATTTCTCCGATAATTAGAGAATACATAAACCATGTCGTGATAAAATTTCGTTCGCTAAACTGTGTAGTTTCAATATTTTGCAAACCAAGTTTGATATACGAAGCAATCGCTAAACTGAAATATATCAGTGGAATTATTGTTGACGCTAATTGCAGCCAGAGAGGAAACGGACTGAATTCCAATAATTTTGCCATTACCAACGCCGCGAAACTGTAAAGCAAAGAAGCACGATGAGCAATGTCGATATAAATTGGAGCTTCGTGTTTTTCGCTTCGCATCATTCCTTGGTATTTCAAAATTCCAGTCAGCATTCCGACAAGCAGATAAATACCTGAAAATAATAGAGTTATTTTGATTGCGATGTTCATAAGAATTACTTTGTTTAAATTTTACTTTTTTTAGTTCAATTAAGGTTTTCAAATTTTCCAAAACTTTCGGCAAAATAACTTTGAACGTTCCGCCCCAAATAATTCCCTGTAATTATGCGTATTCCGACAGATTTAATTTCGCCTGAACTGTACGTTTTTATTAAATTTTTAACCTCAATTACTTTCATTATCAGAAATTTTCTTTGCCAAAAAAAACCCTCAAAATGTGATACTTCAAAAAACCGATTGGTCCGAGCAAAAATGTAAAAATCAAACTTGGCACAACAAACCAATGCGAAATTCCTCTTTCCTGCGAATCTTTCACTTCCCAACTGCCGACAAACAAATCGAAGGCAAGATAATGAATCCAACCGCTGAGAGCCGCCCACTCGTAAGTGAAAAGTTTCATCACATTTGCCAAAGTGTCAAAACCGCCTTCAGCTTTGCCGAAAGTAGTAATGATTAGAACAAGATACGCGACTGAAAGCAGCAACGGAATTGCACCCGATATGATAATTTTCTGCCTAAATTTCCAACGCGGTGCAATCAATAAAACTATTCAACTGACCAGCTAACGTGTTTACAAACGAAAAAATTGTCTCTGCTTTCATATTTTTAACCTTTAAAAACTATTGCGGAATCAATCCACATCACTTTATTTATCGAAATTATTGGAGCAAAAACAAGCCTTCATGATCGACGTTTTGCTTTTTCTAAGTTTCAAATTGGACAGTTTGCCTGGTGGCATATTGGAAACCGATAAAAAGCTCTAACTCAACGGCACTCAAACAACTCTGAAAATTATTACTCTACTGCTAAGATTTTTTCTTTCTTTTTTTTAATAAAAACACGAGGGGCAACATACAAAGTAATAAATAAAAATATGATTGAAAGGCATCGGTAAACGCTTTAATTCCAGCTTGTTTTTCTAATGTGTTGAGAATTATTGAATTCGAAAGTCCACTCGCTTCAAAAATAGTATAGCCTTTTGTTTGAAGATAAAACGAAAGCCTACTTAACGACTCTAGATAGTTCTGATTAAAATTTGAAAAATGCACACTAAGATTTTTATAATACAGCTGAGTGTTTACGAGAATAAATGTTGATGCAATGGCGATTCCCAGGCTTGAGCCGGTATTTCGAGCTAGGTTCATAAAAGCTGAGATACTATTGTTTTTTTCAGAAGGCATATCGGTATAAGCAGCAGTATTCATTGAAACTCCTATGAAGGCTAAACCAAATGACTGATATATTCTTGCCCAAACTAAAAACGAAAAATCGGCTTGCAAAGTGATTCCTGATAAATTCCATTGAGAAAATGCAAGGCAAATGAAACCGGTAAAAATAACATATCGAACATCTATTTTGTCAGTTAATAAGCCAACAACTTGCACCATAACCATTAAGATCAACGTTCCTGGAAGAAATATTAAGCCTGAATTAGTTGCACTAAACCCAAACAGAGACTGTGCCATGAAAGGAAATAAAAATACAGAGCCTGTCATAATAAAAGAAGAAAAGAAAACTAGAATAGCTGCTCCGGCAAAATTTCTGTGTTTAAAAAGCGAAATATCAAGTGCTGGATTTTTATGATAATATTCCCACGTTATACCAATCAATAAACTGAAAATCGCAATTAAACCAATTCCAAAAACAAAAGAAGAATCAAACCAACCTTCCTTCGGACCTTCATGTAAAAATATTTCTAGACAGGCAATTCCCGTGATAAATAAAAATATTCCGGCATAATCAATTTTATTTCCATTTATCTTAAAATCTTCTGTGCGTTTTTTTGCTGTTTTAGATTCATTAATAAAACGACTTGTAAGTATTATTGAAACAATTCCGACAGGCACATTAATCAGAAAAGCCCAATGCCAACCAATGTTATCGGCAATAAATCCGCCGACTGTTGGACCGCAAATAGGTGCGACAATAATAGCAAATGCGTAAATAGAAAAAGCTCGTCCGAGTTTTGATGGAGGTGTAATGTCAGCAATAATTGCTTGCTCACTTGAAGCCAAACCACCACCACTTAAACCTTGCAGAATCCGGAAAACAATTAAAGCCTCGATACTATTTGCAAATGCACATAAAAGCGAGCTAATTGTAAAAAACAACACACAAGTAATATAAAATCGCTTGCGTCCAAAATAGGTTGCAAACCAAGCTGTTACAGGCACAATTGCGGCATTTGCAACTAAATAAGCTCCGGTTGCCCACGATGCTTGATGAAGAGTAACTCCCAATCCACTGGCTATTTTTGGCAAAGCAGTATAGATAATCGTAATATCTAACGCTTCCATAAATGTAGCTAGGGTTAAAATTAGCGTGACAACATAAGGGTGCAGATTTGATATTTTTTCTGATGTTTCGGTGGATTCCATCGAATTTATTTGATGTGAACTTTAGGAACGGCTGACATTCCAGGAACAAGAAAATATTTTTTATCAGGTGTTTCGTTAAACACAATCTTGACAGGAATTCTTTGAACAACTTTTACAAAACCGCCAGTCGCATTTTCAGCTGGTAAAATACTCATTCGTCCGCCAGTTGCTGCCTGAAAGCTATCTAGTTTTCCGTAAAAAACAGTGTTCGGATAAGTATCAATTCTAATTTCCACTAATTGCCCAATTTTTATTCGTTCAAGTTGAGTTTCTTTAAAATTTGCGATAATCCAAAGTTCATTTTGTGTGATTGCCATTAAAGCCTGATCAGGTTGGACTAATGAACCTTCTTGAACAGAGCTTTTCACAACAAAACCATCTTGCGGAGCGTAAATTTTAGAATATGAAAGTTGAAGTTCTGCTTGCTTAACTGCAATTTCTTCTTCAAGAATTCTAGCTTCTGCTGTTGCTAAATCTGAATTTTCTATTGCAACTTTCTCAGAAAAAGTCTTTGCTGATTGGAGTCTTCCGAGTGATTCGTTCGACTCAGATTTTACTGTCTCAACTTGAGCTAAAGATTGATTATAGTCATTTTCTGCTGAATCAATATCGCTTTCTACTTCTTTTGACAACGCCCGTTCGACATCAATTTGCTTACGAAGCGAGTTTAATTGTGATTGAGCGATTTCAAATTGTTTTTGTGAAGTAATTATTTCTGTTTTTGCTGAACTTAAATCTTTTGCCGCAATATCTAACTCTTTTTGAGAAATATCTCCCGTTTCGTGAAGTCTTTTAATTCGCTCAGTTTCTTTCAAAGCAAGTTCTAGTTTGATTTTAGAATTGGGGATTTGAGCTTTAGCTTGTTCAAGAAATGCCTCAGATGCGGGAATTTGCGACTGAATACGTTTAAAATTTGCTTCACTTGTTTGAGATTTGCGTTTTGCTTTTTCAATATCTGTTAACTTTGAAGAAGCATTGATTTTAGTTGTTTGAATTTTTGTTTTTGTTGTTCCAAGATTAGAGTTAGCTTCGTTGTAATTACCCAAGCCTGTTTTTTTGACAAGCGAAATACTTGCTTTTGCCTTGTCTCTGATGGTGAAAGCTAAATTTAAACTTGCTCTCGCTTGATCTACTTTTGATTGTAAATCAGCTGATTCAAGCTCAATCAGCAAATCGCCTTTTTTTACATTTTGATTTTCTTTAACGTGAAGTTTGGATATATTTGCTGAAATTTTTGAGCTTACATTCGAGATATTACCCTCTAAAAAAGCATCGTCAGTTGTTTCAAATTGTCTGGCATATTGCCACCAAAAAAAACCAGCAATTGCACTTATTAGAACAAGACCGCCAACTAAATATATTGGCAACCTTGTTTTTTTCTTTTCTTCAATAGGCGATTCTAAAAGAACCTCATCTACAGCTTTTTCATCTTTTTGAGTCATAATTTTACTGAGGTAAGGACTTCAATATAGGTTACTTATGTTTACAAATCAAGTTATTGTTGTTTGTAATAAAGCAGAAACACTTCGCTTTGATTGCGAAGTGTTTCTTTTTTAATTTTTGTAGAAATTGGAACTTAATCAATAATTATTACACCTTTACCAGCGAAGTCAGTAATTATTACACCTTTACCAGCGAAGTCAGTAATTATTACTCCTTTACCTGCGAAGTCAGTAATTATTACTCCTTTACCTGCGAACTCGTTAATTATTACACCTTTTCCTGTTTGTAAATTTGTTGTATTGTTTTTCATTTTTTTTCTCCTAAGTTTAAGTTTTATTTTTTAGTTGTGAATTGTTGCTTCACATTAAATACTAAAGCAAGTGTTGTGCCAAAACTTATTTTCTCTTAATTAATTAAATAAAACGTTGTTATTCAATAGTTTATGGGCGGGCAATATGCAGTTTAGAATTTAGACTGATGATTTTATTTTATGACTACTAAATACACATAAACAAAGCAGAAACAAAGAATAGTTTTTTAAGTCAAATGTTCACAGAGGTTTAGGCTAAAAAAAACTAAACTGTTACATTGTTATCCAGTGTGTAGCTATGTAACAGTATTTAATGTTAATAAAAGTTTTTTTTTGAATTTAAATTTCAAGTTATGTTGTAATTTGTATTGTTTTACTTTGTTTGTCCTAAAAGCACTTCGAGAATTAGCCTGAAGCAAAGAGTTATGTATTTTGGATAATCAGACCTTTGCACTTGGATAGAGTGCTGTAAACTATTTATTCTGTTAGATTTGGCAATGTTCTTTCAGAACATAAATGTTTTCGTCATATTCCTGTGGTTATCACCACAGGCTAATTTCCGAATTGCTTTCAGCATAGAAAACTAAAACTAATTAGGACATTACCTACTTTTGTTAAGAAATTTCGAGTTTATTGAATCTATGAAAATTCTAAAGTGTGAAAATTTTATAAACCTCTTAGTAAAGATTGACCGTTTAAGGCTTGCCAAAAGACAGTAAAAAAGCAAAAAAAATAAATTATTGCAAAACCGCAAGTTATTACTGCCGGATAACTTACGCGTAAAATTGTCATCAACACCGCGAACAACGGAATTATCTGAAAGGCGTGCAAACCGAGAAAATGTGCAACTCTTAAATCGCCACCGACCGTTGACCAACTCAAAAATGGCAAACCGCTTCCACCATCTGCAATGCCGACAGCGTGTCCGATTTGAGCAGACATATAACCGCCTTGAATGCTTCCCAAAAGAAAAACAATTAAACCCAAACGCATTCCCCAAATAACTGCGTTCGGCAAATAAAAATCTGAAATAAAATAAAGATAGGTGAGATAAGCAATCACAAATGTATTCGTCAAAATCAACAAACCCATGACAGAAAAAACCAGAGCGTCAAAGGCATTTGAAATGTTGAAATGCGAAGTTGTTCCGCGTGTGGCTTGCATTACGATTAAAGCAACCTCGGCAAACATAATGAATATCGTTGCCCAAGTAATTATGTTTTTTGATTGCTCAAACCCTTGTAAATAAATAAGGTAAACTGCTACGGTAAATAAAAACATCGCTGATGAAATTGAAAATTTTATTGGTTTTATCCAACGATTGATACCAAGAATTTGTGTTGAATCAAACTGAGTCATGACAGCGAAAACTACGGTCGCCAGCAAAAATATCAAACCTGAAACAATTAAAGCACGCTGATTTAACCAAACTTCGTTAATCATTTTTTTTCTCTTTTGCTAGGAAATATCGCAAAATGTGATACATCAAAAATCCGATTGGTCCGAGCAAAAATGTCAAAATCAAACACGGCACAACAAACCAATGCGAAATTCCTCTTTCTTGCGAATCTTTCACTTCCCAACTGCCGACAAACAAATCGAAGGCAAGATAATGAATCCAACCGCCGAGAGCCGCCCACTCGTAAGTGAAAAGTTTCATCACATTTGCCAAAGTGTCAAAACCGCCTTCAGCTTTGCCGAAAGTAGTAATGATCAGAACAAGATACGCGACTGAAAGCAGCAACGGAATTACGCCAGATATGATAATCTTTTGCGTAAATTTCCAACGTGGAGCAGTCAATAAAATTATCCAACTGACCAATGCCAACGTGTTTACGATTGAAAAAACTGTTTCCGATTTCATAATTTAACCTTTAAAAACCATTGTGAGATAAGTCTGTATTATGCCGTAACTATTTTGCAAAACCGTTTTCCCGATACCATTTCACTTCGTTTGCCAAAGTTTCCGAAATCGGTCTGAATACAGTTCCGAGTTCGCGTTTTGCTTTGCTTGAATCAACTTGAAATTTTGCCTGCATTGTTTGAATGCCGTTTTTGGGGATTGATGATTTTCCGCCGCTTATTTTGCTGAAAAAATCAGAAAATGTTGCCAGAGTCAAAATGATAAAATTCGGGATGTTCAATTTAACTTTGGGGATTTTGGCAACCTCGGTTAAGGTGTCCGCAATTTCTCGAATTGTGTAAAAATCTCCGCCAACTATGTATTTCTCGCCGCTTCGACCTCTTTCAACCGCGACAATCATCGCCTCGGCAACATCTTTTGCGTCAACCGTTGAAGTTCCGCCGTCGAATATTCCGGGAAGTTTACCGTTCAAAATATCAAGTACAATTTGACCGCTTGAAGTTGGTGCGGCATCGCCGATTCCGAACATCCAACCCGGCAAAATTTGAATTACTGCCATTTTGCTTTTTTGAGCGAATTCTGCAACTGCTTTATCGGCAATAACTTTGCTTTTGAAATAGAGGTTTTTTTCGATGAATGAACTCGGCGGAGTATTTTCATCGCCTGCCGAACCATCGGCTTTCAAACCGATGGTTCCTGATGAACTGACATAGATTACCTTCTTAATTCCTTGCTTTTCAGCCGTCTCTAAGATTTTAACTGTGCCTTTGATGTTGATATTTTCGAGAATTTTCCAATGATCCGCAATCTTTTCGTAATACTCGCGGAAATACGCGGCAGTATGAAACAAAACATCGCAGCCGTTTAGTTCGTTGGAAAACGCTTCGACATTTTCCATATCGCCGATGATGTATTCAATCGGTAAATCGCCAAATTGTTTTAACGCTTTTTCTTTTGAACGAACCAAAGCCTTAACTTCGTGTCTTTGTTCGATTAAAAGCCGCACTAAATTGTTTCCCAAAAGTCCGGTTGAACCCGTTACAAATACTTTCATTTTTTCTAATTTCTCTTTTTATTTGTTATATCTATTGCACTTAACGCTAACAATTCACTTAACGCTGTTAATCTGAGTCGCAAAAAAATTAGTCTTGCAAACCTTTAATCATTGTGTCAATCATGCTTTCAATCAAACGCTCTTTTTCCGCGAACGGAAATTCCGTGTGTCCAATTAAAAGCGAAGTCAGTCCGTGCATTCCCGCCCATAATGTTTGACTGATAAGCTCAATGTCGCCGTTTTTTATCGCACCTGTTTCGACACAAGTGATAACCGATTCGACCAACTTTTCAAAAGCAATTTTGCCCGTTGAATTATCAAACGAATACTCAAAATTTTCGTCAATATAACTCTTCAGCGGAGTAATGAAAACAACTCCGTAGTGGTTTGGGTGTTTCAAGCCGAATTCGATATACGCCCGCAGTCCGCCACGCAAAATTTCGAGCGGATCATTGGTTATTTCTCTGATTTTTGTAACTTCAGCGGCAAGTTTTGCAAAAGTTTCTTCGCAGATTTGATGAAGTAAAGTTGTTTTGTCTTTGAAATATAGATAGATTGTGGTCGGCGAATACTCAATTTTTTCGGCAATTTTCCGCATCGAAACGTTTGCAATTCCTTCTTTCGCAAACAGTTCGCTAGCCGCATCAAAAATTTCTTGACGAAGATTATCTTTGGCTTTTTCTTTGCGTTCTTTGATTCCCATAAGAAAATACTTAACACCGTTAAGTTAAATCATTGTGTTATTTTGTGTCAAATAAAGATCTATGTCAAATAAAGAAAGGAAAAGACGTGAAAGTTAGTAAAAACTTTCACGTCTTTTTAATCATTTTACGCTTCAAACAGTAACGAATTCTAGTCGTTGGACTTCTGATATTTTGACTGAGCTTAATTCCCAATTCGTTTGTAAATTCATCCAAAAATTTGGACTTGCTCCAAGTGCTTGTGATAGTTTCCAAGCAATTTCAGCACTAATTCCGCGTTTTCCACGGCAAATTTCATTGATAGTTTTCGGCAATACGCCAATGTGCAAAGCCAAGGCACTCTGTGTAATTCCAAGTTCTTCAATTTCGTCTTGCAATACTAAACCAGGATGAATTTTGGGAATATTAATTTCACTTTCTTTCATAAAACACCTCGATGAATTAATGAAAATCCATTCTTAACAGATTCGATATTTATTGTTTAAATCCAACGCCTAACACGCTTTTTGTATTCTAAATAATCTTTGCCAAACTTATTTTCGAGGTATTTTTCTTCGCGTAAAATTACGCCAAAATAGATAAATAAAATTGCAATCGGCAAAAATGGTAGAAACCAAATTGAATCAAACAAAAAAGTTACGCCAAGATAAATAATAATCATCGCGACGTAAATCGGGTTGCGGCTGATGCTATAAAGTCCTGAATCAAGAATCGCCGTTGTCGGTTTCCAAGGCTCAATATTTGTTTTTGCAGCGTTCATTTGTCGCCAAATTGTTGCTATAAACCCAATGCCTGTGATAATTAGCAAAATTCCTAAAATTATAGCAATCGTATTTGGTAAAATCGGAAAAGGATGATGCCAAGCGATAAAACCGCCAAATAATAGACCGGAAAGGAAAATTATCGGCGGTGGTGCAATTACATTTGGTGTGTCTTTTTTTTCAGCCATATTGTCAATTAGTCATTTTTTTCCAGACTAAGTGACAAGTAAAACAAAATTCGGTGAAATAGTCTAAAGTTAGCAATCAAAAAACTAACGATAGTTCTTTTCGGCAATTACTTTTTCCCGACAACCCATTTGCCTTTTGTTTCTTTGAGGTTTTCACGTATTTCTTCAATGTTTTCTAATCGACCAGCAACTATATCAGGTCTTTCATTACGAATTGGAGTTGAAACATTCCCCATCATAGGAATTGATATTGCACCCGTTGTTGAACTTTTTGAGTTGGGAATCGCGATTTCACCCATCAAACGAGGTGTTTTATCTTCTTTTAAAGCAGAAAAAGCATACAAACCACCAAATAAACCTGCGATTAGACCAAAAGCCGCAGTTGCCGTTCGCGAAACTTTTTGTTTTACTTTTGCCCAGCCGACGGGACAATCTTTTGTCAAAACTGTGCCGTCCGCACGTTTAAAAAATTTCACACAAACGCGTCCCTCGGAGTTTAGTAAAAAACTCTCAGCTTCAATTTGAGTCATATCAGAAAGATTGTAAACGTTTAATTTGCAGTCGCCACAGAAGCGTTTGCGGTTGTCGCCAAACATTGCGTTCCAATCTGCTGAACAAGGAGATGCGATTTTGATGTTGTTTAGATGATTCGTTTTCATATTTACCTCTATAAAATTAGACACCGAAAGTGGGCTAATGTTCCTTGAACGAATCAAATTTTTTTTCTTGCAGAATTATTCAGAATATTTTTCCCAACTAGAATTCCAATTAAACATTTCGAGTGAGCGAAAGCGTTTTTTGTAATCGTAAAAAGAATTTCCTTTGTAGGCATAACCTTGATAATAAAATTTTTTACCGAGCTGTTTGGCAAATGCAATTTCAAGTAACATCGTGTAAATACCTAAACTTCGAGAGGTTTCGGTCGGTTCAAACATCGCATAAATACCGGAAGTTGAAGTTTCACCGATGTTGAAAAAGCTCGCCGCGAGAAGATTTTCGCCTTCATAAACGCAAATTTCTAACGCTTCGCAAGGCACACTCGCCGGAGTTTTCGAGAGAAAAGTATAAATTGATTCAGGAATATTTTCTTCAAACCGGTATTTGTGACGCTCGAAAAGTGTCTCTTTTTCAGCGTCAATAATTATTGGGCGAATAATTGTTTCGAGATCGGCATTTTTCTTTAAAATGCGACGTTGGCTTTTAGAAAAAGTGAAATCAGCTAGCCTAATTCTGAGCGGAATTACAGTTCTAATTTCGCCAAAATAGAATCCGAGATTGTGTCTAAAAAAATATGTTCCAAAATTTCTCCAACTTTCAGCAAGCAAAAAATCCATTTCTCTCGGAGAAACTTCAGGTGCGTGAAACTCTTCGTTTATTAAAGGTGGAAATTTTTTTGGTAAATTTTGAAGCATAGTCAAACTAAAAAAAAATAGCGAAAAATTATTTTATCCGCTATTCAATAAAATCTAAATTTTCTATATTAAAAATTGAGTTTATCCGGCAGTTGTTTCAACAGCTTCTTCTTCAATGTCATTGTCAAATTGCATTAAATCGCTCGTTACCAAAGGTGCTTGAATTTCCGCAACTCGTTTGTCGTGAGCTTCTTTAGATTTGAGCATATTGCAACTTCCTTCAAACATTGCACCGTCTTCAATCATCAAACGAGGAGTTTGAATATTGCCTACAACTCGTGCGGTTCTGCCGAGTTCAACTCTCTCGCTTGAAACAATATCGCCATTAACGGTTCCGTTGACAACGGCAGCGGCAACAATAATGTTTGCATCTACTTTGCCGGTTGTGCCAATTACAAGCGTTCCAGCTTCTGATGAAACGCGTCCTGTTAAATGCCCGTCAACACGCAACATTGCTTGAAATGAAGTTTCGCCCGTAAGAACAGTTCCGGCTCCGACAAAGCCGCTTAATCTTCCTTCTTTAATGTCGCGAGCCATTGATTCGCTTTCAGAAATTGCTCGGCTCGAAGACGGCAAACCGTCGTGCGTGTAATTGTAAGAAGGTAGCGAATTTGTAAATTGCTCAGACATTGGCTGTGTTTCTGTTGATTGTTCCTTTGAACTTCTTCCCATTCTAATCATAATATTTTTACCTTTTAAATTGGTTTTGCCGCAGAAATCATTTGTTTCAGTCAACTTAACAAATCAGATTTCAAGCTCGAAAAATGTCTCACTTATAATTAAATAAAAACGTCGAATAGGTGAATTGTTCCAGAGCGTTTCTTATGATAAAAAACTTTCTGCGGTGTGTCTAGGATTTATACGTGTTTGTAAAAAATCTTTTCTCGTGCCAAACTTTCTGTTTCGGAGGTTTAAACAAAAATTGTTTGTCGAAAGTAAGTTAAAAACTAAATTATTAAAGCAAATGGGTAAAGCTATCGCTGATTTTTCGATGATTGAAGATGGCGATAAAATAATGGTTTGCCTGTCAGGTGGCAAAGATAGTTACGTCATGCTCGACCTTTTGCTTGATGTGCAGAAGCGTGCACCTGTGAAATTTGAAATTCTTGCAGTTAATTTAGATCAAAAGCAACCAGATTTTCCAGTTGAAATTTTGCCAAATTATTTAAAAAATCTTGGCGTTGAGTATCGAATTGTTGAAGAAGACACTTATTCTGTGGTGAAAGAATTAGTTCCGGAAGGCAAAACTTTTTGTTCGCTTTGTTCAAGGTTGCGTCGCGGAATTTTATATACCACGGCACTTCGCGAAGGTTGCACAAAAATTGCCCTCGGGCATCACGCAGACGATATTATTGCGACTTTTATGTTGAATCTTTTTTATGTTGGTCAATTAAAAGCGATGCCGCCAATTTTGCGTTCTGACGCCGGAAATAACACGGTTATTCGACCGTTGGCTTATTGCAAAGAAAGCGATATTGCAAAGTTTGCGACTGAACAAAACTTTCCGATTATTCCGTGTAATCTTTGTGGTTCGCAACCAAATATGAAGCGTGCCAGAGTAAAAAAACTTGTTTCAGATTTAGAACTTGAAATTCCGTTTGTTAAAAGTTCAATTATGACAGCTTTGACCAATGTTACAGGCTCACATTTACTCGACAATGAGCTTTATGATTTCAAAAACTTTGCACCTCTGATTAAGCGAATTCCGCCCGGACACGGAAGCGTCGAAAAAGAATTAGACGCAGTTTTTGATCATTCTGAAGGTGATTTTTTAGATAAAAAGCAGCTCGTTATTGCACAAAATAATTAATTTCGTTTGCGGATTTTGCCACGTTGGATAAAACCAATTAGGTTTCCGCTTTCGTCAATTACACCCAAAGCTCCAATTCCGTTTCCACGCATTATTTCGCGTGCTTCATTAACAAACGTGGTTGTTTCAACAAAATATTCAGGAACTATTGGTCGCATAACTGTCTGAATTTTTGTTTGATGCCAATCGTTACGCGGCAATTTTTTTATATCTTCAACAATCAAAACTCCATAAAACTGTTTATCGTGGGCAACAAGAAAAACATTCTGCCGAAAAAGCGGTAAAGTTTTCTCCATAAATCTTGTAATTGTTGTATTTGGCTCAACAAACACGGGAACTGTCATCACATCTTTGACAAGTAAAAGTTCAAAATCTTTTACTTCTGCAATTATTTTTCGAGCAGCTGAAAAAATAAAAATCCCGATAATAATAAGCCATGAACCGTTAAATAAATCGTTTCGACCTAAGATTAAAAAAAGTCCAAGAAGAACTAAAATAACTACAATAAGTTTTCCATACTTTGCAGCTAAAACGTTGGCTTGATTTGATTCATAGCCGCGTTTTCTTAAAAATAAACGCAGAACTTTTCCGCCATCGAGTGGATATGCCGGAAAAAGATTTAAAATTGCGAGCAGTAAATTTATCGAAAAAAGCTGAAATAAAGATGGTGAAAGAAAGTTAAGATCAACAGCAGAAGTAACAAAAGTAAGTGTTAAAAAAGTAATTGCTAAGATAAAACTAGCAATTGGTCCGGCAATAGAAACACGAAATTCAATTTTTTGATTGTCGGTTATTCGACGAAATCTGGCGATGCCACCAAATGGATAAATTACCGAATCAAGAGCCTCGAGTCCATATTTAAAAGCAGTTCTCAGGTGTGCGAATTCGTGAAAAAAGAGCGACGCAATGAGGAACAAAACTGTTGCAAGTCCGAGAGCAAAGGCAACAAGGAAGTCGCCAGTATAAAACATCGGAATACTTCTAGCAGAGATTAAAGAAAGTAAAAACGCGACAACAATAAACCAATTTTCAATGAAAATTGGAACGCCATAAATGTTTGCGATGTGGATTTGCTTGTTAAGAAACTCAAGAACTCGCATTACGGATTATAGTTTTAACTCGAAACCGTTAAACTTCAAACGTAATTTCTGCGTTTTGTAAAATATGAGGTTCGTTACGAGCAACTTTTTCCAAAAGTTCAGGCTCGTCAAACATCTTTAAAAGACCACGAACAGTTGCATATCGAGGTTCATCAGCGACAATTACTGAAAGATTAAGTTTAGTTTTAAGATACTGATCCATTCCGTTAAACAATGCACCGCCACCACTTAAAACAATTCCGCGGTCATAAATATCAGCTGCAACTTCCGGTTTCAACTCGGTTAAAGCGTCGCTTATCATTTGGGCAACACGGCGAATAATGTCTTCAACAACAGGATAAATTTCGCCTGAAGTTAACTCAATTGCTCCCGGACCGCCGGTTTGCAAATCTCGTCCACGAACTAAAACTGTTTTTGCCATATCATCAGGCGGAACAGCAGAAGATGAAATTATTTTCAGTGTTTCGATGCTTTCTTCACCGACTTGCAATCCGCGATTTCTGCGAATATGTTCAGCTAAAGCGGTGTTAATGCTGTTGCTTCCGATTCTTTCTGATCGCGAATGAACAATTGTTCCTTTTGCAATAATTGCAATATTTGTCGTGCTTGCACCAAAATCGACAACCGCTGAAGCACGTTTATCTGTGAAGGAAACTCCGGCACCAAAAGCCGCCGCGAGTCCTTCTTCCATCATCATAACTTTACCGATATTTGCTTCTTCGGCTGCATTTAAAAGAGCTTTTTGTTCAACGTGAGTTACTTCTGAAACCATGCTAATAATCGCTTGACGAGCAACTTGTGAACCACCGGTTTTACATTTCTTGACGAAATGAGCAAGCATTTTTTTGGTTTTTTCGAAATCAGCCACAACACCGCCAACTAATGGTGCAACAACGCTCACGTCGCGAGCTTCGCGACCGAGCATTTCATAAGCGACTAACCCATAAGCAACGATTTCATCAGTCAGTTCATTAACCGCAACCAGAGACGGTTCATCTAAAACGACATCGCGACCTTTAATCGCAATTATCGTGCTAGCTGTGCCTAAATCGATTTCTAAAGAATCCGTCACATAATTTCTGACCGGATCCATTAATGACATTGTTTTTTCTAATAACGACATAAAAAACTTATTTGAGGGCTACTTTCGAGTAATGCTAACTTCTACGATTTCCAATTCTAACTCAATTCCATTTTACTTCAAACAGGGAAACGACCTCAACTCGATTCTTAACTTTTAAAGGTTCTCTTAAAGTGAGCGGAAACAGTTGTTTACACTCTTTTGCGGTTGCTTCGCTGATTAAAATTTGTCCGGCTTTCGAATTAGATTCAAGCCTTGATGCCAGATTTACCGTGTCGCCTATCGCCGTATATTCGCTTCTTTTTTCGGAACCAATATAGCCGACAGTCGCCACGCCAGTGTGTAACCCAATTCCAACGCCAATTTTGTGAAAACCTTCCGCTTGTAATTCTTGATTGAGTAAAACCAGAGACTTTTGCATTTCAACAGCCGCTTTCAAGGCATTTTTAGCATCTTCTGGAGTTGCAGTTGGAGCACCAAAAATCGCCATTAAGCCATCACCGATGTATTTATCGAGAGTTCCACCATTCGAAAAAATAATTTCCGACATTACAGTAAAGTATCGATTGAGCAAATTTACCACTTTTTCCGGATTTTCTTTTTCGGAAAGTGTTGTAAAACCACGAATATCAGCAAAAAGCACAGTAATTGTTTGCGTTGTTCCGCCAAGCCGAAACGAATCTGGCTTTTCAAGTATCTGTTTCACAACATATTCCGGCATAAATCTGCTGAAATTTGCTCTCGCAACTTCTTCTTTTGCCAATCTTTTGTGCGACTTAATCATCTCAACCGTAACCGCCGTTTGAGCCGCAACTGCTGTAATTAATTCTAAATCGTCCAACGAAAAACTTGCATAAGGATCAAGCCGATCAGCATAAACAACGCCGTGAACATTAGATTCTGTAATTAAAGGTGCACAAATTGTTGACCTTACGCCTTGTGCGACAATTGATTCTGAGCCTGAAAACTGAGCATCGCTACGTGCATCTTGCGAAAGTAAAGCAACTTTCTCACGCATTACTTTTTGGGTAATTGTGCGGCTAATTGTTAATTTTTCAGTTGATTTTTCGAGATTGCTGTCGCGCGCCTTGAGACCAATCGGAAACATACTGTAATCCAAAATTTTGCCATCAACTGTTTCATCAGCTAGCAATGCAACAACTCGATCTGCTGGCGTAACTCGAAAAATCAAATCAGTTGCTTTCGCAAATATTTCTTTTAAGTCAAAAACTGTGCCGAGCGTTTTACTCATCTCGTAAAGTAGCTCAAGAATCTGTGCTTTGCGGCGAAGTTCTTTAATTTCTTCAGGCGTAGCAAAGTTAGCTTCCATCGAAATATTGGATTGTTTTCCAATAATATCTCTCCCCGAAATTAAAAGTTGCGTATGTCCGAGTGGTTTATCATCGTATTGAACAGATTTATTTTGAATTTCAATCGGATGCGGTTCTGGTAATTTTGGGGCTTTTGGCGACGAAAGTTGTATAAAAATTAACTCGGTTTCACCTATAATTATTTTATCGCCGGTTTTTAAAATTTGGTCTTTAATTTTGTTGCCGTTGACAAAAACTTTGTTGACACTTCGTTTAATTTCTGTTCCAAGCAAAAAACCATCAACAACCATAAAGTGATTATTTTCAAACTTTACGTGTGCATGATAGCGAGAAACACGTTGGTCGTTCAAGACAATTTCATTATCTTTGGCACGACCAATGTTGTAAATTACATTCGGCAAAAGTTCAATTTGCCGAATTTTTCCATTTGCTTCAGTTATTTTTAAGGTTCCGCTCACAATTATTTTGCCACTATTAATGTTAAAATTAACGTGTAATTATCAATTATCGACTGACATTAATCAATATTTAAAAAATGATTTATTTCGACAACAATGCAACAACTTGCGTCGCACCTGAAGTTTTCGAAGCGATGAAACCTTTTCTCAGCGAACGCTTCGGAAATCCTTCGTCTGCACACACATTTGGACGCGAACTTCGAAGCGATATTCTACAAGCTCGCGAGCAAGTTGCAAATCTTTTATCTGCAAAGAGTTCTGAGGAAATCGTCTTCACTTCCGGCGGAACTGAAAGCGATAATTGGGCAATTCTCGGCTCTTTGAAATTGTTTCCAAACAAAAAACACATCGTCACAACTCGCGTTGAACACGAAGCTGTGAGAAATCTTTGTGAGTATTTAGAAACAACAGGTTACGAAGTTTCGTGGCTTGATGTTGACGAATGTGGTTTGTTAAATTTAGACGATTTGCGTCGCGTTTTGCGAAAAGATACAGTAATTTGCTCGATAATGATGGCGAATAATGAAACCGGCGTATTGTTTCCGGTCGAAGAAATCGCGAATATTGTTAAGGAAAATTCGGACGCAATTTTTCATGTTGATGGCGTAAACGCCGCCGGAAAAGTTGCGATAAATCTCAAAGATTCAAACATTGATTTATTTTCAATTTCCGGTCATAAATTCCACGCCCCAAAAGGAATCGGAGCTTTGTATATTAAGCAAGGACTAGACTTAACCCGACTTTCTTTCGGCGGTGGACAAGAAAATGGCAGACGTGCGGGAACGGAAGCTGTTCATCAAATTGTCGCAATCGGAAAAGCTGCGGAATTGGTGAGTGATTTTTCTGAACTCAAAAAAGTAAAATATTTGCGAGATAAATTTGAAGATTTCGTTTTGCAAAACATTGAAAACACAAAACTTAACGGCGATAAAACCCAACGATTACCAAATACATCAAATATTTCTTTTGCTAAATTTGAAGGCGAAACAATTCTCGCAAAGCTCAATGATATTGGAATTTATGTTTCGACTGGTTCGGCTTGCAATGCTGAAAATCACGTTTCGTCAGCAGTTTTACGAGCGATGGAAATTCCATACGAAACGGCAAAAGGCACGATTCGTTTTTCATTTGGAAGATACAACACTGAAAAAGAAATTGATTTCGCAATTGAGGTTTTGCCAAAAATTATTGAAGATTTGAGAAAAATGTTGCCGTGAATTAGACCCAGATTACGTATTAGAAGTGTATTCAAAAACTCAAAGGAATTAGTTAAAAAGAAAAAAATATTTACCACAGATGGACACCGATTAACTCAGATAAAAGCAAGATAGATCAATACTTACAGTGTTTTGGGTTTTCTTTATCTCTCTTCATCCTGTATTTATCTGTGTGAATCTGTGGTTAAATTGTATTTTCTTCATGTTGGGATTTTGGGTTAAACAAACAGAGAAAAAACTTCGTTAGAAAAAACCATTCCTTTCCGAGTTAGTTTTAGATATTCGTTTTCAAATATGATGAGTCCTGCAACTTCCAAATTTTCTAATTCGCTGGCAAACTTTGCTTTCAAATCTATACCAAATTTCGCTAGGTATTCAGACAAATTCAGACCGCAATTTTTTCGTAAACCGAGAAATGAAAACTCAGAAGCTAAATTAATTTCTTCGCAAGCAACAATCGTAGAATCGCCATTTTCAATCAGCGAAACATACTTATTCGTGTCACGCTCATTCGACCAGCGAACTTTTCCGTCGAAAGAATGTGCCGAAACTCCGAATCCTAAAACGGGATCGCAATTCCAATATTTATTGTTATGCCTCGATTGAAAATTGGGTTTTGAAAAATTTGAAATTTCGTATTGCTCAAAGCCTTTCGCGGCAACTTTATCAAGCATCAATTCATACATTTCAGCGGCTAATTCTTCATCTGGTTGCGGCTGGCGTTTGCTCCGAATTTGTTCGGCAAGCGATGTCGAATCTTCGAGTTCGAGCAAATAAAGCGAAAGATGTTCCGGCTCTAAGTCTAATGCTTGATTGAGGTTATCTTCCCAGTTCGCCATATCTTGATTCGGCAAACCGCCAATTAAATCAAACGAAATATTATCAAATTTCGCTTTTCTCAGAAGTTCAAAAGTCGTACGAACATCATTTGAATCATGCCCGCGTGCGAGAAGTTTTAGAGCCTTGTCATCAAAAGTTTGCACACCAAAACTCGCCCGATTGACACCTAATTTTCTAAAATCAAGGAGTTTTTCGAGCGTCACAGTTCCCGGATTCATTTCGAGCGTAAACGATGTTTTATCGGCAAATTTAAATTTTGTGTGAATAGTGTCGAGGATTTTTTCAAGCTGTTTTGCAGTCAAAAGCGAAGGCGTTCCACCACCAAAGTAGATCGTGTCGAACAAATTTTTAATTTTTAATTTTGAATTTTGAATTTCAGAGCAAAGCGATGTCACATAACGCTCAACTGCATCATTATTCCGATAAACATCAGTCGCGAAATCGCAATAAGAACAACGCGATTTGCAAAATGGAATGTGAATGTAAAGTCCGGCGTTTGTCACTCTGCCAACCTTTTTTCGATTTCAATTCGTTCGCGTTCGCCCGAAATTTGGCGAGTTAAATCTTCTTCGCTTGGGAAATAAAGTTGATATTCGGCGGCGAAAATTTGCTTGCTATCTTCCAAAAGTGTGTAACGAGCAATTGACTGATTTTTGTCGGAACTCAAAACTAAGCCAATTGTTGGTTTATCGTCTGAGCCGCGTTCTTCATTTTCATAATATCTAACATAAAAATCCATTTTCCCAATCATTTCAGGAGAAAGTTTTTTTGTCTTTAAGTCTATTAAAACAAAGCATTTAAGAATATAGTTGTAAAAAACCAAGTCAATATAATAATGATTTCCATCAATTGAAATACGTTTTTGGCGAGCGACAAAAGCAAATCCTTTGCCGAGTTCCAGCAAGAAGTTTTGTAGTTTATCGGTAAGGCTTTGTTCTAATGTTTTTTCGAGATAACTATTTTTATCCGCAATGTCCAAAAATTCGAAAATATAAGGATTTTTGATTAAGTCTTTGGCTTCTTCAATAATTTGACCTTTACTCGAGAGTTGCAAAATTTCGTCTTTATTTTTGCTTAGTTTTAACCGTTCAAATAACATTGAGTCAATCTGCCTTTCAAGCTCACGCGAACTCCAGCGACTGTTGACGGTTTCTGCCTCATAAAAACTTCTCGATTCTTCAGTTTTAACTTTGAGTAAAAGGCGGTAATGAGTCCAACTCAATTCGTCACGCAGTGCGTGATGAATTGGGAAATGGCTAAAAAATAACTTCATGTAACGCAAGTTTGTTACCGCAAAGCCTTTGCCAAAATCAATTGTTAGTTTTTTTGACAATACTTCGAGTGTTTTTTCGCCGTAATCCGCACGTTCTTTTCCTTGCAATTCGTGTTTGACAATTACTTCACCGATTCGCCAATACGCTTGCACCATCGCGACATTAACTGCACGATACGCATTCTTTCGAGCCTCGGCGATAATTGCAGAAACTTCGGAGAAAAGTTCTGTAACTACTTTGTTTGGAGTTATTTTCGTGAGTTTGTCTTTTGCCATAATTTAACTTTAAATTTGGATGTTATCAAATCCAGCTTGTCTGAAATGTTTGTCAAAACTCAAAGCTGATTTGATTTTGCGTTCGTTCATCACAACGAATGAAATACAAGCAGTTAACGAAAAAGTTTTATCTTGATGCTTTTGAAAGAATTTCCAACCGTTTTGAAACAGTTCCTCGTCAACTTGAATCAGTTCAATTAAATTACTTTCCAATAAATTATTGCCAATTTCAACAGCTTTTGCGTGGCGTTTGCGGCTACTGAAAAATGTTAAAACCTCATCGAATATGTATGTTGTAGTAACAATTAGGGGAAGATTTTTGGAAAGATTTTGCCAATGATTAGAGGCTGATTCGTGATGTTGGTCGTCTTCGGCTTCCAAAGCAATGATGAAACCTGCGTCTAAAAATAAAGTTTCCATCATTAATAAAGGTATTTATCAAGATTTTCAGAAGCATCAGAAACACCAACTTCAACAGGTTTTTTCCCCAAGTTAAAAATTGAATCTTTTTGTTTTCCGTCTATTTTTTTACCTCGTTTCTTTGTCTGAAACTTAATGAATTCAAGGAATTGCGAAACTTGTTTTACTTCAACTTCGTTCAAAACATTTATTTCAGATATTACTTTTTCACGAACATCCATAACATTTACCTCTATTTCATTCTACTCCAAGTTGTTTCTCAAGCGAAGTTTTCCAGCCGTTTTGCAATTCGTCAACCTTAGCCGAAATAACTTCTTCGCCGTTGACGTTGATGTTCAAATTGTCCCCCGAAACTTTCCCAATAATTTTAAAAGGACAATTTCCAACGATTTCTTTGATACTTTCAAGATTTTCCGCCGCGAAACTTATCACAATTCTCGACGGCGATTCGCTGAAAAGTTGTGTCGTTGCGTCCAAAGTTTCATCGTTCAAATCAATTTCCGCACCAACTGCTTTCCGGTTGAGCGATGAAAAACAGCTTTCCGCGATAGTTACCGCAATTCCACCGTCTGAGCAATCGTGAGCCGAGTTAAGTAATTGTAAATCAGCGAGTTGCAGGCAAGTTTGTTGAACTTGAACTTCTAAATCTAGGTCAATTTTCGGAACTTCGCCGAATGCAATCAGTTCATCAGTCGTGTAGCCGAGAATTGTTTGCTCATATTCCGACGCACCCAAATCGTCGTTTGTAACGCCCAAAAGTGCGATTAAATCGCCGTCGTTTTTGAAGCCGTGCGTAATAATTTTATGCACATCTTCAATCAATCCGACCATTCCGATTGTCGGTGTCGGCAGAATTCCCTTGCCGTCGGTTTCGTTGTAAAAAGAAACGTTTCCCGAAATTATTGGCGTTCCAAATTTTTCGCAAGACTCTTTAATTCCGTCGATTACTTCAGAAAAACTCCACATAACTTCGGGACGTTCGGGCGAAGCAAAATTCAGACAATTTGTGACGGCAAGCGGTTTTGCCCCGACGCAAACATTATTTCTCGCCGATTCCGCGACTATCAATTTTGCTCCTTCACGCGGATTCACCGCCGCAAATTTGCCGTTTCCGTCCAAACACATCGCAATCGCCCGCCGAGTTTCTTTGACCCGCACAACCGCCGCATCTGCTCCCGGCAATATCGCCGTATTGGTGCGAACCATCGTATCGTATTGGCGATAAACCCAACTTTTTGAACAAATATTAGGCGATTGCAAAATCGCAATCAAGTTTTGAGTTTGAAGTTTTGAGTTTTGAGTAGAAGAATTTTTAATTTTTAATTTTGAATTTTTAATTGGAGCAGACATCGGTCTGCGATAAAGCGGTGCCGAATCTGTCAGTTTATCAACGGGCAAATCGGCTTCCAAAACGCCGTTATGATAAATTTTCAAACGATTTCCTTCGACGACATGACCAATTGTCACAGCATCCAAATCCCATTTGTGAAAAATCTCGATAAGTTCTTTTTCACGACCTTTTTTAGCGACAATCAACATTCGTTCCTGCGATTCGGACAACAACATTTCGTATGCCGTCATATTGGTTTCACGTTGCGGAACAAGCGTTAAATCAATCTCCAAACCTGTTCCCGCACGCGAAGCCATTTCCACAGATGATGAAGTTAAACCTGCGGCTCCCATATCTTGAATGCCTTCGATTGCACCGGAACGCATCGCTTCCAAACACGCTTCGAGCAATAATTTTTCCAAAAACGGATCGCCGACTTGAACTGTCGGGCGTTTTTCGAGTGCTTCATCGTCGAATTCTGCCGAAGCCATTGTTGCTCCATGAATGCCGTCGCGTCCGGTTTTTGCTCCAACGTATAAAATCGGATTTCCGATTCCCGAAGCCTTGCCGAAAAATATCTGATCTTTGCGAACAATGCCGAGTGCGAAGGCATTTACGAGCGGATTTAAGCTGTAAGCATCGTCAAAAACAACTTCGCCACCGACTGTCGCCGTGCCAAAACAATTTCCGTAATGAGCAATGCCGTCAACACAACCTTTCAAAATAGATTTGTTGCGATTGCCGTGTTTTTTGTCGTCCAAATGCCCGAATCTGAGCGAATTCATCAACGCAATCGGTCTTGCTCCCATCGTGAAAACGTCTCGTAAAATTCCGCCAACGCCGGTTGCCGCACCTTGAAACGGTTCAATAAACGACGGGTGATTATGCGATTCGACCTTAAAAGCAACGCACCAATCATCGCCAATATCCACGACTCCGGCGTTTTCTCCGGGCGGAACAATGACGCACGTTCCGGTTGTCGGCAGACGTTTCAAATGAATTTTTGAAGACTTGTAACTGCAATGTTCTGACCACATTACGCTGAAAACACCGAGTTCGGTAAACGTCGGTTCGCGTTCCATTATTTCTAAAACTTTGGCGTATTCTTCGGTAGTAAATCCGTGTTGGGCGATTATTTCGGGTGTAATTGCAGACATAGGCATTTAATTATCAGTCGGAAAAATAAAGCAAAAACAAACAAAAAGTCTATGCGGATTTAAAGATTTTTTCAAATCTAATCCGATAAACTCTTTGTAAACATTTAGTTGTTGATAAATTTAAGGTAACGCTGGCATTCCCATTTCTGCCCATTCTTCCTTACCTGGACCGTAAACTCCGTGAACTTTTAAGCCTGCTTGACGCATTAAAACCGTGATTTGCCCGCGATGATGAGCCGCGTGCATCAGAAAACAAGTGAGAGTAAACCCTTTTGTCCAAGTTTCGCCATACATCGGAATTTCATCGGTTAAATCTTCATCTTTCCAATTTTTCGGAAGCTCTTCATTCAATGCACTTACTGCTTTTTCAAACTCTGTAACGATTTCTGAAGCAGATTTCGGAACTTCTGCATCTGGTTTTACAGAGTCAATTTTAACATCTGCACTTCCAAAAAACTCTTCAATAGTCGTCACAATATGCCAAGCCAAAAAACCAAGAGAACGCCCGTCTTCAATGACTTTCTGATTTAATGATTCATCAGTTAAATCTTTAAAAAGCCTCAAAGTTTCGCTCGCTTCATAACTCCAAACACCTTGAAAATCTTCTATTTTTCGATACATAATTTACCTCTCTAATATATTTTTATGAAATCTTGTTTCAGAAATGATACTAGCACGACAAAAATAAAACTCCAAATTTTGCCATCTGAAGTTAGTGATAATTTTTTATTCTATTTGAAAATATTTATGTCAAATTGAGTGAAAATGTTTAATAAAATTACAACTGCGACAAAAATTTTACCTTTCATATGATTTATCTCCAGAAAATAACTAAACAAAGTTTAACATTTATAAATTTAATAAACAATAGTTATTTTATGGAGTTTAAGAAAGATTAATTGGGTCAATTTCGATATTTACACAGCGTAAATCAAACGATTTTCCTTGTGCTTCGTGGAGCGAAAAATCTAATAACTCGCGTAGTTTCTTACGGTTAGCAGATTTAACAATTATTTGTAAACGATATTCGCCTTTGAGCCTCGAGATTGGAGCCGGTGCTGGACCTAAAATTCTCGATTCGTGCTTGGCGTTGGAATTCTGCAAACATTCACGCAAAATTTGCGATTGTTCGTATGCGTAATCAAAGTTTTCGTGATGAAAAAGTAAACTCGCCAAGGCAACAAATGGCGGATAATTGAGATTTTTGCGAAACTTCGACTCTTTTTCGTAAAAATGCAAATAATCTTGAGTTTCGGCGTGTTGCAAAACATAGTGTTGCGGACAATAAGTTTGAATCAAAACTTTCCCTGGCAATTCGCCGCGTCCAGCACGCCCAGAAACTTGAGTCAGCAATTGAAAAGTGCGTTCGGCGGTGTGAAAATCAGGCAACGAAAGACTTGCATCAATCGCTAAAACGCCGACTAAAGTTACATTTGGAAAATCGTGTCCTTTAGCTAAAATCTGTGTTCCTAATAACATATCAATTTTCTTTTCGCTAAAATCATCCAAAATATTCTCAAGTGCGTTTCGCCTGTTCATTGTGTCGCGATCGATGCGTTCAATTTTCAAATCTGGAAAATTATCTCGTAAAATTGTTTCCAACTGCTCTGTTCCTTCGCCTAAAAAGTTGATAAATTTCGAATCACAAGCCGGACAAACTGTCGGAACTTTTTCGCGATAACCGCAATAATGGCAGACAAGTGTATTGTCGCGTTTGTGAAAAGTGAGTGTAATATCGCAATTTTTACAACGAATTGCATCGCCACAACTCCGACATAAAACAAACGAAGAAAAACCGCGTCGATTAAGTAAAATTATAGTTTGTTCGCCTTTCGAATATGTCTCGCGAATTGCCGTAAGTAATTGTGGTGAAAGAACTTGGTCTTTTCCTTTTTCTTTAAAAACCTCACGCATATCGACAATTTCAACAGCCGCGAGCGGGCGATTTCCGATGCGATTTGGCAAACTTAGGAGCTTATATTTTCCGATTTCTGCATTTCGAAATGTTTCAAGCGAAGGCGTTGCCGAACCCAAAATTACGACCGCTTTTGCAAAATTTCCGCGAACAACCGCAACGTCTCTTGCGTGATAAAACGGCGTTTCGTGCTGGCGATATGAACCATCGTGTTCTTCGTCAACAATAATTACGCCAAGGTTTTCGAGCGGTGCAAAAATCGCGGAACGAGTTCCGATAACAACTCTCGCCAAGCCGCTTTTTATTCGTCGCCATTCATCAAAACGCTCGCCAGTTGAAAGTTTTGAATGCAAAATTGCGACTTCATTTCCAAAAACTGAGCGAAGACGTTTTGAAAAAATCGGTGTCAGAGCAATTTCCGGAACCATCATCAACGCCGTTTTTCCTGTTTCTAAGGCAACTTTCATCGCCCGAATATAAATCTCAGTTTTTCCGCTTCCGGTTACTCCGTGAAGTACAAAAGTTTCGTAAAGGTTTGCGTTAATTGCGTTTGCGAGTTGCGAAAAAACATTGGCTTGCTCATCAGTTAAGGTCAAATCGAGAATTTCAGGTATTTTTGAGGTTTTCAAAGGATCACGAAAAACTTCGTGAACAAAAATTTCAACAATATTTCGTTTTGCAAGAGTTTGAATTGTAGAAGCCGAACAATCAGCAAGTTCAAGCAATTCAACGAAGCCGATTTCGCCGTTATTTTCGATCAAAACATTGATGATAATTTCTTGCTTTTCGTTCAAAATCAATGAATTAGGTTCAGATTTAATTGCTTTGGAAGTATCAATTAGCCTGACAGCTTTGCGGCGTTTGGGTTTAGCTCTAATTGAAAGCGTTCGCTGAAAAGTTGAAATAAATCCAAGATTTTCAAGTTCGCGAAGATTTCTTTGAACAATAGATTTACTAAACTTTTTTTCGAGATCGCCTTTTATAACTTCAATTTCGACTGCTAAGTGTTGTAATAGTTCAACTTTAGTAGATTTAGAATTTGTTGAATTTAGTAATTTTTCGCGTCCATCAGTTGTAATCTGAACAATGGTTTCGCTATCGACATTAACTCCAGCTGGCAACGAAGCCTTTAAAACTTCGCCCCAAGAACACGAATAATAATCGGCTGTCCATTGGGTTAAACGCAAAATTTCAGGAGTAATTAGTGGTTCTTCATCAAGTAATTCGACTGCTTCTTTGAGTTTTGATTCATCAATTTCGAGGTCTTTTTGTAGTTCTTCGTGAATCGCGACAACATAACCTGTCAGTTGTCGCTTACCAAATGGCACGAGCAATCTTGCTCCTAACTTGGCGTTTTCCGCGATATTCGAGGGCATTGAATATGTAAAAGTTTGACGCAATGGAAGCGGTAAAACGATTTCTGCGTAGCCAAACGCGGAATTATTTTTAATTATTGTATTTTGCACGGTCAATTTGAAATTAATTGGTTTTTGCTAAATAATCTCGCACTTTTTTCATATCTTCCCAAACTTCGCGTTTCTTGTGCGGATCACGTAAAAGATAAGCCGGATGAAATGTTGGCATCACTTTTACGCCGTAATAATCCTGAAATTCTCCGCGAATTTTTGAAATTCCAATCTTCGTTCCAAGTAAGTTTTGACAAGCTGTATTTCCCATTACGACAACAACTTGCGGACGCACAACCGAAATTTCGCGAAGCAAAAAAGGCTTGCATTGCACAACTTCAGCAGGCAACGGTTGTCGATTTCCGGGTGGACGGCAACGGTTGATATTTCCAATAAAAACGTCTTTGCGGTCATAGCCCATTCCTTCAATTATTTTCGTCAACAACTGTCCGGCACGACCGACGAACGGTTCGCCTTGTTCGTCTTCATCAGCTCCTGGAGCTTCGCCGATGAACATCAGTTTTGCGGTTAAACTTCCTTTGCTGTGGGCAATATTTTTACGATCTTCGTACAGACTACAACGTTTGCAATCGCCAATATCGGCTTGAATATCTGCTAATGTTTCGTTTGATTCCGGCAAAATTGCCAAAATTGTGGGCATTTCTATCAATGTTTCGGCTTTTAAAATAGGTTCAGTTTTGACTTTTGGCATTTCTCTTATTTCTGTTGACGACTCGTTTTTTTCTAAATTTGGAATTTGTTTTGGGCGATTTCCCAAAGTTGGTAAATGCGATAAACGCGAATTTTCTAACAAACTTTGACGTGTGATGTTTGGTTTAGAAACTTCAATTGGTTTTGGGTTAATTGCAGCAATAATTGGAGTTTTAGGAATATATTTCTCAATTGTCGGGCTTGCAACAACTTTTTTTTCAGGTGCGGCTGAATAAGCAAATTGAGGAATTTTTGCTTCTAAAGTTTCAACGCCAAGTTCTTGCAAATACAAAACTTGTTCGTGTAAATCTGAAACTATTTGTGAAAGCTTACTACTCATTTTTTCTTAAGTTTACTATCTGATCCAAAATTTTCTCAGCCAAATCTCGCTTCGACATTCGCGGTAAATAAAACGCTGAGCTAGAGTTTTTGTTTAGAATAAACGCTTTGTTATCGTCCGTTCCAAAACCAATATCTTGTTTGCTGACATCATTTGCAACTATCATATCGAGTTTTTTTCGTTCCATTTTTTCGCGAGCGTAAGACTCAACATTATTCGTTTCAGCAGCAAAACCAACGACTAAAAGTTTCTCGTGTCGGTGTTTCGAAACTTCAGCCAAAATATCAGTTGTTTTTTCGAGAATAATTTCTAAATCGGCATCAGATTTCTTGATTTTCGAAATTGCCGGAGTTTTCGGTCGATAATCTGCAACCGCCGCAACTCCAACATAAACCGTCGATTTCGCGAGATTTGCCATCACAGCTTTGTGCATTTCCTCAGCAGAAACAACATTAATTACATCAATATTTTCCGGCGGCAAAACACTTACAGCACCAGCAACAACCGTAACTTTCGCACCGCGATTTGCCGCCGCTTCAGCAACCGCAAAACCCATTTTTCCAGACGAATGATTTGAGATAAACCTCACAGGATCAATAGCTTCGCGAGTTCCACCTGTTGTAATTAAAATCTTTTCGTTTTCTAAATCTCTGTGTCTCTGTGTCTCTGTGGTTAAAAGTTTTAGAGCGGTTTTAACAATAACTTCAACATCCTCGAGTTTACCGATTCCGACAGTTTCGCAAGCCAATCTTCCGGAAGTTGGTTGAACAAAATTTACGCCATCTTTTCGTAAAGTTTCGAGGTTTCTTTGCGTTGCGGGTTGATTCCACATTGTCGTGTTCATCGCGGGAGCAATCAAAATGGGAGCAGTTGAAGCGAGATATGTTGATGTCAAAAAATCATCGGCTATTCCGTGTGCAAATTTTGCGATAACGTTTGCCGTCGCTGGCACAACTATAAATAAATCAATTGTTTGCGAGAAATTAATATGAGCAATCGCGTCAGGATTATCAGGTGCATAATCGTCAACTAAAACATATTTTTCAGTCAAAGCACGAAATGTTAGCGGCTGAATAAATTCGGTCGCATGGCGTGTCATACTCACGCGAACATCGCAATTAGCATTTTGCAAGCCACGCAAAACCTCGATTGCTTTATACGCGGCAATTCCTCCGCAAACTCCAAGTCCAACACGAAATTTTTTCATAAAATTAACTAAAATTATTGTTGATATTCTGACACTAAATTTCGCAAAAATCTATGCTAGAATCTTTGGTAGCAATTTTGCTGCATTTCACAATTTATGAACCAACCGAATTTGTTTGATTTACACACGGAAACTGTTGAAAATGAACGAGTTTTGCTTTACGCACTCGGTGATTTTCAGTCTCGCGGAAAGTTGTTGGAAGATCGCGAACTGGCACTCGACCGACTTCGCGGAGCTTTCAAGCGTGCTTGTGATAAATTTCAAATTGCGGAATTTTCAGATGAAGCACTTGCCGAAAATCTCGCTAAATTAAATGTAAAAATTACCAAACTTCCAACGTTTGTCGCGAAACATCCATTTCGGATTACCGTTTCTAAAGAGGTTGCGACAAACGCACAAGAAATTTATAATTCGATATTATTAAATGACTGAAGAATACGAAATAATTACTGAATCCGACAATTTGTGGGAATATATCGAAGGTGTTAAACCCTTGATTGAAAAGGCTTTGCGGGAAAATTTGCCGCTTGCTCCTTCGCATATTGAAACTCAATTTAATGAAGCTATTGAATATGCAATTTTCCCTGGCGGCAAACTTTTGCGTCCGGTTTTAACGTTGCTTGGAGCCGAAATTGTCGGCGGTAAAATTGAAAATATTGTCAGTTCTTCGGCGGCTGTCGAATTCGTTCACACAAGTTCATTAATCTTCGATGATTTGCCTTGTATGGACAACGCGAATGAGCGTCGCGGCAAAGAATCGTTGCACGAAAAATATGGCGAAGGTTTAGCGGTTTTGGTCGGAATTGCTTTACTCAACGCGTCTTACGGATTGGTTTTTGAATCAACAAACATTACAGCCGAAAGACAGATTGCGGCACACAAAGAATTGATTGATTGTATCGGTGCGAGCGGGTTAGTTGGCGGACAATCAGTCGATTTAGCGGTTGCAAAATTAGACAAAAACTCACTTTCAGATGCAGATTTTGAGTCGATTAGAAATTTGAAAACGTCATCGCTGATGCGGCTGGCGTTGCGTGTTGGAGCAATTCTTTCAGGTGCTGATTATCTCCAATTGAATGCACTTTCTCGATTTGCAGAGTTGCTCGGCGATGCTTATCAGATGAGCGATGATTTGATTGATTTAAACGAAGATTTAGAGCAACAGCAAGACACTTTTGCACTAAAACAAGGAATTTCCGAAGCTCAGTTTCGTGTAAAATCTTTAATAGAAGAAGCGAAAGAAGTTTTGCGTGGCGAATTTGGCAACAATTCGCCATGTAATTTACTTTGTGCATTAGCTGATTATATTGCTGAGAGAAAAAGTTAAGTATTGTGATGTCAACAACTTCCGAAATACAATCAGCCTACAAATACTGCGAAAGCGTCACCAAACATCACGCGAAAAGTTTCTATTTTTCAGCGAAATTTCTTCCTAAACACAAACAGCGACCAATTTACGCACTTTACGCATTGTGCAGACACGTCGATGATGAAGTTGACGAAGCCGAAGTTTCGAGTGAAGCTGAGGCAATTGCTGCGGTTGAGCGTTGGAAAGATAAGTTAAACTTTGTTTACGAAGGCAAAAGTAAAAAAGCAAAAGGCAATAGTGAAGAGCAGAATTTGGTTTTGTTTGCGTGGGAAGATTTGCTCAAAACTTATAAAATTCCGCAAAAATTGCCGCTTGAATTAATGCAAGGCGTTTTGATGGACACACACACAAATCGCTACGAAACTTTTGATGAACTTTACGTTTATTGCTATCGCGTTGCGTCAACAGTTGGGTTAATGTCGTCTGAAATTTTTGGCTACGAAAAGCCGGAAACACTCGATTATGCCGAAGCATTGGGAATTGCGATGCAGCTCACAAATATTTTGCGAGACATCAAAGAAGATGCCACTATGAATCGTATCTATTTGCCGCAAGAAGACTTACGGAATTTTAATGTTTCTGAGCAACAGATTTTTGATAATAAATTTGATAAAAATTTTGTAAATTTAATGAAGTTTCAAATCTCGCGGGCGAGAGAATATTATCAAAAATGCGAGCAGGGAATTCCACTTCTTGAGAAAGAAACGAGGTTTTGCGTTTTGCTCGCGGCGAGAATTTATGGTCGCATTTTAGACGAAATTGAAAAACAGGAATACAATGTTTTCAAAGCTCGTGCACACACAACTAAATTACAAAAAATTGCTTTGATTCCGAAGATTTGGCTGGAATCGAGAAAGTTTAAAGTCGAAAAATAATATGAAAAAATTTACTTCATTGTTGATAATTTTATCACTAATTTCTGTTTTAATATTTGCCCAAAAAGGCGGATTCACCGAAATTAAACAATTACAATCGCCTCAAAATCCGCGACTTGCTTTTATGATTCACGGCGGTGCCGGCGTTATTTCACGTGCAACTCTGACACCTGCAAAAGAAGCAGAATTTCGAAAAAAACTCGAAGAAGCATTGAATATTGGGTATAAAGCCTTGCAAGACGGAAAAACTTCGCTTGATGCGGTCGAAATGGCGATTAGAATTTTAGAAGATTCGCCACTTTTTAATGCCGGAAAAGGTGCGGTTTTTACAGCTGATGGGATTAACGAACTCGATGCTTCGATTATGGACGGCAAAACTTTAAAAGCCGGAGCAGTTGCAGGTTTGCATCGAATACAGAATCCAATTTCACTTGCGAGAAAGGTAATGGAAAATTCGCCACACGTAATGATGGTGGGCGATGGAGCCGAAAAATTTGCCGCAGAGCAGAAAATTCCTTTTGTTTCACCAAAGTATTTTTGGACAAAACAC